>NZ_JBEYZH010000011.1:0-158683 GCF_040645975.1 Streptomyces sp. NPDC046557
CGGCCTTCGCGAGCAGCCGCGGCACCCGGCCGGTGTTGTACTGGAAGTGCGCGTAGGCACCGGTGATCACCGGTGCGCGGCCCCTCGTGCGTTGCGGCCTACGGCCCGAAGACCACGCAGGCGGCGGCCGGCACCTCGACGGAGCCCGCCCGGCGTGGCTCGCCGGTCACAGCGTCCAGGTCGAACCAGGTGACGTCGCCGGACCATTCGTTGGCCACGTACAGCCTGCGTCCCGAGGGGTCCACGACGAGGTCGCGCGGCCAGACGCCGCCGCAGCCCACGCTCGCGGTGAGCCGGGGCTTGGCGGGCCCGTCGGCGAGGGAGAAGGCGGTGATGGTGTCGACACCCCGTACGGCGGCCCACGCGAACCGCCCGTCGGGCGAGACGGCGACGACCGAGGGGTAGGGCCGGGTGTCCGCCGGGGCCTCCTCGGCGAGCACCGCGACCTCGTCGGCCGGTTCCAGCCGCCCCTCCCCCGCGTCCCAGCGGCAGACGGTCAACAGCGGCTCCAGCTCGTGCAGGACGTAGACCGTCTCCCCGTCCGGGTGGAAGGCGAGGTGGCGCGGGCCGGAGCCGGTCCGCAGCGCGGTCTCCCGGTGAAGGCGCGGTCGGCCGTCGGCCGGATCGAGGACGCAGACCCGTACGGAGTCGGTCCCGAGGTCCACGCCGAGGACCCAACGGCCGCCCGGGGCGGCCAGCACCTGGTGGGCGTGCGGTCCCTGCTGGCGTTCCGGGTGCGGCCCCGCGCCCTGGTGGGCCAGGACGGCCGGGGGACCGCAGGGGACGCCGTCCGGGTCGAGCGGGAGGCTGCTGACGCTGCCCGAGGTGTAGTTGGCGGTCAGCAGTCGCCGCCCCGCCAGACTGAGGTGGGTGGGCCCCGAGGCGCCGACCGGGACGAGCGGCCCGAGGGCGGTCAGCCCGTCGGCCCCGGTGCGGTAGGCGGCGACCCCGCCGTCCTCGGCCTCGCTCACCGCGTACAACACGCCGGCGTGCCGGTCGAGGGTGAGGCAGGAAGGGTTCTCGGCCGTCTCGGTCACCGCCAGGGGCGTCAGCGCCCCGGTGGCCGGATCCACGGCCGCGGTGGTGATGCCGCGGCCGCCCCCCGAGGTGAACGAGCCGATGTAGGCCCGGTGTCCGCCGCTCTGGTCCGTGCTGCGCGCGCCATCCACAGGTGCCTCATCCCGCCGTCCCGGATCCGGTCGAAAACGACGGTAACAGAAGGTCTAGACCAAGTCCCGTCCCTTGGCCCGTTCGTGGGCCCCGGCGTGGTGGACGTACGCGGTGGCGCTCGGCCGGTCCTCGTACGTGCGGTGGAAGACCGGGGTCGCCGCCCCGGAGATCGGCGGGACGATCCAGGACCAGTCGGCGCCCACCGCACGGCCCTTGCGCTCCTCGCGCTCCAGGTGCGAGAGGAACCGCCGGGACTCGGTGTGGTGGTCGGAGATGCTCACCCCGGCCCCGTCGAAGGAGTGCAGGACCGCCCGGTTCAGCTCCACCAGCGCCCTGTCCTTCCAGAGCGAGCGGTCGCTGGAGGTGTCGAGGCCCATCCTGCGGGCAACGGCGGGGAGGAGGTTGTAGCGGTCGGTGTCGGCGAGGTTGCGGGCGCCGATCTCGGTGCCCATGTACCAGCCGTTGAACGGCGCGGCCGGGTAGTGGATGCCGCCGATCTCCAGGCACATGTTGGAGATGGCGGGGACTGCGTGCCAGCGCAGCCCCCAGTCGTGCCAGTGGTCGGGGCCGTCGGGGTGGCGGATCGGCACTTCCAGCACGGCATCGGCCGGGGTCTCGAACCAGCGGGGCTTGTCGTCGACGCCCTGGACGACGAGCGGCAGGAGGTCGAAGGGGGTGCCGGGACCGCCCGACCAGCCGAGGTCGAGCAGGGCCCTGGTCAGCGGGGCGTTGCGGGCGTCGCCGACGGTTATGGAGGGGTGGTCGCCGTACCCGGCGTAGCGGATGAGCTGCTCGCTCCAGATGAGCGGACCGGGGCGGTCGGGGGCGTCGGGGGCGAAGACCGTGATGGTGGGCCGCACGCGGCCGCCGTTGGTGGCCTCCCTCAGGTGCGCGAAGCACTCCTCTGCGATGGCGTCGGCGTCGGTGAGTTCGCGGCGGTCGCGCACCCGCAGCGAGTTCCAGTAGAGCCTGCCTATGCAGCGGTTGCTGTTGCGCCAGGCCACCCGGGCACCGTGGACGAGCTCGGCCGGAGTGTGGCGGTAGGTCCCCGTCCCGGCGAGTTCGGCGCGCACGGCGGCCAGTCGGGCCTTCGGATCTCCGGCTTCCGGGTTCTCCCGGTGGAAGAGCCGGATGAACTCCTCGGCGGCCTCCCACACCTGAGCGGTGCCCGAGCGCTCTTCAAGAATTTCCATTCCGGGCCGTTACCCCCTGTCCGTTCAGATCCACCCCGGACATGCCGAATGAATGTGCGGTGAACCTCACCCGTTGTACACGGGGCAGGTCAGCGGCGTGGGTGGACGACGGCCGGAACACTCCTCCGGGTGATCTACGCGAGACCGCCGGGGAAGGCGTCCTCAGGCGCCGTAGAATGCCCGCCTGTTCGGCACCCTAGTGGCCGGCCATCAGGCGCTGACCACGAGCGGAGCCCGCGGATGTGTCCGCAGCGGAACGTGCAGCGCCAGGAGGGCGTGCTCCAGACCGTGCAGGTGCGCGAGGACGGGCTCGGCCGGATAGGGCCGGGACCCCATGGCCGAAACCGCGGGGCGGACGCCGTCCCGCGGGGCGGTCAGCGCCTCCACCGCCGCCTCGACCCGCCAACAAGCGGCGGCGAGCCGGGCGTCGTGCGATGCCTGCGGGTCGGCGGCGACCGCCACCAGGCCCCGTACCTCGCGCGCACACGCGTCGAGCAGCTCCAGGACCTGCCGCGCGCGGGCCTTGCGGGCGCGCAGCGGACTCAGCGGGTGCACCAGGGGGCCGAGCGCCATCCGGACGCGGCCCAGGAGCAGTTCGAGTTCGGCGGCGTGCGGGGCCGGGTCCGCGTCGGGGTGGCCGGCGAGGCGGTCGAGGGAGGCCGCCGTGCAGGCCCGTACGCAGTGCAGCGCGCGCTGGATCCAGGCGTCGTTGGCGGCGTGCGTGGTCACGGGCAGTACCAGCACCACCGCGAGGGCGGCGCCCAGGGCGCCGATGGCGGTCTCCTGGAAGCGCAGCAGGAGCAGGCCGGGATGCAGCACGCCGAGGAGACCGTAGAGCAGACCGGCCATCACGGTGACGAAGAACATCATCCACGAGTACGACGGCGCGGCGGTGTAGAAGATCCCGAAGACGCATACGGCGACCAGCGCGGCGGTCGGCGCCGGCGCGCCGTGCAGCGGTACGGCGACCAGCAGTCCGGCGGCGATCCCGGTGACGGTGCCCACGACCCGGCGGAAGCCGCGGACGAGGGTCTCGCCCCGCGAGGCGGTGTTCACGAAGATCCACCAGGCGGTGCCCACGGCCCAGTACCAGCGGTCCTCGGAGAGGGCCTGCCCGATGCCGAGCGCGAAGGCGCAGGCGGCCGTGGCCTGGAAGGCCTGCCGGGTGGTGGGTCGGGCCAGCCCGGTGCCGGGCAGACCGGGCGGGGCGGCGGGGGGTGGGGTACGGCGCTCGATGGGCCAGAGCACGAACCGGGCGGCGCCGGCCGCGAGCAGGGCCAGCCCGACGGCGGCGAACAGTTCCGGCAGTTGCGCGGGCACCGCGTGCAGGAACTGCGTGATGAAGAAGTTCATGAACGCGAAGATGCCGAGGGCGTGGCCGCGCGGCCCCCAGCGGCGTGCGTGGACACCGGCGAAGACGACGGCGAGGAAGGCGAGGTCGCGGGCGAGCGGCAGGCCGTGCAGGGCGGTGGCCAAGGCGAGGACCGGGAAGCCGGCGACGGGCAGCAGGGCGGTGGTCACCCGCTGGGCGCGCACGCTCGCGTCGAGCACGGTGAAGAGCGCCAGCAGGGCGGCCAGTCCCCCGGCGATGGAGGCGGTCACGGAGAGACCCACGACCTGGGCGGCGGCGACGGCGAGCCCCACGCCGACGACGGCGCGCAGCGAGTTCCTGAGTCTCATCAGCCCCGGGTCCGGAGCCACGAACATCCTCTTCACGGCGGTGTGCCGCCCCCCTCGCGATGGTGCGCGCCGGGCCCGTGACCGCCCGGGGGTGGTGGGCGGCGTACGGGCACGGCGAAGGCGCCACGGTCCGGAGCGGCCTCGTTGCCGTCCGGCGCTGCGTGGCGCCGTAAGTACATGGATACGACACAGATAACCATCCGGGGGCCCACTGGCTCAAGCCCGGCTCGCCAGACTGGGCCATTGGCACAGCGAACCGAACGTGGAGTCGGCCATCGGATGCCAACGGACCAGGGCGGTACGACCAGGGCGTGTCACGCCTCGCCGATGCGCACCAGGGCCAGGGTGATGTTGTCCGGTCCGCCCGCGTCGATGGCGGCCTTCCACAGCTCGAAGGCGGCGCGGCCGTCGTCGTGCTCTCGCAGCAGCCCGTGGAGGACGTCTTCGCGCACGGGGTCGGTGAGCCCGTCCGTACAGATCAGGTACCGGCTGCCGACGGCGAGCGGGGAGGTGCGGACGTGTGGGGTGACGGCGTGGAAAGCGCGGGCGCCGCCGAGTGCCTGGGTGATGAGGGGGGTCGTGCGGCGGCCCGGCGGGAGCGGTGGGCTGTCGTCGACGCTCACTTGGCGCAGCGCCCCGTCGGAGGCGTCGAGCACCCTGCTGTCGCCGACGTTGAAGGTCAGCACGGACTCCGGCAGGACGACGGTACCGGCGACGGTGGTGCCCATGCCGGTCAGCTCCGGCTCCCGTTCGGCGGCGTCGTACACCGCGCGGTTGCACAGGTCCAGGGCCTCCCGCAGGGCGTCCTCGCCGTCCAGCGACGGCCCGAGCTCCGCGAGCCGCCGGACGACGAGCGCGCTGGCGACCTCGCCGGCCGCCTGTCCGCCGATGCCGTCGGCGACCGCGATGACGAGCGGCGAGCCGAGGGGGAACACCAACAGCTGCGGGTTGCGGGTCTCGGTGGCGCACAGCGTCCACGGCCCGATGACCAGGCTGTCCTCGTTGTGCTCGCGCAGCAGTCCGGCGTGGCTCAGTGCGCTGACGGCTGCGTACGTCATCGGCTTCGCCTTTCCGGCACCCGCGGGAAGATCTCCCTTCTCATTGTGGCCCCGTGCGGGGCGCGCGGCGGAGCCTGGCGAGGACGAGGACGGTGTCGTCGGTCGGGGTGGCGGGCAGCAGGCGGGCCAGGATGCGGTCCACCGTCTCCTCCAGGCAGTCCACCGGGGCGCGCAGTTGGTCGCGCAGGGCGTCGATGCCCGCGTCGATGTCCTGGTCGCGGGCTTCGACGAGCCCGTCGGTGTAGAGGGCCACGACGGCGCCTTCGGGGATCAGCGTCACGGTCGAGCGGAACGGCACGCCGCCCACCCCGAGGGGGACGCCCAGCACGTCGCCGATCCGCTCCACGGTGCCGTCGGGGTGGCGCAGCAGGGGCGGGGGGTGCCCGGCGCTGGCGACGCGGGCGTGGCCGGTGTGGGGGTCGTAGCGGATGTAGAGGCACGTCGCCAGTTCGATGCCGGCCTCTTGGGCGCAGGCGTCGAGTTCCGCGAGCAGCGCCTCGGGGTCGGGGGTGTGCCCGGCGAGCGCCTTGGCCGTGATGCGGAGCCGGCCCATCGCCGCGGCGGCCGGGACGCCGTGGCCCATCACGTCCCCGACGAGCAGGGCCAGCTCGTCGCCGGGCAGCCGGATGACGTCGTACCAGTCCCCGCCGACCTCGGTGACCCGGCTGCCGGGGAGGTAGCGGTGGGCGATGTCGGCGTGCGGGCCGGCGACGGGGGCGCTGGGCAGCAGGGCGCGCTGGAGGGTGAGCGCGATGTCCTGGACGCGGCCGTAGAGGCGGGCGTTGTCCAGGCACAGGGCGGCACGCGAGGCCAACTCGGACGCCAGGGCGAGGTCGGATTCGGAGAAGGCCGGACGGGCCGCGGAGCGCCCGAACATGGTGATGCCCTGGACGGTGCCGCGTGCGATCAGGGGGGCGATGAGGATGCATGCCAGGCCGCTCTCCAGGAGCAGCCGGGCCCGCTCCCGGTGCGTGACGGTCCTGGCCACGAAGTCGTCGTTCACCGGGACCGAGAGGGGGCGGCCGGTGTCGAGCATGGCGTGGATGCTGGAGCCCGGCGGGTACGTGACCCGCTCCAGGCCGCCCAGCAGCTCGTCGGCGGGCGGCGGGAGGGTGGTGCCCTGCGCGATCCGGCGGGTGACGAGCGGCAGCCGGGGGTCGAAGATCTCCGGCTCGTACATCCACTGCACCAGTTCCACCACGCAGGCGTCGCAGAACTCCGGGACCACCGCCTCGACCAGCTCGCGCGCGGTGACGTTGAGGTCGAGGGTGGTGCCGATGCCGGCGGCGGCGCGGTCCAGGAGCGCGAGCCGCTGCCGGGCCGCGGTGACCTCCATGATGGCCCTTTCCCGGTCGGTGACGTCCACCAGGAGGCCGCCGACGCCGCGTCGGGTGCCCACCGCGCCGCTGAGCGGGAACAGGCTCACGGACCGCACCTGGTCGCGGTCGGGGTGGCCCCGGGTGCGCAGCCCGACGAGGGTGTCCACCACGGTCCGGCCCTCCTGCGCGACGGCCTTCAGGAGGCGCTGGTACTCCCCGCCGTCGGAGGTGATCATGATGTCCGTCATACGGCGGCCGAGGTGCTCGTCCAGGGGCATGCCGTCCATGTCGGCGAGGGCCTGGTTGAGGTGGACGTACCGCAGCTCCTCGTCCAGCATGACCAGGCCGATCGGGCAGGTCTCGAAGAGCGCGTCGAGGAAGGCCAGGTTGGTCTTGACGCGGTCCAGCTCGACGCTTCTGCTCGCCAGGCCCATCACCACGGAGCGGCCGGTGCTGCCGGTGAGCGGGAAGACGCGGAAGCCGCAGTCGAAGACCGTTCCGTCCCGGTGGAGCGCGGGCAGCCGCACGCGCCAGTAGCCGAGGGTTCGGGCGCGCTCGGAGAGCCGCGCGGCGGCGCCCGGGTCGCGGCCGGGGAAGAGCATCGCCGCGGGGCGGGCCAGGACGGCGGCGGCCTCGTGGCCGAAGAGGCTGCGCGCGCCGGGACCCCAGTAGCAGACCCGGTCCTCGTCGTCGAAGCCGAGGACGGCGACCGGCACGTGCTCCAGCAGCGAGCCCGGCTCCGACCGCAGGGGGCCGCGGTCCTCGGCGGCCCGTACGGGGCCGGGGTTCTCCTCGCCGTCCCCTTGCCGGTCCGGTGGCATCGCCGCCCCCTTCCGCGCGCCGAGCGCGAGCTGGCTGTCCGGCGCCCGCGCGGCGGGCTCGGGCGGCCTCTTCAATTCTGCCCGCCGGGGCCGGGAGCGGCCCGCCGAGGTGCGCCGGGCCCAGTGGGTGGCGAGACTGGTCCCATGACGACCATGGCGACCACAGCGGCCCTCGAGGGCGGCCCGGACGACCTTCCGGAGCGTCTGGTCCCGGCCCCCGCACCGGGCGAGGACGTGAAGGTGGCGCACCGGGGCGGATACGAGCACTTCAAGGCCACGGCCCGCTTCCGGGACGCCCCGCAGGGGCGGGTTCCCGTCTACGAGTGGTGGGAGCGCACGGAAATCGCCGAGTGACCGAACCGCCTTCCCGGTCCCCCGCCCCGTCCCCCGTCCCCCGTGCCCGCCGCCCGACTACGGCCCGCGGTACGCCGAGCACATCTACGAGTAGGGCCCTCGTCCACGGGCAACTCCCGGGTCAGGCCGGTTCCTCGGTCGGCACGCACAACACGGGTACCGGCGACAGGTGCAGCAGCTTGTGCGGCGTCGAGCCGAGGAGGGCGCCGCGGATGGGGCTGTCGCCCCAGGTGCCGACGATGATCACCCGCGCCCGGTGGCGCCCGGCCGCGTCCAGGAGGGCCTGCGCGGGCTTCTCGTCGGCCACCTCGACCGTCGAGGGGACGCCCGCCTCGTCCGCGGCCGCGACGGCGTGGGCGAGCGCGCTGCGGCCCGCCTGTCGGACGGCCTCCCGGTGGGCCCGGTACTCCTCCCCGGCGCCGCCCGGCGCGGCCGCGCCGAAGACGAGGACGAGGGGCTCGCCGAAGGCGGCGGCGACCTCCAGGGCGACCCGCAGGGCCCGTTCCGCGCCGGGCGATTCGTCGTACCCCAGGACCACGGACATCGTGCACTCCTCCCTTCCTGACAGGCCTCACGCCTCACATGCCGCCCTCAGGGCGACGTCCGGTGCCGGCCCGGAACGAGCGCCGGGTCGGCCACCCCGCGCCGCTCCTGCCAGAACCGCGCGTCCCGGAGCCGCCAGAAGCACATGACCAGCACGCCGACGACGGCGATGCAGATGCCGATGAGCAGCGGCGGGCTGATACCCAGCCAGGAGACGCCCCCGGCCGAGCTCTCCGGGTCCGACATGTCTTCCACGGATTCCACCAGCAGCCAGGTCAGCAGTCCCGCGCCGACGACCGGGCCGAGCCCGATGAGCAGGAAGTTGTGCCAGCTCTCCAGCAGGTGGCGCCGGTAGTAGACGGCGCAGGCCAGCCCGGTGAGCGCGTAGTAGAAGGCGATGAGCAGCGAGAGCGCGGTCAACGAGTCGAGGAGCGCGTTCTCGCTGATCTGGTTGACGACGAGGTACCAACCGATGGCGATGCCGGCCACCCACCACGTGCTCACGTCCGGAGTCCGGAAGCGGGGGTGGATGCGGGACAGTGACGGCGGGAGCGCGTGCCGGCGGGCCATCGACAGGGCGGTGCGGGAGGCGGGGATGATCGTGGTCTGGGTGGAGGCGAGCGCGGAGGTGCAGACCGCGAGGAGCACCATCCAGTCCCAGCCGCCCATCACGTCGCGGGCGAGCAGGGCGAAGACGGCTTCCTCCTGGCCCGCGTTCCGCGCCAGGAAGCCGGTTCCGGCGTAGGCGACGACGGCGTAGCCGACGGCCAGGTAGGTCACCAACAGCACGACGGTCGACCAGATGCCCGCCTTGCCGGGCGCGGTGGCGGAGTCCTCCACCTCCTCGGTCAGGTTGACGGCGGACTCCCAGCCCCAGTAGATGAACACGCCGAGGAGCAGTCCGCCGGTGAGCGCCGCGCCACCCGCTCCGAAGGGGTTGAGCCAATCGACGGACGGTCTGACCGCGCCGAGGCCGCTGGTGCCGGCGTAGACGCGGTAGATGGCTACCACCGCGAAGACCAGGAGGAACACCACCTGGGCCAGGATCAGCACGTCCTGGACCCGGGCGGACATCTCGGTGCCGATGACGCAGACTGCGGTCATGGCGAGGATGACGACGACGGCGAGCGTCTGACGGACCGCCTCGTTCGCGGCGAGGCCGTCGAGGCCGGCGGCGAGCAGTCCGAAGCGCACCGCGACGTCGGCGAGCGAGCCGATGACGAGGACGCCGGTCATGGTGATCGCCCAGCCGCCGAACCAGCCCGCCCAGGGACCCATCGCCCGCGTCACCCAGGAGAAGGTCGTCCCGCAGTCCTGGTCGACCTTGTTGAGGTAGTAGAAGGCGGCGGCGATCAGCAGCATCGGTACGAACGACGCCAGCATCACGCCCGGCGCGTAGATGCCGGCCACCGCGACGATCGGGCCGATGACCGCGGCCAGCGAGTAGGCGGGCGAGGTGGAGTTCAGGCCGATGACGAGTGCGTCGAGGAAACCGATCGCGTCGGCCTTGAGCCCCGCGTCGGCCTCCGCGGTCCGCCGGTCGTCATCGCCGCCGCGCCGCCGGTCACCGTCGCCGCCCGTACCGTCCTGCGCCATATACGCATGCTCCGGCACACGGGGGTGGTGCGCGAGGCGGAACGGCGCCCGGAGCGGGCGGCAGAGCGGGGCTCAGGGGCGGGGCTCAGGGGCGGGTGTTCCAACCGGCAACCACGGGCAGGCCGTGTTCCGTGGACAGGACGCCGACCGTGCCGGTGCGCAGCAGGAACAGGCGTCCGTCCTGCGGGGCCAGGCCGAGGTAGCGCGCCGTCAGGACGCGCAGGAAGTGGCCGTGGGCGACGACGACGGCGTCGCCCCGGTCCTCGCGCAGGACCTTGTCCACGCGGGCCAGCGCGCGGTCGGCGCGCACGCCGACCTGCTGGGCGTTCTCCCCGGGGTGTTCCGCGTCGCCCGGCGGGACGCCGTCGGTCCACAGCGACCAGTCGGGCCGGGTCCGCCGGATCTCGGCCGTGGTGATGCCCTCGTAACCGCCGTAGTCCCACTCGTGCAGGTCGGGGTCGGTGACTCCGCCCGAGAGCCCGGCGAGTTCCGCGGTGGCCACCGCCCGGCGCAGCGGGCTGGTCAACACCAGGGCGGGGTGGCGGTCGCGGAAGAACGGGGCGAGGGAGATGGCTTCCTCGACGCCGTGCGCGGTCAGCGGGACGTCGGTCAGGCCGGTGTGCCGTCCGGTGGCGCTCCAGGCCGTCTCACCGTGTCTCACCAGCAACAAGTCGCTCATCCTTGGACCCTAGACGGTCCGTCGCGCCGATGGGATGACCCGAGCGTGTCATGTACGCCACGGATCGCGGATTCGATGCGGAAACGGTGCGACTTGGCCCGGCCGTCACCGCTGGCCACGCTCGGACCCATGAATGACCTGATCCGCGAGCCGGCGCGGGCGGGGCGCACCGCCGGCGGCGGCCCGTCCCAGGAGGCACGCTTGGCGGCCGGCTTCGCGGCAGGTGACGAGCACTGCGTGGAGGCCGCCTACCGTCGCTGGCGGCCCCTGGTGCACTCCCTCGCCCGCCGCGCCCTGGGGGACGAACGCGAGGCCGAGGACGTCACCCAGCAGGTGTTCCTCGCCGCCTGGTGCTGCCGACGGCAGTACCGCCCCGGTCCGGGCGGCCTCGGCGCGTGGCTCACGGGAATCACCCGCCACAAGGTGGCCGACGCGCTGGAGGCCCGGACGCGGCGGTCCCGGGTCACCGCGGCGGCCGCCCACGCGCTGCACGAACACGTCCGGTCCCCCGCCGCCCACGCGCAGCCGGAGCCCGAACAGGCCCTCGACCGCATGCTGGTGTTCGGTGAACTGGCCCGACTGCCCGCGGCCCAGCGACGCGTGCTGTGGCTGGCGTTCTACGACGACCTGACCCAGTCCCAGATCGCGGCCCGGACCGGGCTGCCGCTGGGCACCGTCAAGAGCCACATGCGCCGGGCGCTGCTGGTCCTGCGCCACTCGCTCGGGGATCCGGCGCCGACACGAGCCGCTCGATGACCGCGAGGCCCGAGCGCAGGCCGAACAGCCGCTCGAGGCGCGGGCCCGAGGTTGCCGCGCCCCAGCCCGGCCCCGCCAGCAACAGCGCCGAGTGCCCCCGGGCGCCGTGCGGCCCCCATGCGATACCGGCGACCGCGCGGGCCAGGGCGTGCTCCGCGGTCGTACCCGACTGGGCCCAGAGGACGGCGGCACGCGGGCCCGTACGGCGCACGGCCTCGCGCAACGCCTCGGCGGGCAGGGCCGGCCCTAACATCAGGACCGGCAGGCCCCGCTCCCCGAGGGCGGCGGCCAACGCCTCGATGGGCAGGCTGTGTTGTTCCCCGGGGGCGCAGGCCAGGAGCACGGGAGGCGCCTCGTACCGTCGGGGTGCGGGCCGCGGGCGACGCAGGGCGCCGGAGACGTGCCAGGACAGCAGGTGCTCCACCTCGACGTAACGTTCCCCCGCC
The DNA here is from genome assembly GCF_040645975.1 of Streptomyces sp. NPDC046557. Taxonomy (NCBI): domain Bacteria; kingdom Bacillati; phylum Actinomycetota; class Actinomycetes; order Kitasatosporales; family Streptomycetaceae; genus Streptomyces; species Streptomyces sp. NPDC046557. The sequence continues at coordinate 11,616 of NZ_JBEYZH010000011.1, forward strand.
GAGGCCCACTTGCGGCCCACGGCGTGCAGGGTCGGCGCGATCACCTCCTCCCACGCCATGACCGGACCCAGCTGCGCCAACGCGGTGTCCAGCAGGTGCTCCACCGCCGGCGCGTCCAGTCGTACGGCGGCCCGTGCGAGCCCTCTGCACTCCGCCCGCACCTCCCCCAGCGGAAGGGCGGTGGGCCCGCCCGGCGTCACGGTCACCGGGCGGACCACCCCGGAGCCGCCGGCGGCTGCGTCGAGCGCGGCCCTGGCGGCCTCGGACGGGGGCACGCCCTGCGCCGTGAACCGGCACATCAACTCCAGGCGGGCGATGTCGGCGGGGGTCCATCGGCGGTGCCGACCGCTCTCGCGGCGGGCGGGGCCGATGGCGTAACGGCGCTCCCAGGACCGGAGCGTGGTCGGCGAGACCCCCAGGCGCCGGGCGACCGCGCCGGTGCTCAGCGCGGCGGCGGGCAGCGGCGGCCCCGGGGGTTCCTCGGGGGCACCGGGCGGCACGGGGTCGTGGGACGGCACGCCGTCGTGCGGACGCTGCGCGGGGTGGCGGGGCGGCACGGGGTCCACCCGCTCACCACCGGGCGCGGGAGCACCGGGAGCGGCTCACGCGCTCCCCCGCCCCTGCCGGAAACGCGCGAGCCCGTCGGCGAGTTCCACCACCGGCTCCGGGTAGTCGTACCGGGCCCGCTCCGCCGCCGGCAGCCGCCACGGTTCGTGCACCCGGGGCGCGGGCAGCCCCGCGAGTTCCGGCACCCACCGGTGGACATAGGCGCCGTCGGGGTCGTAGCGCACGCCTTGACGGACCGGGTTGAGCACCCGGTTGGGCCGGGTGTCGGCGCCCGTGCCGGCGACCCACTGCCAGTTCAGTTGGTTGTTGGCCAGGTCCCCGTCCACCAAGAGGTCCAGGAAGTGGCGCGCACCGATCCGCCAGTCGACGTACAGCGTCTTGGCGAGGAAGCTCGCGGCCAGCAGCCGGCCCCGGTTGTGCATCCAGCCCTCGTGGCGCAGCTGGCGCATGGCCGCGTCGACGACGGGGTAGCCCGTGCGGCCCTCCTTCCAGGCCCGGATCTCCTCGTGCGCGTCGCCGCCGCTGCGCCAGTGGTCTTGGCGCCCCCGGTAGTCGCGTTGGGCCGCGTCGGGGCGGGCGGCGAGCACCTGGTGGTGGAAGTCGCGCCAGCACAGCTGCCGGACGAACGCCTCGGCGCCGGGGCCCTTGACGGCCCGGGCACGGTGGACGGCCTCGGCGGCCGAGACGGTGCCGAAGTGCAGGTGGGGAGAGAGCCGGGAGGTGGCGTCGCCGGCCAGGTCGTCGTGGGCGTCGTGGTAGCCGTCGACGCCGGCGCGCAGCCACGCGTGCAGCAGCCGGCGGCCCTCGCGCTCGCCGCCGCGCGCCAGCCCCGGGGAGACCCCGGTGACGGCCGCGCGTTCGGGCACCGGATCCGACCGCAGGGAGCAGGGGACCCGGAGCGCCCGCGGGGCCGCGGTGACGGCACGCGGGGGCAGTTCCGTCCAGCGGCGCAGGTAGGGGGTGAAGACGGCGAAGTGGTCGGAGGCGGCGGGCCGCAGGGCGCCGGGTGCCACGGCCGTCACCACCATGTCGTGCACGTACAGGCGACGGCCTTCCGCCTCCAGGGCGGCGCGCAGCCGTTCCTCCCGGGCATGGGCGTACGCGCTCACCCCGGCCGCCATGTGCACCTCGTCGGCGTCCGCCTCCCGTACGAGGGCCAGCACTTCGGGGACGGCGTCACCGGAACGGATCACCAGGCGGCCACCGCGTTCGCGCAGTGCGTCGTCCAGCCCGGCGAGGCAGTCGGCCAGGAAGGCGCGGCGGTTGGGCGCCGCGAACCCGGATTCCTCGATGGCCCGGTCGCGGACGAAGAGCGGAACCACTTGGTCGCATGAGGACAGCGCGGCACGCAGCGGCGGATGGTCGTGCACGCGCAGGTCTGAGGTGTAGAGGACCACCGCGACGTTCATGGGCTCTCGCTCCGGGTCAAGGCTGTGAGGTGCTGCTTGCGCCGGGTGCTTCGGCGGCGGACGGCGGAACGGATGCGCCCCCGGGCAGCTCGCGTTCCAGCCGTTCGGCGGCTTTGGCGATGTTGCGCGCCATCCCACCGAACACCACGGCGTGGAAGGGCGAGACGCTCCACCAGTACAAGTGGCCGAGCAGCCCGTGCGGGTGGAACAGGGCGCGCTGGTCGAAGCGGGAGCGCCGGCGGTCCGCCGGATCGGGGTCGGCGCGCAGCTCCAGCCAGGCCAGGCCCGGCAGCCGCATCTCGGCGCGCAGCCGCAGCAGGGCTCCCGGCTCGATCTCCTCCACCCGCCAGAAGTCCAGGCTGTCGCCCACCCGCAGCGTGGCCGCGTCCCGGCGTCCGCGCCGGATGCCGACGCCGCCGACGAGCCGGTCGAGCCGGCCCCGCACCGCCCAGGCGAGCGGGAAGGAGTACCAGCCGTTGTCGCCGCCGATGCCCTCGACCACCCGCCACAGCGCGGCGGGGGACGCGTCGACGGGCAGCTCCCGCCGGTCCGTGTAGAGGCTGCCGCCGGCCCAGTCGGGGTCGGTGGGCAGCGGGTCGCTGGGGGCGCCGGGGACGCCGGCGGAGGACCAGCGGGTGGTCACCTTGGCCTCGCGAATCCGCTGGAGGGCGAGGACCAGGGCCCGGTCGAAGGGCAGCGGGGCGCCGGGCGGGTCGGGGACGTAGGCGGCGATGTCGTGCTCGTGGCAGACCACCTCGTGCCGGAGGGACTCGGCGAGCGGCCTCGCCAACGCACTCGGGACGGGGGTGACCAGGCCGATCCAGTGGCTGGAGAGACCGGGGGTGAGCATCGGGACCCGCAGGATGAGCCGTTTGGGGAGCTCCGCGACCTCCGCGTAGCGGCGCATCATGTCCTCGTAGGTGACCACGTCCGGGCCGCCGATGTCGAAGGCCCGGTTGACCTCGGACTGCATGCCGGCGCTGCCGACGAGGTAGCGCAGCACGTCGCGGACCGCGATGGGCTGGCAGCGCGTACCGACCCAGCTGGGCGTGACCATGACGGGCAGCCGCTCGGTGAGGTAGCGCAGCATTTCGAAGGAGGCGGACCCGGAACCGATGATGACGGCGGCGCGCAGGACGGTGGCCGGGACGGCGGAGTCGAGGAAGATCTCGCCGACCTCGGCGCGGGAGCGCAGGTGCGGGGAGAGTTCGCGCGGCGCGATCCCCTCCGGCGTGAGCCCGCCGAGGTAGACGATGCGCCGGACACCGGCCGCCCGGGCCTGCTCCGCGAACACGCGCGCGGCCTCGCGGTCGCGGTCCTCGAAGCCGGAGCCGGAGCCGAGGGCGTGCACGAGGTAGTAGGCGACGTCGATACCGCGCATCGCCTCGGCGACCGACGCCGGGTCGGTGACGTCGCCGCGCACGACCTCGGTGCGTCCGGCCCAGGGGTGGTCGCGCAGCTTTCCGGGAGTCCGGGCCAGGCAGCGGACCCGGTGCCCCGCGTCGAGGAGCTCGGGTACCAGTCGGCCGCCGATGTAGCCGGTGGCCCCGGTGACCAGGCAGTGGGTGGCCTCCGCGTCCGTCATGGCGCTCCCGTCATGGTTGTCTCGGCTCTCGTGCCCCCGTTCAGGATTCCGCACGGGCTTCCGCTCGGCATTCCGTAGGATTCCGCGCGCCGGGCGGGTTTGGATGCGCTTTGCGCGCACGGACTCCCGCCGGGCTCGCGGGTGGTGTCGCCGGCCCGCACGCGGGCGTGCGGGCCCGTCGGGGCGGTCCCGGCCATTGGTACAGTCTCGGCATGGCGGTGGACGAGCTCGACACCCGCATCCTGCGCCTGCTGATCGAGCAGCCGCGCACCAGTGTGCGCGAGTACGCCCGGCTGCTGGGCGTCGCGCGCGGCACCCTGCAAGCCCGGCTGGACCGGCTGGAGCGCACCGGGGTGATCACCGGAACCGGTCCGGTCCTCTCCCCCGCCGCGCTCGGCCACCCGGTGCTGGCCTTCGTCCACATCGAAGTCACCCAGGGGCATCTGGACGAGGTGGGCGACGCCCTCGCGGCGGTGCCCGAGATCATCGAGGCGTTCTCCATCACGGGCGGCGGGGATCTGCTGACGCGGGTGGCGGCCCGGGACAACGCACACCTGGAGGACGTCATCCAGCGGCTCATCCGGCTTCCGGGCGTCGTCCGCACCCGGACCGAGGTCGCGCTGCGCGAGCGGGTGCCGCACCGGCTGCTCCCCCTGGTCGAGGCAGTGGGAAGAGAAGCGCGCAAATCCTGACAAGATGGTCGTGCACGAATACGACCGGCAGGACGGGCACAACGGATGCTTTCCGTCATATTCGATCTCGACGGCACCCTCGTGGACAGCGAGCCGAACCACTACGAGTCCGGGCGACGCACCCTTGAACGGCACGGCGTACCCGACTTCACCCGGGAACAGCACTCCCCCCTCGTCGGCATCGGGACGCGGAGGACGCCGGAGAACCGCAAAAAGCGGTCCGGGCTGCGCGCATCGGTCGCGCGGCCGCCGGAGGAGCAGAACGGCGCCCATCCGGAGCCGGCCCGCGCCGGGACCGAGGCGTTCCCCGAGATGCGCAGGTTCGTGGAGCGGCTGCACGCCGACGGCGTTCCCATGGCGGTGGCGTCCGGCTCCTCGCGCGAGGCGATCGAGGCCGTGCTGGCCGGGACCGGTCTGGACGCCATGCTGGGCGTCGTGGTCTCCGCCGAGGAGGTCGCGCACGGCAAGCCGGACCCCGATGTGTTCCTGGAGGCGGCGCGCCGGCTCGGCGCGGACCCCGCCGACTGCGTGGTGGTCGAGGACGCGGCGCCGGGGGCGGAGGCCGCCCGGGCGGCGGGCATGGAGTGCCTGGCGATCCCTTCCGTGGCAGGTACCGCCGGCCACCCCGCTTTCGCCTCGGCCGGCCTGCTGTTCCGCGGCGGGCCGGGCGAATTCGACGCGGAGACCGCGTACGAATGGCTCGGGGAGCACCGCGCGGCCTGATCGCCTGGCCGACGCCCACGTGGTCGGGCTTGGGGAAGAGTGCGGGGCGGCCCGGGGTTGGTAGAACCGTGAACGACTTCGTGGAGCGGGACACGGTGACGGTGGACGTGGTGGTCATCGGCGCGGGGCAGGCCGGCCTGTCCGGCGCCTACCATCTGGCCCGGTCGGACATCGACCACGTCCTCGTGGACCATGCGCCCCGCCCGGGCGGGGCCTGGCAGTTCCGCTGGCCGTCCCTCACCTACGGCAAGGTGCACGGCATGCACGCGCTGCCCGGCATGGAGCTGACCGGCGCCGACCCGCTGCGGCCGTCGTCGGAGGTCATCGGGGAGTACTTCGCCACGTACGAGGAGCGCTTCGGGCTGCGCGTGCGCCGGCCGGTGCACGTCGCGGCGGTACGGGAGGGCTCGGACGGGCGACTGCTGGTGGAGTCGGCGTCCGGCGACCGATGGGCGGCCCGCGCCCTGATCAACGCCACCGGCACCTGGGACCGGCCGTTCTGGCCCCGCTACCCGGGCCGGGAAACGTTCCGGGGTCGGATGCTGCACACCGCGGACTACCCGGGACCGGCCGCCTTCGCCGGGGCCCGGGTGGTGGTCGTGGGCGGGGGCACGTCGGCGGTGCAGCACCTGCTGGAGATCTCCGAGGTGGCGGCGGCGACCACGTGGGTGACCCGCCGCCCGCCGGTGTTCCGCGACTCCCGCTTCGGCGAGGCCGAGGGCCGGGCCGCCGTCGCGTTGGTGGAGGAGCGGGTACGCCGCGGGCTGCCCCCGCGGAGCGTGGTCAGTGTGACCGGACTGGCGCTGAACGACGCCGTGCGGGCCGGGCTGGACTCGGGGGTGCTGGAACGCCGGCCGGTCTTCGAGCGCATCACCCCGACCGGGGTCGCCTGGGACGGCGGGCGGAGGGTGGACGCCGACGTGATCCTGTGGGCCACCGGTTTCCGGGCGGCCATCGACCACCTGGCCCCCCTGCGTCTGCGGGAACGGGGCGGTGGCATCCGGCTCGACGGCACCCGGGCGGTCCGTGACGAGCGCGTGCACCTTGTCGGCTATGGCCCTTCGGCCTCCACCATCGGGGCCAACCGGGCGGGCGGCGCGGCCGTCCGCGAGATCCGCCGCCTCCTGGCCCGTGAAGCGGGCGGAACTCCGGCCCTGGCCGGGGCCGTCGCCCTGTGACCCGCATGTGACCGTCCCGCTCGTCCGTCGGGTGACGGCCCGTGTGGCGGGTGGCGGTTCCGGTGGTGCGCCGGTCATACCGTCAGACGTTCATGGGGGCGGGGACGGTTTCCTCCGCCGGGCCGCCGTGGGCGGTGTTCCCGTTCAACGGCTTCGTGCGGTCCGTGCGCGTACGGGCCGGCTGCTCGGCGTCGGCCGGCGGCGGCGCCGACTCGGCGTCCCGGTCCCGGCGGACCAGGGCGGCGTACCGGCCGTCGGCCGCGAGGAGTTCCTCGTGCGTACCGCGCTCGGCTATCCGTCCGGCGTCCAGGACGACGATCTGATCGGCGTCGCGCACGGTGGAGAGCCGGTGCGCGATGGTGATGGTGGTGCGGCCGGCGGACAGTTTGTCGATGGCCCGTTGCACGGCATGCTCCGTACGGGTGTCCAGCGCGCTGGTCGCCTCGTCGAGGATCAGGACCGGCGGGTCGCGCAGGATGGTGCGGGCGATGGCCAGCCGCTGCTTCTCCCCTCCGGAGAACCGGTAGCCGCGCTCACCGACCAGCGTGTCGTACCCGTCGGGAAGGGACTCGATATGGTCGTGGATCTGGGCGGCGCGGGCGGCCTCGACTATCTCCTCGTCGGTGGCGTCCGGCTTGGCGAAGCGCAGATTGTCGGCGACGGAGGCGTGGAAGAGGTAGGTCTCCTGGGAGACCACGCCTATGGACCGGGCCAGCGAGTCGAAGTCGAGGTCGCGGACGTCGATCCCGTCGAGGGCGACCCGTCCGTCGGTGACGTCGTAGAGCCGGGGCACCAGGTAGCTGAGGGTGCTCTTGCCGGATCCGGTGGGGCCGACCACCGCGAGGGAGCCGCCGGCGGGGACGGTGACATCGATGCCGGTGAGCGTGGGCCCGCTCTTGGCGTCGTACGCGAAGTGCACGTCCTCCAGCCGGATCTCGCCCTTCGCGCGGTCGATCCGTACCGGGTCCTCGCGTTCGGTGATGTCCACCGGCAGGTCGAGGTACTCGAAGATCCGGGCGAACAACGCGAGCGAGGTCTGGATCTGCACGCCGGTCGACAGAAGGCTCACCGCGGGCCGGAACAGGCCCTGCTGGAGGGTGACGAAAGCGACGAGGGTGCCCACGGAGAGCGAGGGCGCACCGGTCTGGAGGGCTATGCCCGCGGCCCAGTAGATGAGCGCGGGCATGGCGGCCATGACGATCCCGATCGTGGACATGCGCCAGCGCCCGGCCATGCTGGAGCGCACCTCCAGCCCGACCAGCTTCTCCGATTCCTCGGAGAACGACCGGGTCAGGGAGTCCGCGCGACCCATCGTCCGACCGAGCAGGATGCCGCTGACGGACAGGGACTCGGTGACGGTGGAGGCCATCGCCGCCATCTGCTTCTGCCGCTGCGTGGTGATCTTCTTGCGCTCGCGCCCGACCCGCCGGCTGATCCACACGAAGACGGGCAGCAGCAGGAGCGAGACCAGCGTCAGCCGCCAGTCGAGCGCGAGCATCGCGACGACGGAGGCGATCACGGCCGTGAGATTGGAGACGAGGGACGTCGCGGTGGAGGTGACGGTGGCCTGCATGCCGCCGATGTCGTTGGCTATGCGGGACTGGACCTCACCGGTGCGGGTTCGGGTGAAGAAGGCCAGCGGCATGCGCTGGAGCTGGGCGTAGACGGCGGTGCGCAGGTCGTGCATGACGCGCTGGCCGACGGTGGTGGAGATCAGGGTCTGGAGCACGCCGAACACGCTGGTGACCACGGCGGTGAGGATCATGCCGAGGGCCAACAGGCTCAGCAGGCCCGTCCGCCCCTGCGGGATCGCCACGTCGAGGATTTCCTTGAGCAGGAACGGCGAGGCGACGGAGACCAGCGAGGAGGCGGCGACGAGTCCGCCGACCACGGCGAGGCGGCCTCGATAGGGCCGGAACAGCCCCATGATGCGGCGTAGCTGTCGGGGCTGCTCCGCAGGGTCGGGACGGTTGGGGTCGAGGGATTCCTTGGACGGCGTCCATTCGGGTTCTTTGGGGCGCATGGGCCTCCTTCTGGCGCGAGCTACTGAGCATAGCTCATTGTTACCTATACTCACAATGAGTCTGGTCCTGATACTCTCCCATTATGAGGACCGCAGCATGAGCACCGCTTCCGACAACACCGTGACCGGCGCGGACGGCGTCGACGCGCCCGACAGCGACGACGGCGTCCTCGCCGAGCAGCTGCTGCGCCTGACCCGCCGGCTCCACCGCATCCAAAAGCGTCATCTCGAACCCCTCGGGATCACTCCAGCCCAGTCAAGGCTGCTCCGGCTGGTCTCGCACTACCAGAGCGCCGAACCGCCGCGGATGGCGGAGCTCGCCGCCCGCCTCGAAGTCGTCCCCCGAGCGGTGACGACACTGGTCGACGGGCTTGAGTCGGCCGACTGCGTGCGCCGCGCGCCCGACCCCGCCAACCGGCGGGTCATCCGGATCGAGCTGACCGACACCGGCCGCGCCACTCTGCGCCGGCTGCGCAACGCGCGGACCGCCGCGGCGGAGGAGATCCTGGCGCCCTTGACCGCCGCGCAGCGCGATGTGCTCGGCGGCCTTCTCGACGCCCTGTCCGACGCCCCGGCGAAGCGCACCTGCTGACCACGGCTTCCCCGTTCCACCGGGCCCGGTAGGACAGTTGAGCGGCCCGTACACCAACCGCCGCGCCCGCAAACCTCGCTGCCGACGGCCGGCGCGGCCAGAAAATCGTTTGCGGGGGCCCGGTCCGGAAGACGAACCTTGTGTGGTTTGAGTCACTCGACCGTCTTGGGGCGTCATGCAGATCAGCGATCTCCCGCATCCGGATCCCGGGGTGCCCGACGCCCGTTCCGGCCCGCGTCTCCTGCTCTGGCTGGGCCGCACCCAACTGGGCGGACAGGCCAAGAGCCTGTGCTGGGGGCTGGTCCACCACTGCGCCATCGCCGGGCTGCCGTTCGCGGTGGGCCTCGGCGTGGAAGCGGCCGTGGACGGCGACGGACGGCGGCTGCTCCTCGTCGGCGCGCTGATCGCGCTGCTCGGTGTCGCCATCTCCCTCGGCGACACCATGCTGCACCGGACCAGCGTCACCAACTGGATCACCGCCGCCGCCCGGGTGCAGCAACTGCTCGCCCGCAAGACCGCCGACCTCGGCTCGGCCCTGACCCGCCAGGTGGCCGCCGGTGAGGTCGTCGCCGTATCCACGGCCGACGTGGAGAAGATCGGCTGGTTCGTCGAGGCGGTCTCCCGCTTCCTCGCGGCGGCGGCCTCACTCGTCGCCGTCTGCGTCGCCCTCGTCCTGTACGCACCGTCCCTCGGCGTCGTGGTCGCCGTCGGGATGCCCCTGCTGGCCCTCTCCTCCCTGCCGCTGCTCCCCCGCGCCACCCGGCGCGCCGACGTCCAGCGGGAGAAGGCGGGCAAGGCGACCGAACTGGCCTCCGACACCGTGGCCGGCCTGCGCGTCCTGCGCGGAATCGGCGGCGAGGAACTGTTCCTCGGCCGGTACCGCGCGGCCTCCCAGGAGGTACGCACGGCCGCGGTGCGCAGTGCGCGCATGTGGGCGCTGATCTCCGCCGTCCAGGTGTTCCTGCCGGGGGTGCTGCTGATCGCTGTGGTCTGGTACGGCTCTTCGCTGGTCCTGGACGAACGGCTCGTCGTCGGCGAACTCGTCGCCGTATTCAGCGCGGTGTCGCTGTCGCTCTACCCGTTGCGCAGCGTGCAGGAGATCGCCATGGCCTACTCGTTCTCGCGGCCCTCCGCCACCCGCGCGGCCCGGGTGCTGCGGCTGACCCGCGCCGAGGGAGCGAAGGCGCCGAAGGCGACGGACGCCGTACGGGCGCCGGCTCCGGGCGGGGACCTGTACGACCCGCGGACCGGGCTGCTGGTCCCCTCGGGCCGGTTCACCGCCGTCGTGTGCGGGGACCCCGACCTCGCGGGACGGCTCGCGGAACGCCTGGGCGGCCATCCCACGGTCACCGACGACGACGCCTCGGTGTTGCTGGGAGGCGTGGCGCTGGACGAGCTCGCGCTGGACACGGCGCGCCGACTGGTCCTCGTACAGGACAAGGATCCGGTGCTGCTGTCCGGCACGCTCCGCGAGCTGTTCGACGTACCGGCGTCCGGGTCGGTGACCCCGGCGGCCGCGCTGGAGGCCGCGCAGTGCGGCGACGTACTGGCAGCCGTGTCGCAGTCCGCGCCCGAGGGGGTGACGGACCCGATGGACGCCCGGATCACCGAGCGCGGCCGGTCGCTCTCGGGTGGTCAGCGCCAACGGCTCGCGCTGGCCCGCTCGCTGGTCACCGACCCTGAGGTGCTGGTGTTGGACGAGCCGACCTCGGCGGTCGACTCGCACACCGAGGCACGCATCGCGGACGGCATCGCGGGGCTGCGCGCCGGTCGTACGACGGTGGTCCTCGCGTCCTCACCGCTGGTGCTGGACCGCGCCGACCGGGTCGTCCTCATCCACGAGGGCGTTGCCCTGCCCGCAGCGACCCACCGGGAACTGCTGCGCGACGAACCGCGCTACCGGGTGGTCGTGACGCGCGAGACGGAGGAGGAACAGCGCCTCGACGGGCTGTCCCTGTCCACGCTGGACGCGGAGATCACCGGCCGGCTCGACGAAGAACTCACCGAGATCGAGGAGTCCGCATGATCGGCGTGGCGCCGCCGCTCTACGACCCGGCGGCCCCCGAGTCGGCCACGACGCTGCCCGTCGGCACGTCGGCGACCGTACGGGGCTATGTGCGCGGCCTGCTCCGACGGCACCGGCGGGCCTTCGCGGTGCTGGTGGGCGTCAACGCGATCGCGGTGATCGCCTCGATGGTGGGCCCGTACCTGTTGGGGCGGGTCGTGGACGACCTCGCGGCGGGAGTCCGCGAACTCCACCTGCCACGCGTGGGGCTGCTGTTCGCACTGGCGCTGGCCGTCCAGACCTGCTTCGTCCGCATGGTCCGGCTGCGCGGGGCGATGCTCGGCGAGGAGATGCTGGCCGACCTGCGCGAGGACTTCCTGGTGCGTTCCGTCGCGCTGCCGCCCGGAGTGTTGGAGCGGGCCGGGACCGGTGACCTGCTGTCGCGGATCACCACCGACATCGACCGGCTGGCCAACGCGATGCGGGAGGCCGTGCCGCAGCTCTCGGTCGGTGTGGTGTGGGCGGGGCTGCTGTTCGGGGCGCTGGCGGTGACGGCGCCGCCGCTGGCACTCGCCGCGCTGGTGGCGCTGCCCGTGCTGGTGCTCGGCTGTCGCTGGTACTTCCGGCGGGCGCCGTCCGCGTACCGATCCGAGGCGGCCGGCTACGCCGCGGTCTCGGCGGCGCTGACGGAGACGGTGGACGCCGGCCGCACCGTCGAGGCGCACCGGCTCGGGCGGCGTCGGGTGGCTCTGTCGGAAGAGCGCATCGGTCGCTGGGTCGCTTGGGAGCGGTACACCCTCTTCCTGCGGTCCGTGCTCTTCCCCGTCATCAACGTCACCTACGTGACGATCCTCGGCTCCGTGCTGATGATCGGCGGATACTGCGTGCTGCGCGGCTGGATGTCGGTGGGGCAGCTGACGACGGGCGCCCTGCTGGCCCAGATGATGGTCGACCCGATCGGTCTGATCCTGCGCTGGTACGACGAGCTCCAGGTGGCGCAGGTGTCGTTGGGCCGCCTGGTCGGCATCCACGAGATCGAGCCCGACGGCGGCGACGCGTCCCTCTCGCCACGGGGGCGGACGGTCCGCGCCGATGAGGTGCGGTTCGGCTACCGGGAGGGCGTGGACGTGCTGCACCGGGTGTCGATGTCCGTGCCGCCGGGGACCCGGATGGCGCTGGTCGGCCCCTCGGGTGCGGGCAAGTCGACCCTGGGCCGGCTGCTGGCGGGCATCTACGCGCCACGGACCGGCGAGGTCACCCTCGGCGGGGCGCGGCTGTCGCGGATGCCGGCGGAGCGGGTCCGCGAGCACGTGGCGCTGGTCAACCAGGAGCACCACGTCTTCGTGGGCTCGCTGCGGGACAACCTGCGGCTGGCCAGGACGGGTGCTGGGGACGCCGAGCTGTGGGCGGCGCTGGAGGCGGTGGACGCGGACGGTTGGGCGCGGTCCCTGGAGGCCGGGCTGGACACGGAGGTGGGTTCGGGCGCCGCGGCGTTGACTCCCGCGCAGGCGCAGCAGGTCGCCTTGGCCCGTCTGGTGCTGGCGGATCCGCACACCCTGGTGCTGGACGAGGCCACTTCGCTGCTGGACCCGCGGGCGGCCCGGCACCTGGAGCGTTCGTTGGCGCGCGTGTTGGACGGCCGTACGGTCGTCGCGATCGCGCACCGGCTGCACACCGCGCACGACGCGGATGTGATCGCGGTGGTCGAGGACGGCCGGATCAGCGAGTTCGGCTCGCACGAGGAACTCGTCGCGGCGGACGGCGCCTATGCGGCCCTGTGGCGGTCCTGGCACGGCTGAGGCCCTGCCTCGCGGGGGGTGACGGGGGCTCGCGGGGCGGCGGGGACCTCGCAGGGGTGGCGGGGAAACTCGCGGGCGTGGCGGGGACCTCGCGGACGTGGCGGGGACCTCGCGGACGCCACGCGTGGGTCGGTGGTGTCCGCGAGGCCGTACGGGGCGCCCTACGCCTTGCGGAGGCGGTCGATGATGCCGTCGAGGTCGCGCCACATCATGTAGTCGCGGACGAAGTGGCCGCCGGGCTCCTCGTGCCACTCGTGCGGGATCCCGGCCCGGTCGAGGAGTCCGCGGAACTCCCTCTGTCCCGCGAGGACCTGCGTCTCGTTGAACGAGTCGAACGCGTTGGTCGGGTCGGGGCTGGTTCCGGCGACGAGGAAGACCCGCTTGTTGCGGTAGCTCTCGACACGTTCGACGGGGTTGTCGGCGGTGACGCGGGCCTGGTCCCAGGGCACGCCGTAGACGGTCCCGCCGGCCAGATCGAGGGCGGCGGAGGACAGGTTGGCCCAGTGCACGACCGCCCCGTTGTCCCGGCGCACGCTGGCGGGGCCGGAGTGGGAGCTCACCGAGGCGAAGTGGCCCCAGTACTTGGCCGCGTACTTGAGGGCGCCGAAACCGCCCATGGAGAACCCGGCGACGGCGCGGCCGTCGTACTCGGCGAACGTGCGGAAGTTCGCCTCCACCCAGGGCAGGAGCTGGCCGATGTGGAAGAACTCCCAGTTCCTCGGGCCGGTGTTGGAGGTGACGGCGTTGGAGTACCAGCCCGCGTGCCCGCCGTCCGGCATCACGACGATGATCGGCCTGCCGGCGGTCCACGCGCGGATGCCGAGCCGGTCGAAGGTGATGAAGTCCTGATCGGTGCCGCCGCCGTGGAAGAGGTAGAGGACGGGGTAGGTGCGACCGCTGGTGTGGTAGTCGTCGGGCAGCAGGACGTTGACGGCGGGCTGCCAGCCGATCGCGTCGGTCTGGAAGCGGTAGTACCACATGCGGGCGTCGCCCTCGTTCTGGTCGACGATGCGCAGCCCGAAGCCGTCGCCCGCCGCGCTCGCCGCGGCTGCCGTCCCGAGGACGCCCGCGCCGCCGAGGGCCATGGCGGCGGAGAGCCCGCCGACGGACTTCAGCAGACTCCTGCGGGTGGGGCGGTGCTCGCTCACGGTGACCTCCTGGTCGATGGGTAAGGGTGGTGCGTCAGTTGGTGGTGGTCCAGGTGCCCCGGTCGGGGCTCCAGTGGAGGGTGGCGTTCTGAAACCGTTGGACCTTGCCGCCCGGCTCGTCGGTCTCGTCACCGACCGGGTAGCCGAACACGCCCTCGTGACCACCCGCGTGGAACGCCTCGTAGATCGCACCGTGGACCACGTGCGTGCCCGTCTGCGGCGACCACATGAACAGGCCCCGCTCGAAGAACTGGTACCGACCCCGCGTCCCGTCCGGCGCCCGCGCCGCGTCCGCCTCGTCCATCGTCGGAAAACCCCAACGACGCTCCGCGTCCGTCGCCCAGAACCTGTCCAAGATTTCCCCGTACACCGCGAACGCCACGTCCGGATGCCAGATCACGATCCCGTTGCGGAAGCCCTGGAAGCGGCCGCCCATCATGGAGTCGCGTTCGCCGGAGGTGGGTGGCCCCAGCACGCTGTCCGGGCCGCCCATGCCGTCGTACTTGGCCCTGATCGCGCCGTACGGCATCAGGTCGTCCAGCGTGTTGTAGCGGCGGGGGGTGAATCCGCGCAGGCCGTCGCCCCACGCCCGCTCCTCGGCCACGTGCCCGAAGTCGTACGTCTCGCGCACCACCGGCTGGGTGTGGGCGACGTCGGCCCACCGGACGAACAGCGCCACGTGGTCGGTGCCGCCGGAGTCGCGCAACAGCGCGTCACCGGGCTGCAGATCGGCGGCAGGGATGTCGACGGTGACGTTCCACAGGCTCCACGTCGTCAGTGACGAGCCCAGGTGCCAGGCCATCGACACGAAGCCCGAGCAGTCGGGGCGGTAGCAGCCGAACCGGTTGGCGTAGCAGCCGCTCTGGCTGTAGGGCACCTGTTCGGCGACCCAGGACCAGGCACGGTCCATGACCTCACCGCGCCCGATCGAGCCGTCCGGTTCCGAGGCGCCGGCCGCGGTCGCCGGGAAGAGGGTGACCGCGAGGGCGGCGAGCAGCGGCGCGCCGGCCTTGGCCAGGCGCCGGAGGATCAGCGATCTCATACCGTCTCCCGGTCAGTTGGTGGTGGTCCAGGTGCCCCGGTCGGGGCTCCAGTGGAGGGTGGCGTTCTGGAACCGTTGGACCTTGCCGCCCGGCTCGTCGGTCTCGTCACCGACCGGGTAGCCGAACACGCCCTCGTGACCACCCGCGTGGAACGCCTCGTAGATCGCACCGTGGACCACGTGCGTGCCCGTCTGCGGCGACCACATGAACAGGCCCCGCTCGAAGAACTGGTACCGACCCCGCGTCCCGTCCGGCGCCCGCGCCGCGTCCGCCTCGTCCATCGTCGGAAAACCCCAACGACGCTCCGCGTCCGTCGCCCAGAACCTGTCCAAGATCTCCCCGTACACCGCGAACGCCACGTCCGGATGCCAGATCACGATCCCGTTCTGGAACAGTTGGAACCGTCCGCCCAGTTGGGCGGGTTCCTCGGCGCGCAGGGGCCGGCCCAGGGGTCCGGCCTGTCCGCCCGTGCCGTCGTACTCGGCGCCGATCGTCCCGTAGGGCTGGAACGCCTCGTCCCGCATCTGCCGGGCGACCCCCTCCGCCTGCGGGTAGCGTTCCGGGTAGCCGGATCGCTGGACGGCCTGGGCGAGTTCTCCGGCGCTGCCGCCCTCCATGCCGGGCTCCATCTGCTGGGCCACCTCGAAGAACTTGTTCGCCGCGTAGTCGACGTCCAGGACCTGCTCGGGGGAACCCCAGCCTTGGGACGGCCGCTGCTGGAAGACACCCAGCGAATCGCGGTCCCCGCAGTCCAGGTTGTTCATCCGGGACTCCACCCAGCCCGTCTCGAAGCCGGCGAGCATCACCTTGTCGGACACTCCCCGGCGCTGTCCGACCTCGTAGACCTTCCGGGTCACGGCGATGTCCCGGTCCGGGGGGATGTCGCAGTACGACTCGGCCGTCATGGTGTGCCCGAGGGGACCGGGCACGTCGGCCTTGTCCCGCGCGGACGCGGGACCACCGCCGAGGGCGGTCGCGGTCGCCGCGACCAGGAGGAGCGCCGTCACGGATCTCGCGCGCCCAGTTGTTGTGCCACGCACGTGCAGCTCCTTCGCTTCGCAATCGCCTCGTGCTGTACGGGTGTTCGGCGATCCGGGGGCGCGGTGCGCCACGGTCGGCCCGCCGACAGCCCGCAAGCTAGCCGCGGGTGGCGGCGGCAGGGCATCCGGAACGATCCGGAGTGACAGCACCGGAGGGTTCCGGATAGGGAGGGTTCGGGCATGGAAGGTCTGGGGCAGGGGGAAGGCTTCGAGTAGGGAGGCGCGCGCCGGGGTGGCGGTGCCGGCCTTCGGATCAGCGGCCGGAGGCCGGCGCGGGGCAGGGAGGGACGTCGGGGCGGTCCTTCGTGCGGACGGCGGGCAGCCAGGCGGTGGGCTGTGTCGTACCGGCGGGCAGACGGACGCGGAACCACTGCGGGGACCAGGCGTCCCGCTCGTCGATGATGGGGATGCCGTGCGCGAGGAGGCAGTCGACGGTCAGCTCGTCGCCCTGCCACACCCTCGTCGGGACGACGTTGTCCGAGGTGTAGGGCCGCCGGGGGTCGATGGCGAGGCCGAGGCTGCAATCCGGGTCCCGGTCGTTGCGGGTGGTGCAGCTCGGTTCGGCGTTGAACACCCGTATCCGGCCGGCGGGTTCGGTGTTCGGGGCGGAAGGGCCGCCTGGGGTGGCGTACGGTCCGCTCGCCGCGGCCGTCCCGCACACCAGCGCGGACACGAGCGCGACGCGGACGGCCCTGCGCAGCGGGGCCGCGGGGGCCGGGCGGGGCTGCCGGCGCACCTGGGAACGAGCGGTGATGCGGGCGAGGAGGCTGTGCGCCGTGTGGGCGGCGCGGGCGGCGTGCGTGGGGGCCAGGCAGTCGGCGGCCAGGGCGCGCCAGAAGGGCGGTACGGCGGGGTCCAGGCGCAGGGGGGCGCGGCCTTCGGCGTACTCCTGCGCCGCGGCGACGCGCGCCATGGGCGTGGCGCCGGGGAAGGGTGGGGCCCCGGACGCGAAAACCTCGTGGATCACGATGCCGAGCGCCCATATGTCGGCGCTGGGCCGGACTTGGACGCCGTGTTCCCCGAGGGGGGCCTTGCGGCGTTCGGGCGGGAGATAGTCGAAGGTGCCCATCGGGGGCGCGTAGCCGTGGGTGCCGTCGGTGCCGGTGAGTTCGGCGGCCAGACCGAAGTCGGAGAGTCTGACGGAACCGTCCGCCATGAGCAGGATGTTGTCCGGTTTGAGGTCACCGTGCACCCAGCCGGTGCGGTGCAGGTGGGCGAGCCCTTCACAGATCTCGGTGATCAGCCGGGCGCCTTCGGACTCGCTCACGGCGCCCGCGCGCAAGAGGTCCCGGAGACTGCGCCGGGCCCGTTCCATCACGAGGACGAGGGCGCCGTCCAGGAAGGGGTGGTCCGGCTCGCCCAGTACGACGGAGTCCAGCAGGCGGATCAGCCTGGGATGGCCGGCGCGGCGACCGAGTTCGACCTCACGGCGTGCGGTGTCCACGACGCTGCGGGCTTGGCGCGGGGCGAGCCCGGATGTGGGCAGGAACTTGAGCGCGACGCCGTCCTCCGGCAGCCGCTCCTCGGCCGGACGGTCACCGGCAGCGCCCTCCTCCACCGGCCTTTCGCCAACGGGGCGGTCCTCGCCGATCGCGCGTCCCGCGTAGACGGTGCCCCACCCGCCGGCCGCGATGAGCTCGGTGACTTCCCACCTCCCGACGCGGTAGCCGCTCGGAAGCAGCTCCGTACAGTCACTTCCCGAGGTGTCGGCCGGGCCGTGCACCGTTCCCTCCTCCGGTCGGCTCGTCGCGCCGGATCCCGTTGCGGGGCGGCAGCAGTGCCAGGTGCTCTTCCCGTACGAGCCCGAACCGCAGGGCGAGGCCGACGATCGACTCCCGCTTGCCGTTGCGACGGGCGGCGCGGTCGGGGTCCTGCTCGCTTGGCGGGGCGACGCGCATTTTCTCCTCGGCGAGGTAGTCGATGTGCGAGCTGACCGCGCGGGCCGTCAGCCTGCCGCAGGCGGGATGGCCCCTGAGCCGGTCGACGATCTGCGGAGTGGTCGGCACCGCGACCGGTGACTCGTCGCGCAGCCGCGGTTCGCAGAGCGCCAGCAGGACGAGGAAGTAGGTGGCCGTCTCGTCCAGGGAGTACGCGGTGACCGTTCGCCCGCCCCACTGGCCGCCCGCGCCGCCGAGGCCGTCCGGGTCGAGGTAGACGTGATCGGGGGCGAAGACCTGGAAGGAGACGGTGGTGTCGCGACGGGTGGGCAGCACGACCCGGGAGAACTCGAAGGGGATGGGCGCTCCGGCCCGGCGGGGCGGTACCCGCAGGTACTCGCCGGCCCCTTCCGGATTCTCCACGAGATAGCTTTGCGTCGCGCTGAGATTGCTGAGTTGCCAGTGGTCGTCGGTGACCCGGATCTCGCCCGCCAGCCGGGATATCGCGGCGTCGACGAGGCGGAGTTCGACGGGGGTCGTGGCCGAGCCGCGCCCGAATCGGGCCACTTCCCCCGGCCCGAGCCGTAACGTCACCGCGCCCTCGCCCGGCTCCGCGCCTCCCGTGCCGCCGTTCCCCGGCGGCAGATAGATCACTATCCCGCTCACAGCCCGCTCCTCGCCCCCGCACGGGCGGTGGTCACGCCCGCCGAACGTTATACATCCGGGGGGAACCGGCGCCGCCCGGTCGGTGGCCGTAATGAGCCGGTACGCGTCGTGCCGCCGGCGGCAGCGGCCTGACGCCCTCCCGCCGTACGGGGCGCCGGCGCACCCGTAGGCGCCGTTTTCCCGCTGGGCGACCGCGCTGCCGCACCGCTTCGGCGCACGCGCCGCAAAACGGCGCGAACCGCACCTCCCGCCGACTCGGCGGATCGTGCCCATGGCGGCGCGGGCCGCCTCCCGCCGGTCTTTCCCCTGGACCCGTCGCAGGTGCGCTAAATGACGTTCAGGGCCCCCGCGCCGCCCACCGCGCCGAGCAGCATGAACACCGGCATGAGGACCTTGAGCTCCACCCAGCTCCCGGCGCGGAAGCGCATCATCTTGGGCGGGCCGATGGGGTACCAACGCTTGCCGGCGATGGGCAGCGGCCACAGGATCGGGCAGCCGGAGACGGTCAGTGCGTCGCCGATGTCGTGGACCAGGGCGCCGAGCAGGATCGGCAGGCCGAGCCACAGGTACTCCTGGCCGGCCCCGGTGAACAGCCAGCCCGCTCCGTTGCCGGGCTGGTCGAGCACGCCGGCCAGGATCCAGGCGCTGGTGGCGCCCAGCAGCCACACCAGGATGTCGCTGGACATCCTGGCGGCCCGCCACAGCAGGCCCTCGACGGCGAGTACGAGGTGGACGAAGAGCAGGAGGAGAACGCCCCAGCGGTCGGTGGTGACCGCCAGGGCGGAGGACCCGGCACCGATGAGCACGGCCCACAGCCAGGTGTGGGTCAGGGTGCGGTGTCCGCCGGAGCGGCGGGCGTCGCGCGGGGCACGCGTTGCCTTGTAGACGGCGTAGGAGATCTTGTCGACCACTTCGCACAGCCCCCGCGACAGGGGGCCGAAGGCTCGCGAGATCGTCGCCGACTTGTGGTCGAGGTCGGGGGCGAGGGCGGCGCCCGCGCAGATGAGCGCGCCGACGACGAGGACGGGCCACGGCATCGGGTGTCCTGCGGCCGCGGCCGCCGCACCCACCCCCAGCCAGGCCGCCGCGCCGGACAGAGAGTGCGCCGGACCCATCATGGTTCTTTTCCCGCCCCGGTTCGCTGATATCGGGCCCCGGTGACTGATTCGCTCGGGCCGCGTCGACGGCACAGCGTACAGTCGATGATCTTCCTTCCGGCCGCCGGTTGCCTGATCCGGTGGGAAGCCAGGCAAGATGGGGGGTGTGACCCTCATTGATCAGCTCCCGCCGAACGCCGACCCCGACGCCCTCTTCGAGGCTTTCTCCTCGTGGGCGGAGGAGCAGGGCATCACCCTGTACCCGGCGCAGGAGGAGGCGCTGATCGAGGTCGTCTCCGGGGCGAACGTGATCCTGTCCACCCCGACCGGCTCCGGAAAGAGCCTCGTCGCGGCGGGTGCGCACTTCACCGCCCTCGCCCAGGACAAGGTCACCTTCTACACCGCTCCGATCAAGGCGCTGGTCTCGGAGAAGTTCTTCGACCTCTGCAAGCTCTTCGGCACCGAGAACGTCGGCATGCTGACCGGCGACGCCTCCGTGAACGCGGACGCGCCGGTGATCTGCTGCACCGCGGAGGTACTGGCCTCGATCGCCCTGCGCGACGGGAAGTACGCCGACATCGGCCAGGTCGTCATGGACGAGTTCCACTTCTATGCCGAGCCGGACCGCGGCTGGGCCTGGCAGATCCCGCTGCTGGAACTGCCGCAGGCACAGTTCGTCCTGATGTCGGCGACCCTCGGTGACATGAAGCGCTTCGAGGAGGACCTGACCCGGCGCACCGGGCGGCCGACCTCGATGGTCCGCTCCGCGACCCGGCCGGTCCCGCTGTCGTACGAGTACGTCACCACGCCGATCACCGACACCATCACCGAGCTGCTCGAAACGCGGCAGGCTCCGGTGTACATCGTGCACTTCACCCAGGCCCAGGCGGTCGAGCGGGCCCAGTCGCTGATGAGCATCAACATGTGCACCCGCGAGGAGAAGGACAAGATCGCGGAGGTGATCGGCAATTTCCGGTTCACCACCAAGTTCGGCCAGAACCTCTCCCGCTACGTCCGCCACGGCATCGGCGTGCACCACGCCGGCATGCTGCCCAAGTACCGCCGCCTGGTCGAGAAGCTGGCGCAGGCCGGCCTGCTGAAGGTCATCTGCGGTACCGACACCCTGGGCGTGGGTGTCAACGTGCCGATCCGCACGGTGCTGTTCACGGCACTCACCAAGTACGACGGCAACCGGGTGCGGACGCTGCGTGCCCGCGAGTTCCACCAGATCGCCGGCCGGGCGGGGCGGGCCGGCTTCGACACGGCGGGCTATGTCGTCGCGCAGGCGCCCGAGCACGTCATCGAGAACGAGAAGGCCCTCGCCAAGGCGGGCGACGACCCCAAGAAGCGTCGCAAGGTGGTCCGCAAGAAGGCGCCCGAGGGCTTCGTGGCGTGGTCGGACACCACCTTCGAGAAGCTGATCGCCGCCGATCCTGAGCCGCTCACCTCGCGCTTCAAGGTCACCAACATCATGCTGCTCTCGGTGATCGCCCGGCCGGGCGACGCCTTCCAGGCGATGCGCCACCTCCTGGAGGACAACCACGAGCCGCGCAAGGCCCAGCTGCGCCACATCCGTCGGGCGATCGCCATCTACCGCTCGCTGCTCGACGGCGGAGTCGTCGAACAACTCGACACACCGGACGCGGAGGGCCGCAGCATCCGGCTCACCGTCGACCTCCAGCAGGACTTCGCGCTGAACCAGCCGCTGTCGACCTTCGCGCTCGCCGCCTTCGACCTGCTGGACCCGGAGTCCCCCTCCTACGCCCTGGACATGGTGTCGGTCGTCGAATCCACCCTGGACGACCCCCGCCAGATCCTGGCCGCGCAGCAGAACAAGGAACGCGGCATGGCCGTGGGCGCGATGAAGGCGGACGGGATCGAGTACGAGGAGCGGATGGAGCGGCTCCAGGAAGTGACGTACCCCAAGCCGCTCGAAGAGCTGCTCCTGCACGCCTACGACGTGTACAGCAAGAGCCACCCCTGGGTGCGTGACCACCCGGTCTCCCCGAAGTCGATCATCCGCGACATGTACGAGCGGGCGATGACCTTCACCGAGTTCACCTCCTACTACGAGCTGGCCCGCACCGAGGGCATCGTGCTGCGTTACCTGGCGAGCGCCTACAAGGCGCTCGACCACACCATCCCCGACGACCTCAAGTCGGAGGACCTCCAGGACCTCATCGCCTGGCTGGGCGAACTGGTGCGCCAGGTTGACTCCAGCCTGCTCGACGAGTGGGAGCAGTTGGCGAACCCGGAGGTGGAGACGGCGGAGGAGGCCCAGGAGAAGGCCGACCAGGTCAAGCCCGTCACCGCGAACCCGCGCGCCTTCCGGGTGCTCGTCCGCAACGCCATGTTCCGCCGGGTGGAGCTGGCCGCCCTGGACCACGTCAACGTGTTGGGGGAACTGGACGGCGACTCCGGCTGGGACGCCGACGCCTGGGGCGAGGCCCTGGACCGCTACTGGGACGAGTACGACGACCTGGGCACCGGCCCCGACGCGCGCGGACCCAAGCTCCTGCAGATCGAGGAGGACGCGCCGCACGGCCTGTGGCGCGTCCGCCAGACCTTCGCCGACCCCAACGGGGACCATGGCTGGGGCATCAGTGCCGAGGTCGACCTCGCGGCCTCCGACGAGGAGGGCCGGGCGGTCATCCGCGTCACCTCGGTCGGCGAGCTCGGCGGGCTCTGACCCGCCCCCGCAAGCCCGCGCCACCGGACTCACCGGACCCGCCGGACCCGCCGGACCTGACAGTGGAGATCCCCTGATGACGAACCCCGCCGAGAGACTGGTCGATCTGCTCGACCTGGAGCAGATCGAGGTCAACATCTTCCGGGGCGCCAGCCCCCAGGAGTCCCTCCAGCGCGTGTTCGGCGGGCAGGTGGCCGGCCAGGCACTGGTGGCGGCCGGCCGCACCACCGAGAGCGACCGTCCCGTCCACTCGCTGCACGCGTACTTCCTGCGCCCCGGCATCCCGGGGGTGCCGATCGTGTACCAGGTGGAACGGGTGCGAGACGGGCGTTCCTTCACCACGCGCCGCGTCACCGCGGTCCAGCAGGGCAAGACCATCTTCAATCTGACCGCTTCCTTCCATCACCCGGAGGAGGGCGGCATCGAGCACCAGCTGCCTCCTCGCCTCGACTTCCCACACCCGGACTCGCTCCCGAAGCTGGTCGACGAGATCCGTGAGCACCTGGGCGCGCTGCCCGAGGCGCTGGAGCGGATGGCCCGCCGGCAGCCCTTCGACATCCGTTACGTGGACCGGCTCCGCTGGACCCCGCAGGATCTCAAGGACGCCGATCCGCGCAGCGCGGTGTGGATGCGCGCCGTCGGCCCACTGGGCGACGACCCCCTCGTCCACACCTGCGCCCTCACCTACGCCAGTGACATGACCCTCCTCGACGCCGTGCGCATCCCCGTCGAACCCCTGTGGGGGATGCGTGGTTTCGACATGGCCTCCCTGGACCACGCCATGTGGTTCCACCGGCCGTTCCGGGCCGACGAGTGGTTCCTGTACGACCAGGAGTCACCCATCTCGCACGGCGGCCGGGGCCTGGCCCGCGGTCGTATCTACGACCTGGAGGGCAGGCTCCTCGTCTCGGTCGTGCAGGAGGGTCTTTTCCGCCCGTACCCGTCCGCGTCTCCTTCGTCCCCTCCGTCTTCTTCCTCCACGTCGTCCGCCCCCTCGTCCCCGAAGAGCTGAGCCCCACCATGCCCACGCCCGCCCTCCCCTGTCCCTGCGGGCTGCCCGCCCCCTACCCGGAGTGCTGCGGCCGCTTCCACTCCGGCGAACGGCAAACCCCCACCGCCGAACTGCTGATGCGCTCCCGGTTCAGCGCGTTCGCCGTCGGCGACACCTCCTACCTGCTGCGCTCCTGGCACTCCTCGACCCGACCCGCCGGGCTCGAACTGGACCCGGGTCAGCGCTGGGAGCGGCTGGAGGTCCTCGCCACCGAGCGCGGCGGGATGTTCGAGACGGAGGGGTCCGTGGAGTTCCGGGCGCACTACCGCGAGGGCCGGCACACCGGATCCCTGCACGAACTGAGCGGCTTCTCCCGGGAGGGCGGGGCCTGGGTCTACGTCGGCCCCCTCTCCCCCGTCGACTTCGACTGACCGCGCGCCCCGGTCAGGGCGAAGTCCAGGCTGGTGCGGTACCAGTGGAGCTCATCCGGCTCCTGCGCCCGCAGCAGCCGCGACGCCACGGCCGCGGCCGCCGGAAGCTGCGGATGCCCGTACGGCGGTGGAGGGGCGAGTGCGGCCAGCACGATCCGCTCCGCCGGGTCGGGCACCACCGCCCGAACCTCTTCATCCGGGAGGACGGAGGCCACTACGGCCGCCCGCTCCCAGGGGTCGGCGGTTCGTCTCAGCAGCAGTCCCACATGCCGCCCGCGCCACGCCCGCGGCCGCAGGTCCGTCTTGGCCGCGATCAACTCCCGGTCCGCCGGGGACGCGATCGCCGTCAGCATCCCGGCCTCCCGGACCCCGAACTCCCGTAGCTCTGCCGCGAGATAGAGCCACACCACGGCCCGGTACCGGTTGATCCGGTAGCCGATCGGGGTGAGGTGCCCGCAGCGCGCGAGCCGGGTCAACCGGCTCGGCCCGACCCCCAACACCTCGGCCGCGGCGTCCGCGCCGGCCACGGTCTCGACCCGCTCGCGCAACGCCTGCGGAAATCCCTCGGCCGCGCGGACCCGGTCCAACTCCGCCCGGGTGAAGCGGGCGGCCCCGCTCGGCGCCCGAGGTCCGGCACGCACCAGCCCCAACTGGACGGCCCGGGCGAACTCACCCCGTTTCAAACCCAGTTCCCGGGCCGCCTGGACGGCGCCCAACAGCTGCTCCCGCGGCGTGCCCGCCGATACCTCCGCCCGCGCCCGCGGCACGATCAGCCCGGGTACGTCCAGTACGGCTGTCCGCACATCACTCTTCATCACGGTCCTCCCCCACGAGTGGCGATCACTCTGTGTGAAGACCGTAACCGAGAGCGACGGACCCGCGCGGGATCTGTGGATAACTCCGCTCAGCCGCCCGTGATCCGCCGCTCCGTGACGCCCAAGTGCTCGCCCACCCGGTTCACCATCAGCGTCATCTCGTAGGCGACCTGCACGATGTCCGCCTCCGCGGCGCTCAGCGCGCACAGGCAACTGCCCGCGCCCGCCGCCATGACGAAGAGGAACCCCTCGTCGTACTCGACCATCGTCTGACGGACGTCCCCCGCGCGGAAATGCCGCCCCGACCCCTTCGCGAGGCTCTGCAGCCCGGCCGCGACCGCCGCAAGATGCTCGGCGTCCTCCCGCGCCAACCCCGCGCTCGCACCCGTGACCAGCCCGTCGTTGGACAGCACCACCGCGTGCCGCACCTGCGGCACCCTGCGCGTCAGATCGTCCAACAGCCAGTCGAGCTGCTTGTCCAGTGCCATGTGGAGCCCCTCCCCGTCGGCGCGGCCCACGTGGCCGCGCCCCACCCTGCTCGGTCGTCCGCAAGCCTTCCCCACCGGCTCCTTCCCGGCAAGGAGGACGGCCCTCCGGCGCGGAAATGACTCAAGAGGAACGGCGGGTGCCCGTCCGGCCCGCTCCGCCCGCGCCCGACCGTGCCCGCCCCGCCTCCGCTCCCTCGACACTCCGCCGCGTCCTGCGGTCAGTGCGGCCCCGGCGGCGGACCGACGGAGTCGAGCAGCCGGGCGGTGTGCACCCGACCTGCGTACTCGACCAGCCTGACCAGCACTTTCCTTCCCCGAGTCCTTGTCCCGCGCGTCGCACAGCACCACCGGTGTCCCCTGCTCCAGCTCCAAGGCCCGCGCCACCTCGTTCGCCCCGTACCGCCGCGCGTCGGTGAAGCAGTTGACGGCCACCACGAAGGGGATCCGTCGGTGCTCGAAGTAGTCCACGGCCGGAAAGCAGTCCTCCAGGCGGTGGGTGTCCGCGAGCACCACCGCGCCCAGCGCGCCTTGCGACAACTCGTCCCAGAGGAACCAGAACCGGTCCTGTCCCGGCGTCCCGAACAGGTAGAGCGACAGCCCGGCCCGGATGGTGATCCGCCCGAAGTCCATGGCCACCGTCGTGGTCGTCTTGCGGCCCACGCCCCCCGTGTCGTCGACGTGTTCCCCCGCCCGACTGAGCAGTTCCTCGGTCCGCAGCGGCCTGATCTCGCTGACCGACCCGACCAGGGTGGTCTTGCCGACCCCGAACCCGCCGGCCACCAGGATCTTCAAGGCAAGTGGAGCCGACTCGGCGTCCACCGCGTCGGCCGTGGCCGGCCCGTCGTCCCGCAGTCCCATCACAGTGCTCGCAATCCTTCGATGACTTCCCGCAGAATCCGTTCGTCGGGCAGTTGGGCGGGTGGTACCGGGCGGCTGACCTTCACATGGCCGCCCTCCAGCAGGTCCCCGAGCAAAACCCGTACGACGCCCACCGGCAGGTCGGCGTCTGCGGCGAGTTCCGCCACCGACTGCGTCTGCGCCCGGCAGAGCCCGAGCAGCGTCCGGTGTTCGGGACCGAGCAGCGCCTCGTCCGCCGCGTCGGGGCCTGACCGGTCCACCACGACCAGGGCGATCAGGTCGAACCTGACTCCGTGCGGGCCGGGCTTGGTGCGCCCTCCGGTCATGGCGTACGGACGCACGAGCGGGCCCGCCGCCGCGTCGTACCAGTGGCCTTCCATCCGCGCGACCGCCGCGCTCAACCGGCGGCCTGCGGCCGCGCCGTGAACCGGGGCGGGGTGTAGAGGTGCTCGCCGACCCGTTTCACCAGCCGTGCCATCTCGTACGCGATCAGCCCGATGTCGGAGCCCGCGGCGCTGAGCACGGCCATGCAGGAGCCCTCCCCCGCGGCCGCGACGAAGAGGAACCCGTCGTCCATCTCCACCATCGTCTGGCGCACGCCCCCCGTGCGGAAGTGTCGCCCCGCACCCTTGGCGAGGCTTTGGAAGCCCGACGCCACGGCTGCCAGGTGCTCGGCGTCCTCACGGCTCAACCGGCTGGAGGAACCCACCGCCAGGCCGTCGTTGGACAGGACCACCACGTGGCGGACCTCCCGGACCCGTACCACCAGGTCGTCCAGCAACCAGTCCAACTCGCCGGACCCGTGGACTGCGTCCGGGTCGGATCTCTGCGGTTCGATCATCGCGACTCTCCTTCGCTGCCGTCGTGGGGGGACTTCTCCCGGGTGCCGCGGGTCCAGCCGGCCTGGTAAGCCGCCATTCGGTCGCGGACCTGCTCGGGGCTGCGGCCCGGTGGTTCCCCGAAGCGGCCGGTCCCGTCCGGGTCCGTGGGGGCGGGCACCTCGCGCAGTTGTGGGACCAGGGCGGCCTGGCGGACCCTGCGCGGCAGTTCGGTCACCGATACGCCGGCGGCCGGCGGGACGGCCGTGTCGACGCGCCCGGGTCCGCGCGGTCGCAGCGATGCCACCGGGGCGGGCCGCCCGCGTTCCGGCTCCTCGACCCGACCCGAGCCCGCGTCCGAGCCCGGGGCCGAGCCCACGTCCGAGCCCGCGTCCGGTCCCGGTTCCGGTTCCGTGATCCCGCGCGCGGGTTCCCGCACGTCGCCGGCCGCCGGGGGCCGCAGGGTCGGCTGCCTCGGAGCCCCGCCGACCTCTGCCGGCGCCGCGTCCTGCGCGCCGCGAGGCGGTGTGCCGGCCGCGATGGCGCCCTGGATGAGGGAGTTCGGCAGCAGGACCACCGCGGTCGTCCCCCCGTACGGCGACGTGCGCAGGTGCACCCGGATACCGTGCCGGGCCGCGAGCCGGCTGACGACGAACAGTCCGAGGCGGTCGCTGTCGAAGAGGTCGAGGGCCTCGGACTGCTCGATGCGGCGGTTCGCCTCGTCGAGCGACGTACTGCCCATGCCGAGTCCGCGGTCCTCGACCTCGATGACGTACCCCGCGCCCACCGGCTCGCCGCTGACCCGTACCTTGGTGTGGGGCGGCGAGAACTGGGTCGCGTTCTCGATGAGTTCGGCGAGCAGGTGGGTGAGGTCGGCGACGGCGCCGCCCACGATGGCGGCCTCGGCGAGCCGGCGGACCTCGACGCGCGGGTAGTCCTCGATCTCGGAGACGGCGGCGCGGACGACGCTGGTCAGCGGTACCGGCAGCCGCCACGCCCGACCGGGGGCGGCGCCGGAGAGGATGATCAGGCTCTCGGCGTGCCGCCTCATCCGGGTGGTGAGGTGGTCGAGCCGGAAGAGGTCCCCGAGTTCGCTCGGGTCGTCGGCGCGCCGTTCCATCGAGTCGAGCAGGGTGAGCTGCTTGTGCACGAGGACCTGGCTGCGTCGGGCGAGGTTGACGAAGACGCCGCTGACTCCGTCGGCGAGTTCGGCGCGCTCGACGGCAGCGCTCAGGGCAGCGCGATGGACGGTGGACAGCGCCTCACCGACCTGGGTGATCTCGTCGTCCGCCGCAGGCCCGGGGGCGGTCTCGGCGTCGATGTCGATGTCCTGGCCGGCCCGCAGCCGCTCCATGGCGTGCGGGAGCTTGCGGTGGGCGATCTCCAGGGCGGTGTTGCGCAGCGAGACCAGCTCGACGACCAGGGCTCGCCCGATGCGTACGGAGATGACGAGGGAGGCGGCGACGGCGGCCAGCCCCAGCAGCACGGCGGCGCCGGACGCGCCGGACGCACCCTCGGCGAACGGGCCGGCCCGGTCGGCGGCCCCGGCGTGGGCGGCGTCCGTGATCTCGCGCAGGGAGGCGCTGACGCCGGTGTACGCGGAGTCCCATCCGGCGGGCACCCCGTGGGTCTCCTTCGCCGTCGTCCCCTTCGCGGTCGTCCCGTTCGCGGGCGCCCCGTCCGCAGGCGCGGCGGCCGCGTCCAGCGCCCGTTCCTCGGCGTCGGTGAGCTCGGCGTACGGGGCGCTCGCGGTCACGGCCTCCCAGGCGCGCCGTCCGGCGTCGGGCAGGTCCCGCGCGGCGGAGTCGGTGACCGCGCGCCGGGTCTCGACGACTCCGGTCAGGCGACGCAGCGTCTCCTGGCTCCGTGCATCCGGCAGCGCGAGCAGCGCGTCCTCCCGGGAGAGCAGTTCCCCGGCCCGGCCGAATTCCAGCAGCACCCGATCACCGGCCCCGAGTTCGGGATCGTGGCCGCCGGAAAGGGACCCGGCGGCGGCGAGGGCGGAGTCGGCGACGCGGCTGTAGGTCTCGTAGGCGGTGTCCGGGCTCGCGCGCCGGTCGGTGACTTCCTCGCGGAACGGGCCGAGCGCTTCGGCGGCGGCCACGAAGGCGCCGAGCCGCGTGACCACCTCCCTCGGTTGGTCACCGGAGTCGGCCACCGTGTTCCGGTCGCCGAGCCGCAGTCGGCGTACGGCCGCGTCGGTGCGACGGGCCTGTTGCCCCAGCGCGGCGCCCTGGTCGACGGTCGGATCGGCGAGGTAGCGGACTGCTGCCCGCCGTTCGGCTTGGAGTTCGGTGAGCGCGGTCGTCAGGGGGGTGCGTATCTGCTTGTCGACCCGCTGGACGCGACCGAGGCGGGCGATGTCCTGGGCGGTGCTCACCGTCGCGAAGGCCCACAGGCCGAGCAGCGAGACGACGGGGACCATCAGCAGGGAGACGACCTTGGCGCGTACGGTGCCGGGGCGCAGGCGCGTCCCGGCTGCCGGACCGGTCGGGGTCGGGGTCCATGAGGCGTCGCCGGCCGCCCCGTCCGGCGGCTCCTCGGCGGGCGGCCCGGCGTGCGCCCGACGGCCGCGCGCCGGGGGCGTGGGCGTCCTCGATGGCGCTGCTTCCGGTCTCCTGCGGGGTGGGCGCATGGGGCTCCTCGGTCGGGGCGGTACGGAAGAGGGTGGTCGGATCGGGCGCTGGAGGAGCGGGCGGGTGGCGGCCGGCCGGGCCCGCCCGGCGCTCAGCGGGCTCCCACGGCGCTCTCCCCGAGGTGCCGTGCCGACGCCGACGCGGCCCGTTCGTCGGCGGTCGGGGACAGGGCCACGAACGCGGAGGTGAGGAAGAGGTAGGAACCGAGCCCGACGGCGAGGGGGAAGATGAACTGCATGGCGGTCGCTCCGGGCAAGGCCACGTCCGAGGGGGTGACACGGACGGCGACGGCGAACATTCCGGTGTAGTGCATGCTGCTGACCGCCGCTCCCATGACCAGCGAGGCGACGACGACGGCCAGCGGCGACTTGATGTGGAGCGCGGCCCACAGGGCGGCGGTCGCGGCGACGACGGCGATGGCCATTGAAAGCGCGACGGTGAGCGGCCGGTAGGAGACCGTGCCGTGCAGGCGCAGGGCGGCCATGCCGAGGTAGTGCATGCTCGCGACGCCCAGGCCGGTGGTGAGGCCGCCGAGGACCAGGGCCCTGCCGCGGCCCTTGCCGTAGCCGACCGCGAAGACGCCCGCACCGACGACCAGTACGGCGACGAGGAGGCTGAGGATGGTCAGCGGGACGTCGTAGCGGATGTCGGTGCCCGTGACCTCGAATCCGAGCATCGCGACGAAGTGCATGGTCCAGATGCCGGTGCCGATGGCGGAGGCGGCGGTCAGTAGCCAGTTGCGGCGGGTGGATCCGGTCGCGGCGAGGGCGCGGACGGTGCAGCGCAGCCCGAGGGCGCGGACGGTGCAGCGCAGCCCGAGGGCGGCACCGATGCAGGCCATCACGTATGACAGCGCGGGTGTCAGCCAGCCATAGGCGGCGTGGTGCAGGTGTCCCATGGCCAACGGACGCTAGTGCGGGTGAGGGCGCGAACAAGGGGCGCATTTCGAAAGCCGCTGGAACTGCTGGAATATGACAGAGCTACGTTCTTCTTCGACTGGGCCGCATGTCACCTTGTCCACGCCCACCCGCGGGACGGGGTCCGGGCGGCGTGGGTGTGGGAGATCATGGGCCCATGAGCGAAGACCACACGCATGTCCGGGAGTTCTTCGGGGCCAGGGCCGCGGACTGGGACCGCAAGTTCCCCGCGGACGGCCCGGCCTTCGCGCGCGCCGTGACCGAGTTCGGTCTGCGAACGGGAGACCGGGTGCTCGACGCGGGCTGCGGCACCGGGCGGGCGCTTCCGGCGCTGCGCGCGGCCGTCGGGCCCTCCGGCACGGTGATCGGCGCGGACCTCACCCCGCAGATGTTGGCCGCCGCGCGCGACGCCGGCCGGGCCGGGGAGGCGGCGCTGCTGCTCGCCGACGTCACCCGGCTGCCGTTGCGGGACGGGGTGCTGGACGCGGTGTTCGCGGCGGGCCTGATCGCTCACCTGCCCGATCCGGAGTCGAACCTGCGCGAACTGGCCCGGGTGGTCCGCTCCGGTGGGCGCCTCGCGCTGTTCCATCCGATCGGGCGGGCGGCACTCGCCGCGCGCCACGGTCGCGCACTGTCCCCGGACGACCTGCGGGCCGAGCCCAATCTGCGCCCGTTGCTGTCGTCGGCGGGCTGGGAGATGACCTCGTACACGGACGAGGACGACCGGTTCCTGGCCCTGGCCGCCCGCCGCCCCTGACCCCGGGGCCCGGCGGTCCGCGAGCGGGGCCGGCGCGGTACGGGACCCACGTGGACGGATCAACCGATGTCCCCCTGCCGTGCCGGCCGCTCGGGCCGCTCCGGCCGGCTCCGGTGGCGCTCCCTCGCCGCTGACCACCTGCCGGCAGGTTGGTGCCGGTCGGCGCCGAAGGGGCCTTTCAGGTGGGGCGACCTCAACTCCACCCGCCTGTGCGCGGCTTGAAATTCGACGGCCGCCGGCCCTCGACGGGTGAGTTACCCACTGGTTAAGGTGCGCCGACGAGCGAGCGACCGGATCGGGAGGAGGCCCACGTGTCAGAAGCGGAGGACGGGGGTTCGCTGTACGTACTGACCGCCCTGCTGGTAACCCCCACCCGGTTTCCGGCTGTGCTGGGCGACGACTTTCCCGAGGCGTGCGCGCTCCTGGGCGTGAAGCCGGTGGAGGACGGGTACGGGCTGGTTCTCGGGCAGGACGAGGACGGCGCGCGCTGGACGGTCGTCGTGGACGACGTCGCGCTGGTCGCCACCGCGATCGCCTCCTGGGACTGCGGCATGGAGTACGACCTGTCCCCCGACGAGCGGACCATAGTCGTCTCGCTGGCGGGCTGGCCGCTGGAGCTCACGGTCTCCGCCTCCGGCCTTCCCGAACCGCACGACCCCGAGCAGGGCGCCGACGGCACCGGACGCGTGCCGCTGGCCCCGCCCTCGGCGGAGGTGTGGGGACCCGTCCAGCGGAGACTGGGCGCGGACCAGATCGCGCGGGACTGGGCCGACTGGCGCGAGCGGGCCGCGACCGACGGTGGGACCGCGGCTGCCGCGCACCCGGGCCTGACGCGGGCACTGGAGGAGGCCGCGGCCTACGCGCGGCAAGCGCCGCCGCCGGGCCGGGTGCGGTCCTCCTTCGCGGAGGAGGGCGAGCGGACGCTCCGGGCGGACGGGCCCGGTTGGTCGCTCGTGGCACGCACCGGCGAAGCGGCGTTCGTCCTGCTCGACGAGGAGCCGGGCGTGGTTCTGGCCATCCCGCGGGACGGCTTTCCCGACCACCCGGACCTGCCGGAACTGACCGACGTCCTGGCGGGCTTGCACCGCATCGCGGCGCGACCCGCCTGAGGAGCGACGGAAGGCTCCGCCTCGATGCACGGGAGCGCGTCAGACGGATGTTGCGGGAGCGCCTCAGACGCGTTCGAGTCGGGCGTGCGGGGGCGCCGGCAAGGTGACCGTGATGGGATCGCCCGGGCGGACGGTGCCGCCATGCCGGACCACACTCATGATGCCCGCCTTGAGTACCGGACGTCCCTCTTCGTCCCGGCCGACGACCTGCTTGAGCAGCCCGCTCTGGAACTTGTCGATCTGCAGGCACGGGTTGCGCAGGCCGGTCACCTCCACCACCGCCTCCTCGCCGAGCCGCAACAGGGTCCCGACGGGCAGGGCGAGGAGGTCTATGCCCTCCGTGGTCACGTTCTCCCCGAGCTGGCCCGGTTCGACGGTGAATCCGGAGCCGGCGACCTCGTCGAACAGTTCCCGGTGGATCAGGTGGACCTGCCGCAGGTTCGGCCGGGTCGGATCCTGTGCCACGCGTGAACGGTGCTTGACGGTGACTCCGGCGTGTACGTCTCCCTCGACCCCGAGCCCGGCGAGCAACGTGATGCTCTCGCGCCTCGGCTTGGTGAACGAGTAGACCCCGTTGCTGCTGACCGCCGTGATCTGCGCGCTGTTCATGTGCGTCCCCCTGGCCGCCGTCAGCGGCCGATCTGCTTCCTGGATATGCCCCGCAGCCGACGCCGCTGAGAGGAGTCCAGCATGAAGTACGCCACGGTGGGCACCCCGATCAGGACCAGGAGCCCGGCCCAGAATCCGACCGTCGCGAACAGCACGATGGCTGCCACCACTCCGGCAACCGCGACCTTTCCGCCTGTGGACATCTGCGGACACCTCCTTCTGCGTCGGCCACTGTCTCCTTCAACGCGTGACCACCCCCATGCGTTCCCCGGGGCGAGGGGCGTTCCCGGCCACCGAACGTGCCCGACGCGCCGCCTTCCGGACAGATCCGCGACACCGCACCGCCGCCGCGACCGGCGCACTACGGTGGACGCGGGCTCCGGCCACCGCGGCACCAGGGGAGAGCGACATGCGCGAGCCGTCGGTGGCGTTGCCGGGCGGGGCCGATCCCGCCGAACGCACCCGCGTGCTGCGCCGGGCGCACGACGCCTTCACCAGCGACGGCCGCGTCGAGCCCCCCGTGAGGTCGGTGATCGCGAACTCCTGGCGGCGGTGCGCCCGGGCCCGGGTGAGCCCGGAGTGCGCGCCGCGGGTGGACCTGGCGGAGGCGGAGCTGCGCTCGTACCGCGACCGGCACCCACTGGCCCGGGTGATGCCCCTGTTCCGGGACCTGGTCGGTGCCTTCGCCGCGCACGGCGCGCACCTGCTGGCGGTCTGCGACGCTCGGGGCACGCTGCTCTGGGTGGAGGGCGAGCCGGGCACGCTCCGTCGGGCCGAGCGGCTCGGCTTCGTCCCCGGGGCGCGCTGGGCGGAAACGGCGATGGGAACCAACGCACCCGGTACGGCGGTCGCGGTCGGGGAACCCGTCCAGGTTTTCGGCGCCGAACACTTCAACCGTCGTGTCCACCCCTGGACCTGCGCGGCGGCCCCCGTGTACGACCCCCGCACCGGTGGGCTGCTCGGCGCCGTGGACATCACGGGCGGGGACGGGCTGGCCCACCCGCACTCGCTGGCGTTCGTCCGGGCGGTGGCCCGGGCGGCGGAAGCGCAGCCGGCCCTCTTGGAACCGGAGGCCGCGGCGGCGGCCGCGGACACCCTGACCACGCTGGGCCGTGACGAGGCGCTGTTGGTGAGCGGCGGCCGTGAGATCACGCTCGGGCGGCGGCACAGCGAGATCCTGGCGCTGCTCGCCCACCACCCCGACGGGCTTTCGGGCGAGGAGCTGGCGCTCGCCCTGTACGAGGACGAGTCGGTGTCGGCGGTCACGGTGCGCGCGGAGATCTCCCGGCTGCGGAACGTGGGGGGTACGCGGAACCTGCTGTCGCGCCCGTACCGGACGGCGGCGGCGCTGGAGGCCGATTTCACCGCTGTGACCCGGCACCTGGCGGCGGGGGCCGTCTCGGCCGCCCTGTCCCGCTATCCGGGGCCCCTCCTGCCGTCCTCCACCGCGCCCGGGATCACGCGACTGCGGCGACGGATCGAGGACCAGGCGCGGGCGGCCGTGATCGCCCGGGCCGACGCGGGCCTGCTTTCGGACTGGGTGTGCAGTCCGTGGGGCGCGGACGACCCGGAGGTGTGGCGGGCGCTGGCCGGGGTGCTGCCCGCCGATGGGCGCCCGGCGGCGTTGGCCCTCGTGAAGTCGCTGGACCGCGAGCTGTCCGCCGCACCGCCGGCGCCGCGTCCCCGGGCGGGCCGCTGAGGACGGCACGGGCGGCTGAGGACCACACAGTGCCGCTGAAGACCGCACAGGCCGCTGAGACCACACACGCCGGGCTGCCCGCTCAGGCGCCGCGCACCAGTCCGGTGACGTGGTCGGTGATCACGTCCAGGATCTCCCCGGCGGCCTTCTCGTCCCCGAGGACGAGGAAGTTCAGGGTCAGGCCGTCCGTCATGGCCGCCAGGTACCGGGCGAGGACCTCGACCGGGACGCCGAGCTCGAAGCCCATGGTGGTACGGAGGTCTTCGATGAGCGTCCCGTAGGTGTCGCGGTACAGCTGGTACTGCCGTCGCGCCAGGTGGGCGAAGCCGGGCTGGCGCAGGGCGTACTGGGTGAGCTCGTAGGTGAGCATGTGCTCGTCGGGATGGGCCACCACGTGGTCCCAGTAAGCGTGGAAGCCGGCCCGGATGGTCTCGTGCAGGGTGGTCCGGGGACGGATCGCCTCCCGGACCACCCCGATGCAGTGGTCGGTGATCGTTTCGATGACCGATTCCAGCAGGGCCTGCTTCGAGTCGAAGCAGTAGTGGAAGACGCTCAGGGACAGCCCGGCCTCGGCGGCGATGGACCGGGTGGTCGTCCGGGCGACGCCGTCGCGCGTCATCGCCCGGATCGCCGCCTCGGTGAGCTGACGCCGACGGTCGGCCAGGGGCATGCGTCCCATGCGTGTTCCTTTCGTACGCGTTCGCCGCCGGGACGCGTGCCGCGCGGTCAGTTGCTGTAGACGCCCACCTCGTAGAGCGAGTAGCCCCACTGCGTGCCCCGGCCCTGCCCGTGGATGCGGACGTAGCGGGCGGGGACGCCGGCGAACTGGGCGGTGTCGAGGCCGCCGTCGCCGGTGGTGGTGGACCAGACCGTCTGCCAGTTGGTGCCGTCGGCGGAGGTTTCGATGCGGTAGGCCCTGCCGTAGGCGCGTTCCCAGTCCAGGGTGACGCGCTTGACGAGCCGCGGGGAGCCCAGGTCGACGCTCAGCCACTGGTCGTCGCTCCAGTCGCTGGCCCAGCGGGTGCCCCGGTCGCCGTCGACGGCCCGGCCGGGCGCGTAGCTGGTGAACGGGTTCCATTCGGAGGTACTGGCGGTGGTCGCCGCGCCCGCCGCGAGGTTGACACCGGCCCGGTGCTGTTCGGCCGCGCCCCAGGTGCGCAGGTACGATTCGGCGCCGCGGAAGAGGTCGTCCACGACGCCTTGGCCGCCGACGATGCGGATGTCCTCGATCCAGTCCGGGACGAGCCCGTAGTGGGCGGCTCCGTCGGTGTTGAGGTCCCAGGTGCGCTGTCCGGCGGTCTGCCGGTCGATGACGGAACCGCCGTCGGTACTGCGGAACGGGTACGTCACCGGGTTCGGGGTGTTGGCGCCGCGCGGGCCGGGCCAGCCTCCGACACCGTTCATGTCGGTGCCGTAGCCGTAGCCGACGTGGTACTTCTCGCGCAGCGCCTGCGTCCGCTTCGCCTCGGCGCTGAAGCCTTCGGAGCCGTTCATGTACTGGGCGGCGAACCCGCCGAGCTTGTAGAGCCGCTCGGTCCAGCCGAGGTCCATCCAGCTGTGCGAGGAGATCACGCCGGGGTAGGACTCGGTCTCCAGGATGTCGAACGCCTGGCCTGCCGCCTTGACGCTCATGTGGTCGACTTCGAGCATCATCTTGCGTTTCATCATGCCCCGGACCGCGTACTCGCCGAGTGCCGTGAGCCCCCGGGTGTTGCACTGGGCGTCGGCCGCGTAGGCCGGGACGGTGACGCCCGGCGGCAGTTCGCCCTGCGCCTGCGGCGCCGGGGTGAGGCCGATGGGGTTGTCGTGCTGTGGGCCGGCGCACTTCTCGGTCTGCCAGAAGGTGCCGGTCGACAGGAACTGCCCGACGTTGATGGCCGTGCCGAGCGCGCCTTCGTCGAAGCGGACTCCGCAGAGGGCGTTGTCGAACTTGTGGCAGAGGAACATGCTGCGGACGCCGAGGCGGTAGAGCTCGTCCAGGCCGCGGTCGATGTCTTCCTTGCCGCACTGGGCGATGTCGAGGATCTGCTTGCAGCCGAACGGTTCGGAGGTCTCGACGCCGAGGACCACGGCGAGCTTGCCCTGTTTGACGACCTCGCGGGCCTGGGCGGAGTCGGTCACGATGCGGAACCAGCCCTTTCCGGGGCCGCCGTACATCTTGTCGATGAATGCCTGCATGTCGTACGACTTCTGCGCTTCGAGGCGGATGGCGGCCATCTCGTCGCAGCCGCGGTCCTTGAAGAAGTAGACCGAGCAGATGACGCCGTTGGTGACGAGGTCGTTGACGAGCACCCGCTGGCCTCCGCGCCAGGCGCGTTCGATCCAGGCGTAGTAGTTCTGCTGATGGGTCAGGGAGTCGTGGGCGGGCCAGTCCTTGAAGGTGGGCCAGCCGGTGGGGTCGTGCCTGCCGTCACCGCCCTTGGTGATGAAGTCGAAGACGGCGAGGGAGCCGTCGGGGTAGTGCTCGGGACAGTCCTTGAGGGCGTCGGCGACGCCGAGGTCGGAGAAGGGCTTGCCGCAGATGAGGCGGCCGCCGAAGCCCTCGTTGGACATGATGTGGTCGTGGGCGTCGACGAAGCCGCGTACGTTGCCCTGCGCGTCGGTGCCCTTGAAGGGCTCGCCGGTGACGTTGATCGCCGAGTCCGGCGTCGGGCGGGCTACGGGGTCCCACCAGTTGGGATCGGCCGCGGCGGCCCCTTGGGTGGGCCGAGGACCATGGCGAGCATGGCGAGGAGTAAGGACAGGACCGCGATCGGCCTGCCTCCGCTATGCGGCTGTCGGGTCACGGCCATCACCATGTCTCCGGTCGACGGACGGCGCGTCGGATTGTCATGTCCGCGCAATGTGCCCCGAGAATCCCGACTGCCGCCATAAGAGTCAAGAGTCCGGGACGCTTGACCTGACGGAGCGTCGGTTCCATTGGCGTCCACGTGACGGCATACCGCGGTCCATCCCTTTTGAGCCGGGTACGGAAAGGGCCGCCGGCATCAGAAGGCGCGTACCGCCGCCCTCGCGGCGCCCCGGCGCCCGCCATCGTCCAGTTCGCGGCCCTTGCGGCCGGCTCCTGCCCACCGCCACCGCCGGTGCAGGCACTCGTGCCGATCACGAAGGGGGATACGTCGGCCAATCCGACCGCACCCGAACCCTCTGCTCGCCCGCCGGAATGCCGCCATGCGCGGCGCGCACCGGCGCGGGGTGGACCTCGGCACCATCACCCGGGCCATCGGCCTCGGCCCCGGGACGGTTCGCAAGGGGTTGAAGGGTGAACCCACCCCGGAATAGTCGCCGTGGGCGACGCGGGGAGGGGCGGAGTCGACAGCGGCTCCGCCCCTCCCCGGGCTCCCCGGGCTCCTCGAAGGACGAGACGTCCTCCCGGTCACGACGCTACTCGGCCGCGCCGAACGTCCATACGGCGCGCGCGCCCGGGCCAACGACGAGGGTCGAGTGGCCGATGCGCTCCTCGTGGCGGTACGCGACGGGGTGGTTGAGCGACAGCTCGACTCGCCCGGCGAGCCGGCCGGCTCGGTGTTGCCGCGCGGGTCGGCGAAGTACTCCGACAGGTACTCCATGCCCCAGGCGCCGAAGGCGTCGTACTGGTCGGTGGTGAGGACCGCGTCGAACCGCGGCACCGGGACGCCGTCCGAAGTCGCGCGTCTTGAGGAGGTTGATCGGGTGGGGCACGCCCTGGTCGGGCAGGCGCCGGGTCACCGTGGCGAGGTCACCGGCGCGCTCGCCCGAGAGTCCCAGGCCGGCGGCACCGAGGGTTCCGTCCCGGCCGGGGACGTCACCGACCCCGAACAGTTCGAGATAGGTCTCGCGCCCCGTGAGGTAGCGGCCGGTCCAGACCTCCCCGCCCGAACCGGTCGTCGTGCGGACCTGGAAGTCGGCGAAGCGACATGCGGGTGGTCGTAGGTCGCCGAACGCGGGTTCGCCGGCCTGTTGCCGGGGCCCCCGGACTCGCGCGAGGCCGGCGACACGAGGGGTACCCGACGGGTGGCAACACGCCCGCCGAGCACCCTCGTCTGGCCCGCTAGAAGAAGCCGAGCTTCTTCGGGGAGTAGCTGACCAGCATGTTCTTCGTCTGCTGGTAGTGCTCCAGCATCATCTTGTGCGTCTCTCGACCGATGCCGGACTGCTTGTAGCCGCCGAACGCGGCGTGCGCGGGGTAGGCGTGGTAGCAGTTCGTCCAGACCCGGCCGGCCTGGATTGCGCGGCCCGCGCGGTAGGCCGTGTTGATGTCCCGGGTCCAGACTCCGGCGCCCAGGCCGTACGCCGTGTCGTTGGCGATCCGTACCGCGTCGTCGAAGTCGTGGAAGGAGGTCACGGACACCACCGGGCCGAAGATCTCCTCCTGGAAGATCCGCATCCGGTTGTCGCCCTCGAAGATCGTCGGCTGGACGTAGAAGCCGCCCGCCAACTCCCCTTCCCGCTCCACCCGCTCCCCTCCAGTGAGGATCTTGGCGCCCTCCTGCCGGCCGATCTCCACATACGACAGGACCTTCTTGAGCTGCTCCTCCGATGCCTGGGCACCGATCATCGTCTCGGTGTCCAACGGATGCCCCTGCACGATCAGTTCCGTACGGGCGACGGCGGCTTCGAGGAAGTCCCCGTAGCGCCCCCGCTCGATCAGCGCGCGCGAGGGGCTGGTGCACACCTCGCCCTGGTTGAGGGCGAACATGGTGAAGCCCTCCAGCGCCTTGTCGCGCAGGTCGTCGTCCGTCGCCCAGATGTCGTCGAAGAACAGGTTGGGGCTCTTCCCCCCGAGTTCGAGGGTCACCGGCTTGAGGTGCTCAGCCGCGTACCGCATGATCAGCCGTCCGGTGGACGTCTCCCCCGTGAACGCCACCTTCGCCACGCGCGGGCTGGACGCGAGCGGCTTCCCGGCCTCTTCGCCGAAACCGTTGACGACGTTGACCACACCGGGCGGCAGCAGGTCCGACACCAGGCTCAGCCAGTAGTGCACGGACGCGGGAGTCTGCTCCGCCGGCTTGAGCACCACCGTATTGCCGGCCGCGAGCGCCGGCGCCAGCTTCCACGCCGCCATCAGGATCGGGAAGTTCCACGGGATGATCTGGGCAACCACGCCGAGCGGTTCGTGGAAGTGGTAGGCGACCGTGTCGTCGTCGAGCTGGCTGAGCGCCCCCTCCTGGGCGCGCAGGGCGCCGGCGAAGTAGCGGAACTGGTCGATGGCGAGCGGCAGGTCCGCGGCCAGGGTCTCGCGGACCGGTTTGCCGTTCTCCCAGGTCTCCGCGACCGCGAGGGCCTCCAGGTTGTCCTCCATCCGGTCCGCGACGCGCAGCAGGATCGCGGAGCGTTCGGCGACCGAGGTGCGGCCCCAGGCGGGCGCGGCGGCGTGTGCGGCGTCCAGGGCGCGCTCCACGTCCTCGGCGGTGCCGCGCGCGACCTCGGTGAACGGCTCGCCGTTGACGGGTGAGGGGTTGGCGAAGTACGCGCCGCGGGCGGGCGGTACGTAGGCACCGCCGATGAAGTGGTCGTAGCGGGGCGCGTAGTTCATGAGCGCGCCTTCGGTACCGGGCGCAGCGTAACGAGCCATGGTTCCTCCCCTTGCCGGGCGCGGGCCGCCGTCGGCCGGCGCTCGGTGGGAAGGGTAGGAGCCGGAAGGTTGCGCCGACGTTGCACGTCCCCGGACCGCCCGCTCACCGGTCCGCCACTCCACCCGGCCCCCAGCTGCCCGGTCCGCCGGCCCGCCGCTCAGAGGCCGACGTCGCGGGCCCGGACGTCGTCCAGCGACTCGCGCCGCACGAGGAGCCGGGCGTGAGCGTCCGCGACGGCGACCACCGGCGGCCGTCCGACCAGGTTGTAGCCGGAGGCCATCGACAGGTGGTAGGCGCCCGCCACGGGGACCCCGAGCAGGTCGCCGGCCCGGACGTCCGCGGGGAGGTCGACATCGGCGGCGAGCACGTCACCGGCCTCGCAGTGCCTCCCCACCACCGTCACCCGCCCGGGCGGGGCGGACGAACGGCGCCCGATCAGCCGGGGCGCGTACCGCACCCCGTACAGGGCGGGCCGGGGGTTGTCGCTCATGCCGCCGTCGACGGCGACGAACACCCGCTCGTCGGTCCGCTTGACCGCGAGCACCCGGTAGAGCGCCACCCCGGCCGGGCCGACCACCGCCCGGCCCGGTTCCACGGTCAGCCTGGGCACCGGCAGACGGGCGGCCGCGCAGCTTCCGGCGAGTTCGGTACGCATCCGGTCGGCCAGCGCGCCGAGGTCGAGGGCCGCTTCGCCGGGGCGGTAGGCGACGCCGTGCCCGCCGCCCATGTCGAGTTCGGGCAGGACGACCCCGTGGGTGTCGCGCACCCGGGCGATCAGACCGACCATCCTGCGGACGGCGGCGAGATACGGCTTCACGGAGGTGATCTGTGACCCCAGGTGGCAGTGCGGGCCGGTGAGTTCCAGTTGCGGCTGGGCCAGGATGCGGGCGATGGCGTGCTGGGCGGAGCCGTCGGTGAGGGAGAGGCCGAACTTCTGGTCATCGGTGCCCGTACGGATCTTCTCGTGGGCTCCCGCGGCGATGCCCGGAGTGATGCGCACCATCACCCGCTGGGTTCCGCGCGGCCCGATCGCGGCTGCCAACCGGGCGATCTCCGACGCGCTGTCGATGACGACGCGGCCCACGCCGAGGCGCAGGGCGGCGTCCAGGTCGTGCGGGGACTTGGCGTTGCCGTGCAGGGTGATCCGCTCGGGCGGGAAGCCGGCGGTGACGGCGAGTTCCAGCTCACCGGCCGAGCAGACGTCGAGGCCGAGACCTTCCTCGTCGATCCAGCGGACCACGGCACGGCAGAGGAACGCCTTCGCGGCGTAGAGGACGTCGGCGTCGGGGAAGGCCCGGCGGTAGCGCCGGCACCGTTCGCGGATCTCTCGCTCGTCCAGGACGTATGCGGGGGTGCCGAAGCGTTCGGCTATCTCGGTCAGCGCGACACCGGCGACGGAGAGGCCGCCGCCCGAGGCCCGGGCGGCGGAGGCCGGCCACACGGACAGGTCGTCCGGGGCTGCCGGCGCGGCATCGGGCGGCAGGTGCAGGGTGGTCATGGCGTGGGGTGTCCCTTCTCCTCGTGTCGCGCCGTCAGCCGGTCCGCAGGGCGAGGGCCGCCCCGACGAGCTCCGCGTCCACGGACGCCGGGGCCGCGCCGTATGCGGGGGCTTCCGGTGCCGGGCGCGGGATGCACAGCTGAGGGTCGACCGTGACGGTGGTGACGCCGAGCGGCCGGACCAGCGCCCGCAACGCGGGTTCGGCGAGCCGAATCCACCGTTGGTCGGGGCCGAGGACGGCGGTCAACCGGTCGGCGGTGGTGAAGCCGACGGCGGTACGGCCG
This sequence comes from Streptomyces sp. NPDC046557, assembly GCF_040645975.1. Classification (NCBI taxonomy): domain Bacteria; kingdom Bacillati; phylum Actinomycetota; class Actinomycetes; order Kitasatosporales; family Streptomycetaceae; genus Streptomyces; species Streptomyces sp. NPDC046557. The sequence goes on from NZ_JBEYZH010000011.1 coordinate 53,214, forward strand.
CCGAGGGGCGTGCGGAACACCCGGGCCGCCGCGCAGGTCGCGGGTCCCGGCCGGACGGGGACGCACAGCGGTCCGGCCGGGACGCGTTCGCAGGGTTCGGGGTCTTCGCCGTACAGGAGCGCTGCCATGGGATTCCTCCTGGAGGGACCCTGGTCGGGGAGGGGGCCCCGGCGCGGGGAGGCGGCCCGGGGCGTGCCCCCGACGCTATGCGCACCGCCCCCGCCCTTGGGGCCTCCTGACGCCCCGTTGACGGCAGGCGGTCCCGCGCTGACGGACCCCTTACGCGGACGGTCGCCCCGGCGTGTTCACCCTGCCGAGTGGGGTCGATGCCACCGCCTCCGCCGCCGCCCCCCGGGGCGAGGGGGCCGGTCAGCCGCGACCGCGGCGGCGACGCGTTGCCGTCGCAGCGCGGCGGAAGCACCGTGCGCGCGGAGGTGCCGAACGCGCGCGGTGAGGGCGGCCGAGCCGGGGTCGGCCCGCTGGGGAGGGGCCCCGGGAGGGCGGGGCCGCCGTCGAGAATGTGACGGAAGTCTGACGGCGCGCCGCCGCCCCTGGTGGCGGGGGCGGTTCGGTGGTCGAATCGGCGCGTGAGCACAGAGCAGACCGGTCCACCGCCGCCATCCGGAAACGACCCCGAACCCGGCCCTGATCCCGACCCTGACCCCGACCCTGACCCCGATGAGACCGGCGCGCCGGTCGGCCGGCGGCTGATCCTGGGCATGGTCGGACTCGGCGCCGCCTCGCTGCTGGCCGCGCCCGTCCTGCGGCGCGGCGTCGAGACCGCGCTCGGCGCGGCCGCCGACAAGGACCCGACGGGGCTCACGGCACTTCTTCCCAACGGCGGCGGGTTCCGGTACTACTCGGTCGCCTCCTCCGTCCCCGAACGCGGCGCCGCGGACTACCGGCTGACCGTCGACGGACTGGTCGAGCGACCGGCCACGTACGATCTCGACGCACTACGGCGGCTCCCGCAGACCCGCGTGGTCCGCGACGTCCAGTGCGTCACCGGCTGGCGGGTGCCGGGTACCCCCTTCGAGGGCGTGCCGGTGTCCCGGCTGCTCGACGCCGCCGGCGTGCGACCGAACGCGCGGGCCATCCGGTTCAGCTGCTTCGACGGCGCCTACACCGAGAGCCTCACGCTCCCGCAGGCCCGCCGGGACGACGTCATGGTGGCCCTGCGCATGCGGGACGAGCCACTGAGCCACTCCCACGGCGGGCCGGCGCGGCTGTACGTGGCCCCCATGTACTTCTACAAGTCCGCGAAGTGGCTCTCGGGCATCACCGTCACCGACGAGGTGGAGCCGGGGTACTGGGAGCGGCTCGGGTACGACGTCGACGCGTGGGTCGGCACATCGAACGGACGCGACGATGCCCCTACGGTCTGAAACCGCCGAGCGGGTCCAACGGTTCGGCGCCGCCCAGCGTTGGGTCCACCGGGGCACGGCCGCCCTGATGGGCGTGTGCGTGGCGTCCGCCGGATGCCTCTACCTGCCGCCGCTCGCGGAGCTGGTGGGGCGCCGCCACCTGGTGGTGACGGTGCACGAGTGGTCCGGAACGCTGCTGGTGGTCCCGGTCCTGGCCGGCTTGGCGTCCCGCGCCGTACGCGCCGACCTCGGCCGCCTCGGGCGGTTCGGCCCGCACGACCGGGTCTGGCTGCGCGGCGCCCTGCGACGGGGGTGGGAGCGGGAGCGGCCCGCCGGGAAGTTCAACGCCGGGCAGAAACTGTACGCGGGCTGGCTGGCCGGGGCGGTCCTGGTCATGCTGGGCACCGGGCTCTTGATGTGGCTGACCGGGCTCGCCCCGCTGGTGCTGCGGACCGGTGCCACCTTCGTCCACGACTGGCTGGCCCTGACCCTGGGCATCGTCCTCGCCGGGCACATCCGCATGGCCCTGCGCGATCCGGAGGCCCGGCGCGGCCTGCGCACCGGCTCCGTCGACCGGAGGTGGGCGGAGCGCGAGCATCCGCTGTGGCGGCACGGCGGGTGACGGGCGGTGCTCCGGCGGCGCCGCCGCCCGGCCCGGCCCCCACCCACCCCCGCGCAGTCCCGCCCCCGCCCGGCCGCGTCAGCTCCCGTCGCGCACCGCGACGATGCCGTTGAAGACGCCGACGTAGGCCGTACCGTCGGGGCCGAGCGTGATCGGCGCCCAGTTGTTGTCGTACAGGGGGCCGGTACCGGTCAGTTGCCGCCAGCGGCGCTCACCGGTGCGGAAGTCCACGGCGGTCAGGTACCAGGCGTCGATGCCCCAGGCGTTGGGCTCCTTCTCGTAGAAGTAGAGCAGCCCGTTGCCGGTGGACAGCTTGGGTACGACGGAGGGCGAGCGGACGGCGCTCTGCCAGACAATGTCGCAGCCGCTGCCGTTGGGGCGGACGTCGATGCGGCTGACCCCGCCGACGACCGACTTGCCGAGCAGCAGGCTGGTGGGGTTCTCGTAGCCGAAGTTGTTCTCGACGACGATGCTGTTGCCCCAGGTGACCAGGGAGTTGTCGGTGGTGGAGGAGCCGGAGCCGAACACCGGGACCCGGCAGACCAGTCGCCGGTCCGCCGGGACGTCCGCGGCCCGCCGGTAGACCAGTACGTTCATCCGGTCGTCGGCGTTGTCCGTGATGGCGACGTAACCGTCACCGAAGAGGTCCGGTGTGGTGCCGGAACCCTGGTTGACGGAGCCGGGTTTGGTTCCGGTCCCGCGGTCGTAGGTCTGGCGCCACTGTGCCTCGGGGGTGCCGTCCGCGGCGGCGCGGAAGCTGTACAGCGCGTGGTCGGTGACGATGGATACCCCGTCCTCGGCGACCGAGAAGGAGTTCTGGATCTCCTCGCCGTCCAGGCGGACGGATCGGATCTTCGAGGTCGTCGGGTCCACGGTGCCCACGCGGCCCTGCCGGGTGACCCACCAGATGCGGCCGTTCCAGTCGGGCATCACGGAGGTGACGGGGTCGCAGGTGCCGCTCGGCCACAGGTTGGTCCAGCCGACGCAGTCGTGCGGGACCTGGCCGGTGAGGTCCCAGTCGGCGTCGACGGTGAACTTCCAGGTGCCGTCCGGGTTCTGGGAGTGGGCGAGGCGCAGGATGTGCTGGCGCGAGTCGGCCAGCACGGCCCGGTCGTGGTTGTCCAGGTAGAAGTAGGCGCCGCCCGAGGTGTCCTTGAAGATCTTGGAGAAGTCGAGGGTGGTGATCGCCTCGACGGTGGAGGAGCGCTGCGGGAGTTGGTGTTCGGCGAGCGTGGCCAGGGTCCGCGGGTCGAGGAGTTTGACCTTGAAGCCGGAGAAGGTGCCGCAGACGGTGACCAGGCGGCCGGCCGAGTCGAAGGTGGCGGTGGCGCATTCGCCGCCGAGAGCGGCGATCTTCTCGCTGGTCACCTTCGGGTTCCTGCCGAGCGGGCCGGACCACGGCGAGGTGGCGCTGCCGGCGGCGTCGGAGTGCATGCCGCTGCGGCCGTTGGGCGCGAGGTAGGGGTGCTGCGGCGGCGCCTCACCGGGCAACGGGAGGGCGGCGGCCGGGCTGCCGTCGTACTGGCTGACCAGGCGATGGCCCGGGGCCTTGGGTATCTCCTCCGCCTGTGCCGGGGATATCCCGTACATCGCCACGAGCACGGCGACGGCGGGGATCACGGCGCAGTTCAGCGCTCTTCGGAACATCCGGGCTTCCTCGATTCCTGTCGGTTCTTATCGGTTTCCGTCGGTTCTGCTGACACCACGTCTGATACCGCGCCGGCGCCAGACGCTAGGTCGAACCGTCGGAGGAGTCCATGGAGGAGCGGGATGATTCACGAACGCGCAACAGTCGATCACCCCCGCCGGGTCAGGGGTCGAGGCCGGAGACCACGTTCGCCGTGGCGGCGAGACCGCTGTGGATGGTCGCGGCGATGCTGCTGCTCGCGAGGTAGAAGCCGAGCAGGACACAGACGAGGGCGTGGGAGAACTTGAGACCGCCGCCCCGCAGGAAGATCCACGCGAGGACGAGGAGCAGGACGATCACGGAGAGGGAAATCACCATCGAAGCCTCCTTCGGGCGCCGCCATGGTGGCGCAGCGGAGGGGCTCCGGGGGCAAAACACGTGTCGGCCGTACGGGTGTTGACCCTGTGTTACCCCCGCGAGGCCGATGGCGCACGGGACTTGCCCGGTCCCGGCAGCCCGTGCCATATATGTCCAGACCTTTACGAGCCTGCGGCGGAAGGCGCTCCCGTGCGACATCCCGCGCGACACCCCTGGGGCCGGACCACCGCCGCGCTCTGCCTCTGCGCGGCCCTGGCCGCCTGCTCGGGCGGCGCCGAACCTCCCGGCGCCCCGGTCGGCATCACCGCCCAGGCGGGCAGCGCGACTTCGGTCCACGTGATGTGGGAGCCGGCCGCCGGCGGGACACCGGTGACGGGATACCAGGTGTACCAGGCCGACCGGCTGATCCGGAGCCTGCCCGCCGACAAGACGATGGTGGACATCACCGGGCTCAGCCCGCTCACCTCCTACGCCTTCACCGTCCGGGCCGAGGACGCCGGCGGGCACCGCTCCGCCCGCAGTGCGGCCGCCCGCGTCACCACCCCGACCGCGCGGGCGGAGGACCACCGACCCCCCACCGCCCCGACCGCCACCACCGGCCGCGCCGACGGGCCCCGCGCGGCCCGGCTGACCTGGGCACCGGCCGGCGACGACACGGGGGTGACGGCCTACGACATCTACCAGGGCGGTGTCCGCATCCACACGGCCGGCCCCGGCGAGACCACCACCGCCCTGACCGGCCTCCAGCCCGGGACCCGCTACGAGTTCACCGTCCGGGCCCGGGACGGGTCCGACAACACCTCCCCGGACGGCCCGGTCGCCGAAGTGACCACGCCGGCCGATCCGGGGCAGGGGCCGGACACAGCGCCCTCCGGGTTCACGGCGGTCCCGTCCCCGGGCACCGTCACCCTGTCCTGGACCGCGCCCGACACCGGGCACGAAACCGACGAGTACCAGCTGTACGTCAACGGACAACCCGTCACCGTCATCAGGTTCGGGGCCGGAGCGGTTCCCCACGGCAGGGTGGAGCACCGGCTGACGGCGACCGAGCCGGCCGGTACGGTCTGGTCCCTGAAACTGCGGGCCAGACTGCCCGACGGCAACTGGGGCGCCTTCACTCCGGAGCGGCGGACCGTCCTCGTCGGCTGAGCGATCCACTTGAGATCCAGTGGTGATTCTGGCGTGAACGGCATGGCCACGAAAGAAGATCACGCACAATACATCCGTGTTCGGTGAGTACTCGGTCAACAACAATCAGGCACCCTCCGCAGGTGGCGCCCCTGAGCCGGCCTCTCGCGCCGTGCCGGGAAACCTGCCTCCGGAATCGGCGGGGTTCATCGGCCGGGAGCGTGAACTGAGCGATCTGCGAACGCTTTTGGACATGGGGCGGCTGGTCACCCTGACGGGGGTGGGCGGAGTCGGCAAGTCCCGGCTCGCCCTCCGCGCCGCCTCGACCGGCCGGCCCCGGCCCGACGGGATCTGGTGGGTCGAGCTGTCACCGCTGCGCGATCCGGGCCTGCTCACCGCCACCGTGGCGCAGGCCATCGGGCTCGCGGGCCACTCCCCGCGCCCCCTCGACGAGGAACTCTGCGCGTGGATGGCCGACAAGGACCTGCTCCTGGTCCTGGACACCTGCGAGCACCTGATCCCCGCGTGCCGCCACCTCGTCGGCGAACTGCTGCAGTCCGCGCCCGGGCTGACGGTGCTCGTCACCTCGCGCGAACCGCTGGGCAGTCCGCGCGAGATGGTCTTCGAGGTGTGCCCCCTGCCGTACGAGGCACCGGACAGCGACGCCCTCGCCCTGTTCCGCGCCCGCGCCGTCGCGGCGATGCCCGAGGCCGCGGACGCGTTCCTGGATCCCGAACGGGCTCTGCTGGCAGCCGAGGTGTGCCGCAGGCTCGACGGGATCCCGCTCGCCCTGGAACTGGCGGGCGCCCGGATGCGGATGTGGACGCTGGAGCAGATGGTGAGGCGGCTGGACGCCCGGTTCGAGGTGCTGACCGACGCCCGGGCGCTGCTGCCGCGCCACCAGACCCTGCGGACCGCGATCGGCTGGAGCCACGAACTGTGCGAGCCGGTGGAGCGGTTGCTGTGGGCCCGACTGTCCGTGTTCACCGGCGACTTCGACGTGGCCGCCGCCCGGACGGTCTGCGCGGGCGGTCCGCTGCCCGCCGCCCGGGTGGAGCGGGTGCTGGCCGGGCTGGTCGCGAAGTCCGTGGTCCGGCGCACCGAGGAGCGCGGCGCGGGCGCCCGCTACCGGATGCTGGACACGATCCGCGAGTACGGGCGCGACTGGCTGGCCGAACTCGGGGAGCTGCGCGCCGTCGCGGACCGGCACGCCCACTGGTACGCGGCGCTGTGCCACGCGGCGGAGCGGGGCTGGATGGGGCCGGGGCAGGTCGACTGGTACCGCAGGATGAGCGCCGAGCACGCGCAGCTGCGGACCGCCTTGGAGCACCTGCTGGGCACCGACTCGGAAGCGGCCCAGGAGATGGCCGGGGCGCTCTGGTTCTTCTGGTTCGCCTGCGGGCACGTCCACGAGGGCCGCGCCTTCCTGGAACGGGCGCTCGCGACCGGTCCGCGCACGGGCCCCGCGTACACCCAGGCGGTGTGGGCGCTGGGGCTCACGACCCTCCTCCAGGGCGACATGGGAACGGCAGCGGAGCTCGGCCGGCGGTGCGCCCGCGAGGCGTCCCGGCTCGGGGACCCCGAACCGGAGCTGCGGGCCGCCTATCTGCACGCGGTCGCGGTGATGATGCCGGGGGACCCGGTCGGGGCGCTCGGGCTGGCGGGACCGCGGGCACGGGCCGCCCACGGTGGCCGCACTGACGGGACGGGCCGGCTGCTGTGCCGACTGGCCTCCGGCTTCGCGCTGTGCGACGAGCGGCGGTTCGAAGAGGCCACCGAGGAGGCGCGGGGGCTGCGCGAGGCGTGTGCGGCGCTGGGTGAGCGGTGGCTCCGCGCCTACGCCGATTACATCCTGGCGGTCGCGGCGCTGGGCGCCGGCGACCACGGTGAGGCGGCCCGGCACGCACGGGCCATGCTGTCCGGGAAGCGGCTGCTGGGCGACCGCTTCGGCATCGCGCTCGGCCTCGATCTGCTCGCGGCGGCCGTGGCGGGGCTGGGCGACGGGGAACTGGCGGCGCGGCTGCTGGGCACCGGGCACGCGTGGTGGCGCACGGTGGGGCGCCCGCAGATGGGCTCCCCGTCACTGACGGCGCTGCGGGACGAGGGCGAGCGGCGGGCCCGCGCCGCGATCGGCGACGCCGCGTACGAGAGCGCGTTCCGGGGCGGCGCGGCGGCGGCGACCGCCTGACCGCGCGCCCGTGGGCACCCCGCCTCCCGGACCGGCGGCGGGCGGGCCGCCGTCAGTACGGGAGGGGCCTGCCCGACGGGGTGCGCAGATCCAGGTCTCGGGGGGCGGGCTTGGGGACGGGCTTGCGGATCAGCTGCTGGCGCATGCTGCCTCCTGGCTCAGACCAGGGCCGGTCGGCGGGGTTCCACCGTGCGGCCGTCGGGGAGCAGCTCCCCGGTGTCGTCGAACACCACCAGACCGTTGCAGAGCAGGCTCCATCCCTGTTCGGGGTGGAAGGCCACGGTGCGGGCAGCGTCGTGATCGGCGCTGTCGGCGGACGGGCAGGGGGGCTGGTGGGAGCACATGGCGCACCTCCTCGCAGTGTGGGGCGGGAGGGCCGGTGGTCACCCGGTCGAATCCGCGATCCACGGTGGCGGTGAGTATTGCTGATCGCCGCCCCCTGACGGAACCCATATTCGCGGTCGAGTTCAGGGTGTGTATGCCCGATTACCATGCGCTCATGCCCCCGATCCGGATCGTTCACCGCACCTCCCTCCCGGCGCCCGAGGCATGGCGGAGGCTGACGGACTGGACGCGCCACGGGTCCCAGGTCCCCTTGACCCGGACGACGGTCGAAACGGCGCCGCCCACCCGCGTCGGGACGCGCTTCACGGCGCGCACCGGAGTGGGGAGGGTCACCTTCGACGACCCGATGGAAGTCACCGTCTGGCAGCCGCCGACGGCGGGCTCGGCGGGGCTGGTGCGCCTCGTCAAGCAGGGCCGCGTGGTCATGGGGTGGGCGCAGATCGAGGTCCGGCCGCTGGAGCCGGCCGGCGCGGAGGTGCGGTGGCTGGAGGACCTGCGGGTACGGGGGCTCGGGCGGCCCTTCGACCCGGTCCTGGCGGCGGCCGGCCGGCTGCTGTTCGGCCGCGCCCTCTCCCGGTTGCTACGTTCCTGACAAGTGGGGCTAGGGTGCCGTGATCACCGCGCCCGGTGATCACGTCACGTCTCCAGGGGGACCTCCATGGCCACTCCGCCACCGCCGCAGCAGGGCGCCGCCCCGCAGAACCCGTACGGCATGCCGCCACAGCAGGGCGCGGCCGCGCAGCACAATCCGTACGCGATGCCCCAGCAGCCGCCGCCACAGGGGGCTCCGTACGGGAACCCTTACGCCGCCTACCAGCAGCAGCCGCAGCAGGCCGGACAGCCCGGTTACGCCTGCCGCTTCTGCGGGGCCCAGCCGGCCGCGCCCGGCACCGTGCGCGGACACCAGGGTCTGCTGGTGATGATGCGGTTCCTGAGCACGCACGGCCCGTTCTGCCGGGACTGCGGTACCTCGATCGTGCGCGACATGTCGACGAAGACCCTGTGGCAGGGCTGGTGGGGCCCGGCGTCCTTGTTCATCACGCCGCTGACGGTGCTGATCAACCTCGTGCCCCGCTCCGCGTTCCGCAAGCTCGCCCCTCCGGTGGGCGGTTTCCGACCCCCGCTCGACCCGGGCAAGCCGCTCTGGCAGCGGCCGCCCGCGCTGATCATCGCGACACCGATGGTCTTGGTCGCCCTGTCGATCGTCGCCCTGGTCGTGATCGGCGCCGCGACGAGCTGACCGCAGACCGCCCCCGTCCCCGCGCGAAGACGCGGGGACGGGGGGACGGGGGCGGCCGGATGCGCCGGCACTAGCGGATGGGCATCTCCGAGATCGTGCGGGCGATCACGAGGCGCTGGATCTCGCTCGTGCCCTCGAAGATGGTGTAGATCGCGCTGTCGCGGTGCATGCGCTCCACCGGGTACTCCCGGGTGAAACCGTTCCCGCCGAGGATCTGGACCGCCTGGGCGGTGACCTTCTTCGCGACCTCGCTCGCGAAGAGCTTGGACATCGAGCCCTCCGCCGAGGTGAACGGCTTGCCCGCGACGGCCATCCACGAGGCCCGCCACACCAGCAGCCGGGCCGCGTCGATCTGAGTGCGCATGTCGGCGAGTTGGAAGGCCACACCCTGGTTGTCGATGATCGGACGGCCGAACTGGGTCCGCGTCTTGGCGTAGTCGAGGGCGACCTCGTATGCGGCGCGCGCCGTGCCGACGGCCATGGCGCCCACGGCCGGACGGGACGCCTCGAAGGTGGCCATGGCCGCGTTCTTCAGCCGCTCGCCGCCGCCCGCCTTGGCCCGCTCGCGGGCGCGAGCGAGGCGCTCGTCCAGTTTCTCCTTCCCACCGAGCAGGCAGGAGCCGGGGACGCGGCAGTCCTCCAGGACGACCTCGGCGGTGTGCGAGGCGCGGATGCCGTGCTTCTTGAACTTCTGCCCCTGCGACAGGCCCGGCGTGTTCGGCGGCACGATGAAGGAGGCGTGGCCCTTCGTCCCGAGTTCGGGGTCGACCACGGCGACGACGATGTGGACGTTGGCGATGCCGCCGTTGGTCGCCCAGGTCTTGGTGCCGTTCAGGACCCACTCGTCCTTGACCTCGTCGTAGACGGCGCGGGTGCGCATGGCCCCCACGTCGGAGCCGGCGTCCGGCTCCGAGGAGCAGAACGCGGCGACCTTGACGTCGGTCGCGTCGCCGTACATCTGCGGGATCCAGGTGCCGATCTGCTCCTCCGTGCCGTTGGCGAGGACGCCGATGGCCGCGAGGCCGGTGCCGACGATCGACAGGGCGATGCCGGCGTCGCCCCAGAAGAGCTCCTCCATCGCCATGGGGATGCCGAGACCGGTCGGGTCGAAGAACTGCTGGGCGTAGAAGTCGAGGGAGTAGATGCCGACCTTGGCGGCCTCCTGGATGACGGGCCAGGGAGTCTCTTCGCGTTCGTCCCACTCGGCGGCCGCGGGCCGGATCACATCGGCGGCGAAACCGTGGATCCAGTCACGCACCTGCTTCTGGTCGTCGTTGAGCTCCATGGTGAACTCCGCCATGTCCCCTCCAGCTGTCTCGCGTACCCGTGCCGTTCACCGGCAGGCTGTTACCTGCGGTAACCAGCCACGGCGTCCCAGTCTGTTACCGACGAGTAAGCACTGTCAAGCGGGGCACGGACCGGCCACGGGACCGCCGCCGGGTCGATCACCACGGTGTGCGGGGTGTTACGTTGCGTGGGCGTCACGCACATCGCAAGGGCGGGGAGAGAAACACGTCATGGAGACCACGCAGCAGGCCGGCGAACCGGGAGCGGCCGAGCGCCGACGGCGGGAGCTGCTCGAAGCGGCCGACCGCGTCGTACTCAGGGACGGCCCCAAAGCCTCGATGAACGCCATCGCCGCGGAGGCGGGCATCACCAAGCCCATCCTCTACCGGCACTTCGGCGACAAGGCCGGCCTCTACCAGGCCCTCGCCGTCCGGCACACCGACGCCCTGCTGGACTCCCTGCGGGCCGCCCTGGACGCCCCGGCCGAGCGGCGCAGCCGGGTCGAGTCCACCCTCGACACCTACCTCGCGGCCATCGAGGCCCGGCCCCAGGTGTACCGGTTCCTCATGCACCCGGCGGAGGACTCGCAGTCCGCCGAGCGCGGCTTCGACGTCGGCCTGCACTCGGCCCCGCTGCTGCGCCGCCTCGGCGAGGAACTGGCCAAGGTCATCGGCGAACGCGTGGACCTCGGTCCGGGCGGCGAACGCCTGGCCCGGGTATGGGGTCACGGCATCGTCGGCATGATGCACGCGGCGGGCGACTGGTGGCTCGGCGAACGCCCCTGTGAACGCGCGGAATTGGTGGCCGGACTCACGGACCTGCTGTGGGGGCGCCTGGCCACGGCCGGCAACCGCGTGGGCGGCCCCGGATTCTGAGCGCCGCCCGGCTCGCGTCAGGCCCGCGGGCCCGGTTCCGCGACGAGTGCCCGCGCGCCCCAGGCCGTCTTGGCGATCGCCCGCCGCAGCCGGCGCGCCCGCAACCCGGTGACCCGGTCCGCGTAGACGGTGCCCTCCAAGTGGTCGCACTCGTGCTGGAGGCAGCGGGCGAAGAACCCGGTCCCCGAGATCCGCACCGGCGCGCCGTCGGAGGTGACCCCTTCGACCACGGCGTGGTCGAAGCGGACAGTGCCGGCTTCCAGGCCCGGCAGCGACAGACAGCCCTCGGGGCCGCGGAACTCGTCCCCGTCGGCGCTCACCAGCCGCGGGTTGACGACGTGTCCGACATGGCGGACGTCCTCGTCGTCGGGGCAGTCGTAGACGAACACCCGCTGCCCCACCCCGATCTGGTTGGCGGCGAGGCCGACGCCCTGGGCCGCGTACATGGTCGCGAACATGTCCTCGACGAGCCGGGCGAGGGAGGGCCCGAACTCGGTGACCTCGGCGCACGGCGAGTGGAGCACCGGATCGCCCAGCAGGCTCATGGTGCGGACGAGTCCGGTGGTACCGGGGATGAGGCGCTGTCGCATGGCCGTAAGCGTACGACGGGCGAAGATATGAGCAGATCCGCGCCGCCCCTGGGGCGCCGCGGTCAAGGCCCCGGCAGGTACTGGATAGGCTGGGGCCGACCGACGCAAGGAGGACAAGGGACGATGGCAGGCAACACGGAGCCGCTTTCGCCGCGGGCCAAGCTGGCCGTGACGGCGGGCAAGGCCGCGGCGGCGGTGTCGCGGGCCGCGGGACGCGGAAGCGGATCGGTGATCGGTGGCAAGGTCGCACTCAGGCTGGACCCCGATCTCCTCGGCGCGCTGGCGCAGCATCTCGATGTCGTCCTCGTCTCCGCGACGAACGGCAAGACCACCACGACGCGCCTGATCGCCGAGGCCCTGCGGGCCAGCGGTCCGGTGGTCTCCAACGCCCTCGGCGCGAACATGCCGGCGGGCATCACCTCCGCCCTGGCGGGCGGCTCGGACGCCAAGTACGGCGTCATCGAGGTCGACGAGAAGTACCTCGCCGGGGTGGCCCGGGACGTCACCCCCAAGGTGATCGCCCTGCTCAACCTCTCCCGCGACCAACTGGACCGCGCCGCCGAGACCCGCATGCTCGCCGAGAAGTGGCGCGAGGGGCTCCAGGGCTCCAAGGCCGTCATCGTGGCCAACTGCGACGACCCGCTGATCGTGTGGTCCGCTTCCTCCTCGCAGAACGTGGTGTGGGTCGCGGCCGGCCAGGAGTGGAAGGACGACGCCTGGTCGTGCCCCTCCTGCGGTGGTGTCATGCAGCGCCCCGGCGACGACTGGTTCTGCGGCGAGTGCGGCTTCCGCCGCCCCACGCCCAGCTGGGTGCTCTCCGGCGACCACGTCCTCGACCCGCACGGCAGCGCGTGGCCGATCCACCTCCAGCTGCCCGGCCGCGCCAACAAGGCCAACGCCGCCACCTCGGCCGCCGTGGCCGCCGTGTTCGGTGTCCCGCCGCAGGTCGCGCTGGAGCGGATGTACCAGGTGCAGGCGGTCGCCGGCCGCTACGACGTGGTCTCCTTCCAGGGCCGTGAACTGCGGCTGCTGCTCGCCAAGAACCCCGCGGGCTGGCTGGAGACGTTCTCGCTGATCGACCCGCCGCCGACGCCGGTGATCCTGTCCGTCAACGCGCGCGGCGCCGACGGCACGGACACCTCCTGGCTCTGGGACGTGGACTACCCGCGCCTGGCCGGGCACCCCATCTTCGTGATCGGCGACCGCAAGCTGGACCTCGCGGTCCGCCTGGAGGTCGCGGGCCTGGACTTCCGGGTCTGCGAGACCCTGGACGAGGCCGTACAGCTCGCCCCGCCCGGACAGATCGAGCTGATCGCCAACTACACCGCCTTCCAGGACGTGCGCCGCCGCGTCGGCAACTAGTACTCATACCTCCAGAGGACACAAGAGCATGAGCGACAACAGCCTGCGTCTGGTGTGGGTCTACCCGGACCTGCTCAGCACGTACGGAGACCAGGGCAACGCCCTCGTCGTGGAGCGCCGGGCGCGCCAGCGCGGCCTGGACGTACAGCGCGTGGACGTGCGCAGCGACCAGCCCATCCCCACCTCGGGCGACATCTACCTGATCGGCGGTGGCGAGGACCGGCCGCAGCGCCTGGCGGCGGAGCGGCTGGTGCGCGACGGCGGCCTGGAGCGGGCCGTCTCGAACGGGGCGATCGTCTTCTCGGTCTGCGCCGGGTACCAGATCCTCGGCAACGAGTTCGTCAACGACATGGGCGAGCGCCAGCAGGGCCTGGGCCTGCTGGACGTGGTCACCGTGCGCGGCGAGGGCGAGCGGTGCGTCGGCGATGTGCTCGCCGACATCGACCCGCGCCTGAACCTGCCCCCGCTGACGGGCTTCGAGAACCACCAGGGCGTGACGCACCTCGGTCCGACGGCCAAGCCGTTCGCCCGTACCCGCCTGGGCCGGGGCAACGGCACCGGCGACGGCACCGAAGGCGCGTACAACGACACGGTGTTCGGCACCTACATGCACGGTCCCGTGATGGCCCGCAATCCGCAGATCGCGGACCTGCTGCTGAAGCTGGCCCTCGACGTGAACGCGCTGCCGGGCCTGGACGACCGCTGGTACGAGGCGCTGCGCGACGAGCGCATCGCGGCGGCCACGCAGCCCGCGTAACGCGTCCGTCACACCCCGTTCGGCCCGGATTCCCCTTGGGGGGTCCGGGCCGACGTGCGTTCGCACGACGGATGTGACCAGCATGTGGAGGATGGTTCAGTCCAGTGGGAATCCGCTTGTAGGCTGGCGGGCAGTACCAACCGGACGACGTGGTCCGGTCGTCGGCCCACGTTGCAAAGGTTCTTCCTGCCATGCGCATTGGTGTGCTCACTTCCGGAGGCGACTGCCCCGGCCTCAATGCCGTCATCCGCTCCGTCGTGCACCGCGCCGTCGTCGACCACGGTGACGAGGTGATCGGCTTCCACGACGGCTGGCGGGGCCTGCTGGAGTGCGACTACCGCAAGCTCGACCTGGACGCCGTGAGCGGCATCCTGGCCCGCGGCGGCACCATCCTCGGCTCCTCCCGCGTCCAGCCCGCGCATCTGCGCGACGGCGTGGAACGGGCTCGCGGTCACCTCGCCGACCTCGGTCTGGACGCCATCATCCCGATCGGCGGCGAGGGCACGCTCAAGGCGGCGAACCTGCTGTCCCAGGGCGGTCTGCCCATCGTCGGCGTTCCCAAGACCATCGACAACGACATCGCCTCGACCGACGTCACCTTCGGTTTCGACACCGCCGTCGGCGTCGCCACCGAGGCCCTGGACCGGCTGAAGACCACCGCCGAGTCGCACCAGCGGGTCATGGTCGTCGAGGTCATGGGCCGGCACACCGGCTGGATCGCGCTCCACTCGGGCATGGCGGCGGGCGCGCACGCCATCGTCGTGCCGGAGCGTCCGTTCGACATCGACGAGCTGACCGCGATCGTCGGCGAGCGGTTCTCGGCCGGCAAGCGGTTCGCGATCGTGGTGGTCGCCGAGGGCGCCAAGCCCGCCGAGGGCAGCTCGATGGCGCTGGAGGCGGGCGGCACCGACATGTACGGCCACGAGCGGTTCGCCGGCATCGGCAACCGGCTCGCCGTCGAGCTGGAGGACCGCCTCGGCAAGGAAGCCCGCCCGGTCATCCTCGGCCACGTGCAGCGGGGCGGCACGCCGACCGCGTACGACCGCGTCCTGGCCACCCGCTTCGGTTGGCACGCGGTGGAGGCCGCCCACCGCGGCGAGTTCGGCATGCTGACCGCGCTGCGCGGCACCGACATCGTGATGGTGCCGCTCGCCGACGCCGTGCGGACCCTCAAGACGGTCCCGGTCGAGCGTTACGACGAGGCGGAGACCGTTCTGTGATGTTTCCCCCCTTCTGACACCCGCCCCCGGACGCTTCGGTGTCCGGGGGCGGCACTACTGTGGTGGAGCGCCACAGTCAAGGGAGTGAACAGATGGATCACAGCGGTCACGGCATGGACATGAACATGGACATGGACATGGACCTGCCGCCGTTCACTCTCGGGCGCGGGCTGGAGTTCTCCTTCGACGCCTTCTTCCTGATCGGCTCGGTGCTGGGCCTGGGCCTGTACCTGTGGGGCGTGGCGCGGCTGCGCCGGCGCGGGGACGCGTGGCCGGTGGGCCGGACCGTCTCCTTCACCGTGGGCGTGCTGACGGTGGCCCTGATGATGTGCACCAAGCTGAACGACTACGGCATGGTCATGTTCAGCGTGCACATGGTGCAGCACATGGTGATCAGCATGCTCTCCCCGATCCTGCTGCTGCTCGGCGCTCCCGTGACACTGACGCTGCGTGCGCTCGCGCCGGCCGCCCGGGGCGTCAAGGGTCCGCGCGAGCTGTTGCTGATGCTGCTGCACAGCCGCTACCTGAAGGTGATCACGCACCCGGCGTTCACGATCCCGCTGTTCATCGCCAGCCTCTACGGCCTCTACTTCACCCCGCTGTTCGACTCGCTGATGCAGAGCAGGGCCGGGCACATCGGGATGATGGTCCACTTCCTGGCCGTCGGTCTGATCTTCTTCTGGCCGATCATGGGCGTCGACCCGGGGCCGCACCGTCCCGGCTACGTGATGCGGATGCTGGAGCTGTTCGCCGGGATGCCGTTCCACGCCTTCTTCGGCATCGCGCTGATGATGGCGAGCGAGCCGATGATCAAGACGTACGAGAACCCGCCGGCCTCCCTGGGCGTCGACGCGCTGCTCGACCAGCAGTGGGGCGGCGGGATCGCCTGGGCGTTCAGTGAGATCCCATCGGTGCTGGTGCTGATCGCGCTGGTCTACCAGTGGTACCGCTCGGAGCAGCGGGCCGCCAAGCGCTCGGACCGGGCGGCGGACCGCAACGGGGACCAGGAGCTGGATGCGTACAACTCGTATCTGGCCTCCCTCCAGGGGCGTGGCCGGTAGCGCGTCGGCCCCTCCCCGCGCAACCATGGGGCATGAGCGGATCCGTTAAGGCGATGGCCGTGATGACCGTCGGCTCCCTGGTGGCCGTCGCCGCGTACTCCGTGGCGCTCGGCAGCAACGGCTGGCTGTGGTTCGTGTGGGTGCTGCTGGGCCTGCTGACCGCCGGCCTGGCAGCCACGCGCCGTACGTGACCCACACGCCCCTTCCCCCGGTGTGCGCGGCCTCGCGCGGGCAGTCTCCTGATGCGGACGTTCGCCGGACCCGTGCGGTACCGCGGGCGCCACGCTGACCTGTCCGCCAGGTGAAGGGAAACGGCCGGTGTTCTACCACTTGCTCAAGCACGTGCTGCTCGGCCCGCTGCTGAGGCTGCTGTTCCGGCCGCGGATCGAGGGCCTGGAGAACATCCCGCCGGAGGGCGCGGCGATCATCGCCGGCAATCACCTGTCGTTCTCGGACCACTTCCTGATGCCGGCGATCCTCAAGCGCAGGATCACCTTCCTGGCGAAGGCCGAGTACTTCACCGGCCCGGGCCTCAAAGGGCGCCTGACGGCGGCCTTCTTCCGCAGCGCCGGGCAGATCCCGGTGGACCGTTCCGGCAAGGACGCCGGCCGGGCGGCGCTGCGCGAGGGACTCGGGGTGCTGGCCAAGGGCGAACTGCTGGGCATCTACCCGGAGGGCACCCGCTCGCACGACGGCCGGCTCTACAAGGGCAAGGTGGGGGTGGCCGCGATGGCGCTCGGCGCGGGCGTGCCGGTCGTGCCCTGTGCGATGGTCGGCACCTTCGAGATCCAGCCGCCCGGACAGAAGATCCCGAACATCCGGCGGGTCACGATCCGCTTCGGCCGGCCGCTGGACTTCTCCCGGTACGCGGGCCTGGAAGGCGAGCGGGCGATCCTGCGGGCCGTCACCGACGAGATCATGTACGCGGTCCTGGAGCTGTCCGGCCAGGAGTACGTCGACCGGTACGCGGCCGAGGTGAAGGCGGAGCAGGAGCAGACACGGAAGAAGGCCCGGCGCGGGACGCGCTGAGCCTTCTTCCGTGCTGCGATGCTCCGTGCTCGGGTGCTCCGTGCCGCGGTGCTTCACCGCTCCGTGCTCCGGTGCCGCCGACGGTCCTAGCGGACGGCCGGGAGCTCCTCACGCGGCGCGCGCTCGGCGCCCTGGGACCGGGCCGTCGACTTGGGGGCCGGGGCGACCGGGGCGGCGTGCGGCCCGCACGTCACGTCCTGGGCGTCGACCTTGCCGGTCAGCAGGTAGCCCTCAACGCGGGTGTTGATGCAGGGGTTCACCAGGCTGGTGACACCGTGCGAGCCCGCGTCCTTCTCGGTGATCAGACGCGAACCGCCGAGGCGGCGGTGCATCTCGACGCCACCCGCGTACGGGGTGGCCGCGTCGCGCTCGCTCTGGACGACGAGGACCGGCGGCAGACCGCGCTTGGCGCTCGCGCCGACCTCGATCGGGCTGCTCTGCTTGGACTTCCACGTCGCGCAGGGCAGGTTCATCCACGCGTTGGACCAGGTCAGGAAGGGGTACTTCTTGTTCAGCGCGGTGTTGTCCTTGTCCCACTTGGCCCAGCTGGTGGGCCACTTGGCGTCGGCGCACTCGACCGCGGTGTAGACGGCGTTGCCGTTCTCCGTGCTGATGTTGCCCTTGATGTCGGAGAGGTCCGGGGTGATCGCGTCGATCAGCGGCTTCTCGTCACCGGCGACGTACGCGCTCAGCGCCTGGGCGGTGGGTACCCAGGAGGAGTCGTAGTACGGGGCGTTCTGGAAGAAGCCGATGAGCTCCGCCGGACCGGCCACGCCACCGAGCGGGTTGGCCTTGGCCTTGGCGCGCAGTTCCAGCCACTTGGCCTCGACCTTGGCGCGGGTGTCGCCGATGTGGAAGACGTTGTCGTTCTTGGCGACCCAGTCCTCCCAGTCGTTCCAGCGCATCTGGAAGGCGACATCCTGTTCCAGGTTGGCCTGGTACCAGATGTTGTCCTGCTCCGGGTTGACCACGCTGTCGACGATCATGCGGCGCACGTGGCCCGGGAACAGGGTCGCGTAGACCCCGCCGAGGTAGGTGCCGTAGGAGACGCCGAGGTAGTTCAGCTTCTTCTCGCCGAGCGCGGCCCGGATGACGTCCAGGTCACGCGCGGTGTTCGGCGTGGTCATGAACGGCAGCATCTCGCCGCTGCGCTCCTTGCAGCCGTCCGCGTACTCCGCGGCGAGCTTGCGCTGGGCGCGCTTGTCGGCCTCGTTGGACGGGACCGGGTCCGCCTTCGGGACCTTCACGTACTCCTGCGGGTCGACGCAGGAGATGGGCGCCGAGTGGCCGACGCCGCGCGGGTCGAAGCCCACGAAGTCGTACGCCTTGGCGGTGTTGACCCACAGCGGGGACTTGGTGGTGGTCCGGCGCGGGAAGCGCATGCCGGAACCGCCGGGGCCGCCGGGGTTGTAGACGAGGGCGCCCTGGCGCTCCTCCTTGGTCCCGGTGCTGACCGCGCGGTCGACGGCGAGCTCGATGGTCTTGCCGTACGGCTTGGCGTAGTCGATCGGGACCTTCACCCAGCCGCACTGGATCGGCTTCTCGAAGCCCCAGTCGGCAGGGCAGTCCTTCCAATCGATCCCGGCGCGGGCCGCGCGGGCGGCGGCGACCTGGACGCCGATCGCCTCGTTGTAGCCGTTGTCACCGGAGGCCGGGGCGGCCTCGGCGGTCGGGGCGAGCAGCAGGCTCGCCGCCAGTGCGCCGGTGATCAGAGTGGCGGCGCTCCCCAGCGCCGCGGTGCGTATCACGTGGTTGTTCCCCCTGCGTCATCTGCCGTCGCGGGCAGCCGTCTTGGTCGGATTCGGTCGTTGACGTGCAGGGGGATCCTTGCGCCTGACCGGGACCGGGCGACAGTGCACGGCCCGGTTCTTTGCCAACCCGATATGCGGACGGGGGTGTACCGCTGAGCGGTGTCCGGTTCGCCCCGGGTCCGCCCTCCTGTTACCAGCCGTACGTCGCGCAGGCCGCGTCGAGCAGTTCCCGCAGCCGCAGGGCGTCCGGGGCGAGGGCCGTCACCAGGACGGCCGGTCCGGCGAGCGGGGTCACCGCCGCGAACTCTCCCAGCACCGCGGCGGCCGGCGGGTTTTCGGCGAAGGCCGGGTCCACGACGAGGAGCTGCCCGAGCGCACGGTGGCCCGCGAGTCCCGCCGGGCCGTCCCAACCGCCGGGGGCTCCCGGCCCGCAGGCCAGTTCCTGGTCCAGCAGCGAACCGCCGCCCCGGGTGACGGTGAGCCGGCTGCGGAGCAGGCCCGGGTCCTCTCCCGTGCGGCCGAGCACCTGCTCCTCGCGCAGCAACAGTCGGGCCGTGGCGGCGAGTTCCACGCGGGTGCGCACCCGCAGGTCGCTGCCGCGTACGGAGACCAGCGGTTCCGGCAGCCAGCGCACCGCCGCCGCCTCGGCCAGCGTCAGCCGTACGTCGTACCGTGCGGGCGCGCCGCCCCGGCCGGGCAGGGCCAGGGTGGCCGCCGCCGAGCGGAGCCCGAGCCGGGCCCCCGGCCCGACGTCGGCCTCGACGCTCAGGTGGTCCCCGCCGAGCGGCGCGCTCATCGCGCCGACCAGCATGACGCCGGCCTCGGCGCCCTCGCCGCGGGTGCGGCGCAGCGCGAGCGGGCCGTCCCCCACCAGCAACGGCAGCGCGGTGCCGCCCCGGCCGTCGGCGACGGCGGCGATCCGGGCGGTGGCCCGCAGACCCACCGGGGCGGGGGCCGGCGGGGCGGGGGCCGGCGGGGCGGGGGCCGGCGGGGCGACGACGGGCGCGCTGGTCACCGTGCGGCCCAGGCCGCGATCCGGCCGCGCACCCAGTCGGCGACCGGGGTGACGCCTTCGGGCCCGCGCAGGGACTGGAACGCCACGGGCAGGTCGCCGCGCTGGTCGGCGGCGTCGCGGGCCATCCGGTCCAGGTCGGAGCCGACGTAGGGGGCGAGGTCGGTCTTGTTGACGATGAGCAGGTCGGCGGTGGTGACGCCGGGGCCGCCCTTGCGCGGGATGTCGTCGCCACCGGCCACGTCGATGACGAAGATCTGGGCGTCGACCAGGCCGCGGGAGAAGGTCGCGGTCAGGTTGTCACCGCCGGACTCGACGAGGATCAGGTCCAGGGGCGCGGTGTGCCGGTGTGCTTCCTCCAGTTCCTCGACCGCCTCCAGGTTGGCGGAGATGTCGTCGCGGATGGCGGTGTGCGGGCAGGCCCCGGTCTCGACGGCGCTGATCCGCTCGGGCGGCAGGACCGCCTCGCGGAGCAGGAACTCGGCGTCCTCGCGGGTGTAGATGTCGTTGGTGACGACGGCCATGGACAGTTCGGCGCGCAGGGCCCGGCAGAGCGCCGCGACGGTGGCGGTCTTGCCGGAGCCGACCGGTCCGCCGAGGCCGACGCGCAGGGCGCGGCGGGTGCCGTCGGCGCGTACGGGCTCGGCGCTGTGGGTGTGGCGGTGGGGGAAGCTCCCGCCGTGGTCGAGGTGCATGGTTCTCCTTGGGGTGGGGGGCGGCGGCGGTCAGGAGGCGAAGAGCCGGACCGGCCAGTCGGCATGGACCTGCGCCGCGATGTCGAGCAGCGGCGAGGAGGCGGCCGGCAGTGCGTCCAGGCCCTCGTGCCGGGCCAGCAGTGCGGCGCTCGCCGCCCGACCGGACACGGCGTCGAGTTCGGGGGCGAGGCCGGCCAGGACCGCGCTCGCCTCGAAGGGGTCCAGGCCCAGCAGTCGGACGGTCGCGGTGGCCGGACCGCTGACGCTCTCGTACGCCGCCACGTGCGCGGCGTCCAGGGGCCCGAGCCCGGCGGCCCGGGCGGTGACGCCGAGCACCACGGGCTGGTGGACCCCGCGGGGGAAGGCGGCGGCCAGCGCGTCGAGTTCGGCCGCCGGCCAGGTCGCCCGGGCGGCCCGCAGCAATTGTCGGCCCAGCCGCCGCGCGGCCAGGCGCAGCGCGGGCGAGGGGGTGCGGGCGTCGGCGGCGGCATCGAGGTCGGCCGGGTCGAGGCCGTGCGCGGCGGCCGCGGCGAGGCCGGCGGCGACGAGGCCGGAGGTGTGCAGCCGGCCCCGGCAGAACTCCGCGAGGGTGGCGGCGTCATGGATCCGGCCCGCCTTGCAGGCGGCCTCCGCCCCGCCGGAGTGGGCGTGCCCTCCGGCGGGGAAGCGTCCGTCCGCGAGGACGAGCAGTGCTGCGAGGCTCATCAGAACAGGAAGTATCTCTGTGCCATGGGCAGTTCCGCCGCCGGGGCCGGTTCCACGACCTCGCCGTCGATGGTGACGGTGAAGGTGTCGGCGTCGACCTCGACCCTGGGCATGGCGTCGTTGTTGCGCATGTCCGTCTTGCTCACCTTGCGGGTGCTCTCGATGGCCACGAACCGCTTGTCGAGGCCGAGGCGTTCGGGCAGGTCGTCGTCGAGGGCGGCCTGCGCCGTGAAGTTGAGCGAGTTGAGGGCCGGCGCGCGCCCCATGGCCCCGTACATCGGGCGGGGCAGGATGGGCTGTGGGGTGGGGATGGAGGCGTTGGCGTCGCCCATCTGGGCGTAGGCGATCTGGCCGCCCTTGACGACGACCTCGGGCTTGACCCCGAAGAAGGCGGGGGTCCACAGGACCAGGTCGGCGAGCTTGCCGACCTCGACCGAGCCGATCTCGCGGGCGAGGCCCTGTGCGACCGCGGGGTTGATCGTGTACTTGGCGACGTAGCGCCGCGCCCGCTGGTTGTCGGCCGGGCCGTCGCCGGGCAGGAAGCCGCGCCGCTTCTTCATCACGTGGGCGGTCTGCCAGGTGCGCAGCACGACCTCGCCGACCCGGCCCATGGCCTGGGAGTCGGAGGAGATGATGGAGATGGCCCCGAGGTCGTGCAGGACGTCCTCGGCGGCGATGGTGGAGGGGCGGATCCGGGACTCGGCGAAGGCGAGGTCCTCCGGGACGGCCGGGTTGAGGTGGTGGCAGACCATCAGCATGTCGAGGTGTTCCTCGATGGTGTTGACGGTGTGCGGCCGGGTGGGGTTGGTGGAACTGGGCAGGATGTTCGGCTCGGATACCACGGTGATGATGTCGGGTGCGTGGCCGCCGCCCGCGCCCTCGGTGTGGTACGAGTGGATGGTCCGCCCGGCGATGGCCGCGAGGGTATCCGCGACGAAGCCGGCCTCGTTGAGGGTGTCGGTGTGGATGGCGACCTGGGCGCCGGTCTCTTCCGCGACGGTCAGACAGGCGTCGATGGCGGCGGGCGTGGCCCCCCAGTCCTCGTGGATCTTGAAGCCGAGGGCGCCGCCGCGCAGCTGCGAGTACATGCCCTCGCGGGACATGGTGTTGCCCTTGCCGAGCAGGCCGATGTTGACGGGGTACGCCTCCAGCGCCGCGAACATCCTGGCCAGGTGCCAGGGCCCGGGCGTGACGGTGGTGGCCTTGGAGCCCTCGGCGGGTCCGGTGCCGCCGCCGACGAGGGTGGTGATGCCGGAGGCGAGGGCCTCGTCGATCACGGTGGGGGCGATGAAGTGCACGTGGGCGTCGATGGCGCCGGCGGTGACGATCTTCCCGTTGCCCGCGATGATCTCGGTCTCGGGACCGATGATCAGGGAGGGGTCGACCCCGTCCATGGTGTCCGGGTTGCCGGCCTTGCCGATGCCGCAGATCCGGCCGTCGCGGATGCCGAGGTCCGCCTTGACGATGCCCCAGTGGTCGAGGATCACCACCCCGGTGATCACCGTGTCGGGGGAGCCTTCGGCGCGGGTGGTGCGGGCCTGGCCCATGGACTCGCGGATGACCTTGCCGCCGCCGAAGACGGCCTCGTCGCCGGAGCGTCCGGGTCCGCCGCTGAGGTCCTGCTCGATCTCCACGAAGAGGTCGGTGTCGGCGAGCCGGATGCGGTCGCCCTTGGTCGGGCCGAAGAGGTCCGCGTACGTCTGGCGCGAGATCTCAGCCATCGAGCGGCCCTCCGGTTTCCCCGCGCAGGCCCGGCACGGTGCGCAGGCCGCCCAGCGGGACGAGTTCGACGGAGACGGGGATGCCCGGCTCGAAGCGGACGGCGGTACCGGCGGCGATGTTGAGCCGGAGCCCGTGGGCGGCGGCGCGGTCGAAGTCGAGGCCCGGGTTGACTTCGGCGAAGTGGTAGTGCGAGCCGACCTGCACGGGGCGGTCGGCGGCGTTGAGCACGGTGAGACGGGTGATGGCGCGACCTTCGTTCAGGCGCACCGGACCGTCCCCGAAGGCGATTTCGCCGGGGATCATGCGGGTGCTCCCGTTCAGACGATGGGGTCGTGGACTGTGACGAGCTTGGTGCCGTCCGGGAAGGTCGCCTCGACCTGGACGTCGTGCATCATCTCGGGAATCCCCTCCATGACCTCTTCGCGGCGCAGCACGGTGCGACCGGAGGCCATGAGCTGGGCCACCGTCCGCCCGTCGCGGGCGCCTTCGAGGATGTGCGAGGTGATCAGGGCCACCGCCTCCGGGTGGTTGAGGCGTACCCCCCGTGCCCTACGCTTCTCGGCCACGTCGGCCGCGACGTGGATGAGCAGTCTCTCCTGCTCGTGCGGTGTCAGTTGCACACGTATCACCAAGTTTCCGGGACAAGATCAACTTCGCGCCAAGAAGACCCTAATCGCCTTCAACACTTTGTTGACCTGCACATATCCGTGTCAAGCATGTCTTGCCCAACACGGGGACAGGCTTTTCCATCCCGATCACCAGTGCTTTACCAGCCCATGGGTGATCATTGGCGGAAGGGCGCGGGCGTCAGAGTAGTACCCGCACTTTTCCGCCGAGTTAACCCACGTTTCCGGGAGGCACCCGGTTCACCCCGGAAGCCGCCCTCCGCGGGCTTCCGCATGCCTTCCGCGGGCTTCCGTATACGCAGGCCGTCCACGGCCTCGGGTCCGCGGTGTCCTCAACAGCCGGTGGCGCTCCGCGCCGGGGCCGCCGCCCAAGGCAGCGCGATCCACACCGTCTTGCCGCCGTCCTCGGTCGGGGTGACCGAGAGCCGGCCGCCCGCCTCCGCGGCGAGCCAGCGGATGATGACCATCCCCCGACCGTTGTCCTGCTGGACAGCGGCCGGCAGCCGCCGGGGGCGGCGCGGGTGGCTGTCGGTCACCCCGACCCGCAGCCACTCGCCGCGCTCCAGCCGGACGTCGACGGTGAAGGTGGGCGACTGGCCGAAGGTGTGCTGTACCGCGTTGGTCGCCAGCTCCGAGACGATCAGCCGGACGGTGTCGGCGGTCTCGGAGTCCTCGGGCAGTCCCCATTCACCGAGCACCTCCGCGACGTACCGGCGGGCAGCGGCGACCGCGGCCGGGTCGCTCGGCAGAGTGACGGATGCTTCCTGGTGGTCTGCCATGGCGACGTCCCTTTCCCACCGGGGCGCAGCCGCCCCGGATCTACGCTGAGCGTCAGAGTGCACCCATCGTGCCGCCGTTTCCGTCGTTCCCCCAAGATATGCATATATCTGTCGCTCAATGCGGTGAACTCTGCTACGGAAGAGCGTATTTGGACGGCAGACTGGTGCGAGGTGTGCCGGTGGAAGGAGAGCGGGTATGCAGCACGGTCCCGCGGTACGCCGCCGCAAGCTGGGCGAGGAATTACGTGCGCTCCGTGACCGTACCGGCCTCACCAGTGGTGAGGCCGCCCGGTTGGTGGGATGGCACCAGTCGAAAATCAGCCGCATCGAAACGGGTCGAAGTGGCGTGAAAACGGAGGACATCCGGCTCCTGCTCGATGCCTACGGGGACGTGGTCAGCACCCAACAGCGGGCCCTGTTGGAGGCGTTGGGCGCCTCGGCGGCGGGCCCGGGCGCGGGGGGCGAGCGCGCGCCGGGCCGCCAGTGGTGGCACGACTACCGGGGCCTGCTGCCCCAGGAGTACCGGGACTTCATCAGCCTGGAGGCGGGGGCCCGTTCCGCACGGACCGTCGAACTCTCGGTGGTGCCGGGGCTGCTGCAGACTCCGGAGTACGCGCGCGCCGTGACCCGGGCCGCGCTGGGCGGGCTGCCGGAACCGAAGGTGGACGCGCTGGTCGACGTACGCCTGGCCCGCCAGTCGGTGCTGCGGGCCGACCCTCCGCTGGAGCTGAGCGCGGTCCTGGACGAGGCGGTCCTGCGCCGTCAGATCGGCGGTCCGGGGGTGATGCGGGAGCAGTTGCGGCACCTGGTGGAGGTGGCACGACTGCCGCAAGTGCGGCTCCAGGTACTGCCGTTCAGCGTGGGGGGTCATCTCGGCCTGACCGGACCGTTCGTAATTTTCTCATTTCCGAACATCGCCGATCTGGATGTGGTGGTCCTCGACCATTTGACGAGTAGCCTCTACCTGGAGCGGAAGGAAGACCTTGAGGCGTACAGCGCCGCGTTCCGCACCATCCAGGCGCACGCCCTCCCGCCCCAGGACTCGTCGGACCTGATCAGCTCTATCGCTGACGACGCGTAAGGAGGCACCCCCGTGTCCGCAACCCCCTTATCCGCCCGCGGACTTCTGATCAGCGCGCGGTGGCGGCGGAGCAGCCGCAGCACCGGAATGAACAACTGCGTGGAAGCGGCCGTCCTCAGTGGCGGTCTCCTGGCCGTTCGCGACTCCAAGCGGACGGAGGGCCCGGCCGTACTCTTCACCGGACCCGCCTGGGACGGCTTCCTCGCCTCGGTCAGGGCGGACGCCCCGGCGTGACGTTCAGCCGGCCGTGGCCCCGGCGGGAGCGGTACGCAGGATCACCGCGACGGCCCGACTGATCTCTTCCCCCGTGAGGTCGGCCCGGGCGGTCAGCCGCAATCGGGAGATGCCGTCCGGAACCGACGGCGGCCGGAAACACCCCACGGACAGACCTGCCTCGCGGCAGTCGGCGGCCCAGCGCAGTGCCGCCGAAGCCGACGGGGCCCGTACCGACACCACGGCCGCGTCCGGCCGGGCCGAGGTCAGGCCGGACGCGGTGAGCCGCCCGTACAGTTCGGCGGCCACCTCACGCGCCCGCGCGGCGCGTTCCGGTTCCCGTCCGAGCAGGCGCAGCGCGGCCAGCGCCGCTCCCGTGGCGGCCGGGGCCAGCCCCGTGTCGAAGATGAAGGTCCGGGCCGTGTTGACGAGGTGCCGTATCACCTTGGCCGGTCCGAGCACGGCGCCGCCCTGGCTGCCCAGGGACTTGGAGAGGGTCATCGTCGCCACCACTCCCGGCGCCCCCGCGAGTCCGGCCGCGTGCAGGGCGCCCCGGCCGCCCTCACCCAGGACGCCGAGCCCGTGCGCGTCGTCCACGACCAGGGCGGCCCCCTCCTCCCGACAGGCGGCGGCGTACGCGGCGAGCGGGGCGGCGTCCCCGTCGACGGAGAACACCGAATCGCTGACCAACAGGGAACGACCTTCGTGCCCGGCGAGCGTCTTGCGTGCGGCGTCCGCGTCAGCGTGCGGGACGACGGCGACGTCGGCGCGCGCGAGTCGACAGCCGTCGACGATCGAGGCGTGGTTGCCCGCGTCCGAGACGACGAGCGTTCCCCGGTCGCTCAGCGCGGTGACGGCGGCGAGGTTGGCCGCATACCCGGATGAAAGCACCAAAGCGGCCTCGAAGCCGCAGAACGCGGCGAGTTCGCGCTCCAGCGTGGCGTGCAGTTCGGTGGTGCCGGTGACCAGGCGGGAGCCGGTGGCCCCACCGCCCCAGCGCTCGGCCGCCCCTTGCGCGCCGGCGATGATCTCGGGGTGCCGGGACAGCCCGAGGTAGTCGTTGCTCGCGAGGTCCAGCAGCGGCGAGGAGGCCGGGCGCGGACGCAGCGTCCGGACGAGCCCCGCCCGTTCGCGCGCACGTTCCGCGTCGTCGATCCAGGCGAAGACGTCCGGGGGCTCGGGGGTGTGCTGGAGCATCGGCGGGGTCCTCGCGTTTTGTCGGTTGTCCACAGGCCAGCTAGACCTTAGCCCGCCGGGGCGCGAGCGCCGGGTGTGGCGAGACACACACTGTCTTCGGGCGATGTTGTGCGATCTCTCCTTGGCCGTGAGCGGTCGCGTGGTCCAGGATCGGCGTCATGGACCTGCTGAACACCCTGGTGGAAAAGGGGCTGCGGCGCGAGCTGCCGACCCGCGAAGAGGCACTCGCCGTACTGGCGACTTCCGACGACGAACTGCTCGACGTGGTGGCCGCGGCCGGCAAGGTACGCCGCCAGTGGTTCGGACGGCGGGTGAAGCTGAACTACCTGGTCAACCTGAAGTCGGGCCTGTGCCCGGAGGACTGTTCGTACTGCTCCCAGCGCCTGGGATCGAAGGCGGAGATCCTCAAGTACACCTGGTTGAAGCCCGAGGAGGCGTCCCAGGCCGCCGCCGCCGGTGTCGCCGGCGGCGCGAAGCGCGTCTGCCTCGTGGCGAGCGGACGCGGTCCGACGGACCGTGACGTGGAGCGGGTCGGCAAGACGATCGAGGCGATCAAGGAGCAGAACGAGGGCGTCGAGGTCTGCGCCTGCCTGGGCCTGCTCTCCGACGGCCAGGCGGAACGCCTCAAGGACGCGGGCGCCGACGCCTACAACCACAACCTCAACACGTCCGAGGCGACGTACGGTCAGATCACCAAGACGCACACCTATGCGGACCGGGTCGACACCGTACAAAAGGCGCACGCCGCGGGACTGTCCGCCTGCTCCGGCCTGATCGCGGGCATGGGCGAGAGCGACGAGGACCTCGTCGACGTCGTCTACTCGCTGCGCGAACTGGACCCGGACTCGGTGCCCGTCAACTTCCTCATCCCCTTCGAGGGCACCCCGCTGGCCAAGGAGTGGAACCTCACCCCCCAGCGCTGCCTGCGCATCCTCGCGATGGTGCGCTTCGTCTGCCCCGACGTCGAGGTCCGCCTCGCGGGCGGCCGTGAGGTGCATCTGCGGAGCATGCAGCCGCTCGCCCTCCACCTGGTGAACTCCATCTTCCTGGGCGACTACCTGACGAGTGAGGGCCAGGCCGGTCAGGCCGACCTGGACATGATCGCCGACGCCGGTTTCGAGGTGGAGGGAGCCGGTTCGACGACCCTTCCGGCCCACCGCTCGGAGCGGACCGCGGGCGGGGGCTGCGGCTCGCACGGCGCGGGCGGTTCGGTCTGCGGCTCGGCGGCCCCCGGCGACGCCGCCGAGACCGCGGGCTGTGGGTCCGCGTGCGGCGGCTGCTCGGGACACTCCGCGCCCGCGGCGTCGGAGGAGGCTCCCGCCCCCGTACAGGCGGAGGCCGGCGAAGTCCGCTCGGACCTGGTGGCGGTCCGACGCCGCGGCGCGGGGACGGATCTCGCCCCCAATGCCTGATCAGCGCCCCCTGTCGGCCGCCGGTCTGCTAGCACTGGACCGGCAGCACGTCTGGCATCCGTACGGCCCCATGCCCGGGCGCCGGGATCCGCTCGTCGTCTCCTCCGCCGCGGGGGTCCGGCTGCGGCTCGGCGCCCCGGCGCACGGGCAGGAGGAGCTGGTCGACGGCATGTCCTCCTGGTGGTCGGCCATCCACGGCTACAACCACCCCGTGCTGAACGAGGCCGTCACCGCCCAACTGGGCCGGATGTCGCACGTGATGTTCGGCGGGCTCACCCACGAGCCCGCCGTCCGGCTGGCCGCGAAGCTGGTCGAGATCACCCCGGCCGGTCTGGAGCACGTCTTCCTCGCCGACTCGGGCTCCGTCTCGGTCGAGGTCGCCGTGAAGATGTGCCTCCAGTACTGGCGCTCCCTGGGACGGCCCGCCAAGACCCGGCTGCTGACCTGGCGCGGCGGCTACCACGGGGACACCTGGCAGCCGATGGCGGTCTGCGACCCCGAGGGCGGGATGCACGAGCTGTGGTCGGGGCAACTGCCCCGGCAGGTGTTCGCCGACGTGCCGCCCGGCGGGTTCGACACCCCGGTGGACCCGGCGTACACCGCGCACCTGCGGTCCCTGATCGCCGCTCACGCGCACGAGCTGGCCGCCGTGATCGTGGAGCCGGTGGTACAGGGCGCGGGCGGCATGCGCTTCCACAATCCCGGCTACCTGCGCGTGCTGCGGGAGCTCTGCGACGAGTACGACGTGCTCCTGGTCCTGGACGAGATCGCGACGGGCTTCGGCCGCACCGGCGCCCTGTTCGCCGCCGACCACGCCGGGATCACCCCGGACGTGATGTGCCTGGGCAAGGCGCTGACCGGTGGCTACCTCACCCTGTCGGCGACGCTGTGCACGGCCCGGGTGGCCGACGGGATCTCGCGCGGCGAGGTGCCGGTCCTGGCCCACGGGCCGACCTTCATGGGCAATCCGCTCGCCACGGCGGTCGCGCTGGCCTCCGTCGAGTTGCTGCTGAGCCAGGACTGGGCGGTGGAGGTCAAGCGGATCGAGGCGGCCCTCTCGGAGGGGCTGTCCCCGGTCGCGGCCCTGCCCGGCGTCAAGGACGTACGGGTGCTGGGTGCGATCGGCGTGGTCCAGCTCGACCACGAGGTCGACATGGCCGCCGCCACCCGGGCGACGGTCCGCGAGGGCGTGTGGCTGCGCCCGTTCCGCGACCTGATCTACACGATGCCGCCGTTCGTGACGGGCGACGAGGACGTGGCGCGCATCTGCCGCGCCGTCCGCGCGGCCGCGGAGGAGGGCTGACATGACGATCCTCTTCGTATCCGGCACGGGCACGGAGATCGGCAAGACGGTGGTGACCTCGGCGGTCGCCTCGGCGGCGGTGGCCGCCGGCCGGTCGGTGGCGGTGCTCAAGCCCGCGCAGACGGGCGTGGGCCCGGACGAGCCGGGTGACGCGGCGGAGGTCGTCCGGCTCGCGGGCCCCTCCGTCACGGCGGCGGAACTGGCCCGCTACCCGGAGCCGTTGGCCCCCGACACCGCGGCCCGCCGCTCCGGCCTGCCGACCCTTTCCCCCGCCGCCGTCGCGGAGGCGGCGCGGAAGCTGGCGGCCTCCCACGACCTGGTGCTCGTGGAGGGCGCGGGCGGTCTGCTCGTCCGCTTCGACGAGGAAGGGCACACGCTGGCCGACGCGGCGCGGTTGCTCGACGCGCCGGTGCTGATCGTGGCCCCTGCGGCCCTCGGCACCCTCAACTCCGTGACGCTGACGGCGGAGGCGCTGGCGGCGCGGGAGCTCACCTCGCCGGGCGTGGTGATCGGCGGTTGGCCGGTCTCGCCCGACCTGGCCTCGCGGTGCAATCTCGCGGACCTGCCGAAGGTGTCGGGACTCCCGCTGCTCGGCGCGGTGCCGCAGGGCTCCGGCGCGCTGGCGCCCGTCGAGTTCCGGGCCGCGGCCCCGAGGTGGCTCGCCCCCGCTCTGCACGGTGAGTGGTCGGCGCGGTCCTTCCAGGCCGCCTGGCCGGCCTGACGGCGCTCCCGGGCCGGCATCCGCCCGGCCCCGGTCGCGCCCCGGTCGCGCCCCGGTCGCGCCCCGGTCGCGCCGCCGATCGAGGCGCGGGACCGGGGCCGGGCGGCGGCGCGCGGCCTCCCGGCTCAGTGACCGCCGCGCGGCTCGTGACAGCCGCCCTCCATGTACACCCCATGGGCCTCGATCTTCACCGGGGCCCCCAGGTAGCCGGTGACGCACGGTCCGCTCTCCGGGATCGACAGGACGAACGTCAGGTACTGGGGCTGCGACCCGAACACGTCACCACTCTCGACGAGGTAGCCCAGCCCCGTCAGCAGCGCGCGGAGCTCCTCCGTGGTGCGCGGCATGCCCTTGCCGTCGGTACCGTCCAGCGCCGCCTTGATGCGCGCGGCGTGTGCGTCGCCCCGGCACTGGGCCGCCGGGGTGAGTCGGGCCTGGGTCTTGTAGCCGTGGTTCTCGGCGTACTTGCGCGCCGCTTGGTCCGTGGGCAGCTCCGCCGGGGTGCTCGCCCCGGTCGGGAGCGTCTCGGCCTTGCCCGCGCACCGCGCGGCCACTTCGGGGAACAGCCTGTCGTGGCGCTCGACGGCGGCGGCCCGCGCCGCGCCGTCGGTGCCCGGCGTCGCGGAAGGGGTGGCGGATACGGCCGCCGGCCCGGCGCCCGGGGCTACTGTGGTTCCACAGGCGGTCAACGCGAGCAGTCCCGCCGTGAGCAGCACGGTGCGGGCCGGGTCGGTGCGGAACTTCACGGCGTCTCCACGTCTTGGGCAGCCCTACGACAGGGGCCAGATCATCCGATTATCCGCACGCCCCGGCCGGGGCTCCTGAGTACGCGTACTCACCCCACGCGGCCTCAACTCCCCCGTCGTGACGGCCGGTAGCACGCGCCACCGGTCGTGCCACCGGTTTCGCCGGCCGCCCGGACGGGGAACAGCCCGGCAGGGCAACCGCACCCGTCGCACCCGCCCGGAGGCCCGTCATGCCCGCTTCACCCCTCAGTTCGGATTCCGTCCACCACCCCCTCTTCGCCCGGTTCTACGCCCGCGTCAGCCCCACCGCCGACACGCGGGGCGGTATCGCCGCGGTCCGGCACGAGCTGCTGCACGGGGTGTCCGGTCGCGTCATCGAGATCGGCGCGGGCAACGGGCTGAACTTCGCCCACTACCCCCGCGCCGTCTCCGAGGTCGTCGCCGTCGAACCGGAGCGCCTGCTGCGCCGGCGCGCCGCCGCGGCCGCGCTGCGCGCCGAGGTGCCGGTGGATCTGGTCCCCGGTGTTGCCGAGGCCCTCCCGGTCAAGAGCGAGGCGTTCGACGCCGCCGTCGCCTCGCTCGTGCTGTGCACCGTACGGAGCCTGCCCCGGGCGCTCGCCGAGCTGTACCGCGTCCTGCGCCCCGACGGCGAGCTGCGCTTCTTCGAGCACGGTCTGGCGCCGGGGCCGGGGATGGCCGGTGTCCAGCGCGCGCTGGACCGGACCGTCTGGCCGCGCCTGTTCGGCAACTGCCACACCGCGCGCGACCCGCTCGCCTCGATCGAGGCCGCCGGTTTCCGGATCGTCTCGCAGCGGACGTTCCGCCTGCCCGAACGGGGGCCGGCGCTGCCGACGTCGTACTGCGTCCTGGGCACGGCCCGCCGGGGCGTCGACTGAGCGGGGCCCGGCCGAGCGGACCCCGTGCGCAAGCCTGGATCGGGCGGCCCTCGACCGGGCCGGCCTCGGCTGAGCCGGTCCGGACCGGGCGGGGCCCGGCGGCCGGGCCGTGGGCGTCAGCCGTTCAGCGGCTTGACCCAGCGCGTCCAGTGGTCCTCGGGGTGGTAGCCGCCCGCCTGCCACGCCCCGTGCGCCGGCGTGTTCCCGTCGAGCACCATCGCGTCGGCGCGTCGGCCGCCGAGCGCGGAGAAACGCTCCTCCGCAGCGGACAGCAGGGCCGCGCCGATGCCCTGCCTGCGGTGCTCCGGGTGCACCGCGAGCCGGTAGAGGTGGCAGCGCCAGCCGTCGAACCCTGCGATCACGGTGCCCACGAGTTCCCCGTCCCGGCGGGCGAGGAGCAGCGCGTCCGGGTCCCGGACGTGCAGACGCTCGACGCCAGGGAGGTCGTCGCTGATGCTCGCGCCCTCGGCGGCGACCTTCCAGAAGTCGAGCACGGTGGGGAGGTCGGCAACCGACGCGGCGTCGATACGAAGATCACTCACACGCTGATCCCATCATCCGGTGGACCCGGCCCGAAAGCGCGAACACTTCCCTTTGCCCGTCCTTTACCATGTCAGGAACGTCCTCCCGACCGAAAGGTGTGAGCGTCCGCCCATGGGCGAGCCTCCCCGTACCCACAGCCGATTTCCGCCGGCGCGACGTCGCGCGATACCCCTCCTCCTGACCGATCATGGGACGGAGGTGACCGACCGATGACCGAAGTGCTCCTGCTCGTCCTGGCACTGTTGCTCTGCCTCGCCTGCGGGGTCTTCGTCGCGGCCGAGTTCTCCCTGACGACCATCGAGCGCGGCGAGCTCGAAGGGGCCGTCGAGCGCGGCGAGCGGGGGGCCGAGAGCACTCTGGCCGCCGTCCGCAGCCTGACGTTCCAACTGTCCGGCGCACAGCTCGGCATCACCGTGACGGGCCTGGTCATCGGCATGATCTCCAAGCCCTCGATCGCGGCCCTGCTCAAGGGGCCGTTCCAGGCCATGGGCCTGTCGGTCGGCGCCGCCTCCTCCACCGCCCTGGTGGTCGCCACCGTGTTGTCCACGGTGGTGCTGATGGTGGTCGGCGAGCTGGTTCCCAAGAACTGGGCGATCTCCTCCCCGCTCGCCGTCGCCAAGCGCGTGGCCACCCCGCAGCGGGTGTTCAGCCGGGCGTTCAGGCCCTTGATCAGCCAGCTCAACCGGACGGCGAACCACATGGTCCGCCGGTTCGGCATGGAGCCCGCGGAGGAACTCGCCTCGGCGCGCAGCCCTCAGGAGCTCGTCGCCCTCGCCCGACACTCCGCGAAGGCGGGAGCCCTGGAGAAGGACACCGCCGAGCTGTTCGTGCGGACTCTGAACCTGGCCGATCTGACCGCCGAGAACGTCATGACGCCCCGGGTCCAGGTCACCGCACTCGACGTGCAGACCACCGCGGAGGACGTGGCGAACGCGACGCTGGCGACGGGCCTGTCCCGTTTCCCCGTGTACCGGGGCAGCCTCGACAGCGTCGTGGGCACGGTGCACATCAAGGACGTCCTGGCACTGCCCGCCGAGGAGCGGCACGGCTATCCGGTGTCGCAGTTGCTGCGCGCGCCCCTGCTGGTGCCCGAGTCGCTCACGGTGGACCGACTGCTGGACCGGCTCTCCGGCAAACAGACGATGGCCGTCGTGATCGACGAGTACGGCGGCACGGCCGGTGTGGCCACGCTGGAGGACATCGTCGAGGAGGTCGTCGGCGAGGTCCGCGACGAGCACGACCCGCACGAGACGCCTGACCTGGCCCCGGCCGGCTCGGACGACAGCGGTCGCGCCCTCTACTCGGCGGACGGCGCCGCGCGCACCGATCAGCTGCGAAGGATCGGCCTGCGGGTGCCGGACGGCCCGTACGAGACGCTGGCGGGGCTGATGGCGACCGAGCTGGGCCGGATCCCGGACGTCGGGGACAGCCTGGAGCTGGACGGGTGGCGGCTGGATGTGGTGGACGCGAGTGGACGCAGGGCGGCCCGCGTGCTGCTGCGCCGGCCCACTGTCGCCGACGACGAGGGTGCGGGGGACGCGCGATGACCGTGATCCAGTTGCTGATCGGTCTGGCGACCCTGGTCGTCAACGCCTTCTTCGTCGGCGCGGAGTTCGCGTTGATCTCCGTCCGGCGCAGCCAGATCGAGCCGTACGCCGAGCAGGGCGACCGGCGGGGCCGCGCGGTGCTGTGGGGCCTGGAGCACGTGTCGGCGCTGATGGCGGCCGCGCAGTTGGGCATCACCCTGTGCACCCTGGTGCTGGGCGTGGTCGCCGAGCCGGCCATCGCCCACCTGCTGGCCCCGGTGTTCGACTTCTTCGGGGTGCCGGACGGGCTGACGCACGCCATCTCGTTCATGATCGCCCTGGCCCTGGCCACGTACCTGCACATGCTCTTCGGTGAGATGCTGCCGAAGAACGTGGCGCTGTCCGAACCGGTCCGCACGGCGCTGCTGTTGGGGCCGCCGCTGGTGACCCTGACCCGAGCGCTGAAGCCGGCGATCTTCGCGATCAACGCGTTCGCGAGCTTTCTGCTGCGTCTGCTGCGGGTGGACGCCAAGGGCGAGGTCGCCGCGACGTTCTCGGACGACGAGCTGGCCCGGATGGTCAAGGACTCCAGCGCCGCCGGGCTCATCGACAACCGGGCGAGCGCGCGGCTGCACGACGCTCTGGAACTCGGCCGACGGCCGGTCACGGATGTGGTGCTGCCGGCGGACCGGGTGGTCCCGGCGCGCGAGGACATCACCCCGGAGGGGCTGGAGCGACTCGCCGCCACGTCGGGGTACTCACGTTTCCCGGTCATCGACGCGCAGCACAAGATCCGCGGCTATCTCCACGTCAAGGACGCGCTCGACGCGGACGTGACGCAGCGGGACCGGCCGTTCCCGGCCTCCGCGCTGCGCCCGATCGCTCAGGTGCGTGCGGAGACCCCGCTGGACGACGTACTGACCGCCATGCGGCGCAGCCGTACCCACCTGGCCGCGGTTCAGGGAGAGGACGGTGCGATGACGGGGCTGGTGACCATGGAGGACGTCCTGCGCGAACTCTTCGGCAGGCCGGCCGCCGCATAGGCCGTACCGTTCGGTACGCCGCCCCGGGCGCGGGCATACGACAATGTGCCCGGCCGGTGCACGGGCCGGGCACGGGGCCGGGCACGGGCCGTGCGCGAGTGTCCTACCGCGCGGTAGCATCGCTGCGCCATGGAGATGAATGCGTCCTACACCAGTCTTGTCGCGATCGGCGACTCCTTCACCGAGGGCATGTCCGATCTGCTCCCGGACGGGTCCTACCGGGGCTGGGCGGATGTCCTCGCCGCACGTCTCGCCGCGCGGGAGCCGGGCTTCCGTTACGCGAACCTCGCGGTCCGCGGGAAGCTGATCGGGCAGATCGCGCGGGACCAGGCTCCCGTGGCCGCGGCGATGGGCGCCGACGTGGTGACCCTGGTGGGCGGGCTGAACGACGCGCTGCGGCCGAAGGTCGACATGGGCCGGGTGCGCGGACACCTGGAGGAGGCCGTGAGCCTGCTCGCCCCCACCTGCGGGACACTGGTCCTGATGCGTTCCCCGGGCCGTAACGGGCCGGTGATGGAACGTTTCCGCCCGCGCATGGAGGAACTCTTCGCCCTCCTGGAGGAGCTGGCCGCCCGCCACGGTGCGTTGCTCGTGGACCTGTACGGGGCCCCGGTGCTCGGGGACCCCCGTCTGTGGGACGTGGACCGGCTGCACCTGACGGCCGAAGGCCACCGGCGCGTGGCGGAGGCGGTCTGGCAAACGCTGGGCCTGCCCCCGGAGGAGGACTGGCGGGCACCGCTGCCGCCCGCCGCGGCCCCGGGCTGGTCCGTCCGCCGGACCGCGGACCTCCGCTTCGCCCGGCAGCATCTGTTGCCCTGGATCGGGCGCCGGATCACGGGGCGTTCGTCCGGCGACGGCCGCGCGGCGAAGCGCTCGGAGCTGCTGCCCTACGGGCCTGGGAGCCCGACCGACTCTCGTAGCAAGGCACAATCCGGGGCGGGCCCCGCACCTGCGTAAACGCACAGCGGCGGCCCAAGTAGAATCCCTATACGTGACAGCCAAGCCCCGCATCCCCAATGTCCTGGCCGGCCGCTACGCCTCCGCGGAGCTCGCCGTCCTGTGGTCCCCCGAGTACAAGGTGACGCTGGAGCGGCGGCTGTGGCTCGCCGTGCTGCGCGCCCAGAAGGACCTCGGCATCGAGGTCCCGGACGCCGCCCTCGCCGACTACGAGCGCGTCCTGGAGACCGTCGACCTCGCCTCCATCGCCGAGCGCGAGAAGGTCACCCGGCACGACGTGAAGGCCCGCATCGAGGAGTTCAACGCCCTCGCAGGCCACGAGCACGTCCACAAGGGCATGACCTCGCGCGACCTCACCGAGAACGTCGAGCAGCTCCAGATCCGGCTCTCCCTGGAACTGGCCCGCGACCGCACGGTCGCCGTCCTCGCGCGCCTCGGCAAGCTGGCCGGCGAGCACGCCGAGCTGGTCATGGCCGGTCGCTCCCACAACGTCGCCGCCCAGGCGACCACCCTCGGCAAGCGTTTCGCCACCGCGGCCGACGAACTGCTCGTGGCCTACGACCGCCTGGAGAACCTGCTGGCCCGCTACCCGCTGCGCGGGATCAAGGGCCCGGTCGGCACCGCCCAGGACATGCTCGACCTGCTGGGCGGCGACGCCGCGAAGCTCGCCGACCTGGAACGGCGGATCGCGGCCCACCTCGGCTTCGCCCAGGCGTTCACCTCGGTCGGCCAGGTCTACCCCCGCTCGCTCGACTACGACGTGGTCACCGCGCTGGTTCAGCTGGCCGCCGCCCCGTCCTCGATCGCCAAGACGATCCGCCTGATGGCCGGCCACGAGCTGGTCACCGAGGGCTTCAAGCCCGGCCAGGTCGGCTCGTCCGCGATGCCGCACAAGATGAACACCCGCTCCTGCGAGCGTGTGAACGGCCTCATGGTCATCCTGCGGGGCTACGCCTCGATGACCGGCGAGCTGGCGGGCGACCAGTGGAACGAGGGCGACGTCTCCTGCTCCGTGGTCCGCCGCGTGGCCCTGCCCGACGCGTTCTTCGCCTTCGACGGCCTGCTGGAGACCTTCCTGACCGTCCTCGACGAGTTCGGCGCCTTCCCGGCGGTCGTGGCCCGCGAGCTGGACCGCTACCTGCCCTTCCTCGCCACCACCAAGGTGCTGATGGGCGCCGTACGGGCGGGGGTCGGCCGGGAGGCCGCACACGAGGTCATCAAGGAGCACGCGGTGGCCTCCGCACTCGCCATGCGCGAGCAGGGTGCCGAGCGCAACGAGCTCCTCGACAAGCTGGCCGCCGACGAGCGGATGCCGCTGGACCGGGCCCAGCTCGACGCCCTGATGGCCGACAAGCTGTCCTTCACGGGCGCCGCCGGTGACCAGGTCGCGACGGTGATCTCCCGCATCGAGGACATCGCCAAGCAGCACCCGGAGGCCGCCGGGTACACGCCGGGGTCGATCCTCTGACTCCCGAGGAGCTGAATGCCGCCCGCGACCGCGTCGTCCCCGACGTGGTCGCGGGCGGCCTGCGTGTGCTCTTCTGCGGAATCAATCCGGGCCTCCTCTCGGCCGCGACGGGCCACCACTTCGCCCGCCCCGGCAACCGCTTCTGGCCGGTTCTGCACCTGTCGGGCTTCACTCCGCGCCGGCTGGCCCCCGCCGAGCAGGAGGAGCTGCTGTCCTACCGCCTCGGGATCACCAACGTCGTGGCCCGCGCAACGGCGCGCGCCGACGAGTTGAGCACCGAGGAGTACCGGGAGGGCGGCCGGCTCCTGACCGCCAAGGTGGAACTCCTGCGCCCCCGCTGGCTGGCCGTGGTCGGCATCACCGCGTACCGCATCGCCTTCGAGGAGCCCAAGGCCAAGATCGGCCCGCAAGACCGCACCATCGGCGCCACCCGCCTCTGGGTCCTCCCCAACCCCAGCGGCCTCAACGCACACTGGACGGCGGCGTCCATGGCCGAGGAATACGCCCTCCTCCGCCTCGCGGCCGAGGAGGTCGATCAGACCCCGTAGGCGCCCACGACGCGGCCCCGGGCCCGTGGGCCCTGGTCCGTCCGGGGCCGCGGGGGCCGGGGCGGGGCTACGGCGGGTCGATCACCGTGACGCCGGCCATGAGCCGGTACGGGCCCTCCGCCTCCGAGTGGGCCACGCAAGCCACGATCCACCGGTCCTCGGCCCGCCACAGGTGTACGTGGTCGGTGCTGTTGCTGAGCTCCTCCCATGGCTCCGGTATCTCCTCCCCGTCGAGCCCCCGGTGCATCGTGCCCTCGAGGCTGAAGACCTGCGGCTCGCCCCATCGATCGGTGAGCGCCTGCTCCAGCGCCCCGTACTCGGCGCTGATCTGGTCGACCGCCTCGATCCGCCCCGAGCCGTCGTCCTCCCAGAAGTCGCGGGTCTCCACGAGCTGGACCAGGTGGTATCCCGGCCCACTGCTGTGCCGGCCGGACCAGACCGGCTCGGAAGGAAACACCTGCGCCCGGAGCCGGTCGATCGTGTCGAGATGCTCTGCCGTGGTCATGGCGTCAGTATCCCGGCCGCCACTGACAACTGGCCGGACGTCACGCCGCCCGATGTCACGCCGCCCTGCGTCGCACCGCCGGCCATCCCCCTCCCAAGGCCGCGAGCGACCACAGCGCGGCGACCCCGAGCCCGCTCCACGGGCCCAGCACCCCCTCAGCCGCCATACGCATGACCAGTTCACCCGCCCGATCGGGCATGAACTGGCCCGGCCCGCCCCCACCTGCCCGATGACGAACGGCAGGATCAGCAGGAAGGGTATGAGCAGGCTCATCACGAGGGTGCCGCTGCGCGCCAACGCCGTCAGACCGGCTGCCGGCAGGGCGATCAGCGTCAGGTAGACACCGCTGCCGAACACCGCCCGCAACGTTCCCGGGTCACCCAGGCCCAGGGCGCGCTGCCCCATGAAAGCCTGTCCGGTGACGAAAGTGACCACACCTGTGACCTCCCCGGTCAGGAAGGCCAGGACGGCCAACAGGCCGGGCGGCGCTGGAGGATCTGGAGCGGGTGCTACTGGTCCTGCGGGAGTCGGCGCAGCCACCGTCCCGGCGTCCCACACTGGCCGAGGCGGACCGGCTGCTGGAGTCGGCGCGGGCGTCGGGGGCGGAGGTCGACGCACAACTGAAGGGCTCACTCGAAACGTTGCCGGGCCCGGTCACCCGGGAGGGGTACCGGAATCTTCAGGAGGCACTGACCAACGTCCTGAGGCACTGCGGGCCCGTGCCCGTCCGGGTGCGGGTCGAGATGGGCCCGGGGCGGCTCGACTTGGAGGTGACGAATCCGCTGCCGGACGGGCCCAGCGTCATCACCGGGGGTGGCGCCGGCCTGCGCGGAATGAGGGAACGGGCGGCGCTGCTCGGCGGGGAGGCCGACACCGGTCCGCACGAAGGCCGTTGGAGGGTGCGGGCCCGGCTGCCGCGGGAGCGAATAACCTGATCCGATGCCGGTTACCGTACTGCTCGTCGATGACGAACCCCTGGTGCGCGCGGGCTTGCGTGCCGCGCTCGAAGCCCAGCCCGACATCGAAGTCGTCGGTGAGGCGGCGGACGGGGCGTCCGTGGTCCCTCTGGTACGGCAGCTGCGACCGGACGTGGTGGCGATGGACGTGCGGATGCCACTGCTCGACGGGATCGAGGCGACGCGCGCGGTACTGCGCTCCGTGGACGCACCGCCGAAGATCCTCGTGGTCACCACCTTCGAGAACGCCGAGTACGTCTACCAGGCGCCGCGTGCCGGTGCCGACGGGTTCTTGTCGAAGCGAGCCCGGCCGTCGGAGATCGTGCACGCCGTCCGGCTCGTGGCGGAGGGGGAGACGCTCCTCTTCCCGTCCGCGGTGCGGGCGCTGGCGGCGGAGTACGGCAATCGGAAGGCACGGGCCGTGCTGGAGCGGGCCGCGCTCACCGAGCGCGAGGAGGCGGTGCTCCGGCTGATGGCACGAGGGCTGACCAATGTGGAGATCGCCGCCGAGCTGATCGTCGGTACGGAGACCGTCAAGCCCATGTGAGCGCGATCCTGGCGAAGCTGGCGCGCGCGAACGGACGCAGGCGGTCATCGCGGCGTACGAGTCCGGATTCGTCTCGCCGGCCTGAGAGGACCGGGCGGATCCGCCGATGGGGGGCCGCTTCTCGCCGCCGCACCGGCTGCGCAGTACGATCCGGCTGACAGGGCCGCTAGCTGGGAGGACACACGTTGGGGCAGCTGACCGGCGGGGACCCCTCTCTGCTCCGGCGCATCAATTCGGCCGTGGTGCTGCGCGCCCTGCGGGCGGCCGGATCGCCGACCCTCACCGACCTCACCCGGGTGACCGGTCTGTCCCGGCCGACGGTGGAGGGAGTCGTCGAAGGGCTGATCGGGGGCGGGCTGGTCGTTGAGGCCGACGCCGAGGAAGGTGCGCGACGGCAGGGCCGACCGGCCAGACGCTTCCGCTTCCGGGCCGAGGCGGGCCATCTGCTGGGCATCGAGATCGGCTCCCACCGGATCGCCGTCCTGCTGTCCGGGCTGGACGGTCGGGTGATCGGCGCGGGCACCAAGGACGTCGCCGAGACCGCTTCGGCCGACGAACGCCTGGAGCGGGTTCGCGCGGCGGTGGCCGATCTGCTGCGGCGTGCCGGGATACCGCGGGACTCGCTGAGAGCGGTGGGCGTCGGCAGCCCGGGCATCGTGGAGGCGGACGGCACGGTCCGCCTCGGCACGGCGCTGCCGGGCTGGACCGGGCTGCCGCTCGGCGACCGACTGCGGCGTTCGTTCCGCTGCCCGGTGCGGGTGGAGAACGACGCCAACGCGGCAGCCGTCGCCGAGCACTGGAAGGGGGCCGCACGCGACACCGACGACATGGTCTTCGTGATGGCGGGCCTCAGTCCCGGGGCCGGCTCCCTCATCGGTGGCCGCCTGCACCGTGGTTTCGGCGGGGCCGCGGGTGAGATCGGCGCACTCCACCTGCTGGGGCGCGAGGCCACCCCGGAGCGGCTGCTGTCGACCACCGGCGAACCGCTGCACCCGCTGGATGAGCCGGCGGTCGCGGAGGTCTTCGCGATGGCCCGGCGGGGTGACGCGCGGGCCGTGGCGGCGGTGGAGCGGTTCCTGCAACGGCTGGTCCACGACGTGGCGGCGCTGGTCCTGGCCATGGACCCGGAGCTGGTCGTGGTCGGCGGCTGGGCCGCCGGCCTGGACGGGGTGCTCGAACCGCTGCGCGACGAACTGCGGCGGTACTGCCTGCGCCCGCCGAAGGTGGAGCTGTCACTGCTCGGTGAGGCGGCGGTGGCCACGGGAGCGCTGCGGCTGGCGCTGGACCACGTGGAGGAAGAGCTGTTCGCGGTGGAGAAGACGGTGACGGCCCGCCGGCGCTGAGGGCGGGCGGATCTTTTCGCCGGCCCTTCCGCTCCGCGCAGGGTCCTTGCGCCCGTCGTGGTGGCCTCCCGCTGCTCCCACCGGGCCCGCGCGCATGCCGCTGGTGCCGACATCCCTCACCGGCGCCGGTGGGCGCGGCCGTCGCGCCACCCCCTCAGGAAGCGGCGCGGGCGGTCTCCGTGATCTCGACCCCGGAGTCACCGAAGGTCAGGCGGCAGGTGTCCGCGCGGTAGGTGGCCACCGAGACGGCGGCCGTCCCCTCGGCGGTGAAGTAGCGGGTGGTGACCAGCAGCACGGGCGCGCCGGGCAGCCGATCGAGCTCCTTGGCGTCGTCCGCGCGGGCGGAGCCGAGTTCCACGGACCGGTCCTGCCCGTCGAGCGTGAGCCGCTGGAGCTCCCGCAGGACGGCTCGGGCCCGGGCCGGGCCGGTGGGCACGTCGATGGCGGAAAGCCCGGGCACCGACCCGGCGGGTACGTACAGCAGCTCGGCGGCGACGACCTGGCCCTGTGTGACGCGGGTCCGGCGCACCGTGTGCACCGGCTGGTCGGCGGTGAAACCCGGCCCGGTCGCCAGCAGCGTCCGGACCGCGGCGGGCGCCACGGCCTCGACCGCGTCCACGCTCTCCCAGCCGTCGGCGCTCTCCCCCGGCCAGCTGTGGCCCGTACTGCCCACGGCCACCCCCACCCGAGGCGGGGCGACGGTGGTACCGACGCCCCGGCGCCGCTGCAGTCGGCCTTCCAGCTCCAGTTGCTCCAGTGCCTGGCGCAGAGTGGCACGGGCGACTCCGAAGCGGGCGGCGAGCTCACGCTCGTTCGGCAGCACCTCGCCCACGGCGAAGTCCTGGTCCAGCGCCTCGCTGAGCACGGTCTTCAGGTGCCAGTACTTCGGTTCCGGCACCGATTCGAGCTGCGTGGTCCCCACCCTGACTCCTTCTGCAATCGCCGCAACGCCGTTTTCCGGCGGCAGTTCCGCACCGCAGTCCCGCACCGCAGTCGCACCGCAGTTCCGCGCCCTTGTTTATTAAAGGTTCCTGCACTATCCCTGCGACGATAGGACCGCGCCCCACCTTGGTCAAGACCAATGCTCACCGCTTTGCCGGGCAGATCGGGCATATGTAGCAAGCCGTTCACAGGATGTTCGCGCGCACGAGAGAGCGGTCCGGCCCCGACCGCCCCGCACACGCCGGAGCCTTGCCGTCGGGACCTACTGAGCGGTAGTCATTACTGACAGCCTGTCTCACACGCGTCCACCCGACGAGGAGCAGCATGACCGCCACGGTCTCCTTCCCCATCGATTCCCCGCACGGCCCGCGCACCGCCACCGTCGCCTACGAACGCAAGGGCGCCGGCGAGCCGCTCCTCCTCCTCCACGGCATCGGCCACCACCTCCAGGCGTGGCACCCCGTGACGGACATCCTGGCCGCCGAACACGACGTCATAGCCGTCGATCTACCCGGCTTCGGTCTCTCCGGCCCGCTGCCGCACGGCGTCCCCTACGGCCTGACCACGGTCGCCCCCGCGCTCGGCGCCCTCTGCTCGGCCCTCGGCCTGAAGCGTCCGCACGTCGCGGGGAACTCCCTCGGTGGCCTGCTCGCGCTCGAAATGGCCCGTGGCGGCCTCGTGCGCTCGGTCACCGCCCTCTCCCCGGCCGGATTCTGGTCGGAGAGCGAGCGCCGCTACGCGTTCACCGCCCTGCGCGCCATGCGCACCGGGGCCCGCGCACTGCCCCGTCCCGCGCTGGAGCGGCTCTCGCTCACCGCCCCGGGCCGGGCGGCGCTCACCGGGACCATCTACGCCCGCCCGGCGCGCCGTTCGCCCGCGGCCGTGGTCGCCGAGACGCTGGCCCTGCGCGGCGCCACCGGCTTCGACGAGACGCTGGCCGCGGGCGGCTCCGTACGGTTCACCGCCGACCTGCCCGGACTGCCCGTCACCATCGCCTGGGGTGACCGCGACCGACTGCTCCTGCGCCGCCAGGGCGTACGCGCGAAGCAGACCATCCCCGGTGCCCGCCTGGTCCGGCTGCCGGGTTGCGGTCACGTCCCGATGAACGACGACCCGGCCCTCGTCGCCCGGGTCATCCTCGACACGGCGCGCTCCGCCTCCGCCTCCGCCTCCCCCTCGTCCGCCCTGTCCGCGAGCACCATGGCCGGCTGACGGGTGTTCACCCGCGGTTCGCGCGGGCGACCCGGCAGATCCACTACCGCGTCCTGCTCGCCGATTGCGACCCCGGCGCACCGCTCGGCCGTGAACTCCAGATCGCCGAACTCCTACGCCACATCAAGCACCAGCGCATCACCGGCACGTTGTGGCTCACCGCCGACGTCCACTACACGGCCGCGAACCACTACGCGCCCGAGCGCGCCGCCTTCCCCGACTTCGCGCCGTTCCGGGAGTTCGTCTCCGGCCCCATCGGCGCGGGCGGCTTCCCGGCGGGCCGGCTCGACGCCACCTTCGGCCCGCGCACGGCCTACGCCCAGTCGGCGCCGGTCGCCAACATGTCGCCGGCGGAGACCCCCCGTACTACGGTGAGGTGTCGATCGACGGCGCAGCGGCGAGCTCACCGTCCGCTTGCGCCGTCAGGGAGGTGGCGTACTCTTCACCACCACGCTGCAGCCGGGGCGCGTGGGGCAGTCGTAGGCCTCCCCGGGGCCGCCCTCGGAAACCGCTTCGAAACAGGTAGGCCGCCCACAGTCGAACCAACCGGACCAACGCCCCGGATCGACCACATCGACCAGATCGACACTTAACCAGTCGGTCACAGATCGTTCGTGATCACGCAACACCCCTGCGCCACAGTGGTGTGCATGACTGACCGTAACCCCGCCTCCGCCCAGCGTCCCCACCGCCACCACCACTGGCGCCGTGACCTCGTCGAACTGGCCGCCCTGTTCTGCGCCGTCGCGGTCGCCGACGGCATCGCCAATCTCGTCGCGCACGGCCCCCGGGGCCCCATGCTGCTGGTGGCCTCGGCCGTCGCGCTCCTGGTCACGGCGACGTTCCACACGTGGTGGGCGCGCCGTCACAGCCATGCGCCGCCGCCGGGCACGGCGCTCCCCGATCCGGGCGGCCGGGCAGCCGGCGCCGCCTCTTCCCCGTCCACGACCGCCGCGCTGTGGCGGATGCGCACGACGGTGCGTGACGAGCCCGGCAGCCTGGCCGCACTCTGCTCGGCCCTCGCCCGCAACGGCGCGGACATCCTGACCCTCCAGACCCACCCGCTGCCCGAGGGCGGCACCGTCGACGAGTTCCTGCTCCGCGCCCCCCAGCAGTTGCCCTCCGCCGACCTGACCCGGGCCATCGCCGGGGCCGGCGGCCGCGACACCTGGATCGAGCGCGCCGACGCCCACGACCTGGTCGACACCCCCACCCGGGTC
The DNA here is from genome assembly GCF_040645975.1 of Streptomyces sp. NPDC046557. Taxonomy (NCBI): domain Bacteria; kingdom Bacillati; phylum Actinomycetota; class Actinomycetes; order Kitasatosporales; family Streptomycetaceae; genus Streptomyces; species Streptomyces sp. NPDC046557. The sequence goes on from NZ_JBEYZH010000011.1 coordinate 97,956, forward strand.
CTGGGTCTGGCCACCCGCACCGCCCTGGACGCCGCCGAACTCCCCCTGGCCCTGCGCCAACTGCTCGGCCGCTGCACCATCCACTCGATCCCCGCGACCACCCTCTCCGGCCGCCCCAACGCGGGCGCCGACGCCCCGGTCGAGGGGGTCCTGGAGGCCACGGTGATGCGGCTGCGCGATCCGTCGGGCGGCGCCATCACCGTCGAGCGCCCCTACCTGCCCTTCACCCCGACCGAGTTCGCCCGCGCCCGGGCCCTGGTCGAACTCGACGCCCGTCTGGGCCCTCGCGTGCCGCGCAGCCAGGACGTGCTGACCCTGCCCGAGGGCAACGAGATCACCGTGCGCCGCGCCGACGGCTCCGACCGGGCCGCCGCCCGCGCCATGCACGACCGCTGCTCCGAGCGGACGCTGGGCCTGCGCTACCACGGCCCGGTCGCCGACGCCGACCGCTACCTCGGGCACCTGCTGAGCCCCCGCTTCGGCCGAACCCTCGCCGCCACCACCGCCTCCGGCAAGCTCATCGCGCTCGGCCACCTGCTGTGGGACGGTGACGAGACCGAGGTGGCGCTGCTCATCGAGGACGACTGGCAGCGCCGCGGCATCGGGTCCGAGCTGCTGCGCCGCCTCATCGCCATGGCGGTCGAGGCCGGTTGCGACAGCGTGTACGCCGTCACCCAGGCATCCAACACCGGCATGGTGGCCGCCATGCGCGGCCTTGGTCTGCCGCTGGACTACCAGATCGAGGAGGGCACGCTGGTGATCACCGCCCGGCTGGGCGCGACGCCGGTCACCTCGCGGGTCCCGTACGAAGTCCCGCGTGAGCGGCCCGCCCACGAGGTCCGGCGCCACCGGGACTGACCGGCCGCACGACGGTCGGAAGGAAGCACAGCCCGAAAGGGCGGTCCGAACAGCCGGAGGGCGGTTCCCGGGAGGCCCGGTCCGCCCTCCCCCCGGTAAGCAGGCCGAGAGCGAACGCAGATGACGCGGGGAGGCCACCCGTACGAAGATGGCCGCATGTCAGACACCCTCCACAATGACAGCGCCTCCCGGCTTCCCCGGCAGGTCGCAGACGCCTACGTCGACGACCTGATCGCCATGGATCCGATCATCGGCACCTACCTCGGTGTCACCTCCAGCTCCGACAAACTGCCCGACTTCTCCCCCGCCGGTCGCGCGGCGGTAGCCGACCTCGCCCGCGCCACCCTCGCCGGGCTCGACGCCGCCGAGCGGCTGCCCGGCGCGGGCACCGATGTCGAGCGGCGCTGCGGCCGGCTGCTGCGCGAGCGGCTGACGGCGGAACTCGCCGTATACGAAGCCGACGAGGATCTGCGCGGGGTCAGCAACATCCACTCCCCGGCGCACGCGGTCCGCGAGGTCTTCACCCTGACCCCGGCCGAGACCGAGGAGGACTGGGCCGCGATCGCCCGGCGGCTGCGCGCCGTTCCCGAGTCCTTGGCCGGCTACCGGGAGAGCCTGCGCGTCGGGCTGGAGCGCGGCCTGTACGCCGGCCCCCGCGCCACCGCCACCTTCGTCGGCCAGCTCACCACCTGGGCGGGCCAGGACGCCGACGACGAGCGGGACTTCTTCGGCGGGTTCGCCGCGGCCGGCCCCGAGGTACTGCGCGCGGAGCTGGACAAGGCCGCGGCCGGGGCGACCGCCTCCGTCGTGGAGCTGCGCGACTGGATGCGCGACGTGTACGCCCCCGCCGTCGAGGGCCGGCCGGACACCGTGGGCCGTGAACGGTACGCCCGCTGGGCGCGGTACTTCAACGGCACCGACCTGAACCTGGACGAGGCGTACGCGTACGGCTGGGCGGAGTACCACCGGCTGCTGGCCGAGATGAAGGCGGAGGCCGCGAAGATCCTCCCGGGCGCGGGTCCCTGGGAGGCGCTCAAGCACCTCGACGAGCACGGCACCCACATCGAGGGCGTCGACGAGGTGCGGGCCTGGCTCCAGGGCATCATGGACGAGGCCATCGAGAACCTCGACGGAACCCACTTCGAACTCGCCGAGCGGGTCAAGAAGGTGGAATCCATGATCGCGCCGTCGGGCGGCGCCGCGGCTCCCTACTACACCAACCCCTCCGAGGACTTCTCCCGCCCGGGGCGCACCTGGCTGCCGACCATGGGCCAGACCCGGTTCCCCGTGTACGACCTCGTCTCCACCTGGTACCACGAGGGCGTTCCGGGCCACCACCTCCAGCTCGCGCAGTGGACGCACGTGGCGGACCGGCTCTCCCGCTACCAGGCCAGTGTCGGCATGGTGAGCGCGAACGTCGAGGGCTGGGCCCTGTACGCGGAGCGCCTGATGGACGAACTCGGTTACCTGCGCGACGCCGAGCAGCGGCTGGGATACCTGGACTGCCAGATGATGCGCGCCGCGCGGGTCATCGTGGACATCGGCATGCACCTGGGGCTGGAGATCCCGGCGGACTCCCCGTTCCACCCGGGCGAGCGTTGGACGGTGGAGCTGGCGCAGGAGTTCTTCGGCCTGCACAGCGGCCGGCCGGCGGACTTCATCGAGAGCGAGGTGACGCGCTACCTGTCGATGCCGGGACAGGCGATCGGCTACAAGCTGGGCGAGCGCGCCTGGCTGCTCGGTCGGGACAACGCGCGCGCCGCGCACGGCGACTCCTTCGACTTGAAGGCGTGGCACATGGCGGCGCTGTCCCAGGGCTCGCTGGGCCTGGACGACCTGGTGGACGAGCTGTCGAAGCTCTGACGGATGCGGCGGGCCGCCCGTCTCCCCCGAGGGGCGAACGGCCCGCCGCGCCGAACAGCGGTTTCAGCAGCCGCAGTCGTCGGAGTCGGTGGGCGCGGTCAGCGGGTCGGCTTCGGCGCGCCGCTCGCTGCCCTGCCAGGTCTCGACCTCGAAGCCCTCACGAATCCAGTATTCGATCCCGCCGAGCATCTCCTTGACCTGGAAGCCCCGTTCGGCGAGGGCCAGGGCGGAGCGGGCGGCCCCGTTGCAGCCGGGCCCCCAGCAGTAGGTGACCACCGGGACGTTCTTGTCCAGGAGCCGTTCGGCATGCTCGGGGACGAGGGCGGTGGGCAGGTGGATCGCTCCGGGCACGTGGGCCTGGTCCCAGGAGGGCGTGGAGCGGGAGTCGACGAGCTGGAAGCCGAGTTCGGCGCCCTGCTCGCGGTGGGCCTTGAAGGCGGCGGCGACATCGGACACGTCCGCGTGGAAGGCGAGGCTCGCCGCGAAGTAGGCGGCGGCCGCGGCCGGGGCGGCCGGGGGCACCCGAAGCACGGGGTTGGCGGTGGCGGGGGCGGCGGTCGCGGGGGCGGCGGTGTGGTCCTGTGTCGTCGTCATGGCTGAGAATCTACGAGTTGTCGAACACCCGCGGAAGTGGATTTCCCCGGCCTTCCTCTTGTTCGACCGTGAAATCCCCGCTAGACCTGCACCATGACCGACTTTTCACCGGACGCCACTGACTGGCGGATCCTGCAAGCCCTCCAAGACGACGGCCGGGCCGGCTTCACCGACCTGGCCCGCACCGTCTCCATGTCCGCCAGCGCCGTCACCGAACGCGTGCGGCGGCTGGAGGAAGCGGGCGTCATCACGGGCTACACCGCCGTGGTGGATCCGGCGAAGCTCGGCAAGTCGATCCTCGCGCTGATCCGACTGCGCTACCCACACGGCAACTACAAGCCGTTCCATGACCTTTTGGAGACGACCCCCGAGATCCTGGAGGCGCACCACGTGACGGGCGACGACTGCTTCGTCCTCAAGGTCGCCGCGCGCTCGATGTCGCATCTGGAGGAGGTCGCCGGGCGGATCGCCGGTCTCGGCCCGGTCACCACCAGCATCGTCTACTCGTCGCCGCTCCCCCGCAGGCCGCTCAGTCCTTGAGCGGACCCGTGTGACGGCGCCGGCGGTTCAGTTCGCCGGAGCGCCCGCCGTACGGTGGCGCACCACCGAGCCGCCGCGCTGCTTGACGATCTCCAACTGGGCCTGGACACGGCTGCGCAGGTCGGCGACGTGGCTCACGATGCCGACGCTGCGGTCGCGCTCGCGCAGGGAGTCCAGTACGTCGAGCACCTCGTCCAGGGCCTGGTCGTCGAGGCTGCCGAAGCCCTCGTCGATGAAGAGGGTGTCCAGGCGCATGCCGCCCGCCTCGTCGGTGACCACGTCGGCCAGTCCCAACGCGAGGGCCAGCGAGGCGAAGAAGGTCTCCCCGCCGGACAGGGTGGCGGTGTCCCGCTCGCTGCCGGTCCAGGCGTCCACGACGTGCAGTCCCAGGCCGGAACGGCCCCGTCCACCGGCCCGCGCGTCGGAGTGGACCAGCGTGTAGCGGCCGCCCGACATGCGCAGCAGCCGTACCGTCGCCGCGGCCGCGACCTGCTCCAGGCGCGCAGCTAGAACGTACGACTCCAGCCGCATCTTGCGCTCGTTGTCGGCGGAGGTGCCCGCGGTGAGTCCGGCCATCCGGGCCACCCGGTCGTACTCCTGGCGCAACGGGCCCAAGGCGCGCAGCTCCTGCTCCGCCTGCCGTGACAGTCGGTCGAGTTCGGCGCAGCTCACGCGGGCGGCGTCGAAGGCCGAGCCCGCCGCCCGCAGTTTCGCCGCGGCAACGGCCGCGTACTCCTCGGCGCCCTCCGGGTCGGCGGGCGGCAGGGCGGCCGCCGCGACGGTGTCCCGCTCGGCGTGCCGGTCCGCCAGCATGGCCTCCTCGGCCTGCCAGGCGTCCAACCGGTGCTGGAGTGCGGTGCGTTCGTACTCGGGCAGTACGGCGTCGGCCGCGGCCCCGGTGGTGTCGAACCCGGCCTTGAAGGCGGCGTCGGCCAGTTGGTCGTCGGCCTCCTTGAGCCGCGCGGCGGTGTCGTCGGCGCGGCGCAGGGCGGCGGCTGCCGCGGTGACGATCCGGACCCGGTCCTCCAGAACGCGGGCGCGGGCCGCGACACTGGGCGCGTCGCCCCGCACGAGAGCCAACTCGAGCTCCAGCACCGCCTGTTCCCGGTCCAGGGCCTCCCGCCGCGAGGCCCTGGCGGCGGCCCGGCGTTCGGCGTCGAGCCGGTCGGCGCTGCGGGCGGCGTACTCCCGCTCGGCGCGGGCCAGGCGCTCCCGGGCGGTGTGCAGCCCGGCCGCCTCCGCGTGGGCGGCGGCGTGTCGGGCGCTGAGGTCGGAGGTGCGCTCCAGGAGCTCGGCGGTGGTGGCGTCTCCGGCGGCGGCCGCGGCTTCGGCCTCGGCCTCCCGGACGGCGGCCAGTTTCCGCTCGGCGGCGCCCCGCCGCTCCTCGGCCTGCTCGAAGCGGGCGTGGGCGGCGTCTTCGGCGGCCCGGTCGACGTGTCCGGCGGTCGGGCGCGCGGGGAGCGGGTGCTCCGCCGATCCGCACACCGCGCAGGGCTCCCCCGCCACCAGGGCCGCGGCCAGTTCGGCGGCGATCCCCCGCAGCCGGGTCTCCTTCAGCTCCAGCCAGCTCTCGCGCGCGGCGGCGGACTCCTCGCGCAGCCGCAGCAGCGCGGCGTCCGCGACCTCGGCGTCGGCGGCGAGGGCGTCGCGCCGGCGGGCGGCGTTCAGGTGCAGCCGGGCCGGTTCCAGCCGGGCCGCGAGCTGCTCGGCGAGGGTGGCGGCCTGCTGGGCGGCTTCGACGCGTCCGGCCAGCTCGGCGCGGGTGCCCTCCCAGCGGGCGAGCCACTCGGCGGACTCCTGACGTTGCTCCTCGGCGTCCCGGGACTCCCGGTCCAGCGTGGCCCGCTCGCGGCCGATCTCGGCGCTGCGCTGCTCGGCCCGCCGGGCCGCCCCGACGGCGCCGAGTTCCTCCCGCAGCCGCTGCTCGAAGGCGGCGAGCTGCTCGGCTCCCGCTTCGGCGAGGCCGGACGGGAGTTCGGCGAGGGCGAGGCTCTGCGCGTGGGCGGCGGTCAGGTGCGCGGCGGCGGCCGCCCCGCGCAACTCCAGGGCGGGGGCGACGAGGGCGCCGCGGCGCGCCCGGTCGAGCAGGGCGCGCACCCGTTCGCGTTCGGGCTCGGCGGCTGCGAGCAGGGCGGCCCGGCGGGCGGTCTCCGCGTGGCGGCGTTGCAGCCGGTCGAGTTCCCGCGCCTCCTCGGCGGCCCGCCGGGCGGCCGCGTACCGGCCCTCCACGGCGGCCAGCGCGTATTCCGCGACGGCGAGCCGCTCCCGGGCGGCGCAGCGGGCGATCGCCGCCCACGCACGGACGGCCTCGGCGAGTCCGGGGTCGCCCGGCTGCCGACGGGGCAGCGGCCAGGCCCGCAGGTCGGCGCTGTCCCCGGCGGCCTGGGCCATGCGCTGGGCGATGCCGAGTACCTTCTGGTCGCCCGCGCGCACCTTGGCCTCGGCGGTTCGGCGCCGCTCGGCGAGCAGGGTTTCGACCGCGGCGAAGCGGCGGGTGTCGAAGAGCCTCCCCAGGAGCCGGCCGCGCGCTTCGGCGCCGGCGCGCAGGAACTGGGCGAACTCGCCCTGCGGCAACAGCACGACCTGGCAGAACTGTTCGCGGCTCATGCCGAGCAGTTGCTCGATCTCCTCGCCGATCTCCTGGTGGGAGCGGCTGAGCCCCTGCCAGGCGCCATTGAGGCGTTCGCGCAGCCGGCTCTGGGCCCGGTCCCTCGTCGTACCGCTGCCGCGCTTCTTGGGCCGGTCCTGCTCGGGCCGCCGGGTGATCTCCAGCCGGCGGCCGCCCGCGGTGAGTTCGAGGGTGACCTCGGTCGCGGTGTCGGGGCCGGCGTGGTCGCTGCGCAGACTGGTGAGGTGGGGGAGGCGGGAGCCGGGCACCGCGCCGTAGAGCGCGAAGCAGACGGCGTCGAGGACGGAGGTCTTCCCCGCGCCGGTGGGTCCGTGGAGCAGGAAGATGCCGGCGCCGGAGAGGGCGTCGAAGTCGATCTCCTGGGGCTCGGCGAACGGCCCGAAGGCGGTGACCGTGAGCCGGTGCAGCCTCATCGGAGGGTCTCCTGGTTCACGGCCTGGGTGCGTACGTCGTCGAATGCGCCCCGCAGCACCGCCCGTTCGGCATCGTCGGCGCGGCCTCCCCCGCGCACGTGCGCGACGAAGTCCTCGGCGATCTCCTGGTCGGTGCGGCCCTTCAGGCGCTGCGCGTAGGAGGCCGTGCCGTCCTCCTCGCGGCCCTCGGGGTCGAAGGCGAGGCTCAGGACGTGCGGGAAGCGGGCGGCGAGGCGGGCCATGGGGTCCTGGGGGCGGACAGGGTCGGTGAGAGTGGCCTCGATCCAGCGGTCCTCGTGGGCGTCGAGGGCCGGATCCTCCAGCAGTTCCTCCAGCCGGCCGCGGAGCCGGCCGAGGGCGCGCGGTACGGGTGTGTCGATCCGCTCGGCGGTGACGAGTTCGCCGGCCGCCCCGAGTTCGATCAGCCACATCGTCTTGCGGTGGTCGGTCTCGGAGAAGGAGTAGGCCAGCGGGGAACCCGAGTAACGGATCCGTTCGTTGATCTTCTGGCAGCCGTGGAGGTGGCCGAGGGCCACGTAGTCGACCCCGTCGAAGACGGCGGCGGGGACGGCCTCGACCCCGCCGACCGTGATGTCGCGCTCGCTGTCGCTGGCCTGCCCGCCGGTGACGAAGGCGTGGGCGAGGACGAGGGAGCGGGTCCCGGGAGCCCGGTCGGCGAGGTCGGCGCGGACCCGGTCCATGGCCGCGCCCAAGACCGCCTCGTGGCTGACCTTCGGCGCGCCGAGGGCCTCCTTCACCAGGGCGGGCTCCAGGTAGGGCAGCCCGTACAGCGCCACGTCACCGTGTACGTCGGCCAGCACCACGGGGTCGGAGCAGCCGGCCGGGTCGGTCCTGAGGTATATCCCGGCCCCCTCGATCAGTCCGGCACCGACCCCCAGACGGCGGGCGGAGTCGTGGTTCCCGGAGATCATCACCGTGGGCACGCCGAGCGCGGCGAGCCGGTGCAGGGCCCGGTCGTACAGCTCGACGGCGGGCAGCGGGGGCACGGCCCGGTCGTAGATGTCGCCGGCGACGAGGACGGCGTCCACCCCGTGTTCCTCGACGGTCGCGACGAGGTGGTCGATGAAGGCTGCCTGGGCGTCGAGCATGTTGACGCGGTGGAAGGACCGTCCGAGGTGCCAGTCGGAGGTGTGCAGAAACTTCACTCGCCGGCCCCGCCGCGCATGCCCGTCCCCCTGGTCGTCCTCTGTCCCTCTGCCCCCCTACGCTAACCCGTCGCGCGGGTCGCCACGGCCGCTCCGGCAGGTCCGCGCCCGGCGGTCAGGGCGCGTACGTCTCCCCGCCCAGGGTGAGGGTCGCGCTGCCCGCGGTGCTGTCGGCCAGCCATGCCTCGAAGGCGGGGAGGTCGGCTTCGGGGAGGGCGACCTCGATCTCGACGGCGGAGCCGTAGCGCAGGTCGACGACGGTCCGGCCGGTGGAGCGCAGGTCGTTCTGGGTCTTGCCGGCCCGCTGGTGGTCGACGGTGACGGTGGCCAACCGGTAGCGCCGACGGGTGACGGTGCCGAGCGCGTCGAGGGCTTCGCCGACGACCCCGCCGTAGGCCCTGATCAAGCCGCCGGCGCCGAGCTTGACGCCGCCGTAGTACCGCGTGACGACGGCGACCGCGTACCGGATGTCGCGCCGCGTCAGCATCTGCAGCATCGGCACCCCGGCGGTGCCGCCCGGTTCGCCGTCGTCACCGGCCTTCTGGACGGAGGCGTCGGCGCCGATCACGTAGGCGAAGCAGTTGTGCGAGGCGGTGGGGTGCTCCTTGCGGACGCGCGCGATGAACTCCTGTGCCTCCCGCTCCGTCGCGGCGGGCGCGAGCGCGCACAGGAACCGCGAGCGGTTGATCTCCGCCTCGTGCACGCCCTCCCGGGCCACCGTCACGTACTGGTCTGCCTTCACCGCTCCCACCCTACGGGGAATCGGACAGGCGTCCGCGCGGTTGATCCCCGCGTGCGGCCGGGACGAGCCGGGCCGGCGGGCAGCAGGAGGCGGTGCGCGTGTACGGCGACCAGGAGACCATCCGCAGGATCCTCACCGAAGCCGGTGACACCTGGGCCGTGGTGGGCCTGTCGAACAACGAGAGGCGGGCGGCCTACGGGGTGGCGCGCGTGCTGCAGCGGTTCGGGAAGCGGGTGGTTCCCGTACACCCCAAGGCGGAGACGGTGCACGGCGAGCCCGGGTACGCGTCGCTCGCGGACATCCCGTTCCCGGTGGACGTGGTCGACGTCTTCGTCAACAGCTCCCTCGCGGGTCCGGTCGCCGACGAGGCGGTGGCGATCGGCGCGCGCGCCGTCTGGTTCCAGCTGGGGGTGATCGACGAGGCCGCCTGCGCGCGGACGCGCCAGGCGGGCCTGCTGATGGTCATGGACCGGTGCCCCGCGATCGAGATCCCCGCCCTGTAGCGACGCCCGTGGCGTCGCCGACGCCCGTCAGTGCGAGGCCGGCGGTTCGTGCCCGCCGACCGGCGGGATGGAGACCGCCATGGTCATTTCCATCGGTTCCGGGCCGTCGTTGCGGTACTCGTGCGGGACGTTCGCCTCGAACGAGACCGCCCCGCCCTGCGGCACCTCGTACGGTTCGCCGTCGACGGTGAGGGTGAGCCGTCCTGCCGTGACGTGCAACATCTCCAGGGTCCCGGCCGGGTGCGGGTCCGACGCCGTGCCCTCGCCCGGCTCCAGCCGGTACGTCCACACCTCAAGCGGGCCGCGCCGGTCGTCGCCGAGCAGCATCGTCGCGCCGCTGCCCCCGTCCGTGGACCACATCCGTACCCCCTCGCCGGGCGGCACGAGGTGGACCCGCGGGCCGCGGTCGCGGTCCAGCAGCGTGGTGATGCTCACGCCGAGGGCGTCGGCCAGTTTGACCGTGGTGCCGACGCTGGGGTTCGTGCGGGCCTGCTCGATCTGGATGATCATCCCGCGGCTCACGCCCGCCCGCGCCGCCAACGCCTCCAGGGTGAAGCCGCGTTCGCCTCGCCAACGCCTGAGGTTGCGCGCGAGCGCTTGGGTGAGCTGTTCCAGGTCCGACACCATTCCCCCAGCTTCTGCGTCCAATATTCTGGATGACGCAGTCCATCAAACTGAACTACGGTGTGGTGTACTCGACGCTGCACCCCACCGTTCACCACACTGTACTGCGAGGTCCCCGCATGACCGTCCTCTTCGCCCTGGCGACAGCCCTGCTGTGGGGACTCGCCGACTTCGGCGGCGGGCTGCTGACGCGCCGCATACCGGCGCTGACGGTGGTGGTGGTCTCGCAGGTCGTCGCCGTCGTCGTGCTCGGTGCGATGGTGCTCGCCACCGGCGCCTGGCGGGAGGCCGGGCCACAGCTGTGGTTCGCGGCGGCCGCCGGGCTCGTCGGACCGGTCGCGATGCTCAGCTTCTACAAGGCGCTGGCCCTCGGCCCGATGGGCGTGGTCTCCCCGCTCGGCTCCCTCGGCGTGATCGTTCCCGTCGGAGCCGGTCTGGCGCTGGGCGAGCGCCCGGGTCCGGGGCAGTTCGCCGGCATCGCGGTGGCCGTCGTCGGCATCGTCCTGGCCGGCGGACCTGAACTGCGCGGAGCGCCGGTACAGCGCCGGGCCGTCCTGCTCACCGTGGTCGCCGCGTTCGGTTTCGGCGCGGTGATGGCCCTCATCGCGGAGGCGTCCCACACCGTCACCGGGCTCTTCCTGGCCCTGTTCGTGCAGCGCGTGACCAATGTGGTCGCGGGCGGCACGGCCCTGTGGGCGCAGGTGCGGCGGGGCGCGCCCGCCCTGCCGGACGGCAACGGGCCCCGGCTCCTGTGGTGGCTCCTGCCGGCGCTGGCCTTCGTCGGGCTCGCGGACGTCGCGGCGAACGGCACGTACTCCGTGGCCGCGCAGAGCGGCCCGGTCACGGTGGCCGCCGTGCTCTCCTCGCTCTACCCGGTGATCACGGCGCTCGCCGCCTTCGCCGTCCTCAAGGAGCGCCTGCGTACGGTCCAGGCCGCCGGAGCCGGCCTCGCCCTCGCGGGGACCGTCCTGCTCGCCGCCGGTTAGCCCGCCGGTCGGCCCGCCGCCGGTCGGCCCGCGCCGGAGCCGAGCCGCTCGGCCTTGGGCCCCGTCTCCCTCTCCGGCTCGGCCACTACCTCTGCCTTGGCCACTACCTCTGCCTTGACCTCCGCCTCGGCTTCGGCCTCCGCCAGGGCGGCCAGGCCCCGCAGTTGCTCCGATGTGATGCCGTCGGCGATCGGGACCGGCGCCGGGGTGCGCAGCGGCGGCTGCCAGCCCGTCTCGGGCTCCCACCGCCGCACGATGCGCGCCGGGGCCCCCGCCACCACCGCGTGGTCCGGCACCTCGCCCCGTACGACGGCTCCGGCCGCCACGACGACGTTGCGGCCGAGCCGCGCCCCCGGCAGGATCACCGCCCCGGTGCCCAGCCAGCAGCCCGGGCCGATCTCCACCGGCGCGCTGCGCGGCCACTGCCGGCCGACCGGCTCGTGCGGGTCGTCGTAGCTGTGGTTGGTGGAGGTGATGTACACGCCCGGCCCGCAGAAGGTGTCGTCCCCGATACCGATCCGGGCATCGGCTATGACGTGGCTGCCGCGGCCGAGGACCACCCCGTTGCCGAGCACGAGCAACGGGTCCGGGCCGAGGTCCAGGTCGGGCATCATCCCGGCCGTCAGGGTGACCTGCTCGGCGATGATGCAGTGGTCGCCGAGGCGGATCCACCGCTCGCCGAAGACGGTTCCCTGGGGGAAGGCGAGGCGCGTGCCGTGGCCGATCGCGCCGAAGCGCAGCCGCCCGGGCGTTTCGGGGGTCACGGCCCCGGCACGTTGCATCCAACGCCACCCGGCCTGGACGGCGCGGTTGGCCATGCGACGGCGCAGGGATGAGAACGTGTTCTGGTTCTTCGGCACCGGGTCACCGTAGCGTGCCGCGCGCCGCCACCGCGCCGTGATCTTCACCCCATCGCCGAAGGCCCCGCCCCCGTGTCCTACGGTGCTGTGAGCGCGGCACGGAGCACAGAGAACCGAGGGAAGAGAACATGACACAGCAGACGGACCGGGCACTGGTGGCGGGCGTGGGCGGAAAGCGGCCGGTCGTCGACCCGTCGGCCTTCACCGCGCCCACGTCCGTGGTCGTCGGCGACGTCACACTGGGCGCCGGCTCCAGCATCTGGTACTCGGCGGTGCTGCGCGCCGACTGCGGGCCGATCGTCCTGGGCGCCGACAGCAACGTGCAGGACAACTGCACCGTCCATGTGGACCCCGGGTTCCCCGTCACCATCGGCGAGCGCGTCTCCATCGGCCACAACGCCGTCGTGCACGGCTGCACCGTCGAGGACGACTGCCTGATCGGCATGGGCGCGACCGTCCTGAACGGCGCGGTGATCGGCGCCGGGTCGCTGGTGGCGGCGCAGGCGCTGGTCCCGCAGGGCATGGTGGTGCCGCCCGGCTCGCTGGTCGCGGGGGTCCCGGCCAAGGTGCGGCGGGAGCTGACGGAGGAGGAACGCGAGGGCATCCGGGTCAACGCCCTGATGTACACGGGGCTGGCCGAGCAGCACCGCGCGGCGGTGGGCCCGACGGCCTGACCGGGCCCACCGGAGCTGTCCGGGGTCGGTCTCAGTCCGAGATCGACGCCGGCGCCGGGGCCGCGGGTTCGCCCTCGGCCGCGCTCGCCGCCTTCCGCATCCGGTGGCGCAGCACCAGGGTCACCGTGAGCCCGATCAGCAGGGCCGCCACCAGCGCCAGCCACGAGAACCGCTTCAGCCACGGCTCGGCGACGACGCCGACGGTGTAGATGACGGCGGTCGTGCCGCCCGCCCAGATGATCCCGCCGAGCACGTTGGCGATGAGGAACTTCCAGTACGGCATGCGCAGCACGCCCGCCAGCGGCCCGGCGAAGATCCGCAACAGGGCCACGAACCGCCCGAAGAAGACGGCCCACATGCCCCACTTCTCGAAGGAGCGCTCCGCGAGGGCGACGTGCTGCGGCCCGAAGTGCTTGGGGAAACGCCGACCCAGCCGCTCCAGCAGCGGTTTGCCGCCCCGGCGCCCGATCGCGTACCCGATGGAGTCGCCGATGACGGCGCCCGCGATGGCGCACAGTCCCAGCACCACCGGATCGATGTGCCCCTGCTGCGAGGCCAGCAGGGCCGCGCTGACCAGGACGATCTCACCGGGCAGCGGAATGCCCAGGCTCTCCAGTCCGATGACCAGCCCCACAAGGAGATAGACGCTGATCGCCGGGATCGTCTCCAGCCATTCCTGGATGTGCACCGGTACGTCCTCCAGAGTCGTCCCCGGCGCGCCCCCTGTGACACGCCGAACAGGCAGCCTATCCGCTCGCCACGACAGCCTTCCCGCTCAGCGGCGGTTCGCGCGGTGAACGGCCGACGTACACCTCGCGGGGGCCGGAGCCCCGTGCCCGGGCGTGCCGCTCGGGATCCCAGGACGACAGTGCCCGCGCTTCCACGTCCACCGTGACCCGCCGCTCCTCCCCCGCGGCCGGCGTCGGCCGCCGGTGGCCGCCGGTGGCCGACCAGCGCGCGCACCGGCTGGTCCGGCTTCAGCTCGGTGGACGGGCCGACGCACACCTGCGGCACGTCCCTGCCCGCGGCGGCCGGTGCTGCGGACGGTGAACTCCACGGGCATCCGCGGCGCAGGGGCCGCACCGCCGGCTTCGTGTACTCCCACGTCGTGTACGAGAGCCCGTGCCCGAACGGGAACAGCGGCTCCACGCGCTGCGCGCCGTACCGGCGGTGGCCGACGTGGACGCCATCGGAATACCCCTGGCGCCCGGCCACGCCTGGTAGCGCAGCGGCCACCGCCGACCGGGGTGGCCCGCTCGGGGCTCCCTGCGGCGTCGGCGAGGACGGGAGCGGCCCGCGCCGGACCGCTCCCCCGCCCACTTTCGGCCCGCGCCCGCCGGCCCGCGCCGGGACGCGCCACCGGTGCCCGTAGATTCAGCCCTGCGGCGGCGGCGCCGAAGACGTTTTACGCGTTGGGCCGCAGGGTCCAGACGACCGTCATCTCGCCGGTCACGGCCTCGTCCTCGCGCTGGATCGCGACGGTGACGGGGAACTCGGGGCGACCGCCCGCGTCGAGTTCCGCGACGACCTCGGCGGCCGGGCGGCCGAGGGTGGCGGTGGCGGTCACGACGCCCTTGGCCAGCTTCTTGTAGCCGATCTCGGCCTTGACGGCGAGCGGTACGGCGCGCGAGAGCCGGTCCCCGAACGCAGCGAGGACGATGGCGCCGCTCGCGGACTCGGCCAGGGTGAACATCGCGCCCGCGTGCGGACCGCCGACGTGGTTGTGGAAGTCGGGCTGGTCGGGCAGCCGGACGACGGCGCGTTCGGGGGTCGTCTCCAGGAACTGGAGGTTCAAGGTGCGGGCCATCGGCACGGTCGCGGCGAGCAGTTCGCCCACGTTCATCTGTTCTGCGCTCATGACCCGCGATGTTACCCACGAGTAAGGGCGGTTGACCAGACCGGACGAGGGGGCGGCCGTGGCCACTGTCCTTCCCTCCCACTATCGTTACCGGCCATGTGGCCAGGACAGCAGCAGCCGCCCGGGGGACAGCCCGACCCCCGGGACGCGCAACAGAACCCGTACCAGCAGCAGCCGGGACAGCCGAACCCGTACCAGCAGCAGCCGCAACCGGGATTCGGTGAGTCGCAGCTTGGCTACGGATACCCGCAGGCGGGCTACCAGACGCCCCCGCCCGTTCAGCCGTGGGGTCAGCCCCAGCCGGCGCCGCAGCCGCCGACGCGCGGCAGGAGCCCGTACGCCACCAAGACGGTGGCCATCATCGCCGCCGCCGCAGTGGTCGTGACCGCGGCCGTCACCGGGACGTTCGTCCTCACGCGCGACAAGAAGACCACCCACCAGGCCAACGACAAGCCGGCCACCGTGTCGTCGGCTCCCGCCGTCACTTCGCCCCCGCCGCCGGCCCCGAGCGGCAACCCGCGCGCCGGCGGCGAGGTCAAGCCGGTGATCCCCGGCTGGAAGGTCGTCGTCAACCCGTTGCACGGCACGGCCTTCGACGTACCGGCGGACTGGACCGTCGCCAGCTCCGGCATGAGCAGCGGCTTCGAGGACTCGAAGAAGGGCGACGGCTCCCCCCTCGTCATGATGACGGCACCCGCCTACTACAAGCAGGACTGGTGCAAGGTCGACTCCAACAAGGACGGCAAGGAGGAGACCACCGAGCTGGCCGGGACCGGCGCCAAGGGCGCCCAAGGCGCCAAGGACACCGCCGAGGCCGCGCGCATCGCCGCCGAGAACTGGGTGTACGCCGCCTACGCCCAGGACGCACCGAACCCGAAGGAGACGGTCAAGTCCACGGACGCCAAGGACTACACGACCCTCTCCGGCCTCAAGGGCAGCTTCTCCACCGCCACCGCCACCGGCCTGCCGAAGAAGAACAAGTGCTCCTCGGACGGCAAGAGCATCGCCTTCGCGTACAAGCTCGCCAACGGTGACTTCGCCGTCTGGGTCCTCTACGCGGCCGCGGGCGTCCCCGGCGAGGTCTCCAAGGAGACGTACGAGAAGATCCTGAGCTCGGTCCGCCTCACCGGCAGCTGATCCAGGGCCTCCCCCGCCCGGGCCGACAATCCGTTTGGATTGCCGAGCCGGGGCGGGTGATAGTCCGGGGGTGAGTTCTCCCCCCGCCGCCCCGTCCCGCATGCCCTCCCGCCACCGGCCCGCCTGGGCCGGCCGCAACTACACCCTGCTGACCGGCGCCGCCGTCGTCACCAACCTCGGCAGCCACGGGGCGCTGATCGCCGCCGCCTTCGCCGTCCTCGACGCGGGCGGGAGCACGGGCGACGTCGGACTGGTGGCGGCGGCCCGCACCCTGCCGCTCGTCCTCTTCCTGCTGATCGGCGGCGCGCTGGCCGACCGGCTGCCGCGCCACCGGGTGATGGTCGCGGCCAACGCCCTCAACTGCCTTTCGCAGGCCGCCTTCGCCACGCTCGTCCTCACCGGTGACCCGAAGCTGTGGCAGATGATGCTGCTCACCGCCCTCGGCGGCACCGGCACCGCCTTCTTCAACCCCGCCGCCGAGGGCATGCTGCTGTCCAGCGTCTCAGGCGAGCACGCCAACCGCGCCTTCGCCCTGTTCCGGATGGCCGTGAACGGAGCGGGCATCGGCGGCGCGGCCCTCGGCGGGGCGATGATCGTCGCGATCGGCCCGGGCTGGGTACTGGCCGTGGACGCCGCCGCCTTCGCCGTCGCGGGCGCGCTACGGGCCTTCCTGCGGGTCGGCCACATCGCCGACCGGGCCCCCGGCGGAGGTCTCCTGGCCGATCTGCGCGAAGGGCGGCACGAAGTCACGAGCCGCTCCTGGCTGTGGGGGATCGTGCTCCAGTTCTCCGTCGTCGTCGCCGTCGTGGGCGCGGCGGAGGCCGTGTACGGGCCCCTGGTCGCCCGGGACCGACTGGGCGGCCCCGCTCCGTGGGGGGCGGCCCTGGCCTTCTTCGGCCTGGGCACGATCGGCGGGGCGCTCCTCATGACGGTGTGGAAGCCGCGCCGGCTGCTGCTGGTCGGCACGCTGTGCGTGTTCCCGATGGCGCTGCCGTCCGCCGCGCTGGCAGTGCCGCTGCCGGCCTGGGGGCTGTGCGCCGTGATGCTCGTCAGTGGCGTGGCCATCGAGGTGTTCGGCGTGAACTGGATGACGACCCTGCACCAGGAGATACCGGAGGACAAGTTCTCCCGGGTCTCGGCGTACGACTGGTTCGGCTCCGTCTCGATGCTCCCGCTGGCCACCGCGCTGGCCGGCCCCGCCGAGACGCTCCTCGGCCGTACGCGGGCCCTGTGGGGATGCGCGACGCTCGTGGTCGTGGCCACGGCCCTGGTCCTCGCCGTGCCGGAGGTACGCCGCCTCACCCGCCGTCCGACGCCGGAGCCGGCCCCCGACCCGACGCCCGAGCACGCAGCCGTGTGAAGCCCCGCCCGCCGCGGCGGGGCTATCCGACGCTGAACGCCCCCGCCGGGGGCTCCGGCGAGGCCACCGCCTCGGCGTCCCGCACCGGAACCGCGCCCCGTACCAGCCGGGCGAGGGCCGCGCCCGCCTCCACCCGGGCCGGGAACGCGTCGGCCGCGCACCGCCGGGCCAGGGCCGCCACCGGGACCTCCCGGTCCGAGGCCACCAGCACCGCGTTGCCGAACCTCCGCCCCCGCAGCACCCCCGGCTCCGCGATCAGCGTCAGCTCCGCGAACACCGCCCCGAAGTTCGCCAACTGCCCGCGCAGGAAGGCGAACGGCGCCCCGTCCGCCAGGTTCGCCACGTACAGTCCGCCGGGCCTCAGCACCCGCGCCGCCTCCCGCGCGTACTCCAGCGAGGTCAGTTGTGACGGGACCCGCGAGCCCCCGAAGACGTCCGCGACGACCACATCGGCGCTCGCCGCGGGAGCGCCCCCCAGCCAGGCCCGCGCGTCGGCGGCGTGCACCGTGATGCCGGAGTCCTCACCCCACGGGAGGTGCTCCGCCACCAGGGCCACCAGCCCCGCGTCGAACTCCACGACCTGCTGCCGGGACCCCGGCCGGGTCGCGGCGGCGTACCGCGGGAGCGTCAGCGCGCCCCCGCCCAGGTGCAGCAGGTCCAGCGGCGCCCCCGGCTCCGCCGCGCAGTCCAGGACGTGGGCGAGGCGGCGTACGTACTCGAACTCCAGGTGCTCCGGCTCGTCGAGGTCGACGTAGGACTGCGGCGCCCCGTCGACGGTCAGCAGCCAGGCCCGCTCCCGGTCCACGTCCGGCATCAGCTTGGCGGTTCCCTGGCCCACGTCCCGGATCACCGGGATCTGCTCGTCGTTCACCCCACCATTGTCAGGCCCTCCGGACGCCGGTCAGGCCCCCCAGACGCGCGCCGCCTCCACCGCATGCGCCACCGCCTGGGCCAGCCCCGCGCGGGCCGCCGGGTCCCGCCGGGCGGGATCCAGGACGTTGCGCCCGAAGGTCTTGCGGGCCTCGGCGGACGGGGTGATCAACAGGACTTCCGCCCCGGCCTTCCGCAGCCGCTCGGCCTGCGCGGCGGGCGACGGGATCAGCTTCGATCCGAGCGACATCGGCGCGATGATCACCACCCGCTCGTAGCCGGCGGCCAGGTCTGCGTTGGTCGCGGAGCGGACTCCGCCGTCGATGAACCGCCGGCCGTCCACCGTCACCGGCGGCCACACCCCGGGCACCGCGCAGCTCGCCGCGACCGCGTCCAACAACCCGGCCCCGCTCTCCCGGTCGAAGGCCGCCAGTTCCCCGGTCAGCGCGTCGACGGCGGTCACGACCAGCCGCCGCTCGGGCCACTCGTACGAGACGAGCCGGGCCTTCAACACCTCGCGGCGCACCGCCTCGGGCTCGGTCTGGGCGGCCAGCGCGAAGGCACCGACCCGCCTCCGATAGGTCGCGGCGTCCCGGGAACGCAGCATCGAGACGGCGTACCGCGCGAAAGTGCCGGCTCCCAGCTTCGCCGCGAGCTCGCCGGCCGGCTCCCCGAGCTGGCGCTCGTACAGCTCCCTCGGCGTGAGCAGCCCGGAGGCCAGCTGGGCGCCGACGACCGAACCGGCCGAGGTGCCGACCACGAGGTCGGCGGTGGTCAGGTCCGTGCCCGCCGCGGCCAGGCCGCACAGGATCCCGGTCTCCCATCCGACCCCGGTCAGTCCGCCGCCGCCGAGCACCAGTGCCGTCTTGCCGCCCATCGCCGCCCGCCCCTCGTCACGTCGCACCCTTGTGGTGACGGCAGTCTGACGCAGCCCCACCACCGTCACCACACCGGGTGTCCCACCGACTCCCGGGGGCCGGACCCAAGGGCTTGCAGGGAAGCAACACCTTGATTCCCTGCAAGCCCTTAGCCGACCGAGGTGACCGTCCCCGCGCCGACCGTGCGGCCGCCCTCGCGGATCGCGAAGCCGAGGCCGGCCTCCAGGGGAACGTCACGGCCCAGTTCGACGGTCATGGTGACCGTCTCCCCCGGCCGGGCCACCGCCACCGCCCCCAGGTCCACGTCCCCGACCACGTCGGCGGTGCGGATGTAGAACTGCGGCCGGTACCCGGAGGCCACCGGCGTCGTCCTGCCGCCCTCCCTGCCGGAGAGCACGTACACCCGGGCGGTGAAGCGGCGGCCGGGCACGACGCTGCCGGGCGCCGCGACCACGTGCCCGCGGCGCACCCCGTCGCGCGGCACGCCGCGCAGCAGCATGGCGACGTTGTCCCCGGCCTCGGCGGACTCCATCGGCTTGCCGAAGGTCTCCAGGCCGGTGACCACCGTCTCGACCGGCTCGCCGTCGCCGCCGAGCACGCTGACCCGGTCGCCCGTCCGCACGCCGCCGCGCTCGACGGCGCCGGTGACGACCGTGCCGCGCCCGGTGATGGTCAGCACGTTCTCCACCGAGAGCAGGAACGGCGCGTCCGTGTACCGCACGGGCATCGGCACGTACGTGTCCACCGCGTCCAACAGCGCCTCGACGGCCGCGGTCCAACGCGGGTCGCCTTCGAGCGCCCCGAGCCCGGAGACCCGTACGACCGGCGCGCCGTCACCGCCGTAGCCGTGGGCGGTGAGCAGTTCGCGGACCTCCAGCTCGACCAGGTCGGTGAGCTCCGGGTCCCCGGCGTCGGCCTTGTTGAGGGCCACCACGATGTGGTTCACGCCGACTTGGCGGGCGAGCAGCACGTGCTCGGCGGTCTGGGGCATCACCCCGTCGAGCGCGGAGACGACCAGGATCGCGCCGTCGAGCTGGGCCGCTCCCGTCACCATGTTCTTGATGTAGTCGGCGTGGCCGGGCATGTCGACGTGGGCGTAGTGGCGGGTGTCGGTCTCGTACTCGACGTGCGTGAGGTTGATGGTGATCCCGCGCCGGGCCTCCTCCGGGGCCCGGTCGATGCGGTCGAAGGGGACGAAGGAGGCACCGCCACGCTCGGCGAGGACCTTGGTGATGGCGGCGGTGAGGGTCGTCTTGCCGTGGTCGACGTGTCCCATGGTGCCGATGTTGAGGTGCGGCTTGGTGCGCACGAAGGCCGTCTTGGCCATGATGTCTTCCCGTGTGTCGCGAAGCTGAGAGCGGGACCCCTGGAGCGAACCGACCCTCCCCCTGTGGGGTCCGCCGGACGTTCCGGGAAGGGTCAGCTTCGTGCGCCGTCGAATGCGGCGAAGGGCAGTGCCTCTGCGAGGACGGCAGCCTTCGGCGCGTCCGCGACTGCGGACGGCGCTGCGGGGAAGGCGTACCGGGACATGCGGCTGATCCTGCCTCAGGGTGCCCGGGGACCGCGAACGCTTTTTCGGGACGGCGAACGGCGCCCGGCACGACGTGGCCTTCGTCACTGTCCGCGCGGGGCGCGGCCCGGTGGCCTCGCGGGTGTCGCCCGCCGTTCGTCCCCGCGTGACCCGCAGGACGGCGCCTCGGCGGACCCGTCGGCTAGTCTCCCGGAATGTCCCTTCTCCTCGCGCCGTGGACCCGGCTGTCGCTGCTCGTCCTGCTGCTCGCGGGGGGCGGCGTGGGCGTGCTGTTGTACCAGCCCCAGCGGTTGCTTTCGGAGGGCTTGCCGCCGGGACTCCCGGTGGGCACGGCGATGCTGCTGTTCGCGACGGTGTACGGCCTGTGCACGGCGGCGTTCGTCCCGAGGCCGTTGCTGAACCTGGCGGCCGGGGCGGTGTTGGGTTCCCCGCTCGGGTTGGTCGCGGCGGTCGCCGGCACGGTCCTCGGCGCCGCGATCTCCTTCGGCCTGGGCCGGGCACTGGGCCGTGGCGCGCTACGGCCGCTGGTGCGCGGCCGGTGGCTGCGCGCGGCCGACGGGCAGCTCGACCGCCACGGCTTCCGCTCGATGCTCGCGATCCGCGTCTTCCCGGGGGTTCCCTTCGCGGCAGCCAACTACTGTGCGGCGGTGTCCCGCTGCGGGTGGCTGCCCTTCCTCTGCGCGACCGCCCTGGGCACCGTCCCCAACACCGCCGCGTACGTGATCGCCGGAGCGAGCGCCTCCTCCCCGGATTCCCCGGCGTTCCTCGTCTCGTTCGGTTTCATCGCGGTGTCGGGGGTGGTCGCGGCGGCGGTCGCCTGGCGCAAGCGGCACCGCCTCGCGCCCCCGTCCGCGCCGGCGGCGTACGGTCTCGCGCCCCAGCACCCCCCTGCGGTCACCGGTGTTCCCCACGGGCCCTAGCATCGGACGCGACCCTCCCGACGATCACAAGGACGAGCGCACCCCGACATGAGCTGGTTCGAATCCCTAATCCTCGGTCTCGTCCAGGGGCTTACGGAGTTCCTCCCGATCTCCTCCAGCGCCCACCTCCGGCTGACCGCGGCATTCGCCGGCTGGCAGGACCCGGGCGCGGCCTTCACCGCGATCACGCAGATCGGCACCGAGGCCGCCGTGCTGATCTACTTCCGCAAGGACATCGCGCGGATCGTGTCCGCCTGGTTCCGTTCGCTCTTCGACAAGTCGCTGCGCGGGGACCAGGACGCCAAAATGGGCTGGCTGGTGATCGTCGGCTCGATCCCGATCGGTGTGCTGGGTGTCACGCTCAAGGACGCGATCGAGGGCCCTTTCCGCGATCTTCGGCTGACCGCCGCCACCCTCATCGTGATGGGCATCGTGCTCGGCGTCGCCGACCGGCTGGCGGCGCGTGACGAGCAGGGCGGCCGGCACCGCGCCGTCCGCGAGCGCAAGACGCTCAAGGAGCTCGGCGTCAAGGACGGTCTGATCTTCGGCATCTGCCAGGCGATGGCGCTGGTGCCGGGTGTCTCCCGTTCCGGCGCGACGATCTCCGGCGGTCTGCTGATGGGCTTCACGCGCGAGGCCGCGGCACGTTACTCCTTCCTCCTCGCCATCCCGGCGGTACTCGCCTCGGGCGGCATGGAGTTGACGAAGTTGGGTGAGGGCCAGATGTCCTGGGGCCCGACGGTCTTCGCCACGGTCATCGCCTTCTTCGTCGGTTACGTGGTGATCGCCTGGTTCATGAAGTTCATCTCCAGCAAGAGCTTCATGCCCTTCGTGGTCTACCGCATCCTGCTGGGCATCGCCCTGATCGTCCTGATCAGCATGAACGTGCTGAGCCCGCACGCGGGCGAATCGGCGGGGTAAATCACCGTTTCGCGTGAATCGGAGGCCGTCCGGGAACGTTCCCGGACGGCCTCCGCGTCGTTGTGCCTGTAAAGAGACGAGAGACCTGAGAGCAAGCAGCAGGGGGTGTCCCATGCGTCGAGTGGTGTTGGAGCGTTTTCCGGCCGGAAGTCCGAGGGGAAGCTGGCCGGCCGAGGAGTACGCGGCCCAGCGGATGCGGGAGGGTGTGCCCGCCGAGGTGGTGATGGACCTGGACAGCGACGCGTTCCTGGTCGTCGTGCGCCAGCGGGAGGCGCATTCCGGTCGCTGACGGACCGGCCGGGATCACCCGCGGCGGGCCGGCCGGATCACGTTCGCGCACGCCCCTTGGCCTCGCGGCCGGGCGCCCGCACACTGACCCGATGACGCAGCGTGTGGATCTCGCGACCGTGCTGGACCGGCTGGCGATCGACGAGGTGGTGTCGGGGTACGCGATGGCCGTCGACGACGGCGACTGGGACGCCTACCGGGCCCTCTTCACCCCGGACGGGCGGGCGGACTACCGGTCTGCGGGCGGCGTGGAGGGCCCGGCCGGGGAGGTCGCGCGGTGGCTGGCGCGGACCATGACCTTGTTCCCCGTACGCCAGCACCTGATCGTCAACCGGCTGGTCCGGTTGGAGGTCACCGACGGCGCCCCCGGTGACACGGCGCAGATGAGGGCAGACTTCCTCAACCCCATGCGGCTGGCCGACGCCGGGTCCGACCCGGCGGTCACCGTCCCCAACTTCGTCGCCGCGGGCCGCTATGCCTTCGCCTTGGCCCGCACGCGCGATGGCTGGCGGCTCTCCGGGGTAACCGTGCACGAGAAGTGGCGGCACCCGGCGGGCTGAAGCGGCCCCGCCGTCCCACACTGGAAGCGGAGGCGCCTCATGGTCCCGGAGCACAACGGGTGGTGGCGTGCGGCTGCCGCGGTCGCCGTGGGGGCGCTGCCCGCACTCGCCTTCCCCGCTCCCGCGCTCTGGTGGTTCGCCTACGTCGCCCTCGTGCCCTGGATGCTGCTTCTGAGGTCCGCCCCCACCGGGCGGCGCGCGGCCGTGGAGGGTTGGCTCGGCGGGGCCGGGTTCGTCTTCGCCGTCCACCACTGGCTGCTGCCCAGCCTGCACGTGTTCCTCTTCCTGCTGTCGGCCCTGCTCGGCGCGCTGTGGATTCCCTGGGCACTGCTCGTACGGGAACTACTCGGTGGCCTCGCGACGGCCGGTCGGGCGGGGGCGGCACTGGTGCTCGTACCGGCGGGTTGGTTGCTGCCGGAACTGGTGCGGTCCTGGCAGGGGCTGGGCGGCCCCTGGGGACTGCTCGGGGCCAGTCAGTGGCAGGTTCCGCCCGCGCTGCTGCTGGCGTCGGTGGGAGGCGTGTGGCTGGTGAGCCTGCTGGTGGTGGCGGTCAATTGTGCGCTGGCGCTGCTGGTCGCGGTGCCGGGGGCGCGGGTGCCCGCGGTGGCGGGAATGACGGGGTGTGCGTTGCTGACGGGGGCGGTGTGGCTGTGGGTGCCGCGTCCGGAGGTGTCGGGCGGGTTGCGCGTGGCCGTCGTACAGCCGGGTCTGGTGGCGGACGGTCCGGACAGCGCGGAGCGGCGGTTCGCGGCCGGGGAGCGGCTGACCCTGGAGCTGGCGGAGCGGCCGGCCGACCGGCGCCCCGACCTGGTGGTGTGGGGCGAGAGCAGCGTCGGCGAGGACCTGACGGCCCGGCCGGACCTGGCCCGGCGGCTCGCGGCGCTGTCGGCGCGGGTGGGCGCCCCGCTGTTGGTCAACGTGGACGCCCGGGGCAGTGATCGGCCCGGGATTTACAAGAGTTCCCTGCTGATCGGCCCGGAAGGGCCGACCGGCCAGCGGTACGACAAGATGCGGCTGGTGCCGTTCGGCGAGTACATACCGGCCAGGGCCCTGCTCGGCTGGGTCACCTCGTTCGGCAAGGCGGCGGGCGAGGACCGCAGGCGCGGGGACGCCCCCGCCCTGATGGCGCTGCCGGACCGGCCCGGGGTGCGGCTGGGCCCGCTGATCTGCTTCGAGTCCGCCTTCCCCGACATGAGCAGGCGGCTCGCCCGCGACGGGGCCGATCTGCTCGTCACCCAGTCGTCGACCTCCAGCTTCCAGGACGGTTGGGCACCGGCCCAGCACGCTTCGCTGGCCGCCCTGCGGGCCGCCGAGGACGGCCGGCCGGTGGTGCACGCCACCCTGACCGGCATCAGCGAGGTGTACGGGCCGTCCGGGGAGCGGATCGGGCCGGCGCTGGCCACCTCGGCGAGCACGGCGGCCGTGTACGAGCTTCCGCTCGCCCGGGGCACGACGCTCTACGTGCGCTTCGGGGACTGGCCGGTGGGCGCGGCCCTCGCCGCCCTGGCCGCCTTCTGCGCGGCGCGGGCGGCAAGTTCGCTCAGGCGGCCTGCTCCAGAGCCGAGCGCACCACCCGCTCGCACAGCTCATGGGTGAGCAGGGCGTCGCGGGCGCTGAGGACCCGGCCCGCCCCGACGGCTTCCAGGAAGGTGTCCACCACCTGTTCGATCCCGCGCTGGCGGGCGACCGGCACCCAGTCGCCGCGCCGGCGCACGGTCGGCTGGCCGCGGTGGTCGATGACCTCGGCGAGGTTGACGACCTGGCGCTTGGTGTCCTGCCCGGACACCTCCAGGATCTCCTCCGTCGAGCCGGAGAGGCGGTTCATGACGCCGAGCGCGGTGAATCCGTCGCCGGACATCTGGAGGACCACCTGGTGCATCAGCCCGTCGCGCACCACGGCCCGCACGTCGACGTGGTCGGCCTCGCCGGGCAGCAGGAAGCGCAGGGTGTCGACGACGTGGATGAAGTCGTCCAGGACCAGGGTGCGCGGGTCCTCGGGGATGCCCACCCGGTTCTTCTGCATGATGATCAGCTCGCGCGGGTGGTCGGCGCACTGCGCGTAACCGGGTGCGTGACGGCGGTTGAAGCCGACGGCGAGGGACACCCCGCGCGCCTCGGCCAGTTCGACGAGCGCCCGCGACTGGGCGAGTTCGTAGGCCAGGGGCTTGTCCACGTAGGTCGGTACGCCCGCCTCCAGCAGCCGGGTCACGATCTCGGGGTGGGCGGTGGTGGGCGCGTGGACGAAAGCGGCGTCCACGCCTTGGGCGATGAGCCCGTCGAGGGTGGTGTGGCGGCGTTCGGCGGGGACGTGGTGGATGTCGCCGATCCGCCGCAGGGTTTCGGGGGTTCGGGTCTGCAGGTGTAGCTCGACCCCGGGGCGGGTGGTGAGGACGGGCAGGTACGCCTTGCGGGCGATGTCGCCGAGTCCGATGACGCCGACCTTCACCGGGTACCTCCTGGTTGCTTCCTTGTGGGACGCTGGCAGCTTAATCCCTGGTGGCAGGGGCCGCGTTCGCCGAAGATGAGCGGCATGACCAGTTCTGGATCACACCGTGACGAGCCGTCCACCACCGCGAACGAGCGGGAGATGTTGGACGGCTGGCTCGACTACCACCGTTCCACCCTCGCCTGGAAATGCGAGGGCCTCAAGGAGGAGCAGCTGCGCAGCACTCCGCTCGCGCCGTCCGAGCTGAGCCTGCTCGGCCTGGTACGCCACATGGCGGAGGTGGAGCGCTACTGGTTCCGGGAGATCATGCTCGGCGCGGACCTGCCGGAGCTGTACTCCACGCGCGAAGACCCGGACGGTGACTTCCACTTCACCGCCGACGACACCTGGGCGGAGTCCGAGGAGGTCTGGCAGACGGAGGTCGAGCTGGCCCGGCAGGCCGCCGCGGGCCGGTCCCTGGACCTGCTGTCGGAGCCCGAGAGCCACCACCGCGGCGAGGTGTTCAGCCTGCGCTGGGTCTACACCCACATGATCGAGGAGTACGCGCGCCACAACGGCCACGCGGACCTGCTGCGCGAGCACATCGACGGCGCCACGGGCGACTAGTGGGTCCGGACCCGGACCCCGCGCCGGGCGTCAACCTGGGGTGCTTCGGCGGCCGGCCGTCACCCGTGCGGGGGCAATATCCGCTCCGGGTTTTCGCAACGGGGTCCCCGCACAGCAGAGTTGCGCGGGTGCATCCAACCCGAACCACGACAAAACTGCTGCTCGGAGTGGCCTGTGCCGTCTCGGCCGTCTCCGGCTGTGTGAACGTGAGCCCCACCGCGACGCAGCCCGCGGCGGGAACCTCCAGCGGGCAGCCGCCCCGGCACGAGCCGCGCGGCGGGCCGGGGGCCGTACCGGTGGTGGTCCAGGCCCCCGCGCTGGAGGCGCTGAAGGCGGCGCCGCGGGAGTCCGCGCGCCCGGCCGCTTCGGGAGGCTCCCACCTGCCCGCCCCACGCCCGTCGGGCCGGACCGCCGCGGGCGCGCAGGAGGGCGCGCCGCCCGTCATCGACATCCCGGAGCCCCGACGACCCGCGGGGGCGGCCCCCGGGCATTCCGGGGCCGTGCCCGACGCCTCCGGGCACGAGGCGGAGGTCGGCCGTAAGGTGATGCGGGAGCTGCCGGTCCGCCCGGCCGACGTGTGCGCCCTCGGGCGGCGCCACGGCCGCTGGCATCCGGACAGCCCGGAGGCCCGGATCTGCGCCGGCGTCCACGGCGGCTGACGCCGTACGGTGCCGGCCGCCAGGCGAGGCAGGTACGGGGGCGCCCGGACGGGCTACGGGCCCTGCTCGGGGAACGGCCGGGCCCGGCCGGCCCGGTCCCCGTCGAGCCGCCGCTCCAGCCGGGCGATGGCGGCCCGCACCCCGTTGCCGTAGCCGTCGTCGGCCAGCACGCCGGCGGCGGCCCGGGCCCGCGCGAGGTGGGCCCGGGCGGCCTCGGGGCGGCGCAGCTTCACGTAGTCGGCGGCCAGGCTCAGGTGCAGCGACGGGTAGAACACCCGGACCGCCTGATGCGGCTCCCGCTGTAGGGGCGGCCCCTCCGCGGTCCCCTCGACCGCCATCCCCTCGGCGGCGTTCCCCTCGGCCGCGCTCAGGGCCCGCAGGTCCCACGCCAGTTCCTCGGCGGGATCGTCCTGGGCGTCGGCCATGTAGTGCGCGAGGGTGCAGCGATGGAGCAGGTCGCCGCCCTCCCCGATCTCGGACCAGATCTCGCCGAGCCGGTTGCGGGCCTCCTCGCGGTCACCGGCGTGCAGCAGGATGACCGCCTGGCCGATCCTGGTCATGACGGCGTCCTCCGACGCCTCCCGCTGCTCCGTCAACGCGACCTCCGACTGCTCCGCCAGACCTGCTCCGGTCTGATCATCAAGACGCTAACCGGAGCAACCGGCTCAGGCACCGAGGCGCGGTGTGGCGTCAGCCCAGGTCCGGAATGCGCCAGTCGATCGGCTCATGGCCCTGCGCGGCGACGGCCTCGTTGATCTGCGTGAAGGGCCGGGAGCCGAAGAACTTCTTGGCCGACAGCGGGGAGGGGTGCGCGCCCTTGACGATCACGTGCCGCTCCTCGTCGATGAGCGGGATCTTCTTCTGGGCATAGGCACCCCAGAGGACGAAGACGACCGGGTCGGGGCGGGCGGAGACCGCGCGGATCACCGCGTCCGTGAACTTCTCCCAGCCCTTGCCCTTGTGGGAGTTGGGCTCGGCCTCGCGGACGGTGAGTACCGCGTTGAGCAGCAGGACACCCTGCTCGGCCCACGGCATCAGGTACCCGTTGTCGGGGATGGGGAGGCCGAGCTCCTCCTTCATCTCCTTGTAGATGTTGCGGAGCGAGGGCGGGGTCTTGACCCCGGGCCGCACGGAGAAGCACAGGCCGTGGCCCTGGCCCGCGCCGTGGTAGGGGTCCTGGCCGAGCACCAGCACCTTCACCTTGTCGAACGGCGTGGCGTCCAGGGCGGCGAAGACCTGCTCGTGGGGCGGGTAGACCGGCCCGTTGGCCCGCTCCTTCTCGACGAACTCCAGGAGCTCTTTGAAGTAGGGCTGGTCCAGCTCCCCGCCGATCGCGGGGAGCCAGGACTCGGGCAGCATCTGGCTCACGTCTACATCCTCCGGTACAGGTCCGTGCAACTGCTTGGTGCGACTGGATCCGAACCTACCCGGAGGCACTGACAACGCCTCATCCGCCCGTGCGGGACCCGTGCGGTGGGACCGGGCTACCAGCTGGTCTTGCGGTACAGCTCCCACATCTGCATGACGGTCTGCGGGTCCAGCGCCCGCTCGGCGCCCGCGACGTCGTCGCGCGCCGCCACGTACAGCTTGCCCTGCCACAACGGCAGCAGGCGGACGTCCTGCGCGAAGGTCTGCTGGGCCTGCTCGAATTCCTTGACGCCCGCCGAGCGGTCGCTCTCGCGGCGGGACTTGGGGAGCAGGTCGCCCAGGATGTCCGCCGGCTCGTACGGTGTGCCGACCGCGTTCTCCTTGCCGACGAACGGCGCGATGAAGTTGTCCGGGTCCGGGAAGTCGGGGAACCAGCCTCGACCGAAGACGGGGAACTCGCCGTTCTTGTAGCCGTCCTGGAACTCGATCCAGGGCTTGCTGCGCAGGGTGATCTTGAAGAGGCCGCTCTCGTCCAGCTGGCGCTTGATCTCGGTGAACTCGTCCGCCGTGGAGGAGCCGTACCGGTCGGTGGTGTACCAGAAGGTCAGCTCGACGGGCTGGGTGATGCCCGCGTCCCGGAGGGTCTTCCTGGCCTTCTCGACGCTGGGCTGCCCGTACATGTCGTAGAACGGCGTCTTGTGGCCCAGGACACCCTTGGGGACCATCGAGTAGAGCGGCTCGGCCGTGCCCTGGTAGACCTTGCTGACGAGGGCGCCGCGGTCGATGGTCTGGGCGATCGCCTGGCGCACGGCCGGCTTGGCGACCTGCGGGTCCTTGGGGTTGAAGACCAGGTAGCGGATCTCGGACCCGACGTTGTCGACGACCTGGACGCCCTTGTCGTGCGAGGCGGGGGTCTGGAGGTCCTTGATCTCGGCGGCGGACAGGCCGCGGTAGGTGGCGTCGATCTCCTTGTCCTTGAGCGCCGCGACCATCTTCTTGGAGTCCGTGAAGTAGCGGATGGTCACGGAGTCGTTGCGCCGGTTGGCGAAGCCCACGTAGCTGTCGTTGCGGCCGAGGACGGCCTCGCCGTCCTTGTAGGACGTCAGGACGTACGGGCCGGACCCGGTGGTCTTGCCGTCCTTGCGGACCTTGTCGGCGGGGTACTCGCCGGGCGGCACCAGCGAGGCGGCCGGCGAGCCGAGGACGTAGGGGAAGGTCGCGTCGGGGGTCTTCAGGTGGAAGACGACGGTCAGCGCGTCAGGGGTCTCGATCTTGTCCAGGCTGCCGAACAGGTCCTTCGGGCCGGTCTTGGCGCCGATCGTCTGGATGCGGTCCAGGGAGTGCTTGACGGCCTTGGCGTCGAGGGCCTCGCCGTCGGAGAACTTCAGGCCCTTGCGCAGCGTGCAGCGGTAGGACTCGTTGGCGGAGTCGGTGAACTCGCAGCTCTGCGCGGCGTCCGGCTCGGGCTTGGTGCTGCCGGTGGGAAAGGCCAGCAGGGTCTGGTAGATGTTCCGGTACAGCTCCCAGGAGCCGTCCCAGGCCGCCGCCGGGTCGAGGGTGCTCGGCTTGCTCGTCGTACCGACCACGATCGGCTTCTTGTCGGCACCGCTGTCATCGGAAAGCAGACCGCATCCGGCGAGCAGGGATATGGACGCAAGGGCTGCAGTGATCTGCAGGCATCTGGTCCGGTTGAACACGTGCACGCTCCTCGATCAGCCAGGGGTGCGGCAGACCCTACCGCAGTGCCTCACAAATCCAATGGGCAGGTTTGATGAGGCACTTGACCGATTTCATGCACATTCGATACGCATTTGCCTCCCTTTGGGAGGCAAATGCGTCCGGTTACCGGTCAGTGCACTCCGGCATTGAGGAACATTCCCCCGTCGACGACGAGAGTTTGCCCCGTGATCCATTCCGCTTGTGCAGACGTAAGAAACGCTGCGGCCCCTCCGATGTCCTCGGGGACGCCGAGTCGGCCGAGCGGATAGGCCGCCGACGCTTCCTGCTCGCGCCCCTCGTACAGGGCCTGCGCGAATTTGGTCTTGACCACCGCGGGCGCGATCGCGTTGACCCGGACCCCCGGCGCCATCTCGTGCGCGAGTTGGAGGGTCAGGTTGACCATGGCGGCCTTGCTCATCCCGTACGCGCCGATGAAGGGCGAGGCGGAGATTCCCGCGATGGAGGCGATGTTCACGATCGCGCCGCCATTGTCCTTCTGCCAGGCGTGCCAGGTGCGCTGGGCGAAGCCCAGCGCCGAGATCACGTTGGTCTCGAAGACCTTGCGCGCCACGCCGAGGTCGAGGTCCGCGATCGGTCCGAAGACGGGATTGGTTCCCGCGTTGTTGATCAGGAAGTCCACCCGCCCGAATGCTTCCATCGTGCGCTCCACGGCGAGGGCCTGGTGGGCCTCGTCGTGCGCCTTGCCGGGCACTCCGATCACCCGGTCCGCCCCGAGTGCCTCGACGGCCTCCTTGAGGGCGTCCTCGTTGCGTCCCGTGATGCAGACCCGGTCGCCGCGGGCGACCAGCGCCTCGGCGATGCCGTAGCCGATGCCCCGGCTCGCTCCCGTGATCAGGGCGACCTTGCCGCTGTCCGTTCCTTCGTACGTCGTCATCGCGCCGTGCCTCTCCTCGATTGCCGTGCCTCGCGTCGGTTGCCGGACCCGGGTCAGTTCAGCGGGCCGCCCGCCACGTACAGGACCTGGCCGGAGACGAAGCCGGCGGCCTCGCCGGTGAAGAAGGCGATGGCGTTGGCGATGTCGTCGGGGCGGCCCACGCGCTGCACCGGGATCTGCGTGGCGGCGGCGGCCTGGAACTCCTCGAAGCCCATGCCGACGCGGGCGGCGGTCTGGGCGGTCATCTCGGTGACGATGAAACCGGGGGCCACGGCGTTGGCGGTGACGCCGAACTTGCCGAGTTCGACGGCCAGCGTCTTGGTGAAGCCCTGGAGGCCGGCCT
Source organism: Streptomyces sp. NPDC046557 (assembly GCF_040645975.1). NCBI lineage: Bacteria > Bacillati > Actinomycetota > Actinomycetes > Kitasatosporales > Streptomycetaceae > Streptomyces > Streptomyces sp. NPDC046557. Next base: position 128,767 of record NZ_JBEYZH010000011.1, read on the forward strand.
TGGCGGCGGAGTAGTTGGCCTGGCCGCGGTTGCCCAGCGCCGAGCTGCTGGAGAGGTTGACGATGCGGCCGAACTTGGCCTCCACCATGTACTTCTGACAGGCCCGGGCCATCAGGAACGCGCCCCGCAGGTGCACGTTCATGACGGTGTCCCAGTCGGTGTCGCTCATCTTGAAGAGCAGGTTGTCCCGGAGCACACCCGCGTTGTTGACGAGGACGGTCGGCGCGCCGAGCGTGTTCGCGACGCGCTCGACCGCGGCCTCCACCTGTGCGCTGTCCGAGACGTCGCAGCCGACCGCGAGGGCCGTGCCGCCCGCCGCCGTGATCGCCTCCACGGTGTCCTTGCAGGCGGCCTCGTCGAGGTCGAGCACGGCGACCGCACGGCCTTCGGCGGCCAGGCGCACGGCGGTGGCCGCGCCGATGCCCCGGGCCGCCCCGGTCACGATCGCTACACGCTGCTCGGTGGTGGACATGCTGGGTCTCCTCGCGCTCGGAATCCTCTGGAGCGGTGTCTCACGGGTGAGCAACCGCTTAGTAGCTTCAGCTGAGGAGACGCTAGGAGCCCTGGCACCCGGTGTCAACGGCACCGGGCCCCAGGGCCCCAGGTCGTACGGCTCCTCCTCCGCGTTCAGCGCACCAGCAGGTCGAGCAGTCGCTCCACCTCGACCTCCGGGTCGGCCGTCAGCCCCGTGTGGACGGGGCCCGGCTGCACGACGGTGCTGCGCGGCGCGATCAGCCACCGGAACCGGCGCCCCGGATCGTCCCCCGCCGCCTGACCGGCGCGCTCCCCGCCGCGGCAGAGCCCCTCGACGGCGTGCAGGGCGGCCCGGACGCCCGCCACGTCGGCGCCTGGGTCCAGGGCGCGGAGCTTGGCCTCGTCGAGATGGGTGCGCGCGGCGACGTAGGACTTCGCCCGGCAGTAGACGATCACGCCGGCGTTGAAACACTCGCCGCGCTCCACGCGGGGCACCACACGCACCAGCGCGTACTCGAACACGTCCCGCTTGATCACTCGCTGTCGCTCTTCTTCTTGGTCGTGTGGGGCCATTCGGGCAGGTGGTCGGTCAGCCAGCCCGGCGGCTTGGACGGGGCCTTCACCTCTGCCTCCATCGAGATCCTCTCGTGGATCGTGGCCGCGCGCCCCAGCAGCGCCTCCACGTAGGCCAGGCGCAGGGCGTCGGTCGAGTCGAAGCCGGGCTCGTCGACCAGCCACTCGTCGGGGACGTCGGCGGCGACCTCGGTGAGCAGTTCCCGCGTGACCAGCGGCGCGAGCACCTCGGCGGCGGCCGCGATGTCCGGGCCGAAGGGCGCCAGTACGTGGTCGGAGGCGTTGTAGGGCTTCGCGGCGGCGCTCCGGGCGGAGGGCCAGTTGTGGTGCCAGATCATGGTGGCGCCGTGGTCGATGAGCCAGACGTCCCCGTGCCAGACCAGCATGTTGGGGTTGCGCCACGACCGGTCGACGTTGTTGATCAATGCGTCGAACCACACCACTCGACCGGCCTCGACCGGGTCCACCCGGTACGCGAGCGGGTCGAAGCCGATCGAGCCGGGCAGGTAGTCCATCCCGAGGTTCAGCCCGCCGCTGGCCTTGAGCAGTTCCTGCACCTCCTGGTCGGGCTCGCCGAGCCCGATGACGGGATCGAGCTGCATCCGCACCAGCCTCGGGACCCGCAGGCCCAGCCGCTGACCCAGGAGGCCGCAGATGACCTCGGCGACCAGGGTCTTGCGGCCCTGGCCGGCTCCGGTGAACTTCATGACGTAGGTACCGAGATCGTCGGCCTCGACGATCCCCGGGAGCGAGCCGCCCTCACGCAGAGGCGTGACGTAACGGGTCGCGATCACTTCGGACAGCATCCGCCCAGGTTACGGGGGTCAGCGCGCGGGGTCCCACTCGTTGAGGAGGGCTTCGGTCGTGATGACGGTGGCGACGAGGGAAAGGGAGTTGCGGATCACCTCGTCCGTGTAGGCGGCGGGCACTCCACAGACGGCGTCCGAGGGCACCACGACCCGGTAGCCGAGGTTCACGGCGTCGAAGACGGTGTTGGGGATCGCGATGTTGGACGAGACGCCGGTGACGACCAGGGTGCGGACGCCGAGGTTGCGCAGCAGGGGGTCGAGGTCGGTGCCGGCCATCGGCGAGAGCCCGTGCAGGCGGCGCACGATCAGGTCCCGCTCGGCCACCTCGATGGGCGGGGCCACTTCCACCGCCCGGGTTCCGGACAGCTGGCGCACCGGCAGTCGCCCGGCGGCCCGGAAGAGCCGGGCGTTCGTGTTGGCCGCGAGGCCGTCGCGGCGCCGTTCGGCGACCGCGTGCACCACCTGTACGCCGGACCGGTGCGCGGCGGCGACCAGGGCGGCCACCCGGTTCAGCATCCCGGAGTCCCGCGCTTCCTTGGCCAGTTCGGGCAGGGCGCTCTCGTCGCCGACCACCCCGTTCTGGCATTCGACGGTGAGGAGGGCGGTGGTGGCGGTATCGGATGCGGGTGCGGGTCCGGGTGCGGGTCCGGGTGCGGGTCCGGGTTGCGGCATGGCTCCCCCTGGCGTGACGGCCGAAGAGCCCGCATGATTCCTGACACACAATCAGATGTGAAGGGGTGCAGGACGCATGGACGGGACACAGCGGCGGGGCCGGCGGATCATGATGACCGACGAGGAGGTGGACGCCTTCCTGCGCGAGCAGCGCACGTGTCGGGTGGCCACGGTCTCTCCCGACGGGCGCCCCCACGTGGGCGCCCTGTGGTTCGCCTGGGACGGCCGGTCGCTGTGGCTGTACTCGATCACGCGCAGCCGCCGCTGGTCGGACCTGCGCCAGGACCCGCGGATGTCGGTGGTCGTGGACGCGGGCGAGGCGTACGACGAGCTGCGCGGGGTCGAGCTCTCGGGCGACGCCGTCTTCGTGGGCGAGGCTCCCCGCACGGGCGAGCCCTGCCCGGAACTGGCGGAGCCGGAGCGCCTGTTCCCGGCCAAGAACTTCGGCATCGCGGAGATGCCGCACGACGGCCGGCACGCCTGGATCAGGCTCACCCCGGACTCGGTCGTCTCCTGGGACTTCCGCAAACTGTAGGCCGGGCGGTACGCGCCGGCCTGCGGCGCTCAGAGAGCGAGGGCGGCCGTCCGCAGGGCCTCCACGGCGGCCCGGATCGAGGGCCGCCGGTCGGCATCGGCGCGCCAGACGACGTACACGTGACGCTGGACGGCGTCTCGGACGGGCAGCAGCCGGACCCCCTCGGGCATCGGCCCGCGCCCGAGCCGTGGCGTCACGCACACCCCCAGGCCGGCTTCCACGAAGGCCAGTTGGGTGTGGTGCTCCTCGGCGATGTGCGCGACGCGGGGCTCGATGCCCATGTCGCGCAGGGTGAACACCAGCCACTCGTGGCAGAACTGGCCCTCGTTCCAGGAGATCCACTCGTCGGCGGCGAAGTCGGCGAGGCCGACCTCGCTCCGCCCGGCCAGCGGGTGCCCGGCCGGCACGGCGACGTCACAGGAGTCGTCGAGCAGGTGCGCGCGGGTCAGTTCGGCGGGCACCGGCATCCGCTTGTTGTACCAGTCGATGGCCAGCGCCAGGTCGAGGTCGCCGCGCACGACGGCCGCCATCGCCTCCTCGGGCTCCTGCTCCCGGACCCGCGGCCGCAGTTCGGGGTGGTCGTCGCGCAGCGCGGACAGGGCGGGCGGCAGCAGGCCGCGCATCGCGGTCGGGAAGGCGCCGATGCCCAGTTCGCCGACGGCGCAGCCGCGCCGGGCCTCGACATCGGCCTGCGCGAGTTCGACCTGCGAGATGATCCGCGCCGCGTGACCGGCGAGCAGCCGTCCCGCGTCGGTGAGCCGGACCCCGCGCCCGTTCTTGACCAGCAGGGGTTGCCCGACCTCGCGCTCCAGCTTGGCCATCTGCTGGGAGACCGCGGAGGTGGTGACGTGCAGGCCGTCCGCCGCGCCGCTGACCGATCCGTGGCGGGCGAGGGCGTCCAGGGTGCGCAGGCGCTCCAGGTTCAACATGTAAGCGATGCTACGGGGTCATGGTGACAAAATCTCGCTTGTTCTAATCGTTCTCGGGCACCAGAGTGAACCCATGAGCGCACCCGCCACCACCAGGTCCGTCCCGACCACCACCCTCTCCCCCGCCCCCGGCACCCGCACCCTCGACTGGCGCGTGCGGTTCGCCGTCCTCTCGGTGATCTGGGGCTTCAGCTTCCTCCTGATCAAGGTGGGCACCGACGGCTACGCGCCGTTCCACGTGGCCTTCGGACGGGTCCTGTGCGGGGCGCTCGCCCTCCTCGCGGTGCTGCTCGTCCGCCGTGAGCCCCTCCCCCGCGGCCGGCGCACCTGGGCCCACCTGACGGTGAGCGCGCTGCTGCTCAACACCGCGCCGTTCTCGCTGTTCGCCTTCGCCGAGCAGAGCATCCCCTCCAGCCTCGCCGGGATCTGCAACGCCACATCGCCGCTGTGGGGCATGGTGCTCTCGCTCGTGGCGCTGTCCGAGGACCGCCCGACCCGGCGCCGCTTCGCGGGGCTGGGGCTCGGCTTCCTGGGGGTCCTGACCGTGCTCGGCGCCTGGCAGGGCTTCTCCGGTGTCGACGCCAGGGGCGCCGCCCTCGCCCTGCTGGCCTCGCTGTGCTACCCCATCGGCTGGATCTACGTCCGCCGCACCCTGGCCGGCACACCGGGCTCCCCGGTGGCGATGACCGGCGCCCAGCTCATGGTCTCGGCGCTCCAACTGCTCGTGGTGAGCGCGCTGTTCACCTCAGCGCCCAGCGGCTTCCCGCTCTGGCCCACCCTGGCGGTGGTGGCCCTGGGCGCCCTCGGGACGGGCACGGCCCTGCAGATGCAGTACGGCCTGGTGGCGGAGGTCGGCCCGACCACCGCGCAGATGGTCACGTACTTCGTCCCGGTCATCGCCACCACGGCCGGCGTCCTCGTCCTCGGCGAGCAGCTCCACTGGAACACCCCGGTCGGCGCGGCCATCGTCCTCGCGGGCGCCGCCCTCACCCAGGCCCGGCCCTCGGTCCGCGGGTCCGCCTGACGACTGTTACGGTCCGGGCGATCACCACGACGCCCGGGGGCACATGAACAGCACCGTCTTCCTCACTATGGGCCTGGCCGGAGCCCTTCTCGGCGGCTGGATCGCCCTGAACGTGCGGGGATCGGCCGCCTCGCCGGAGCGCCGGAGTGATGCCAACGCCGAGTTGCGCATGCACGCGCAGGGCGACCTCGGCCCGGCACAGAGGCGCATGTCGGCCCGCCTCATCCGCCTCTTCGGCGCGGTGATCGGCTTGAGCGGGATGCGTGCTCATGCTGGGTGGGCTGCTGGAGCCCGTCGCCTGACCTCCCGGCAAGTGGCCGGGCCGCCCCGCCCCACGCCCGCGCCCCACGTCACGCGTAGCGCACCCCAGCGGGGCCCGGCCTGACCGCCGCGGCCACCGCGTCGGCCAGGCCCGGCAGTTCGGCGGGCTCGACCCCGGACACCGTCACCCGCACCCCGGGGCCGCTTTCCACCCGGAACCGCGCCCCCGGGGCGACGGCCCACCCGGCGCCCAGCAGCCGCGTCACCGTCCCCGTCTCGTCGGCGACGGGCACCCACACGTTCATCCCGCTGCGCCCCCGGGCCCGTACCCCGCGCTCCGCGAGCGCCGCCACCAGGCCGTCCCTCCGTTCCCCGTAGGACCGGGCCACCGCCGCGGGGTCGAGCGCGCCGGAAGACCACAGCTCCACCACCGCGTACTGGAGCAGTCGGCTCACCCACCCCGGCCCCAGCCGCTGCCTGCCGCGCACCCGGTCCATCGTCACCGCGTCGCCGGTCAGCACCGCGAGCCGCAGGTCGGGGCCGTACGCCTTCGCCGTCGAGCGGACCAGCGCCCAGTGCCGGGTCACCCCGCCCAGGCAGTGCAACGGCAGGTCCACGATGCCGTGGCCGTGGTCGTCGTCCAGGACCAGCACCCCGGGATGGCGGGACAGCAGTGCGCGCAGCTCCGCCGCCCGGGCCCCGCCGACCGCGGCGCCCGTGGGGTTCTGCGCCCGGGACGTCACCACCAGCGCCCGGGCACCGGCCGCCAGGACCCGCGCCACCGCCTCCGGCCGCGGCCCCTCGTCGTCCACCTCCAGCGGCAGCACCGGCAGACCCAGGGCTGCCGCCAGGTCCAGCACACTGCCCCAACCCGGGTCCTCCACCGCCACCGCGTCCCCGGGCCGCAAGTGCGCCGCCAACACCCGCTCGATGCCGTCCAGCGCGCCCGAGGTCACCGCCATCGCTCCGGGCGGCACCCCGTCCGCGTCGAACCCGGCCCGGGCCAGCCGGGCGAGCTCCGGCGCGACCGGGTCGGCCCCGTACAGGGTCGGCGCCTTCGCGTACCGGCCGGCCGCGGCGGCGAGGGCGCCGTCCAGCGGGGGCAGCAGCGCCACGTCGGGGTTGCCCGAGGCGGCGTCCCGGACGCCGTCCGGGACCACCGTACGCAGTTCGTCGCGGGGCGCGCTCGCAGGCCGGGCCCTTACGCGACTGCCGCGCCGGCCGTCCGTCTCGATGACCCCGCGTTCGCGCAGCGTCCGGTACGCGGCGGCGACGGTGTTGGGGTTCACCCCCAGCACGCCCGCCAGCTGCCGCATCGGCGGCAGCAGCGCTCCCGGCGCGAGCGCGCCCGATCCGATGCCCGCCTCGACGCTGGCCGCGATGTCCGATGCGCGACGCCCGATGATCCGATACTCTCCTAGCACAAACAGGATTATGCACTAGTACAACGGAGTTCGCACCATGAGCGTCACGCCCGTCACCGAGCCGACCGACCAGCCGACCGAACCGGCGACCACGGACGCCGCACCGACCGACTCGTACGCGCCCACCTCGCGCACCGTTCCGACCCGCTCCAAGGACCGGGCCCGCTACGACCGCGAGACGGTCCACTCGATACTCGACCAGACCTACCTGTGCCACCTCGGCTTCGTCCGCGACGGCGCGCCGGTGGTACTGCCGACCCTCTTCGGCCGGGTGGGCGAACGGCTCTACCTCCACGGCTCGACGGGCTCCCGCCCGCTGCTCGCCGCCGGCACGACCGACCCCGGACTGCCCGTGTGTGTGACCGTCACGCATGTCGACGGCCTGGTTCTGGCGCGCTCCGCCTTCCACCACTCGATCAACTACCGCTCCGTGGTCGTGCACGGCACCGCGTACCAGGTCACCGACGAGAAAGAGCGCCGCATGGCGCTCGACGCCCTGGTCGACCACGTCGTCCCGGGCCGTTCCGCCGACTCCCGCCCGGCCAACGCCAAGGAACTCGCGGCCACGGCGGTGATCCGCCTGGACCTCGACGAGGTGTCGGCGAAGCTCCGTACCGGCGGCCCGAACGACGACGCCGAGGACCTGGACCTGCCCTTCTGGTCGGGCGTGGTCCCGGTCGCCCCGGCGTACGGAGCCCCGGTCCCGGCCGCCGACCTGGCCCCCGGCATCGCCGTCCCCGGCTACCTCGCCGCGCTCTGAGCCAACGGGGCGGGCCGGACATCTTCCGACCCGCCCGCCGGCCGCCGCGCCTCGGCGGCGATCAGGGCACCGACCGCGGTCAACAGCAGTACGGTGCCCAGCACCACCGCGCCGGTCAGCCGCTCACCGAGCAGCAGGACGGCGATCACCGCGGCGCTCACCGGCTCGATCAGCATGATCACGGACACGGTCGCGGCCCGCACCGCCGCGGCGCCCGTGAAGTACAGGGCGTACGCCAGGGCCGTCGGCACCACGGCGACGTACACCAGCAGCCAGCCCACCCGGGCCGGTTCGGCGGTGTGCGGGAGCAACCCCTCCATCACCGCGAGCGGCAGCAGGCACACCGCGCCCACCCCCACCGACCAGGCGGTGGTGACGAGCGGGTCCCCGCCCGCCCCGCGCTGCCCCAGCCACCGGGCGCGCAGGGTCATCCCCGCGTAGCCCGCCGCCGACAACAGCGCCCAGCCGACACCGACCGGCCGCACGTCACCGCCGCCGCCGCCCAGCACCAGAACGGCGAGGCCGGCCAGCGCCCCGCCCACCGCCGCGGCCCCGCCCCGGCCGAGCCGCTCGCCCATCCAGTACCGCGCGCCGAGCGCGATCAGCACGGGGCCGGCGCCCAGGGTGACCACGGTGCCCACCGCAAGGCCCGTCTCCCGCACGGCGCCGAAGTACGCGGCCTGAAAAACGGTGAACATCAGACCGGTGCCGATCAGGGACCGGACGGAAGGACGGGGCGCACGGCCGGGGCGGCGGCGTACGGCGAGCACCCCCGCCAGGACGAGGAGGCCGCCCGCGCTCCGCCAGAACGAGAGGGCGAGCGGGCCGAGGCCACTGGTCAGGAAGAGGAGCGAGGCAGCCGCCCCGGCGGTGCCCCAGGCGGCTCCGGCGACGACGAGGTACAGCAGACTGCGCCCGGAAGCGGGCGAATGGTTCGACACAGGTGTCTCCGCGCATGCGTGAAGGATGAGAAGAACGGGTCATCGCTTCGCGGGCAGCGTGAGTCCGCCCGGGTCACTCCCGGGCCGGGACTGTTGGCGTGAGGGCCGCCCGCGCTACGCGGCGGGAGGCGGAAGCACTGCGGTCGTAGGCACGATCGCCACCTTAGACATTCGTCGCCTCGCGGTCCAACGCGGCCGGCTCGGGGGCCGCCGGCGGTGTGGGGCGCGAGGACTGTGCGATGAAGGCCCCGCCCAGGACGAGCGTGCCGCCCAGCGTCTGCCAAGTGGAGAGGTGCTCACGCAGGAGCACCCAAGCGAGCACGGTCGCGACGACCGCCTCCAGGCAAGCCACGACGCCCGCAACCTGTGGCGACAGCTTGCGCACGGAGACGACCCCGGTGACATACGCGAACACGGTCGCGACCAGCACCACGAAGGCGAGCAGGATCGGCGCGGGTACGCTCATGTCGCCCATGACCGCGTCGCCGGCCAGCACCTGCCAGTCGATCCGCCACGGCCGCGCGATCACGGTCATGACCACGGTTCCGACGAGCATGCCGAACGCGATCACACCGAGCGGGTCCGGCACGTCGCCCTCGCCGCTGCCCTGGTCGGCGAAGACGAAGTAGCAGGCTTGGCAGCAGGCGGCGGCGAGGCCGAGCAGCACACCGAGCAGGTCCAGGCTGAGCCCGGCCCAGATTTCCACGACGCAGGCCAGTCCGGCGACGGCCACGGTCGCACCGGCCGCGGCGGCCCGGGTCACCGGCTTGCGCTGGACGAACCGGATGTACCCGAGGAGCAGGCACGGCCCCAGGTACTCCAGCAGCAGGGCGACACCGACCGGGATGCGCGAGAGGGAGGCGAAGTAGAAGGCCTGCACACCGGCGACGGCTACGAGTCCGAAGCCGGCCAGCAGGAGCGGTTTGCGCCGCACCAGGTCGCGGTGGCGCCAGGCCAGCGGGGACATCACCAGGGCCGCGCCGGCCACCCTGAGCCAGACCATGTGGAGCGGGTCCAGACCCGCCTCGATCAGCGGCTTCGCCGCGACCCCGGAACCGCCGAACGCACACGCCGAGACGAGGGCGAGGCCCAGTCCGGCGTTCTTCCCTGACGCTTGCATGGGGTCATCATGGCAGGGCCGGACAGGAGTATCACCCGGGTGACACCTGTTGAGACGGAGCCCGGGGCAGGGCCGGCGACCCCACTGCATCTGACAGGCCGTCAGTATTGAATGTTCCGGCCGCCGGGGCTACGTTCCGCGCACGTACCCGACGAGAAGGGGTGGTCGCATGGCCGAAGTCACCGCGGAATCACGCATCGAGGCGCCCGCCGCGAAGGTCTGGGCGCAGTTGACGGACTGGGACGCCTACGGCCGGTGGAGCATGACCCACACCGACTTCCCGAAGGGCGGCCCGACGAGCATCGCGCTCGGCTCCACCTTCACCGAGAACATGAAGATGATGGGTTTCCCGGCCGAGGTGCTGTGGACCGTCTCGGAGCTGGAGGACGAACGCCTCTTCGCCATCACCGGCAAGGGCCCGATGGGCGTGGCCGTCCTCACCCGCTACACCCTCGTCCCGGACGGCGGCGCCACCACCGTCCGCATCGACGGCGAGTTCACCGGGGCCGCCGTCTCGCTGATGGCGGGCAAGCTCAAGGACTCCGCGACCGCCGCCCTGAACGAGTCGCTGCGCAAGCTGTCTGCGCTGGTCGCCTGACCTCTCCGCTCACACGGCCCAGACGCCCGACCCCCGCGCACACACGTCGGCGCGCCCCCACGAGAGGACACATGGGGGCGCGCCGACGTGTGTGTGCGCAAGGTGCGGCCGACTCAGTGCTCGTCGGCGAGGATGAGGTAGAGCTTCTTGCGGGCGTCGTTGATGACCGCGAGGGCCTTCTCGCGCTGCTCGGGCGTGCCGGTCTTGAAGACCTGGCCGAACGCCTCCATCAAGCCGATCCCGGCCGTCCGGACCTCGTGCATCGCCTCGAAGTCGAAGCCCCGGCCCGCCTCGGCCCACGGGGCCGACGGGCCCGACTCGGCCTCGGCGCGCCCGGCGTCGGTGAGCGTGAACAGCTTCTTGCCGCCGTCGCTCTCACTGGTGATGAGGCCCTCGTCCTCAAGCAGCTGGAGGGTCGGGTAGACCGAGCCCGGGCTGGGCTTCCACGCCCCGCCGCTGCGCTCGACGATCTCCTGGATCATCTCGTAGCCGTGCATCGGCTGGTCGGCGAGCAGCGCCAGGATCGAGGCGCGCACATCGCCGCGCCGGGCGCGACCGCGCGGTCCGCCGCGTCCGCCGCGTCCACCGAAGGGGCCGCCGCCGAAGGGCGGTCCAAACGGGCCGAAGGCGGCGCGCCGCCCCTTGAACTCCTCCCGACGGTCCGGGCCGCAGTGCCCGTGACCCCGTCCGTGCTCGTGGCCGTGGTCATGTCCGTGCTGTCCGTGTGAACGCATCACTGCGCTCCTTTCGTCATGGGGATCTCGATGTCGATCGTCGCGATCGACCCTCGGACCCGACGTGCGGGCTCCGATATCTCTACTATCACCGACCACTCGCGATGCGTCAACGATATATCGGAAACAGTTCGCCGACAGGGCCAGTCACCCCGTATTGGCCTTGGCCGGCGATCAAGGGCCGGCCATACGGTCGAGGGCATGCGCATCCGAATCGTCGACGCCTTCACCGACCGCCCCTTCGGCGGCAACCCCGCCGGAGTGCTGCTCCTCGACGGCGGGTTCCCTCCGGACCACTGGCTCCGGCAGGTCGCGGCCGAGGTCAACCTCTCCGAGACCGCCTTCGCCCACCCCCTGCCGCCCGGCGGGGACGTCGACTGGGCGCTGCGCTGGTTCACCCCGGCCACCGAGGTCGACATGTGCGGCCACGCCACCCTCGCCACGGCCCACGTCCTCGCGACGAACGGCCTCGCGAACGGCCTGATCCGCTTCGCCACGCGCAGCGGTGTGCTGACGGCACTGGCCGAGGACGACGGCCGGATCACCATGGACTTCCCGACGTCCTCGCTCACCCCGGTCGAGACGCCCGCCGAGGTGGAGCGCGCCCTCGGCGCCGCCGCCCGGTCCGTGCACGACACGTCCCCCCACATCGGGGACCTGGTGGTCGAGCTGGCCGACGAACGGACCGTACGGGACCTCTCGCCCGACCACGCCGCCCTGCGCGCCTACGCCCGCCGCGGGGTGATCGTCACCGCGGCAGCCGAGGATCCCGCCCGCGGGTACGACTTCGTCTCCCGTGGCTTCTTCCCGGCCGTCGGGATCGCCGAGGACCCGGTCACCGGCAGCGCCCACACCGCGCTCGCCCCGTTCTGGGCCGCCCGCCTGGGCCGCACCGAACTCGTCGGCCGCCAGGGCGGGACGCGCACCGGACTCGTCACCGTCCGGCTCGCCGGTGACCGTACGCTCCTGACCGGCGACGCCGTCACGGTCCTGGACGGGGAGCTGCACACCCGCCCCTGACCCCTCAGGGCGTCGGCAGCCAGGAGACGTGGCCCGCCAGCAGCGCGTACCCGCCGAAGGCCACGATGTCGAGCAGCGCGTGGGCGACGACCAGCGGGGCCACCCGGCCCCAACGGCGGTAGGCCAGGACGAAGACGACGCCCATCACCACGTTGCCGAGGAAGCCGCCGACACCCTGGTACAGGTGGTAGGAGCCGCGCAGCACCGAGCTGGCCACCAGCGCCGCCGTCGGGGACCAGCCGAGCCCGTCCAGCCGCCGCAGCAGGTACGCCAGCACGATGACCTCCTCCACCACCGCGTTCTGCACGGCGGAGAGGATCAGCACCGGGAACTTCCACCACACGTCCGGCAGGGCCTCGGGCACCACCGTCAGGTTGAAACCGGCGGTCCGCGACGCCAGGTAGAACGCGAGCCCCGCGCTCCCGATCCCGGCGGCGACGAGCGCGCCGCGGGCCAGGTCCCAGCCGGGCCGGGTGCGGTCGAAGCCGAGCACCCGCAGACCCGGCGCGCCTTCGCGGGTCAGCAGGTGGGCGACGAGCAGCACGGGAACCAGTGCGGTCGCGATGCCGAACAGTTGCCAGGCCAGGTCCAGCCAGGGCCGCCCGGGAGCGTAGGAGCCGTTGAGGGTGGCGGCCTGGTGCCGGAGGCCGCCCGGCTTGGTGAGCGAGCCGATGAAACTGATCAGCGCGGAGACCGCGCTCGCGCCCAGGGAGAGCGCGAGCACCAGCAGCGTCTCGGTCCGCAGGTACCCGCGGCCGTCCTCCCGCCGGCCCTCGGCCGCCGGCTCCGGCTCCACCCGCACGTGCGACTCCCGTCCCGCCGTCCCGTTGTCCGCCACAATCCCCATACTGCCTCGTGGGCGGGGCCGCGGACGCACCGGACCCGGTGGGTCATCGGCCGACCGCCGCCGTGGCGTCCGCCTCCCGCTCCGGGAGCCCGACCGGCCAGGTGTGCACGGGGTCTCCCCGGTGCATCAGCTCGCTGTACCGCCGGGTCGTCGCGGCGAGCGCGGCGTCGCGCTCCAGGCCGCCCGCGAGCGCCTGGTGGTAGGTGTCGACCTGCCAGGTCGCGCCGTTCACCCGGCGCTTGCACCGCTCCTCGATGATCCCGAGGTACCGGTCCCGGTCGGCGGGGGCGATGCCCCAGGCGTCCAGGCCCGCCGCCGCCATGGGCAGCAGCTCGTCCAGCACCAGGCGCACCGCCGGCACGCTCGCCAGGCCCGGCCCCCGGCCCCGGCGCGGCCAGTGCAGCCGCGCGTCGATCCCGTACCGGCAGGCCGCGTCGAAGTTGGCCTCCGCCTCGGCGAAGGGCAGTCGGGTCCACACCGGACGCGGCTCGTCCGCGAGGGTCCGTACCAGGCCGTAGTAGAAGGCCGCGTTGGCGACGACGTCGACCACGGTCGGCCCTGCGGGCAGCACCCGGTTCTCGACCCGCAGGTGCGGCACCCCGTCGGCCACCCCGTACACGGGCCGGTTCCAGCGGTAGACCGTCCCGTTGTGCAGCACCAGCTCCTGAAGGCTCGGCACCCCGCCCTCGGCCAGCACCCGCAGGGGTTCCTCCTCGTCGCAGATCGGCAGCAGCGCGGGGAAGTAGCGGACGTTCTCCGCGAAGAGTTCGTACGCCGACTCCACCCACCTCTCCCCGAACCAGGTGCGCGGTCGCACGCCCTGCGCCTGGAGCTCCGGCGGACGGGTGTCGGTGGCCTGGGTGAACAGCGGCGGTCGCGACTCGCGCCATAGCTCCCGGCCGAACAGGAACGGGGAGTTGGCGCCGACGGCGATCTGTACGGCGGTCACGGCCTGCGCCGCGTTCCAGACGTCCGCGAACCGGCCCGGGGTCACCTGCAGGTGCAGTTGGACGGAGGTGCAAGCCGCTTCCGGCACGATCGAGCCGGTGGTCCAGGTGACCCGCTCGACCCCCTCGATGTCGAGGGTGAAGTCCTCGCCCCGCATCATCAGGATCTGTTCGTTGAGCAGCGAGTAGCGGTCCACCGCCGAGAGGTTGGCCGGCGCCAGGTCCGAGCGCGAGATCGTCGGCAGAATCCCGATCATCACCACGCCCGCGTCGATCTCCGCGGCCTGCCGGTGGGCGTAGTGCAGTCCCGCGCTCAGTTCCTCGGCGAGCTGGTCGAAAACGCGGCCCTCCAGCCGGTGCGGAAGGACGTTGACCTCCAGGTTGAACATTCCGAGCTCCGTCTGGAAATCGGGGCTCGCTATACGTTCCAGGACCTGGGCATTCACCATTTTCGGCAACCCGTCGGCACCCGCGAGATTCAATTCGATCTCCAGCCCCATCATGTTCTTGGGGCGATCGAACCTCTGCTCTGCCAGAAGTCGCTCCAGACCCTCCAGGCACTCCCGCAGCTTCCTCCGGTACCGCTGCCGATCGGACAGGTCGAATCCGCCTGCCACGACCTTCTCCCCCATCGAGGTGTCCCTCCCTCAAGTGGCCCGGCCCACAGCACCCGGGCGCGCGTTACGGTCGATGATGCCCAGGCCGCGAGATCGCTAACGCCGAGGGGGCGTGCGTGGCGGGGAGCGCGCGCCGGTTTGGCGCGAAGGGCGCTTCGGCACATTCACCCGGCAAGTCCACCCCCGCAAATTCCGCGTCGACTTTGCCCATTCCGGATAACCGGTGCTATCCAGCCGAGCCCCCGTCCGGTAACCTCCGAGGTCAGCGCTGCATGTTCGTCTGGAACCGGCATGTACGTCAGGTCAGCGGGACCGGTAAACGCCTTGTCGACAATAGCCGGGACAGCTAGCCGAAACATTGCGTGAACACATGTCGTATAAACTCCGCAAACGAGGCAGAGAGTTGGCGCGCGGCCATTGCCCCACAGCCCACCTCTGACCCCAGAATGCGACAGCGCCGTCAGCACCTTCTCCCGTAGCACCGGTCTCCCAAGTGAGAGGCGACCCACCATGCCGCTGCATGTCCCTCCGGCTCCCGCGCCCGCCCTGCGCAGCGTCCTCGCGGCACTCGGTTCCCCCACCGCCGTCAACGAGGCACACACCCCTTCCCTGCGCGCCCTCCACGGGCCGGTCACCGCCGAACTCCCGCTCCCGGTCCACGTGCTCGACCGGTTGCACGCCTCGGGGCCGACACCCGGTGGCAGGCCGCCCCGTACGCGGCTGACGGGCTGGCGGTTCCTGATCCGCAGCGGCGACCGGTTCGTCGCGGCCGCCGACACCCGCCTCACGGCGGACGGCTGGGCCTTCTCGCACTTCTTCGAGGGCCCCTACGTCGCCGCGACGGAACGCGCGCTGCGCCAGGCGGAGTCGCTCGGCCAGGGCTACCAGCCGCGGCTGCTGTCCGTACCGGAGCTGTACATGCTGACGCTGTGGCTGCACGGGGCCGTCAACGCGGACGCCTCGGCCGGTCTGCCCGCCGCCGCCGACCTGCTGGTGCCCCTGGCCCCCGCGCCGCCCGGGATCGCCGCCTACCGGCCGCACACCGTGTCCGAACTGCTGCCCGTACTGACCCGCCGACTCAGGCGTACGGCGCCGCCCACACCGCCGCCGGTGGTCGCTCCGGCGGCCTGACCTGCACGGCTCCGCCGGTATGGCCCGAGTGGCCCATGCGGCGTAGCCCGCTTGGGCCGGCGGGAACCACCCCGATCGGCAGGGGAGTTGGCTGAACCGCCCGCACGAGTGATGCGTCATCAATCTATGAGGACAGCTGCCGGGAAATCCCTGCGAAGCGGCCCTCATGGGGGAAGACTGACGACACGCTCCCCGCCTGCGCGGGGAGGAGACACAGGGGGACGGCCATGAACCACGCATCGAGCCGTAGCACGCAGACCACACCGCAGCGAAAGAACGCATCCATGTGCCAGCACCAGCCTGCCTGCCCGTCATCAGACTCCGCCGACCGGGAGGCCGCGCGCCCGGTGGCCAACCACCCGGAACAGGGCTGGAGCCTGCTGTGCAACGGCGTCCTGCTCTTCGAGGACACCGGTGAGCTGCTGCCGGACGGCCAGATCATCGCCCCGCACCGCCCGCTCGCGGTCGCGTAGGCGGCGCGAACACGACAAAGGCCGGTCCCGGAGCACGCGCTCCGGGACCGGCCCCTTGTGATGTCATCCGACCACGGAGTCGGCTCAGACGTCGTACTCGTCCAGCGGCGGGCAGGAGCACACCAGGTTCCGGTCGCCGAAGGCCCCGTCGATCCGGCGCACCGGAGGCCAGTACTTCTCGGCGGCGGTGACCCCGCCCGGGAAGACGGCCTCGTCACGGCTGTACGGGTGGTTCCACTCGCCGCCCAGCGCCGCCGCGGTGTGCGGGGAGTTGGCCAGCGGGTTGTCGTCCACCGGCCACTCGCCGCCCGCGACCCGCTCGATCTCGCCGCGGATGGCGATCATCGCGTCGCAGAACCGGTCGATCTCGGCGAGGTCCTCGGACTCCGTCGGCTCGATCATCAGCGTGCCGGCCACCGGGAAGGACATCGTCGGCGCGTGGAAGCCGTAGTCGATCAGGCGCTTGGCGATGTCGTCCACGCTCACGCCCGTCGCCTTCGACAGCGGACGCAGGTCGATGATGCACTCGTGCGCGACCAGGTTGCCCGGGCCCGTGTAGAGCACCGGGTAGTGCGGCTCCAGGCGCTTGGCGATGTAGTTCGCGCCGAGCACCGCCACCTGGGTGGCGCGCTTGAGACCCTCGCCGCCCATCAGGCGGACGTAGGACCAGGAGATCGGCAGGATGCCCGCCGAACCCCAGGGCGCCGCCGAGATGGGACCGACGCCCGTCTCGGGGCCGGCGGTCGGCTGGAGCGGGTGGTTGGGCAGGTACGGGGCGAGGTGCGCCCGGACACCGACCGGGCCGACGCCCGGACCGCCGCCGCCGTGCGGGATGCAGAAGGTCTTGTGCAGGTTCAGGTGCGAGACGTCGCCGCCGAAGTGGCCGGGCTTGGCCAGACCCACCAGGGCGTTGAGGTTGGCGCCGTCCACGTAGACCTGGCCGCCCGCCTCGTGCACCTGGGCGCAGATGTCGGCGACGTGCTCCTCGAACACACCGTGCGTCGAGGGGTAGGTGATCATCAGGACGGCGAGTTCCTCGCGGTACTGCTCGATCTTGGCGCGCAGGTCGTCCGCGTCCACCTCGCCGTCGTCGGCGGTCTTGACGACGACGACCTTCATGCCGGCCATCACGGCGCTGGCGGCGTTCGTGCCGTGCGCGGAGGACGGGATGAGACAGATGGTGCGCTGGTCGTCACCGTTCGCGCGGTGGTAGGCGCGGACGGCCAGCAGGCCGGCGAGCTCGCCCTGGGAACCGGCATTCGGCTGGATCGAGACCTTGTCGTAGCCGGTGACCTCGCAGAGACGTTCCTCCAGCTCGGTGATGAGAGTGAGGTAGCCCTCCGCCTGCTCCACCGGGGCGAACGGGTGCACCTGGCCGAACTCGGGCCAGGTGACCGGCTCCATCTCGGTGGTCGCGTTGAGCTTCATGGTGCAGGAACCCAGCGGGATCATGCCGCGGTCCAGCGCGTAGTCCTTGTCCGCGAGCTTGCGCAGGTAGCGCAGCATCGCGGTCTCGCTGCGGTGCTGGTGGAACACCGGGTGGGTCAGGTAGGCGTCCGAGCGCAGCAGGCCCTCGGGCAGCGTGTCCTCGGTGGTGGCGTCGAGGGCCTCGATGTCCGCGGTGACGCCGAAGGCGCCCCAGACGGCCTCGATGTCGGCGCGCAGCGTCGTCTCGTCGCAGGAGACGGAGACGAGGTCGTCGTCCACCCGGTAGAGGTTGACCCCGGCCTCGCGGGCGGCGGCCACGACCTCGGCGGCACGCCCGGGAACCCGGGTGGTGACGGTGTCGAAGTAGGCGCCGTGCACGACCTCCACCCCGCCGGCCGTCAGGCCCGCGGCGAGCAGGGCGGCGTAGCGGTGGGTGCGGCGGGCGATCGTGCGCAGGCCGTCCGGACCGTGGTAGACGGCGTACATTCCGGCCATGACGGCGAGCAGCACCTGCGCGGTGCAGATGTTGCTGGTGGCCTTCTCGCGGCGGATGTGCTGCTCACGCGTCTGCAGCGCGAGGCGGTACGCCTTGTTGCCGTCCGCGTCGACGGAGACGCCGACCAGGCGGCCGGGCAGCGAACGGGCGTGCTTGGACTGGACGGCCATGTAGCCGGCGTGCGGTCCGCCGAAGCCCATCGGGACACCGAAGCGCTGCGTGGTGCCTACGGCGATGTCGGCGCCCAGCTCGCCCGGGGAGGTCAGCAGGGTCAGCGCGAGCAGGTCGGCGGAGACGGTGACGATGGCGCCGAGCTCGTGCGCCCGGTCGATGACCGGCTTGATCTCCCGCACGGCGCCGGAAGCGCCGGGGTACTGGAGCAGCACGCCGAAGACACCGCGCTCGGCGATCTCGGCCGGGATGCCCTCGGACAGGTCCGCGACGACGACCTCGACCCCGATCGGCTCGGCGCGGGTCTCGATCACGGCGATGGTCTGGGGCAGCGCGTCGGCGTCGATCAGGAAGACGCCGCCCTTGACCTTGCCGACGCGGCGGGCCAGGGACATGGCCTCGGCCGCCGCGGTGCCCTCGTCGAGCAGGGAGGCGCCGGAGGTCGGCAGACCGGTCAGGTCGGCGACGACGGTCTGGAAGTTGAGCAGCGCCTCAAGCCGGCCCTGCGAGATCTCCGGCTGGTACGGGGTGTAGGCCGTGTACCAGGCCGGGTTCTCCATGACGTTGCGCAGGATCACCGGCGGCGTGAAGGTGCCGTAGTAGCCGAGGCCGATCATGGAGGTGAGGACCTGGTTGCGGTCGGCGAGCGACCGCAGCTCGGCCAGCACCTCGGCCTCGGTCCGCGCCTCGGGCAGGTTCAGCGCGGCGGCGGTCTTGATCACATCCGGTACCGCGGCGGCGGTCAGTTCGTCAAGGGAGCCGTAGCCCACCTGGGCGAGCATCTTGGCCTGCGCCTCGGCATCCGGGCCGATGTGGCGCTGCTCGAAGGGGATGCCTCGCTCCAGCTGAGAGAGCGGAATGCGGTTGGCGGTCATGTACGGAGGCCTCCTGGTCGTACGACCTGCGAGGGGCACCACGGCGCGGGCACCCGGACGGCCTCCCCCTCTGTCATCTCAACCTGAGAGCTTCACCGGAGTCGCGGCAACGGGCCCACGAGATCCGGCTTTCACCGTCGGTGAGGAGGGGAACCGGCACTGCGCGCCCGGTACCCGCCCCTGCTTTCCAGAGTGGCCTCGTCACGTGCGGTACGTATGCCTGAGAGATTCCGGGGAGGATTTGCTCCTTCGGCGCCTCCGTCATGCTCACTCGGAGGACTCTCCCGCACAGGGTCAACAGCCGTCACCCAGCCTACCAGCGAGGATCTGGAAGCTCCCTCGAGTGGCCCCCTGTGCGGATATGCCCTTCTGTAGTCATTACGGAGGAGTTGCGACCACTTGGAGGGACCGGACCGTGCAGACCGACATCGATCCCCGCAGTCTCATCGGCCGCAAGGCGTTCGACCGCAATGGCGTGAAGATCGGCACCGTGGACGAGGTCTACCTCGACGATGCCACCGGCGTACCGGAATGGGCGGCCGTCCGGACCGGCCTGTTCAGTCGGGACGCCTTCGTCCCGCTGGAACCCAGTGAGGTGGTCGACGACACCCTCCGGGTGCCCTTCGAACGCTCCCTGATCAAGGACGCCCCGGACTTCGGCGTCGGCCGCCACCTCTCCCCGGAACAGGAACTCCAGCTCTACCACCACTACGGGTTGGACGTGACGCTCCCCGCGGACTTCCACCGCCCCCCGCCCGCACAACAGCCCCGGGACTTCGGCAGCCTGGCCGGCGAAGGCTAGGGGGTGTCCGAGACCGGGGGCGGCTCCTCCTCCCCCACGAGCGGCAGCGGATCGGACGGCTCCAGCTCGGGGTCGTCCAGCCGGAAGGTCCGTACGCGCCCGGGCGCCGATCCGGGCCGTTCGAAGCGCACGGTCACCCGGCCCACCCCGCTGCCCTGGACCCAGCCCGGGCCGTAGACCGCGTGCCGGACGTCACTGCCGGCCGGCCAACGGCGCCCGGCGGCCGGCTCGGGCCCCCGCGCACCCCCGGTGGCCGGTACGAGTGCCACGGCCGGACCGGCCTCCCCACCCGGCTCCCGCCACCCGTCCGGCCCATCGGCCTCCCCTGTCCCCGCCGCGCCCCTCCCGCCCCTCCCCGTTGCGCCACCCTCCGCCGCGCCGGAGTCAGGGCCCTCACCCGTCGCCGGCGCGTCGGCCTGCGCGAACAGGTCCTCCTGCGTGTAGTCCGCGAGCCCGGTCACCCCGACGCCCAGCAGCCGCACCCCGCCCGTGGTGTCCACAGACTCCAGCAGCCGGGCGGCCGCCTCCCGCACCACCACCGGGTCGTCGGTCGGGCCGCGCAGCGTCTCCGAGCGGGTCAGCGTCGAGAAGTCGTAGCGGCGCACCTTCAGCACGATGGTGCGTCCGGAGTGTCCCGAGCCGCGCAGCCGCCCCACGCAGCGGTCGGCGAGCCGCTGCACCTCGTACCGGATCCGCACCCGGTCGTGCAGGTCCACGTCGAAGGTGTCCTCCACGGACACGGACTTCGCGTCCCGCTCGGCGACCACCGGTCGGTCGTCCAGGCCCAGCGCCATCCGGTACAGCCCCGCGCCGTGCGCCCGGCCCACCATGCGCACCAGCTCGTCCTCACCCGCCTCGGCCAGGTCCCCCACCGTGGTGATCCCTGCCCGCCGCAGGTGCTCCCCGGTGGCCGGTCCCACGCCCGGCAGGGTGCGTACCGACATCGGCGCGAGCAGTTCGCGCTCCGTCCCCGGCTCGATCACCAGCAGCCCGGCCGGTTTGGCCTCCTCCGAGGCGATCTTGGCCAGCATCTTCGACCCGGCCAGGCCCACCGAGCCGCTGAGCCCGGTGGCGGCCATGATGTCGGCGCGCAGATGCTCCCCCGTGGCCCGGGCCGTCGCCGAGTCGAAGGCGACCCCGCCCGCCTCCAGGTCCACGAACGCCTCGTCGAGGCTGAGCGGCTCCACCAACGGTGACAGGCCCCGCAGCAACGCCATGACGGTGTCGCTGACCTCCCGGTACAGGGTGAAGCGCGGGATCAGGTAGGCGCCGTTCGGGCACAGCCGCCTGGCCTGCGCCGTCGGCATCGCCGAATGCACCCCGAAGCGCCTGGCCTCGTAGGAGGCGGTGGCGACGACCCCGCGGGGTCCCAGGCCCCCGACGATGACCGGCTTTCCGCGCAGGCTCGGCTTCGACGCCTGCTCCACGGCGGCGTAGAAGGCGTCCATGTCCAGGTGGAGGATGGTCGGCGCGGATCTCACGGCTCCGATGCTCCCCTACGCCACTGACAACGCCGCCCCGGGCCCCGGCGGCGCGCGGCGCGTCAGACGGCCCGGTTGCGGCGCGCGGCCAGTTCGTCCCTCGGGTTGTGTCCCAGCAGCGTCTCGCCGGTGTCCACGCGTTCCCCGTGCAGTTGCGACAGGGCGTTCTCCACGTCGCGCCAGACCACGCCCACCGCGATGCCGAAGACGCCCTGACCGCCTTGGAGCAGGCTCACGACCTGGTCCGGCGAGGTGCACTCGTACACGGTGGCGCCGTCGCTCATCAGCGTCATGCGCTCCAGGTCCGCGAAACCCCGGTCGCGCAGGTGCTGCACCGTGGTGCGGATGTTCTGCAGCGCCACCCCGGTGTCCAGGAAGCGCTTCACGATCTTGAGGACCACCACGTCGCGGAAGCTGTAGAGCCGCTGCGTGCCCGAGCCGTAGGCGGGACGCACGCTCGGCTCCACCAGACCCGTCCGCGCCCAGTAGTCCAGCTGCCGGTAGGTGATGCCGGCGGCGGCACACGCCGTCGGCCCCCGGTAGCCCACCTGCTCGGGCGCCGGTCCCTCGCCACCCGGTGCGGCCGGCGCCGGTTCCGGTTGACGGCGCGCACCGCCCGCCGCACCGCCGTGCAGCGGGTACGGGCCACCGTCACTCCGTGCGGGGATGCCCCCGGTCATGCCGTCGCCCGTGATGCTCACGCCGACCCTCCGTCCTTGACCTGCCCCCTCGAAGGTAGGCAGTCACCAGGGGTGCGTCAACGATCGCCACACTCGGCACGCCGAGTGATAATCACCCTGAGAGTGGTTTCCCGTGCCCCTTATCGGGGAAAGGCTAACCGAATGGGCCGAATGTCCCTGGTGAGGCGGCTTGTCCGCCCCTCACTGCGGGCCGGTGCCGAAGTCCTCGGGCGAGATCTGGTCGAGGAACTCGCGGAACTTCTCCACCTCGTCCTCCTGCTCGTCCGGAATGGCGATGCCGGCGTCGTCCAGCACGCCGTCACTGCCGTAGATCGGCGTCCCCGTCCGCAGGGCCAGCGCTATGGCGTCGGAAGGCCGAGCGCTCACCTCGACCCCGCTCGCGAAGACGAGCTCCGCGTAGAAGACTCCCTCCCGCAGATCCGTGATCCGGACCTCGGTGAGCTCCTCGCCGACCGCCTCCAGCACGTCCTTGAACAGGTCGTGCGTCAGCGGCCGCGCGGGGGCCATCCCCTGCTGCGCGAAGGCAATGGCGGTCGCCTCCCCAGGACCGATCCAGATGGGGAGGTACCGATCGCCTCCCACTTCACGCAGGAGCACGATCGGTTGGTTCGAGGGCATTTCCACCCGGACACCCACAACGTCGAGCTCGTTCACACAGCAACCCTAGGACGTGCCCGACCGGTTTGGGTAGTCGGGCTGTTTCCGGTCAACGCAGACGGACTCCGAGAGCGGTCTGCACGAGGGCCTCGTGCAGCCGTACGGAGAGTCCCGCCAGCTCTTTCATGGTGGCCTCGGCATGGGCCCTGGTCTGCGGGTTGCGGTGCCGGCGCAAGGGGGAGACGACCTGCTCCACCAGTCCGGCCTCGCGGTCCGCCGCCGCCTTCATCGCGCGCAGGTGCCTGGGCTCCAGTCCGAAACGGCCGAGATCGGCGATCAGCCGGGCCACGGTGACCGCCTCGGCCTCGAACCCGCCGTCCGGCGCCTCGCCCAGCAGGCCGTACGACTCCCACTCGGCCAGTTGCCCTTCGTCCACCTCCGCGGCGGCGAGCAGCTCCGCCCGACCCACCCGGGCCGCCGTCGGCCGCTCCCGGCCGACTTCGCCGTAGACGGCCGCCGGGCCGGTGGAGGGCGCGCCCTCCGGGTCACGGGGCGCCGTGGGGGCCGGGATACGGATCTGCTCACCGCGGTCGAGCGCGTCGAGCTGCTCCCGGATGACCTTCAGCGGCAGGTAGTGGTCGCGCTGGAGGCGCAGGATCCGGCCCAGCCGCTCGACGTCGTCGGCGCTGAACTTGCGGTATCCGGAGGGTGTGCGTCTGGGCTCCACCAGACCCTCCGCCTCCAGGAAGCGGATCTTCGAGATCGTGACGTCGGGGAACTCGTCGCGCAGCGTGGTCAGCACCGTGCCGATGCTCACCAGGCGCCCGGCGGTCCCGGCGGTGCCGTTCTTCGCGGCACCGCCGGTCGGGGTACGCAGCATGGGACCTTCCCTGTTGGGTCCCCTGGGGGCACCCTCCGACGGTGGGCCGGAGGGTGTCCGGGGGAGGTCAGATGCCTCGCAGGCTCGCGTAGAAGACCAGCCGGTACTTGCCGATCTGCACCTCGTCGCCGTTGTGCAGGGCGACCGAGTCGATCGGCTCACGGTTGACGTACGTGCCGTTGAGACTGCCCACGTCGGAGACGGTGAACCCGCCCTCCTGGCTCCTGCGGAACTCGACGTGCCGCCGCGAGACGGTGACGTCGTCCAGGAAGATGTCGCTCTGCGGGTGCCGGCCCGCCGTGGTCAGTTCGCCGTCCAACAGGAAGCGGCTGCCGGAGTTGGGGCCGCGCCGCACGATGAGCAGCGCGGAACCCGGAGGCAGGGCTTCCACCGCGGCCTGGGCCTCGGGGGAAAGCGAGGACGACACGTGCCCCGCCGCCTCGGCCTCGTAAGCCTCCAGGCCCGAGATCGAGATGGTGGACGTGGTCTCCGAGGCACGCTCCGGCGTCAGACCCGCCCGCAGCGGCGCCCCGCAGTTGGAGCAGAACCGGCTCGCCGCATCGCTGCGGTGCCCGCACCTGCTGCAAACCTGCTCGGCCGACATGGACGGCTCCTCGCGCCGCGGCTGCCCCGCGGAGGCATTGGTGGCATACGGGTCGGAGGCAAACCCTCCACCCGCACTTGAGGTTGATGGGTCACCGAAACCTATGCGTCCGGAACCGGCAGGGTCAACAGCCGACGCGCCCGAAGCGCCCGGAATGTCACCTCCGCCCGCGACCTCGTCCCGGAAGAGGGGCCGGTCGCCCTGCGCTTCCGCGTCGCCATGCCCCGCGCGGTGCCGTGCACCGCTTTCCTCGCGGTTCTTCTTGCCGAACAACTTCTCAAACAACTTCACGGGCGATTCCCCTTGACCGAAACAGACCCGCCCGTGGGGCAGGACGAACTCCGCATGCACACACCTGCCGACCCGGACATTCTCACAACGTCCGTAACCACCAGACAGTTTCCACCACGCACCGCGACTTCGACGCGTCGACCCCCCGCAGGCATCCGCCCACGTGAGCCGCTCCACATCCCGCCACGCTTCACGACGATGACGACCGAGCGTAGTCAGGCTGCTTCGCAGCCCGCAAGGCGTCCACAATGATCTTCGCCGACCGTGTGACGGCGACCGTGGCCTGCTCCTTCTCCAGCGTCTGCACCAC
Source organism: Streptomyces sp. NPDC046557 (assembly GCF_040645975.1). Taxonomy (NCBI): domain Bacteria; kingdom Bacillati; phylum Actinomycetota; class Actinomycetes; order Kitasatosporales; family Streptomycetaceae; genus Streptomyces; species Streptomyces sp. NPDC046557. The sequence goes on from NZ_JBEYZH010000011.1 coordinate 153,292, forward strand.
ACCACCGGGGATGTTGAGCGCGGGCTCCAAGTCCTGGGGTTTGCCGATCACCCTGAACTCGTAGGGCTGTGTGATCTTCTTACCGTCGATCCCGACCCCACCGCCCTCCTCCGAGAAGAACGAGCTCGCCACGACCCGCACGCCGTTGATCTGGATCGCCTCGGCGCCGGCCGCCCGCAGCTCCTGGAGGGTGTCCAGCAGCTGGTCGGACTGCACCTGGCCCTTGGGGTCGGTGATCCGCAGCGTGATGCCCGGGCCCTGTGCGGCCACCGTACCGGCCAAGATGCCCAGTTGGCGCTCCTTCTCCACGGTCTGCTTGCGCGCCTCCTCCGCCTGGTTGGAGCTGCTCTCCAGCTCCTTGCGCTGGTCCTGCAGCTTCTGCTTCTCGTCCTCCAGCCGCTTGGTACGCCCGTCCAGCTCGTCGAGGATCCGTACGAGGTCCTCCTGGCGGGCTCCGCGCAGCGGGGCACTGGCGTCGCTGTTGGACCGGACCTGGATGGCCAGGCCCAGTCCCAGCACGAACAGCAGCAGCGCGACGACCAGTTGCGCCCGGCTCAGCCGCGGCGGCCACAGACCGGCGGCCAGCCTCCGGCGGCCGCTCGGCTCCGGGGCCCCGGCCGCTGCCGGCGTCCCTTCTACAAGAGGCTTCTCCGGAACGTTCGGTTCCTCGGGAGGGGTGTCATTCGTATTCATCGGCCTCACGCCCGGAACACATGCCGGCGGATGGCCGCCGCGTTGGAGAAGATGCGGATGCCGAGCACGACGACCACACCGGTCGACAGCTGAGAGCCGACGCCCAGCTTGTCCCCGAGGAAGACGATCAGCGCGGCCACCACCACGTTCGACAGGAACGACACCACGAACACCTTGTCCACGAAGATGCCGTCCAGCATCGCGCGCAGACCGCCGAAGACCGCGTCCAGCGCCGCCACCACGGCGATCGGCAGATAAGGCTCCACCACGGCCGGCACTTCGGGCCGGACCAGAAGTCCGACCACCACTCCGGCCACGAGGCCCAGTACCGCGATCACGATGCACCCTTCTTCGGCTGTTCTGCTGTGGCTGTACGTACGGTCAGGCTCGACGCGGCCTGGAGCCGGAGGTCCTCCACCGAGGACAGGGCGGAGCGGATCCCGTAGCTTTCCTGGAGGACGTGCAGGTACTGGCCGCCCTCCGAGTCCTGGAACCGGGTGCCCAGCCGCTTGGGGTCGCCGACGGCGAGGACCTCGTAGGGGGGCACCAGCGGCCGGTTGTCGACCAGTATCGCGTCACCGGCGGCCCGGATCGCGGACAGCGCCGTCAGCCGCTGCCCGTTGATCGAGATCGCCTCGGCCCCCGACTGCCACAATCCGTTGACGACCTTCTGCATGTCACGGTCCCGCAGCCGCCCGGTGTCAGAGAACCCCTTGCTCTCGCGCGGGCCGCCGCCACCGCCCGACGAGGAGCCCTTGGCGTCGTCCACCACCAGCTTCACCCCGGGCCCTCGCACGTCGGTGGCGCCGGACAGCAGGGCCACGAGACCGCCCTGGTCCCCGCCGACCTGCTTGAGCGCGGCCTGCTGGCGATCGGCGACCTCGGTGCGCAACCGCTCGATGTCACCCTCCAGCCCGTCCGCGTGGGCGTTGGCCCGGTCCACGCGGTCGATGAGCTCCTGACGCTCCTTGGCGAGCACCGGCGCCGCCACCCTCGCCTGGGCGGCACCCAGGGTGACCACCATCGCCGCGAGCACGAGCCCGCCCGCGAGCGCCAGCTTGGCCTTGAGCGTGCGCGGAAGCCCGGCGGTGCCCTCCGCCTCGCGCCGCGCCGATGCCTCCGCGTAGCCCTCGTCCAGGCTGTGGTCCATCACGTGCGTCAGCAGCGACATGGAAGCGTCCGGGCGCGCGGCCCGTGTGACCGAACTCCGGTTGTGGTGCGGCTGCGACATGCCGCTCATCGTCGCATGATGGCCCCGCCGACACCGAATGCGCCGTCCGGCGGCCGGACAGGGAGACATCCCGCCCGGCCGCCGGACGGCGCTCCCGCCCGCCGCGGCACGCCGTCAGTGTTCGCCGGCGTCCACCACCGCGGCCCACTCGTCCAGCAGCGCCTGCGCGGACGCGTCGTCGGGACCCTCGGCCCACAGGTGCGTGACGGCCTCCGCCGGGTCCGGCAGCACCAGCGCCCACCGCCCGTCGGCCTCGACCACGCGCACCCCGTCCGTCGTGTCCACCTGCCGGTCGCCGGCCGCCTCCACGACCCGCCGCATGACGAGCCCCTTCACCGCCCACGGCGTCGGCACGTCCCGCTTGAGCACGTGCGCCCGCGGGATGCGGGCGTCGATCTGGCTCAGCGTGAGCTGGGTGCGCGCCACCAGCCCGATCAGCTGCACGAACGCCGCCGAGCCGTCGAACACACTGCTGAACTCGGGAACGATGAATCCACCGCGGCCGTCACCACCGAAGATGGTGCTTTCCGCCCGGCCCACCCGGGTCAGGTCGTCCGGAGAGGTCGTCGTCCATTCCACCTGGGTGCCGTGGTACGCCGCCACCTGCTCGGCGACACGGGTGGTGGTCACGGGCAGCGCCACCTTGCCGCTGCGCTTCTCCGCGGCGACGAGGTCGAGCAGCACCAGCAGCGCCCGGTCGTCCTCGATGATCCGCCCGCGCTCGTCCACCAGCGAGATCCGCTCGCCCACCGGGTCGAAACGCACGCCGAAGGCCGCCCGCGAGGAGGCCACGATCTCGCCCAGCCGCACCAGGCCCGCGCGCCGGGATTCCCTGGTCTCCGTCGGGCGGGTTTCGTCGAGCCCCGGATTGACGGTCAGGGCGTCCACCCCGAGGCGGCCCAGCAAACTGGGCAGGACGAGGCCGGCGCTGCCGTTGGAGGCGTCCACGACCACCTTCAGCCCGGAGTCGGCGACCCCGGTGATGTCCACGCGCCGGAGCAGCGAACCCGTGTAGGCGTCGAAGACGCTGCCCGGGAACTGCAGGTCGCCGATCTCGCCGGGGAACGCGCGCCGGTACTCCTGGCGGGCGTACACGCGGTCCAGCTTGCGCTGCTGCTGGAGGGAGAGGTCGGCGCCGCGCTCGTCGAGGAACATGATGTCCACCGAGTCCGGCACCCCGGGCGAGGTGCGCAGCACGATGCCGCCGGCGCTGCCTCTCGCGGTCTGCTGCCGCGCGACGGGCAGCGGTACGTTCTCCAGGTCCCGCACGTTGATCGCGCTGGCCTGGAGCGCCGAGATCACCGCCCGCTTGAGCGCTCGCGCGCCACGGGAGTGGTCACGGGCCGTGGTGACCGTGGCGCCCTTCTTCAGGGTCGTCGCGTAGGCACCGGCCAGCCGCACCACCAGCTCGGGGGTGATCTCGACGTTCAGGATGCCGGTGACGCCCCGGGCGCCGAACAGATGGGCCTGACCGCGCGACTCCCAGATGACGGAGGTGTTGACGAAGGCACCGGCCTCGATCGTCTTGAAGGGGTAGACGCGTACGTTCCCCTGGACGATCGATTCCTCACCGACGAGGCACTCGTCGCCGATGACGGCGCCGTCCTCGATCCGGGCGGACCGCATGATGTCGGTGTTCTTGCCGATCACGCAGCCGCGCAGGTTGCTGTGGGGACCGATGTACACGTTGTCGTGCACCACGGCCTTGTGGAGGAAGGCCCCGCTCTTGACGACGACGTTCGATCCGACGACCGTGTGCTCGCGGATCTCGACGCCGGCCTCGACCTTGGCGTAGTCACCGATGTACAGCGGCCCGCGCAGCACGGCGTCGGGGCTCACCTCGGCGCCTTCGGCGATCCACACGCCGGGCGAGATCTCGAAGCCGTCCATGTCGACCTGGACCTTGCCTTCGAGCACGTCGGCCTGGGCCTTGACGTAGCTCTCGTGCGTGCCGACGTCCTCCCAGTAGCCCTCGGCGACGTAGCCGTAGATCGGCCGGCCTTCCTTCATCAGCTGGGGGAAGACATCACCGGACCAGTCGACCGAAACGTCCGCGTCGACATAGTCGAAGATTTCCGGCTCCATCACGTAGATGCCGGTGTTGATGGTGTCCGAGAAGACCTGGCCCCACGTCGGCTTCTCCAGGAAGCGCTCGACCTTGCCCTCCTCGTCCACGATGGTGATACCGAATTCCAGCGGATTCGGTACCCGAGTCAGACAGACCGTGACGAGGCCGCCCTTCTCCTTGTGGAAGCGGATCAGATCGGTGAGGTCGAAGTCGGTGAGCGCGTCGCCGGAGATGACGAGGAAGGTGTCGTCCTTCAATGCGTCTTCGGCGTTCTTGACGCTGCCGGCGGTCCCGAGTGGCTTCTCCTCGTTGGCATAGGTGAGCTCCATCCCGAGCTCCTCGCCGTCACCGAAGTAGTTCTTGACGAGCGACGCCAGGAACTGAACAGTCACAACGGTCTCATTCAGCCCATGCCGCTTGAGCAGCCTGAGTACGTGCTCCATGATCGGCCGGTTGGCCACCGGCAGGAGCGGCTTGGGCATGCTCGAGGTCATGGGGCGAAGACGTGTGCCTTCGCCACCGGCCATCACGACGGCCTTCATGTCGGAAGAGTCCTCCTTGAGAGATGACGGTCAAGCCGACCTCACCCGTCTCGGACGGTGACTCCGCAACTCCTCCGCGTGTACCGGCGTCGAGCAAGCTCAATCGGCCGTGGCATCCGCCTTGACCAGCCGGCGGACTTGGACCACGTAAAGGATTCCTGCCCACCAATAGAGGGTTGTACCCCATCCGGCGAACGCCCATCCGAAAACTGACGCCATCCAGGCCAACGAACCGTCGCCGTCACTCAGCAACAGCAAGGGGAACGCGTACATCAGGTTGAAGGTCGCGGCCTTGCCGAGGAAGTTGACCTGCGGCGGCGGATAGCCGTGCCGGCGCAGGATCCACACCATGACCAGCAGCATCAGCTCACGGGCGATCAGCGCCGCGGTGAGCCAGAGTGGCAGAATCCCGCGCCAGGTGAGGCCGAAGAGAGTCGTCAGGATGTATAGGCGGTCGGCGGCCGGGTCCAGCAGCCGACCGAGGTTGCTGATCTGATTCCAGCGCCGCGCGAGTTTCCCGTCGAGGTAATCGCTGATCCCGCTGAGCATGAGGACGAGAAGTGCCCATCCGTCGTGCTTCGCCAGGATGAGCCAGAGGAACAAGGGCACGCCGACGAGGCGAGCCATGCTCAGGATGTTCGGAATGGTGAAAATTCGGTCGGTCTGAACCCGAGTCTCCTGGACCTCCACCCGGGGGCCTCCACTGTGACGGTAGAACTAGTCGAACGATGCACACTGACCCTACAGGAGACCCGAGGGGCCCTGAACGCAGAAAAGCCCCGCACCGAACCCGGTAAAGGGCTGGTGCGGGGCTTCCGCAATGATTGTTCGGCGGCGTCCTACTCTCCCACAGGGTCC
>NZ_JBEYZH010000012.1:0-145332 GCF_040645975.1 Streptomyces sp. NPDC046557
CAGCCGGTACGTGGACGGTGAGGTCCGCATCACACAGTTCGCGGACAGCCCGCGCACTCCCAAGGTGCACGAGTGGGTCGACTTCCGCTCCGCCGCGCACGCCAGCGCGGTCGGCAAGTGCCTGCTCACCCAGCTCGACCAGAACGGGCGCCGCGACCACCTGGCCCGGCACAAGATCGCCCGGCTCACCTCGAAGACCATCGTGAACGAGCGGATCCTGTTCTCGAAGCTCGACAGCCAGCCGGCCACCGTCCCGGTGCTCGACCTCCAGGAGTACGCCGTCGGAACGGTCTGCGCGGCCGTCCCGATCACCGCCGGGGCCTCCGTCGGCTGCCTGGCCCTGTCGATGCCCGTCGAGCACGCCCACCGACTGCGGGCCGCGGCGGACGCGCTGAACCGGAAGGCCGCGCCGCTGCTGCTGTCGCTCACGCTGTGAAAACGGTGGGCCAGGGGATTACGAGATCGAGGCCGGAAAACACTTCGGGCGGTCACCGGTGAACCGGTGACCGCCCGAAGTACAGGTGCGCCGCCAGGGACTCGAACCCCGGACCCGCTGATTAAGAGTCAGCTGCTCTAACCAACTGAGCTAGCGGCGCCTGACAGAGAAAATACTACCTGGTCCCCGAGGGTGCTCAAAACCAATACCGGGAGCGCCGGCAACGGCCGGGAATCACCAGGATGTGGTCACCTTCACGTCCTGCTCCGTGCGCACCCCGACCGTGCCCCGGTCGCCGAAGACCTCCTGCCGCCAGGCGCCGAAGACCCTGGCCACCCGGCGGGCATCCTCCCCCTCGCCCTTGCCGACCGCCCTGGTGGAGAACGTGATCCACGCCTCATTGGTGCCGGCCGTCTTGCGGATGCGCACCCGCGTGACGCTGCCCGCCGGCATGAAGGTGTCCTCGTCCGTGCGGTGGTGCGCGTAGTAGTCGTTGAAGTCGCGGGTCATGTCGTACCAGCCGTCGACCACCTGGCAGGGCCGCTCGCTGTCGGTGGGCGGCTCGGAGGCCCCGTCGTCCTGGTCGGTCGGCGGGTTCGGCGGACCCGTGTCCTCCTCGGTGGGGACGTTCGGGGCACCGCCCGTCTCCTCCTCCGTGGGGAGGTTCGGGGCACCGCCCGTCTCCTCCTCCGTGGGGAGGTTCGGGGCACCACCCGTCTCCTCCTCGGTGGGGAGGTTGGGCGCGCAGGTCGGCGGGGCCGGGACGCCGCGCGGTGGGGCGGCCGATCGGCCCGCGACGTGCGTCCCGCATGCGGCCAGCAGCGCGCACAGCGCCCCGACCACCACCGACCGGCCGACGGTCGCCGTCGTCTTCCCGTTCATGGCACACCCCCCGTTGTGAGACGGTCGACCGCCCCGGCCGGTTGCCTCAGCCGGCCAGGAGGTCCCGGCGGCCCTGGGCCTCGTACGTCGACAGCAGCGCGCGCAGGGCCTCGCCGTCCAGGGGGCGGTAGTCGTCGGAGCCCGGCGCGCGCCACCAGACCGGTTCGGGGACGAGGAAGCCGGCCCGGCGCAGGGCGACCCGGTGGATCTTGTTGGTCGCCGTGACCGGCAGGGCATCGAGGACACGGACGTAACGGGGGGCCATCTTCGTACCGAGGTCGGGCTGGGCCGCGAGGAAGGCCGAGAAGGCGTCCGGGTCGAAGGCCGCGCCCTCGCGGAGGGCGAGGGCGGCCATCACCTGGTCCCCCGCGACCTCGTCGGGGACCGCGTACACGGCGACCGCCGAGGCGTCGGACCAGCGGGACAGGATGGTCTCGATCACCGCCGCGGCCAGGTTCTCGCTGTCGACCCGCAGCCGGTCGTCGGTGCGGCCCGCGAAGTAGAGGAAGCCCTCGGGGTCGCGGAAGAAGAGGTCCCCGGTCCAGTACCAGCCCTCGCGGGTGCGGGCCGCCTCCGCGTCGGGGTTGCGCCAGTACCCCTCGAAGAGGCTGCGTCCCCGGTTGACGAGTTCGCCTATGGCCTCCTCCCCGTTGAGCAGGCGGCCCCGGCCGTCCAGTCGGGCCGGCGGGCACTCCTTGCCCGTCTCCGGGTCCACGACGGCGAGGTCGTCCCCGGGTGCGGCCCGGCCCAGGGCGGCGGTCGGGGTGTCGGGGGTCCGCTGGACCGAGGCGCCGCCCTCCGTCGCCCCGTAGCCCTCCACGAGGTGGACCCCGAACCGCTCGGCGAAGCGGGCGGCGTCCACCGCGCCGGCCTCGGTGCCGAAGCCCAGGCGCAGGGTGTGGTCGCGGTCGTCGGGGCGCGGCTCGGTGGCCAGGAGGTACTGGACCGCCCGGCCGACGTAGGTGAAGTACGTCGCCCCGTAGGCCCGTACGTCGTCCAGGAAGGCGGTGGCCGAAAAGCGACGGCGCAGCGCGACCGAGGCGCCTCCCGCGAGGGCGGGCAGCCAGTCGGCGATGACGGCGTTGCCGTGGAAGAGGGGCATGCAGACGTAGTGGACGTCGTCCGGGGTGACGCGGAAGGTGCGGGCCAGGGAGGCGCCTGCGGCGGCCAGCCGGCCCTGGCCGCACACGGCCGCCTTCGGGGCGCCGGTGGAGCCGGAGGTGAAGTAGAGGAGGAGGCGGGAGCCGGGACCCGGGCCGCCGCCGAGACGCGCCTCGCCGGGGGTGGCGGCGGCGTAGGGGGCGAGCAGGTCGGCGTACTCCTCCCCACCGGTCACCAGGACGCGCACGCCGGGCAGGTCGAGGCCGCGCAGCAGCGGCAGCTGCGCGGGTTCGGTGACCAGGAGGCGGCAGTCGGTGTGCAGGATGTCGCGGGCCAGCTCGGGGCCGCGCCGGGTGGGGTTGATCCCGGCGACGGCGGCCCCCGCGAGGGCCGCCGCGCCGAGCCAGAAGGGGAACTCGGGGGTGTTGTCGAGCAGCACCCCGATGTGCGGTTCGGCCCCCGGCGGCAGGAGGTCGACGAGCAGCGCGGCGCGCGCGGCGGCCCGCTGGGCGCACTGGTGGTGGGTGAGGACGGTGTGCTCGTACTTCAGCCCGGGCCGGTGGTCGCCCCATTGGCGCGCTATGAGCTCCGCGACGGTTTCGGGTGTCGTCCGCATGCCGCCGGAGATTAGCTGACGTGGCGTCAGAATTGAACGTCCGAGCAGGCGTAGAAGGCCATCGCGGTGTCGTTCACGGTCCAGACCGCGAGGATCATGTGGCGGCCGGTCTTCCCGCTGGGCATGGTGCCCTGGTGGACGGTGGTCATGGCGGGGCGGGCACCGTTGTAGGCGACCGTGAGGAAGGGCTGGGGGTCGAGGGAGGCCCGGGTGAGGGGCTTCTTCGGGTCCCAGCCGTTCTTGGTGACGTAGTACTTGAAGTCGGTGGTGGAGTGGTTGGCGGTGAACTGCCACCGGAAGGAGTAACTCTGGCCGGCGGTCACGTTGGTGGCGGGCCAGGTGCCGCCGCGCGGGTCGTCGAGCTGGGCGAACTCGCTGTGGCCGCCGGAGCAGATCTGGCCGTCGGCGGGGCCGGCGGCCGGGAAGCCCTTGTAGCCCTCGACGCTCTGCGGCTCCCATTGGATGGGACCGCAGTCGGGGACGGCCTTGTTGGCGCAGAGCTTCTGGCGGCTGATCGGGGTGTCGGTGTAGCCGTGGCCGCTGGCGGTGGGGGCGCCGGCGAAGGTGACGGTGGCCAGGATGCCGAGGCCGAGCGCGACGGCGGACCGTTTGGGCATGCGGAGGAGACGCATGATGCTCCTTGGACGTGGGGGGAGTCAGGCGGGAGAGCGTGCGCACGCGGTGGGTGGGGCGCGGTGCGGTGGGGCGCGGTGCGGTGGGGTGGGGTGGGGATGAGGTTCAGGTCTAGACCAAGTTCCAGGTTATTGACGGGAGTTGGCCATGTCCATACCAAAGGGGAAACGGGTGGTCCGGTCGTGACCGGCCACCCGTTCCTCGTTTTCCTTCCGCCCTCGCCGGACGGCTACTGGTCCGCGCGTCCGGTGTAGAAGGCGACGGTCAGGTCCTTCACCAGGGCCTTGCGCTCGTAGTCGTCCAGCTCGACGATCCCGCGTGAGGTGAGCCGGTGCACGGTGTCGTCGACGGCGTCGATGACCGAGGTCAGAACGGTGTCCCGGTGCTTCGCGTCGATGGCCGCGACGCGGCGGCGGCGCATCGCCTCGGCGACATCGGGGGCGTACTCGATGCGGGTGGGCTGGGCGGAGAACACCTCGATCCCGACGGCCTCCGTCTCGGCCGCGACCATCCGGGTCAACGCGTCGCCGACGGCCTCGGCGTCGCGCAGCGTGGGGGCGTCCTCGTGGAACGCGTCGGCGGGCAGCCGGGAAAGGACCCGGGCCATGGCCGATTCCACCTGTTCGGCGAGGTACTCGGTGTGGTCGGCCACCGCGAAGGTGGCTCGGGCCGTGTCCTTGACCTGCCAGACCACTTGGACGACGACCTGGAGGGCGAGACCTCCGGCGTCGACGGCGGGCATCGGTTCGCTGCGCCAGTGGCGCAGCCGTACGTCCACCCGGCGGCGCAGCAGGAGCGGGCTGACCCAGGTGAGCCCGGTCCGCCGGACGGTGCCGCGGTAGCGGCCGAAGAGGGTGAGCACCCAGGCGTGGCCGGCCTTGGCGCGGCCGAGGCCGCCGAGGGCGAGCAGGGTGACGACGCCGAGGAAGGCGAGCGGCGGCCAGGAGGTGGCGGGCAACCCGTGATAGGCGCGGGGGGTCGCCCCGAAGGCGACGGCGAGGACGTCCGGCACGGCGCCGGCCCGCCAGAGCACCGCCGCACAGCCGGTGAGGGCGAGTCCGCCGATACCGACGGCGAACCACCCCGGCAGGACGGGGCCGCGGTGCTCGCGGAGGCCGTCGTCGGCCCGGGGCACGCGGCGGCCGGCGGGTTGCGGCGTGGCGGGGGGCGCGGGGGGTTGCGGCCGACGGGCGGGAGCCGGGGCGGGCGGCCGGACCCGCCCGAGGAACGGAAGGTGTACGGGTACCTCGGTGACGGCGGTCCCGCGCACGGGTTCGACGCGGTCCTCCTCGGTTCCGGGGTCGAGGACGCGGGCGACGGCCCGGCCGACGAGGTCGGCGACGATGCCGGACTTGTGCGGGGCCTGGGGGTGGGGGATGTACGAGCCGGACTCGCCCTGGGCGCGGGCGGCGGGGATGCCGTCCGGGTGCGGGCGCTCGGCCTCGCGGAGCGCGGCGAGCACCCCGTCGCCCTCCGACCGGTCGTGCGGCTCGACGACGCCCGGCACGGCCACCCGACCGCCGCCGGCCTCGGCACACGGGGCCGACCCCGAAGCCGCCGGGGCGGCCGCCGGGTGCGGGGCCGGGGCCGCCGTCCGGGCGTGGGCGGGGGCCGGCTGGGCGTCCGGGGCCGCAGCGGGAGTCGGCTGCGGGACCGGGGCGGGGGCCGGGGCCCCAGGAGTCGGGTGCGGTGTCGGGTTCGGGCCCGGGGTCTGGGCGGAGGTCGGGGCCGCCGTCCGGGCGTGGGCGGGGGCCGGTTGGGCGTCCGGGGCCGCAGCGGGAGTCGGCTGCGGGACCGGGGCCGGGGCCGGGGCGGGGGCGGGGGCCGCAGGAGTCGGGTGCGGTGTCGGGACGGGGGTCGGGTGCGGGCCCGAGGTCTGGGCGGGGGCCCCAGGAGTCGGGACGGGGGTCGGGGCCGCCGTCCGGGCGTGGGCGGGGGCCGGCTGGGCGTCCGGGGCCGCAGCGGCAGTCGGCTGCGGGACCGGGGCGGGGGCCGCAGGAGTCGGGACGGGGGTCGGGGTCGCGGCGGGGGTCGGGTGGGGAGCCGGAGGCCGGACGGAGGGCCGGCTCGGCTGCGCGGCCGGGCCGGTGGCAGGCGTCGGGACCGGCGGCACCGCCCGGACCGGGGGCGAGACGGTGCCCCCGGGAGTCGGGCGCGGGGCCGAGGCCGCCGGGGGTGCGACCGCCTCGGCAGCCGGTCCGGAAGGCGGCGTCGCCGCCGGAGTCGGGGCCTGGGCCTGGGCCTGGGCCTGGGCCTGGGGCGTAACCGAGGCCGGAGCCGGGCTCTGGCTCCGGGCCGGCGCCGGGGAGTAGGCCGGGGCTGTGGCCGCCGACCGGGCGGCGGAAAGGGGCGCGACCCGCTCGGACACCGAAGCCGCCTGCGGCACCCCCACCGACACCGGCTTACCGACCGACACCTGCGGCCGAACCACCGCCGAAACGCCCGACCGGGCGGCGGAAAGGGGCGCGACCCGCTCGGACACCGAAGCCGCCTGCGGCACCGCCGCCCGGCCCGGCTCCGCAGCCGGGCCGTGGCTCCGGCTCGGGAACGCACCCGCCGCCGGGATCGGGCGAGGGCTCGGGGCCGGGGGTGGAGCCGCCGTCGGCTCCGACGTCGAAGCCGCCTGCGGTACCGCCGTCGGAGGGTCGGCCGGGGGTGAGGGCCAGGCCGGGGCGGCGGGTGGTGGCGCCGTCCGGGCAGGGGCGGGCGGGGTGGCCGGGGCAGGGGCCGGGCGGTGCCGGGTGGTCCAGCGCCCCGGGCGCGGGCTCCGGCGCGGGTCGGCCGGCGGCGGCGTCGCGGTCGCCGTCGGCAACGGGGGGACGGGGAAGGTGCCCGTCGTGGTCGTGGTGCGCGTGGGGTACATCGTTGCCTCCGTCATGCGAACAGCCGGCGCCAGGTTTCCGGGCCCGGATAGCCGTTGGCCAAGGCGCCGCGCCAGCCCTGCGCGCGCTGGAACGCCTCGACGTTGCGGCGGTCGGCCTCGCTCCAGACGGGGCCCGGGCCGGACGTGTAGTGCTTGCCGAACCCCTTCTCCACCAACCGGCGGCCGAGGGCCGCGACACCCGGGCCGGACTGCCCCGGCCGGAAGGCCGCCGGTCCCGGGTAGGCGGGGTGGCCGCCGGGGCCCGGCGCGGCGTCGGGAAGGGGCACGATGTCGTTGCCCTGCTTCTCCACCAGCAGCCGCCAGGTGTGGGCGCCGGGGATGCCGTCGGCTTCGGCACCCGTCCAGCCCTGGGCCGTCTGGAAGGCCCGGGTTGCCAGCCGGTCGGACTCGCTCCACTTCGTGCTCGGGCCCTTGGGGTAGAAGCGGCGCCCGCCCCGGTCGATCAGCATCCGGCCCAGGCGGGCCACGTACTCGTTGTTCGCCCCCGGCCCGAACATCCCCGCTCCGGGGAAGGTGGAGGGGGCCGTCGGCTTGGGGTCGGTCCCCGGCCCGTCCGGCAGGAGCCCGCCGGTCACGCCGGTGAAGCGGTACGGGAGGTACTTCGTCGCGTTGTTCCAGTACCCGTACGGGGTGGCCAGCGTGCGGGTCGTCGGGCGCGTCTGCTCGTAGGCGATGTAGTGCGTGCGCGTCTCGTCGACCCAGCCGCCGAAGAGGGTGACGTGCGAGCCGTTGTTGGGGTCGGAGGGGTTGTGGAAGAGGAGCATGTCGCCGGGCAGCAACTGCTCCTTGGTGATCTTCTTGGCGAACTTGTCGAGGCTGCCGGTCCATTCGTTGGAGCCGAGGTTCCAAGCCATCGAGACGAAGCCCGAACAGTCCTGTCGGTACCCGTCCGACCAGTAGTCGGACATGCTGTACGGGACCTGCTCCTCCACCCACACCTTCGCCCGGTTGATGATCGTCGTCCGGTCGATCCGCCGCACCGCCGTGGGTGCGCCCGGCAGGCCCGGCGGCTTGGCGGGGGACCCCTTCGGCCCGTGCAGCGGGGCCCGTCCGCCCTGCGGGGATCCCGGACCGTCCGCCGTCCCGGCCCCGGACCCGACCGGCTTCGCGTGTCCCGGACGGTCGGGCTTCCCGTGACCCGGACCGTCCGGCTTCGTGTGTACCGTCCCACCCGGCTTCGCGTGTCCCGGCGGCGTCGGCTTCACCGGCCCCGGGCCGGGCACCGGGCGCGCCGTCGCCAGGGCGGTCGCGCCGCCACCGCTCAGCACCACACCGGCCGCCGTGGCCAGGACCAGCGCGCGGCGGGCGCCGCGCACGGCGGGGTGTCCGCCGTCCCGGAGCGGTATGGCCCGCCCGCGGGCGAGGGCGCGCCGGCGCTGTACGCAGCCCACGCAGACACAGTCGCCCGCGGGCTCATACTCCTCGAAGACCGGCATCGGCATCGGCATCGGCATCGATGGCGCCATCTGCACATGCACCGGAGGCTGCGTCGTCATGCGTTCCGTCCACTCCCCTTGCTCGTCCACTCGTCCGGCCGGGCACGCGTCTGGCGGGGCATCAGATTCGGCTTCGGCTCGGCCCAGACATATCGTGCACGACAAACCCCTCAAACATGGGTTAATCGGACAGCGCGGGCGCGGCTGGTCCTGAGCACTCCCACAGGTGGGGTAGAGTTTTCCCTGTCAGCAAGCGCCGCTAGCTCAGTTGGTTAGAGCAGCTGACTCTTAATCAGCGGGTCCGGGGTTCGAGTCCCTGGCGGCGCACAGACGGAAGAAGCCCCCGCAGCGAAAGCTGCGGGGGCTTCTTCGTTCGCGTCCCTCACACCGCCGTACCGGGTCTGGTCCGCACGCCCGTCAGGTAGGCGGAGACGACCACGTTCGCCGAGTATTCCTTGGCCGTCTTGTCGTACGTCCCGCCGCAGGTCACCAGCCGCAGCTCGGCGCGTCCCGGCACCTTCGGGCCGTACGCCTTCTGCGGGTCGAATCCGGCCCGCTCGTGGACCCGTACGTCCTCGACCGTGAACTCGGCCACCGAGCCGTCCGCCCGGACCACGCCGACCTTGTCCCCCCGCCGCACCGTGCTCAATCCGTAGAACACCGCCGGCTTCGCCCGCGTGTCCACGTGGCCCACCAGCAGGGCGGTCCCGGCCTTGCCGGGCTGGGGGCCGCCGCTCCACCAGCCGACCGTACCCGGGTTCTCGTACGGGGGCGGCTCGATCGCCCCCTCGCGGTCGAGGCCGCGCGTGATCACCGGCGCCTGGATGCCCAGGGACGGTACGTCGAGCCGCGCAGGCGGGGCCGCCGCAAGCGGGGCGTGCGCCACGGGCAGGCCGGGAGCCGCCGCCCCGCCGCCCCCGGCCTGCCCCGCGGGCGGTGCGGGAACTCCGGTGATCTCCCGCCCCCACAGCCACAGCCCGAGCACCAGCACCGTCCACGCGGCGAACGTCAGCAGGCGGGGGCCGCCGGAGCCGCGGGGCTCCTCGCTCACCGGCGGGCCCTCACTCGCCGCTGCGACGGCGGCGCAGCGCCAGCGCCCTGCCCGCGACAGCGAGGGTGGCGACGGCGGCGAGGACGGCGCCGATCACCGTCTGGGGCAGCCCCGGGCCGTCGCCGCCGTGGTTCTTCTTCGCGGGCGCGGCGGCCAACTCGGTCGTCTTGGCGACCTCGGCGGCCATCGCGCCACCGCCCGCGTGGACCGGCCAGACAGGCGAGTGGTGCGGGTCCGGGTGGTGCCGCTCGCGGATGCGGAGGGAGCCGCTGACCCGGTCGTCGCGGCCGTCGCACTTGACGCGGATCTCGTGCGAGCCGGGCTGGGCGTGTGAGGCGATGAGCGCGTCGCCCCACAGGGCGTGGCGGTCGTCGTGTCCGGAGGACAGGTGGACCTCGGAGACGAAGACGGAGGATCTGGCCGACGCCCAGCCGCCGTCGCAGCCCCGCACCTCCAGCTTGACCAGGTCGCCCGGCTCGGCGGGGTCGGGCCGGACCGAGACGCCGCCGCGACCCCAGTCCTCGGCGACGGCCGCGGGCGTGGTCACCGCCGTGAGGGCCGTCAGGGCGACGGCCACCCCGGTGACACGGAGAGCGATCAGAGCACTGCGCATGGTGAACCTCCTCAACAAGGAGATTCACGCGCGGCGCGCCGCTCCGCATCCGGAGCGGCGCGCCCTTGGACCGTACGTGTCAGCCGTACGAGTCAGCCGTACGCGCCGAGCGGTGCCCTCCTCCGGGCGCCTAGACGAGATCGACGAGGTCGGCGATGGAGTCGACCGTCTTGGTGGGGCGGTAGGGAAACTTCTCGGTGTCCTCGATCGTGGTCAGGCCGGTCAGGACGAGGAAGGTCTGCATGCCCGCCTCCAGGCCGGCGAGTACGTCGGTGTCCATCCGGTCGCCGATCATGGCGCTGGTCTCGGAGTGCGCGCCGATGGCGTTCAGACCGGTCCGCATCATCAGCGGGTTGGGCTTGCCCGCGAAGTACGGCTGCTTGCCGGTCGCCTTGGTGATCAGCGCGGCGACGGCGCCGGTGGCGGGCAGCGGGCCCTCGATGGAGGGGCCGGTCTCGTCGGGGTTGGTGCAGATGAAGCGGGCGCCGCCGTTGATGAGGCGGACGGCCTTGGTCATCGCCTCGAAGCTGTAGGTGCGGGTCTCGCCGAGGACCACGTAGTCGGGCTCGTGGTCGGTCAGGATGTAACCGATGTCGTGCAGGGCGGTGGTGAGGCCGGCCTCGCCGATGACGTAGGCCGTGCCGCCCGGGCGCTGGTCGTCGAGGAACTTGGCGGTGGCGAGCGCCGAGGTCCAGATGTTCTCGACGGGGACGTGCAGGCCCATCCGGTTGAGGCGGGCGTGCAGGTCGCGCGGGGTGTAGATGGAGTTGTTGGTCAGCACCAGGAAGGGCTTGCCGGAGTCGCGCAGCCGCTTGATGAAGGCATCGGCGCCGGGGATCGGGGTGCCCTCGTGGATGAGGACTCCGTCCATGTCGGTGAGCCAGGATTCGATCGGCTTGCGCTCTGCCACGGGACTGTTCTCCGCTCTGCGGTGCCTCTGACCTCGGGGGCCTCCGGTCTGTACCACCCTAACGGGGACGGGCCGTGGGCGCGGGGCGCGTCCACGGCCCGGACAGGGACGGGGAGATACCAGTTGTCGGTGCCGCTGTAGCGGAAGCGGACGCGGCGCCGGGAGGCGACCGCTCAGCCGCCGGTGGCCGACTTCCACGCGTCGACGTAGCCCGCGAGGTTCCTGTCGATGTCCGCCCAGTCCGGCTCGAAGATCTCGACACCCGTCATGATCGCGGCGAGGTCGACGGCGTTGGCGTCGGTGGGCTTGACGTCGGTGCGAGCCGGAAAGCCGCCGCCGACCCCGCTGACCAGCTTCTGGGCATCCTCGCTCAGCAGGTCGTCGAGGAGCTTCTTGCCGTTTTCGCTGTGCGGGGCCTTGTCGACCAGACCGGCCGCGTACGGGAGGGCGAAGGTGGTCGGCTTGCCGCCGTCCTTGGCCGGGAACCAGATGCCGAGGTTCGGCATCGACTTGGACTGCGCGAAGTTCATCTGCACGTCGCCGTTGGCGACGAGCAACTCGCCCTTGTCGGTCTTGGGCGCGAGCTTGCTGGTCGAGGACGACGGGCCGACGTTGTTGGCCTGGAGCTTCTTCAGGTACTCCATCGCCGGCTCCTTGCCGCCGAAGTCGTGCATCGCCTTGACGAGCACTGCGGTGCCGTCGCCCGCGACGCCTGGGGTGGAGTACTGGAGCTTGCCCTTGTATGTGGCGTCGAGCAGTTCCTCCCAGGTCTTGGGGGCGCCCCTCAGCTCCTTCTTGTCGTAGACGAAGCCGAAGTAGTTGTTCACCACCGGGGTCCACGTGCCGTCGGTGGCCTTGTCGCCGCCGTTGACCTCGTCGGAGCCCTGCGGCTTGTACGGCTGGAGCAGGCCCTTGCCGTCGGCCTGTTGGATGAAGGACGGCAGGGTGACGAGGACGTCCGCCTGGGTGTTGGTCTTCTCGCGCAGGGCCCGCCCTGATGTTCCACCCTGGGACTGTACGTGGGCCGGGTGTACGTCAGCCTTCGGCGCGGGATTGCGCGCGGGACCGGAGCCTGCGGGCGCCGAACAACAGCGTGCCACCGGTGGCGAGGGTGGCGACGGCGGCCGCGGCGGAAACCCAGGGGCGGGGGCCGGTGTGGGCGAGCGAGCCCGCCTCCCCGACGGCCTCGTCCTCCGGCCCCTCGACGGAGAACCGGTAGCCGCCCGCCTCGCCGACCCACTCCCCGTCGTCGCCCTTGCGCCGGACGACGGCGGCGTCGGCGAGGACCTCGCCCTGGGGGGCGTCGGGGGCGAAGGCGAGCGAGACCCGGACGGTACGGGAGCCGCCGGCGCCGATGGTGAACCCGGGGAACGCCGCGCCGCCGTCGAACACGGCGATGATCTCGTCGCGGTCGCTGCGCTCCAGGGTGACGGCGTGGGGGCCGTCGGGGGTGTCGAAGTCCATCCGGAGGTGGGCGGGCCGCAGGGTGCGCGCCTTGTCGGTGAAGACGACGACGGGGTGGATGGCGGTGCATGCGCCGGCGGTGGTGTTGGTCAGGTCCAGGAACCACGTCTGGGGTCCGCCGCCGGCGCGGTAGACGGCCGGGCCGCCGCGGATGCGGGCACCGATGGGGAAGGCGCTGCTCTTGGCGTCCCCGCAGGTGGCCTTCGCGCGCGAGGGCAGCGCGGGAGCGGGGACCGGGCGGGCGCCGCCGCCGTTGCCGATGTCGGCGGCCGCGGGCCCGGGTGCGAGCAGGCAGAGGACCACGGCGGCCAGCAGGGCGGGAGGGGCAAGGGCTTCGCGCAGTCGCATGGAGGACCTTCGCAGCTCGCCGGACGGAAACGTTGATCATCGGACGAGGCGACAATCACCCCGCCCCGCCCGGCACTCTCCCACGCCCCCACCCCGACGCTGCCGGGAGGCACGCGCGAAGCCTCCCCTTTACGCCTGATCGGACGCCAAGCCGGCCCCGCCGGCGTTTGAGGCGCGGGGTCTGGGGCGGAGCCGCAGGAAGACCGGCGCAGCCGGGGCCGCGCGGGGCGCCCCCTCAAAGCCGCCGCCCGAACATCGGCCCCAGAACCAGCTCCGCCGCCCCCTCCGCCACCCCGGCCCGCGCCACGCCCACCACCGGTGCGCCCCCCGTCCGCCGCCGCGCCAGCACGGCCCGGACCCCTTCCACGAACGCCTCCGGCTCCGCCTCCACCACCCGCCCGCCCAGCAGCACCCGGTCCACGTCCAGCAGCGCGACCACGTTCGCCGCCCCCTCCCCCAGCACCCGCGCGGCTCCCGCCAGGTCCCCCCGCTCCAGCGCCGCGAGGCACAGCGCCTCGGCGCAGCCCCGCCCCCCGCACCGGCACGGCGGTCCGTCCAGCTCCAGCACCTGGTGGCCGAACTCCCCCGCCAGCGAGCGGGGTCCCCGGAACACCGCGCCGTCCAGCCGCAGCCCCGCCCCCAGACCGGTCCCGAGGTGCAGGTACACACAGTTGCCCGCCTCGTGCCCGGCCGCCGCGGCGACCCCCGCGTTCGTGTCCTTGTCCACCACCACCGCCAACGTCCCCGCCCCCGCCACCGCCCCCGGCAGGGCCGCCGCCAGCGCCTCCCGCAGCGGGAACCCCTCCCACTCCGGGAACCCGGTCACCCTCCCCGGCACCCCGTCCCGCCAGTCCAGCGGACCGGGCGCCGCCACGCCCACCCCGAGCAGCGGCGCCCCCGCCCCGCCCGGGTCGGAGACCCGTACGACCGCCCGCAGCACCGCCGCCACCGCCGCGTCCGGCCCCGCCGCGAAGTCCAGCGGGCCGCGCCGGCGTGCGACGACGCCTCCCGTCAGGTCGACCCGTACGGCGGTCAGCTCGTCGCGGTCCAGGTGTACGCCGACCGCGTGCCGGGCGTCCGGCACCAGCCGCAGCAGGGTCCGCGGCTTGCCTCCCGTGGACGCGCCCCGGCCGGCCTCGGTCACCAGCCCCTCCCCCGCCAGCCGCGCCGTGATCTTGCTGACGGCCTGCGGGGTGAGCCCCGTACGGTCGGCGAGGTCGGCGCGGCCCAGTCCGCCAGATCCCGCACCGCGCAACAGACCGAGGAGCAGCGCCTCGTTGTGCCCGCGCACCGCCGGCAGGTTCACCCCGCCCCGGCCCCCGCCCGGGCATTCGCCCCGGCCCTCGCCGTCCCGATTGCCCCGGTTCACCCCGCCGCCTCTCCTTGCACTTACACAACACTGTTGCCAAAGTATGACCCATGCCCCTCAACGTCACCTCCCCCCTCCGTGTCGGACTCGTCGGCTACGGACTGGCCGGTTCCGTCTTCCACGCCCCCCTCGTCACCGCCACCGAAGGGCTGGTTCTCGA
The DNA here is from genome assembly GCF_040645975.1 of Streptomyces sp. NPDC046557. Taxonomy (NCBI): domain Bacteria; kingdom Bacillati; phylum Actinomycetota; class Actinomycetes; order Kitasatosporales; family Streptomycetaceae; genus Streptomyces; species Streptomyces sp. NPDC046557. The sequence continues at coordinate 13,904 of NZ_JBEYZH010000012.1, forward strand.
CGCGGTCGTGACCTCCGACCCCGACCGCCGGGCCCGAGCGCGCGAGGCGTACCCCGACATCCGGATCGCCGACTCCGCGGCCGAACTCTGGGAAGGCGGGGCCGGAGCCGACCCCGTCGACCTCGTCGTCATCGCCTCCCCCAACAAGACGCACGTCCCGCTGGCCCGGGCCGCCCTCACCGCCGGGGTACCCGTCGTCGTCGACAAGCCGCCGGCCGCCACCGCCGCCGAGGCGGAGGAACTCGCCGCGCTCGCCGAGCGGACCGACACCTTCCTGTCCGTCTTCCAGAACCGCCGCTGGGACAACGACTTCCTCACCCTGCGCCGGCTCCTCGCCGACGGCGAGCTCGGCGACGTCCAGCGTTTCGAGTCACGCTTCGAGCGCTGGCGGCCGCAGCTCAAGGGCGGCTGGCGGGAATCGGGGGCGCCGGAGGAGATCGGCGGGCTGCTCTACGACCTCGGCAGCCATGTGGTCGACCAGGCGCTGGTCCTCTTCGGTCCGGCCGTACGGGTCTACGCGGAGACCGACGTGCGCCGTGCGGGCGCGGAGGCGGACGACGACACCTTCATCGCGATCACACACGCGGGCGGCGTCCGCTCGCACCTGTACGTCAGCGCGACCACCGCCCAACTCGGTCCGCGCTTTCGCGTGCTCGGCTCGCGCGCCGGCTACGTCAAGTACGGCCTGGACCCGCAGGAGGCCGCGCTGCGCGAGGGACTGCGGCCGGGTGCGGGCGACGACAAGGCGTGGGGCGTGGAGCCCGAGCACCTGTGGGGCCGACTGGGAGCGGGGGAATCGCCGCTGACCGGCGGCGGAGCCCCGGTGCCGACCGCGCCGGGCGACTATCCGGCGTACTACGCGGCGGTGGCCGCCGCCCTGCGAGAGGGCGGACCGGCCCCGGTGACGGCGCGTGAGGCGGCGCACTGCCTGGCGGTGCTGGAGGCGGCCCGCCGGTCCTCGCGCGAGGGTGTCACGGTGTCGCTCGCGCCCGCCGACCCGGCCCGGGAACGGCCGAGCGGTCGGCGCAGGAGCGGCTGAGCGGCAGGCGTAAGGACTCTCGGCGCGGGACTGCCGGGACGAGAGCCGTCGGCGTGGGCCGGGCGGCCTCGGACAACGGCCCGGGCCGGCAGGCGGGAGGGGCGGGCCGCCCCCCGGAGGTCCGCCCCTCCCGCGCCGCCGACCGGGCCGCCGGTTCGGGTTACGCGCCCTTGAACTCCTGGCGCTGCCGCCCGAGGCCGTCGATCTCGACCTCCACGACGTCACCGGCGCGGAGGTACGGCTTGGGCTCCGGCTGCCCCATGGCCACGCCCGCCGGGGTGCCCGTGACGATGACGTCACCGGGGTAGAGGGTCATGAACTGGCTCAGGTACCGGACGACCTCGCCGACCGGGAAGATCTGGTCCGAGGTGTTGCCGTCCTGCCTGAGCTCGCCGTTGACCCAGAGCCGGACGCCGAGCACCTGCGGGTCGGGGACCTCGTCGGCGGTCACCAGCCAGGGGCCGAGCGGGGTGAACGTCTCGCAGTTCTTGCCCTTGTCCCAGGTACCGCCGCGCTCCGTCTGGAACTCGCGCTCCGACACGTCGTTGACGAGCGTGTACCCGCCCACGTGCGCCAGTCCCTCCTCGGCGGAGGCGAGGTAGCGGGCGGTGGCGCCGATGACGACGCCCAGTTCGGCCTCCCAGTCCGTCTTCACGCTGCCGCGCGGGATCAGGACGGTGTCGTCCGGGCCGACGACCGTGTCCGGCGCCTTGAGGAACAGGATCGGTTCCGCCGGCGGCTCGGCGCCGATCTCGGCGGCGTGCCCGAAGTAGTTCAGTCCGATGCCCACGACCTTGCCGATGCGGCCGATCGGCGACCCCACGCGCAGCCCTTCCGCGTCGAGCGCGGGGAGTCCCCCGGGCGCCGCCGCCGCGTCCCGCACCCGGGACAGCGCGGAGTCGTCGGCGAGGAGCGCGCCGTCCACATCCGTGATCAGCCCGGACAGGTCCCGAAGGGTTCCGTCCTGGTCGAGCAGCGCGGGGCGCTCCGACCCGACGGGTCCTACACGCAGCAGCTTCATGGGCATTCTCCCGTGGTCGAGGGTGGTCGGCCCATGGGCATGCCCCGGGCCGGACGATGGGTTGCGGCCATCGGAGGATTGGCCGATCCTCCAAGATGTCCGGCCAATCCGCAAGACCCTGTTCACGGACTGGAACGCCACCCTCCCATCAGCCCCGCGCCACCGCCCAGCGTCACCCGCCCACCGTCACCCGTCACCCGCTCCCTCAGCCGCGCTCCGGCGCCGGGCGCCGTTGCAGCCAGGCCCGCTCGGCGACCGACCAGGCGGTGGTGGTCAGCAGGTAGAGCCCGGCGGCGAGCGGTACCACGGCGGCGGTGATCAGCGTCCCGAACGACAGCAGGGGCAATACGCCGCCCAGCTTCCGCATCGCCGCCTGCTGCTCGGTGGTCAACGCCGCCGCGCCGCCGCCCGGCAGCCCCCGGCCCACGACCGCGGCCTTCGCGCCGGCCCCGCCCCCACCACCGGCCCCGCCCCCACCACCGGTCCCGACCCCGGCGTCGGAGGCCAGTGCCGCCCGACGTCCGCGGACCGCGCTCCAGGCCGCCACGGCCGCGATCGCCGCGAACAGGCCGAGGAACACCAACCCCGGCGCCCCGAACACCCCGCCCTCGCCCAGTGCGTCTGCCCACCGGTCCCCCAGGGGTGCGGCGAGCAGCCGGTGCGCCAGCAGTTCGTTGGCCGCGCCGCCGATGTCCGAGGAGGAGAAGGCGCGGTACATGACGTAGAACACCGGCAGCTGCAGCAGCGCGGGCAAGCAGCCGGCCATCGGTGTCGCGCCGCGCGCGGCCGCCCGACTCAGCGGGTGCAGCGTGAGGCGTACGAGCACGGTGAACAGCACGATCGCCACAGCGGTCGCGGACTCGGCCAGCACCGGCTCCAACAGCCGGCCCAGCTGGGCAACAAGGTGGGTGAAAACGGACACGCGGGCCCTCCGAGGGGTCTCGTCAAACGTCGAAAGTGATGCGTTTCGGCGTGACGACCCGCGAGGGGCGACGACAGATGATCAGTGAGCGGAAAGCAAGCGCCACCGGCCCGGGCCGACCGGCCCGGTCCTGTTCTGCGCGCCCCTACGCGGCCGTCGGGACGAGGCGGCCGGGTGCCCTGGGCCGCGACCGGCCGGATGCGTCGGGATCACGCTGCGGCAGGAACGCCGTGCGCTGCTCGCGATCACGGATCGCGGTCCGTATTCGGTGCGGCGGCACGAGCCGGACACGGCCCGCCGCCAGGGCGGCGGCGCCGACCGCGACGACCGCCGCGAGGACCACCACCACGGCGGCCGGCCCGCTCTCCCCGAGCAGCAGCCCCAGGAAGCCTCCGAGCAGCAGGGTGACGCACAGCTCGACGAACCGCCCGACCATGCCGCCCACCCCCTTCCACTGCCGACCCACCCGTAAGAATTCCCGCACGAACTCCCGTACCACTGACAACGCCCCGGCTCACGCCGCGGTTCCCGAGTTACCGGCTTCCCGGGTTCCCGGGTTCCCGAGTTCCCAGGTTCCTGACCGCCCGTCACCGTTTCAACGTCCCCCACACCACCAGCCGGTACGTGGACGTGTACTCCGGCGTGCAGGTGGTCAGCGTGATGTACGCGCCGGGTGCGCTGTATCCGTACTCCGGCCTCACCACGCTGCGCGGCACCGGAGCGATCACGCCCGTGTCCCGCGCCGTCGTCTCGGGCAGTACGCGGCCCACCACGTACGTGTACCTCCGCCCCCGCACGTCGACCGTCACCTCGTCCCCCACCCCGAGCCGGTTCAGGTACCGGAACGGCTCCCCGTGCGTGTTGCGGTGCCCGGCCAGTGCGAAGTTGCCCTCCGCGCCCGGCTGAGCGGTCCCGGGGTAGTGCCCGACGTACCCCTTGTCCAGGACGGCCTTCTTGTCGACCCCTTGCGCGACGGGCACCTCCAGCCCGAGGCGCGGGATGCGCAGCACGGCGTACGACCGGTCCCGCCCGGGCTCCGCGACCGGCCCGGCCGCCCGGGTCGGCGAGCCGGCGGAGGGCCCGGCGTCCGCCGACGAGGAGGACGACGGCTGCGCCCCGGCCGGAGCCGACGACACCACCTCCTCCCGCGCCCCGGACTCCTCCCGCGCATCCCCCTCGGGCTCCGGACCGGGCGTCGCCCCGGGGCCCGCCCATGCCCGCTCCAACGCCCGAACCTCCTGCCGCGCGCCCGCCAGCGCCTGCCGGTTGGTCCACCACACCTGGTGCACCACCAGCAACAACAACACCACCCCCACCGTGACGGTCAGTTCGGCGGCCGTCCACAGCACCCCCGCGAGACCGGCCCGGCGCCCCCGTCGACCGCGCCCCCGCACCACCACAGGTATGTGATCCCGCACGGGCGGCACCTTAAGACCTCCCCCCTCAACTGACCAGCGGCAGTACGGTGTGAACCATGCGCCCCGACACGCCTGCCGAGCACATCGCCGAAGCCGAGCGCCTCATCCGCACGGCGACCCGCTACCCCGAGGACCAGGAGCCCTTGCTCCTCCAGGCCGCGGCCCACCTCGAACTGGCCGACGAACGGGAACGGGCAAGCGCGCTCTACGACCGACTCCTCGCCTCCGACCCCGACGACCCGCACCTGATCAAGGCGCTCCAGGCCTCGAACCTGTGGGAGTACGGCCACGAGGCCGAGGCCCGCGCCCTGATCCAGGGCATCCGCGCGGCGGCCCCCACCGATCCGGCCCCCTGGGAAGTCATCGCGGAAGCCCTGGAGAACCACGACGAGTTGACCGCCTCGGAGGAGTGCTTCACCCAGGCGGCGACCCTCCTGATCCCGGAGAACACCCCCCTCACCCGGGCGACCACCGCCCTCCTCACGGGCCGGCACCGCGTCCGCCGCCTCCTCGGACGCCCTCACGACGAATGGGACATGGTCGCGGACACCCGCCACATCGGCCCGATCCCGCTGGACGAGCTCCACGACCCCAAGCGGATCTGGGCCCTGGGCTCCGACGACCCGGCCGAACTCCGCGCCGAGATCGCCCGGCTACGCGCCGAACTCGGTGACCGCCGCGCCGCGCTCTCCCGTCCCTTCCCGGTCGCGATCCTCCACTGGCCGCAGCGCGAACTGGCCGAGCTCCTGACGAGCTACCCGAGCCTCGCCGCCGAGTACCCCTCGCACGCCCAGCACCTGGAAAGCATCGAAGCGTCCCTGCGTGCCCTGGCCGGCTCCGGCACCACCAACCTGGGCATCGTCACGGCCAGCGTCCCTTCCTACGAGGCGTTCGCCGCTTCGGAGAAGACCTCCCCCGCCTCCCCCAGCCTCCTGGCGGAGTACGCCACCACCCTCGCCGCCCGCGGCAAGGCCACCCCGTGGCCCCCGTCCGCCGCCTCTCCCTGCTGGTGCGGCTCGGGCAAGCCCTACCCGGAGTGTCACGGCGGCGACACACCGATCGTCTGACCGGGACCCGACGTACGGGGGCGGCGGCCCCGGACGGCCGCCCCCACGCGCCGGGCCGCTTCCTCCACCGACTCGTGCTCCCACACCCGTACCGCCAGCCAACCGGCCTCCGCGAGGCGGGCATCGGTGTCGCGGTCGCGGGCCCGGTTCCCCTCGATCTTGGCGCGCCAGAACTCGGGGTTGCTGCGCGGCCACGTCGCGTGGAGGGGACAGCCGTGCCAGAAGCAGCCGTCCACGAACACCGCGACCCGCGCCGGACCGAAGACGATGTCGGCTTCCCTGCGCACCCCTTTCACCGGGCGCCGGTGCACCCGGTACCGCAGTCCCGCCGCGTGCAGCGACCGCCGCAGGGCGAGCTCGATCCCGGTGTCCTTGCTCTTCTGCCGACTCATCCGGGCCCGGACGGCCGGGGTGCTCTCAAGGGGTTCCACCCCGTCATTCTCCCGGAACGGGCAGCTCCAACCGGACGTGGCCGCGGGCGTGGACGGTCGGGGGCAGAGGGCGGCGCGCGGCGAGGGCGAGGAGGGCGCGGAGCGCCGCGACGACCTCCGTCGGGGTGTCGCGGATCATGGAAGGGGTCGCGCTGACCACCAGGACGCCATGGGCCTCCAGGCGGAGCCTGCGGCGGAGGGTGGCCTGCCAGAGGTCCCGCGTGTAGTGGTACTCGGCCGAGTCGATCTCCAGGGCCACGCCCTCGTCGGGCCAGTAGGCGTCCGGGCTGGCCAGGAAGGCGCCGTCCGGGGTGTGCAGGCGGGCGTTCCAGAGCGGGGCGGGCAGGTCGGTCGCCGTGAGGGCGTCACGGGCCCGCGCCTCGGCGACCGAGCGGACCCCGGCCAGGAGTTCCGACGCCGCCGAGCGGATGGCGGGGCGGCCCAGGAGGCGGGAGGCGCGCAGTTCCGCGTGCAGGTCGTGCGGGTGGCACCAGCCGGCCTGGACCACGTGCGCCAGCATCGAACGGACCTGGTCGGGATCGTCGGCGCGGGCGGCGTAGTCGGCGGCCGCGCGGACCGGCCGGGTGCTCGGGATACCGCGGACGGTGATGGTGTGCGGCCAGCGGGAGGTGCTGAGCGGGCGGACCCCGGCGGTGGCGGTGACCCGGCGCGGGGCCCGGACCAGGACGTCGGCCGGGGCGTACGGGGCCTCGCGGATGCCGAGCAGGGCGAGCGCGGCGCCGCCGGTCAGGGCGGCCGTCTCCCCCGAGAGCGGATCGGCGGTCGACTCGGCGGCGTACAGGACGGCTGCGAGGGCGCGTTGCCGGTGGTCCGGGGGCCCGGTCTGGAGGAGGTAGACCCGGGGCAGTAAGCGCTGCCATGGCCCGCCCGGGCGGGTGCGGGAGGTGATGGTGGCGTCGGGTACTCCGGCGGCCGTGGTGAGCTGGTGCCGGGTGGCCATGTTGAGCTGGCGCCGGGCCAGCCGCCGGTGCGTCGTGGTGATCATGGCGCGGGTATGCCCGGAGCCGGGACGCAATACCCCCGGTCAGCGGCTCGGGTGCTCCGGGGCCAGGAAGACGATCACGCCCGTCTCGGTGCCGGGAAGGGCGGCGACCTCGTGCCAGCCCAGGCGGCGGTACGTCGCCACCGTGTCCCGGGCCAGCCGGGAGGTCAGCAGCCAGGCGCGCCGGTCGGGGGCGTCGGCCGTGATCTCGGTGAGCAGGGCGCGTCCGGTGCCGCGACCGCGCGCGTAGGGGCGTACGGCGAGTTCGTCTATCTCCAGTGCGCCGATGAGGAGTTCCTTCACCCGGCCGGGCCCGAGCTGCGCCGCGACCTGGCTGTAGGCGCGGTTCTTGGGGAAGGCGGCCGGGGTGAGCCAGCCGGTGGCGAACCCGTCGATGCCGGTCGGGGATTGCGCCAGGGCGGTACGGAAACCACGGCGCCGGGCGTCGACGGGGAGGCGGGACCCGAACTGGCGAATGGTTTCTTCGTCTTCGTTCCACGGCGGGGCGGAGAAGACGTCGGCGTAGGCGTCGACCAGTTCGTCCACGAGGTCGAGGACGGCCTGTCCGTAGCAGATCACGATGTCCGGGCTCCTGGGACGCGTTGGCGGGGATTTTCCCGTTTGTCTGAGGAGAGTGAATTTATGCGGTCCCGGTTCCCCGCGCGACGTATCAGGCGGATCCGGCGAGTGTGCGACAAATCGCCTCCGCGCGGTCCGTGACGCGGGGCGCGGCGGTCGCGTTGAGCAGCCGTGGACAGAATGCTTCGGGCGGCCGGACGGGCCGCCCTCGCCTTCCTCCTCGTCCTCGGGGTGGTGGCGCTGCTGCCGGCCGCCGTACGGGACGCGGTGCCGGACGGCCTGATCGGCGGGACGGTACTGGTGCTGGGCGGGTTGGGCGCGCGTCGGGCGGTCAGAGGGCCGCGTTAGCCTCGTAGCGGACCGATACGACGCGCGCAGGGAGTGGACGGAGTGGACATGGAGCGGGTACCGACCTCGATGGTGGCGGCGGCCGGACTGGTGGGCGGGTACGCGGTGGCCCGCTGGAGCAGGAAGCGCCCGCTGGGCGGGGTCGTGCTGGGCGCCGCCGGGATCGCGGCGGGGCGGGAATGGCACAGGCGCGGCGGCGCCCCGGCGGCGGCCGGTCTCGGCGCGCTGTACCTGGCCGGTTTCGCGGGAGCGCACCCGCTGGCCAAGAAGGTCGGCGCGTGGCCGGCCGTCTTCGGCGCGGCGGGGGTCGTGGCCGGTGCGGCCTGGGTCGTGTCCGACCGGCGCGGCTAGGGGCTGTCCCGTAAGCCCGGTGGATCGGCGCGCGGCGTCGGATGCGGTGCATCGCAAGGCGGAGGAGCGTCCTCATACTGGCCGGCGAGGCTGAAGCGCCCCCGGCGGGCCGTTCAAGCCCCCAGGGCCTTCGAGATCGTGTAGATCAGGAGGCCCGCCAGCGCGCCCACGACCGTGCCGTTGATGCGGATGAACTGGAGGTCGCGGCCGATGTGGGCCTCGATCTTGCGGGAGGTGTGCTCGGCGTCCCAGCCCGCCACCGTGTCGGTGATCAGCGAGGTGATCTCCGTCCGGTAGGTGGTGACGACGTACACCAGCGCCCCCTCGATCCAGCCCTCCACCTTGTCCTGCAGCCGCCCGTCGGTCGCCAGCCGCGCGCCCAGGGACATCAGCGAGGACCGCACGCGCAGCCGCAGTTCGCTCCGCTCGTCCTCCGCCGCCGCGATGATCATCGACCGGACCGCCGCCCACGCCGAGGCGATGACGTCCTGCACCTCGCCCCGCGCCAGGATCTCCGACTTGAGCCGCTCCACCCGCTCGCGGGTCCGCGTGTCCGACTGCAGGTCGGCGGCGAAGTCCGTGAGGAACCGGTCCACCGCGCCCCGTGCCGGATGCTCCGGCATGTCGCGCATCTCCGTCACGAAGCGCAGCAGTTCCTTGTAGACCCGCTCGCCCACCTTGCGGTCCACGAAGCGCGGGGTCCAGCCGGGGGCGCCGCCCTGGACCGCGTCCATGACCGAGTCGCCGTGCGTGACGAGCCAGTCGTGGGCCTTCGCGCAGACGAGGTCGACGGCGCGGTGGTGACCGCCGTCGGCGACGACCTTCTCCAGGGTCTTGCCGATCCCGGGGGCGATCTCGGCGCCCTCGGCCCGTCTCGTGATCGCCTCGCCCACGACGGCTTGGACGTCGGAGTCGCGCAGCACGGTCAGGGCTCCGCGCAGGGCGGTCGCCAGTTCCGCCGTGACCCGCTCGGCGTGCGCGGGTTGCGCCAGCCAGGAGCCGAGCCGCCCGCCGATGCCGAGGGCGTGCAGCCGGGCCCTGACCACCTCCGGGGAGAGGAAGTTCTCGCCGACGAACTCCCCCAGAGAGACTCCGAGCTGGTCCTTCTTCGTCGGAATGATCGCGGTGTGCGGGATGGGCAGCCCCAGGGGCCGCCGGAACAGGGCCGTGACCGCGAACCAGTCCGCGAGCGCGCCGACCATGCCCGCCTCGGCGCCGGCCGCGACGTAACCGGCCCAGCCGCCGGCGCCGGTGTGCTGCGCCCACTTGGCGAGTACGTAGACCAGCGCGACCAGCGTCAGCAGGCCGGTCGCGGTGGTCTTCATCCGGCGAACGCCGCGCCGCCGTTCCTCGTCCGCCGCGCTGAACACGAAGGCACCCCGCGCCACGGCGGCCTTCGTGCCGGGCCCTCTACCGGCTCCGACTCCGGTCCCGGCTCCGGCTCCGGCTCTGGTCTCCGCACCCTCGCGATGGTCCACGTCTTCCACGTACTCCTGCCCTTCCCCCGGTGGCCGGTTTTGTCTGCATAGCATCCGACTCCCGAACGGTCCGAGGAGTTCCCGGCGCGCCGGCGGGGCCCCGGGAGCCCCTTACAGCTCCTTGCGCAGCGACGGCCCGTCCACCGGCTTGGAACCCTTGAGTCCCTTGGCCCCCTTCGGCTCCTTGACCCGCACCTCCACGCCGCCCATCAGGGCCAGGCCCGTCACCACCACGCGCGGTGCGCCCGGCTCCGACGGTTCAGGGCTCTCGCGCTGGTCGAACGCCCCCATGAACCCGATGCCCCGCACATCGACCTCCACGCCCGGCGGCACGGTGATCTCGATGCCGCCCATCACGGCCACACAGTTGATCACCACCTCGCGCTGGGCGAAGTGCGCCTCCCGCAGGTCGAGCTCTCCGCCGCCCATGAACGCGAACGCGTCGAACCGTGCCGGTACTGTCCAGCGGCCCTTGCGCTGGAACCCGGACATGACGGCGATCCCCGTCGACCAGGTGCCCTCGCCGCCGATCCGGTCCGCCCACGCCGCGCCGGAACCCGCCCGCGCCACCGGGCCCTGTGAAGGCGCCGAAGCCAGGGGCGCCGCCGCCCCCACCGCCGGCAGGTCGCGGGTCAGCGGCTCCAGCTCCGCGTAGGTCCGGGATCTGTAGGCCGCGTCCAGCCGCTCCTCGAACTCCTCCATGTCGAGCCGGCCCTCGGCGACGGCGTCCCGCAGACGCTCCACCACCCGCTCCCGGTCGGCGTCCGAGGCCCTCAGCTGCGGCAGCCGATCCTCGGACGCCGGCTTCTCGGGCGCCGGCTTCTCGAACACCGGCTTCTCGAACACCGGCCTCCCCGGCGACGACTCCTCCGGCAACGACCCCTCCGTCAACGGCTTCTCCGGCCGCTCGTCATTCATGGGACCAGACTATGTACCGGGCCCGGCCGGTTGTAGGGATCGCCCCCGCACCGGACCCCGGGACCGACCCTGATTTCCCCCTACCTCACGCCCCTGCCCCCGGCGCCTCACCCCCGCCCCGCGTACATCCGCGCGATGACCTCCTCGATGTCCGGCTCCCGGACCGAGAGGTCCGACAGCGGATACCCCGCCGCCACGGCCGCCACCAGCGGTGCCGCCGACGCCTGCGCCGGGAACGCCAGCCACTGCCGGACGCCCTCCACCCGGACCACCCGCGCCCCCGGCACCTCCAGCGGCGGAAACTCCCGCTCCAGGTCCACCACCAGCGTCCGCTCGCTCTCCCCCGCCGCCCCGGACGCGTGCAGCCCGTCCAGCGGGCCGTCGTACATCAGGCGTCCGTGGTCGATGACCATCACCCGCTCGCACAACTGCTCGATGTCCTGGAGGTCGTGCGTAGTCAGCAGCACCGTCGTCCCGCGTTCCGCGTTCAACTGCCGCAGGAAGCCCCGCACCTTCGCCTTGCTCACCACGTCGAGCCCGATCGTCGGCTCGTCCAGGTACAACACCTCCGGATCGTGCAGCAACGCCGCCGCGATGTCCCCGCGCATCCGCTGCCCCAACGACAACTGCCGCACCGGTACGTCCAGCAGCTCCGCCAGGTCCAGCCGGTCCACACAGCGCTCCAGGTTCGCCCGGTACCTCGCCTCCGGGATCCGGTACATCCGCCGCATCAACCCGTAGGAGTCCTTCAGCGGCAAGTCCCACCACAAGGTCGTGCGCTGCCCGAAGACCACACCCATCCGGTGCGCCAGCCGCATCCGCTCCCGCGCCGGGTCGATGCCCGCCACGCGCAACCGGCCGCCGCTCGGGGTGAGGATCCCGGTCAGCATCTTGATCGTGGTGGACTTCCCCGCCCCGTTGGGTCCGATGTATCCCACCATCTCGCCCCGACCGACCGTGAAACTGATCCCGTCCACGGCCCTGACCTGCCGTTTCTCCCGGCGCACCAGACCCACTCGGCGCCGGACGGCGAAAACCTTCTCGACCCCGTCCAACTCGATCAGCACGTCGTCGTCCCGTACGTCTCCCATGCCTGTCCTCAGCTCCCCGTGCTCCGGTACGAACGAAGTCCCGCGCGCCACGCCAGCGACGCCGGGACGCACACCGCCAAGGCCACGAGCGGACTCAGGTACGCGACCCAGCCCGGCAACCCCAGCGGATCCGGCCGCCCCAACACGTGCAGGGCGGGCAACCAGTTGACGAATGCCAGCGGGACGACGAAGGTCACCCCGCGCAACAGCTCCTTCGCGAACACCGTGGGCGGGTACTCCAGCATCGTGCAGCCCCCGTACGTGAAGGAGTTGACCACCTCCGCCGCGTCACCGGCCGCGAACTGGAAGGCCGCCCCGGCCACCATCACCGCCCCGAAGATCACCGCACCCCCCAGCACCATCACCGGCACCCACAGCGCCTTCCCGACCGTCCAGTCCACGTCGAGCACCACGACCGCCCACACCAGCACCCCGAGCCCCTGCCCGATCCGCCCGCACCGGCGCAACGCGAACCGGTCCGCCGCGACCTGCGCGAGCACCGGCACCGGACGCACCAACATCGTGTCGAGCGAGCCGTCGCGGATGCGCGTACCGATCCGGTCGGTGGTGCCGAGCAGCAGGTTGGCCAGGCCCAGCGAGGTCGAGGAGGACCCGTACAGCAGGCCGATCTCCGGCAGGGAGAACCCGCCCAGGGCGTCCACATGCGTGAACATGATGAAGATCGCGGCGAAGTCCAGGATCGTGATCGCCGCGTTCCCGAAGACGGCCAGCAGGAAGGACGCCCGGTACGTCATGGTCGAGCGGACCCACATGGCGACGATCAACCGATAACCGCGCAACCCATCCAGCACACGCCCGCGCCCCGGCTCCCGCTCCCCCACCACGACCGGCGGCCGCTCCCGCCCCCACGTCACCTCAGCCACCCTGGACCACCACCTTCCGCGTCGCGGCCGACTGCATCAACCGACCGGCCCCCAGCAGCACCAGCGCCCACCCGGCCTGGAACACGAACGCCCGTACCGCACCGCCGGCCCCCGCGCCCTTGCCCAACAGGACGTCCAGCGGCACCTGGAGCATCGCCGCCCACGGCAGCAGGCGGACCACCTCGCCGAAGCCGCCGGGGAAGACGGTCAACGGCAGCAGCATCCCGGAGAAGAAGACCGACACCAGGCCGGCCACCATGTTGATCCCGGCGCCGTCCATCAGCCAGAACGCCGCCAGCCCCACCAGGAAACGCACCGCGAAACCCACCACCAGGCCGAGCACCACGGCCGGCAGGAACAGCAGCCAGCGCACCGGGTCCACGGGCAACGCCACCGGGAAGGCGAGCACCCCGGCCAGCACCGGCACCAGCCCGCGCCCCAACAGTTGGAAGCCCGCCCGCCCCAGGTCGGCCGCGAGCCACCACAGCTGGAGGTCGGCCGGACGGTACAGGTCGACGGCGATGTCCCCCGTACGGATGCGCTCGTGGAGCTCCTCCTGGAACCCGCCGCCCAGCAGCGCGCCGGCCGCGAGCAGCGACTGGCTGACCCAGATGAAGGCCAATGCCTGCCCCTGGTCGTAGCCGCCGAGGTGGGGCCGCTCGTCCCACAGCGCGATGAAGGTGTAGGCGAGGACGAAGCCGAACACGGTGTTGGTGAACACCCCGGCCGCCGTCGCCGTCCCGTAGGTGGCGTAGCGCCGGAAGCCGCCGGCTGCGACGGCCGCGTAGAGCCGTACGCGGTGCGTCACCTCCCGGCCGGCCGCCCTCCGACGGTCGTCCCACTCCGCGCCCCCGCCCGTGCCCCCGACCTCGCCCGCGTCCCGGTCCTCACCCGCCGCCGCTCGCGGGCCCACTTGTCGGCGCACCGTATCCCTCCCCTTCCCAGGTCGTTCCTACGTCGGCCAAAGCGCGCGAGCTTAGTGCGGAGGGGCGAGCCACGCGACGGATTTACGCCCGTCCGAGTCCTACACAACCGCTATCAGGTAGACACCATTGGTGCAGATGCGGATATGTCGCACACCGTCGAGGAGCCCGGAGATGAACGACCAGTCACCACCCCCGGGCTGGACGCCTCGCGATCCCGACACCCCCCGACCGGACTCGCGCGCCCACCCGCCTGCGCAGGACCAGACACCGGCACGAGAGCAGGCACAGGCAGGGGCACAGGCGCAGGCGCAGGCACAGGCGGGGGAACCCACCACACGCGACCGGAAGCGCACCGGTTGGCGCAGGGCCTTCCCCAGCTGGCGCATGCTCCTCGGTGGCCTGCTCCTCATCGCCCTCCTGATCGCCGGCGGCCTCATCGCCGGCTACCTCCTGGTCGACATCCCGCCCGCCAACGCCACCGCCACCGCTCAGTCCAACCTCTACCTCTACGCCGACGGCACCCAGCTCGCCCGCGACGGCGAGGTCAACCGAGTCAACGTGGCCCTCTCCCAAATCCCCCGAACCGTCCAGGAGACCGTACTGGCCGCGGAAGACCGGGACTTCTACTCCGAACGTGCGGTGGACCCGAAGGCGATGCTGCGCGCCGCGTGGAACACGCTCGCCGGCAAGGGCACCCAATCGGGCTCGACCATCACCCAGCAGTACGTCAAGAACTACTACCTCGGCCAAGAACAGACGGTCGAACGCAAGGCCAAGGAGTTCTTCATCTCGATCAAACTCGGCCGGGAGAAGTCGAAGGACTACATCCTGGAGGGGTACCTCAACACGAGCTACTTCGGCCGCAACGCCTACGGCATCCAGGCCGCCGCCCTCGCCTACTACGCAAAGGACGTCGGCGCCCTCACCACCACCGAGGGCGCCTACCTCGCCACCCTCCTCAACTCCCCCAGCACCTTCGACGTCGTCGCCCACCCCCAGAGCCGCGACCGCGCGCTCGCCCGCTGGAACTACGTCCTCGACGGCATGGTCAAGAAGAACTGGATGACCGCCGCCGAACGCGCGGCCGCCCGCTTCCCCGAACCCGGCAAGATCCGCCCCGCCGCCGGCCTCTCCGGGCAACGCGGCTACCTCGTCGAAGCCATCAAGGAGTACATCGTCGACCGCAAGATCGTCGACGACAAGACCCTCTCCGAAGGCGGCTACCGCATCACCACCACCATCGACAAACGCCGGCAGAACGCCCTCGTCGCCGCCACCGACAAACAACTGATCGACAAACTCGACCCGCAGGCCCACAAGGCCGACCGCGTCGTCCGGGCCGGCGGCGTCTCCATCGACCCCACCACCGGCAAGGTCGTCGCGATGTACGGCGGCCTCGACTACACCAAGCAGTACGTCAACAACGCCACCCGGCACGACTACCAAGTGGCCTCCACCTTCAAACCGTTCGTCTTCGCGTCCGCCGTCGACAACGACTCCCGCACCCAGGACGGCCGCCGCATCACCCCCAACACCCTCTACAACGGCGACAACAAGCGCCGCGTCGTCGGAACCCGCATCCCCTACGCCCCCGAGAACGAAGGACAGCAGTCGTACGGGGACATCACCGTCAACACCGCCACCGACCTCTCCGTCAACACCGTCTTCGCCCAGATGGTCGTCGACGTCGGCACCGACAAGGTCAAGAAGACCGCCGTCGCACTCGGCATCCCCGAGAACACCCCCAACTTCGACCCCGGCCCCGCCATGGCACTCGGCACCCTCCAGGCAAGCGTGCTCGACATGACCCAGGCGTACGCGACCCTCGCCGACCACGGCCGCTACACCCCCTACACCCTCGTCCAGAACGTCACCAAGGGCGACGAGAGCCTCCCACTGCCCGACCGCGCCCCACGCCAGGCCGTCAGCCGCGAGGCCGCCGACACCACCACCTCCATGCTGGTCAGCGTCGTCGACAACGGCACCGGCACCGCCGCCCTGGCAGCCGGCCGCCCCGCCGCCGGCAAGACCGGTACCGCGGAACTCGACCGCTCCGCCTGGTTCGCCGCGTACACCCCCGACCTGGTCACGGTGATCTCCGTGATGGGCCAGGACCCCGGCACCGGCACCCTGGAATCCCTGTACGGGGCCCTCGGCGAGGACCGCCTCGGCGGCGGTGGATACCCCGCCCGGATCTGGGCCCAGTACACGAAGGCCGCACTGGCCGGCAGCGACCCCCTCGACTTCGACCTCGAACTCCAGCCGGGCGCCGCCCCCTCGCCACCGCCCTTCACCCCGAACAACCCGGACCAACCCCCGGGCACCACCCCGCTCCCACCCGTCCCGCCCAGCCGACCGGGCCGCCCGCACCGCCCCAACGCACCGACCGGCGGCCAGAACCAGGACGGACAGACCAACGGCGGCGACACCACGGGGGGACGAAACGCGGGCGGCCAGACCGACGGCGGCCAAACCACCGGTGACCAGAGCGACGCGGGCACCGACAACGGCACCACCACGGGAACCACCACCGGGACCACCGGGACCACCGGAAGCACCACCGGCACCACCACGGGGGGAACACCCGCGGGCATCACCGCCGGCGCCCTCGGCGGCCCCGACGGCGGCCGCCCCCGCCCGCCGTCGCGCTACCTCGAATGACCCCGGCCGGATCAGTGACCGGACGTGGCCTTCAACCCCACCACCGCGACCAGCAGCAAACAGATGAAGAAGATCCGGGCGGCCGTCACCGGCTCCCCCAACACCGCCATACCCAGCACCGCCGCACCGGCCGCGCCGATACCCACCCACACGCCGTACGCCGTACCGATGGGCAACGTCTTCGCCGCGTACGACAGCAACACCATGCTCGCGACGATGCCGGCGCCCGTGAACAGACTGGGCCACAACCGGGTGAAGCCTTCGGTGAACTTCATACCGATCGACCAGCCCACTTCGAGCAGACCGGCGACGAGAAGCAGAACCCAGGCCATGACAGGCACCTCCGGGACGAGAACGGAAACGGGGGTGCGTCGTCTTTGCGTCCAGCTACCCGGTACGGCGCGTCTCGTCGGGGGTTCCCCACCACCGTAGCAAAGGGCATGCAAAAGGGCCGGTGACCGAGGTCACCGGCCCCTTCCGCAACGAATCAGAGATACAACCCGGTCGAATCCTTCGACCCCTCCAGCCGCTCCGCGGCCACCGCGTGCAGGTCCCGCTCGCGCATCAGCACGTACGTCGCCCCGCGTACCTCGACCTCGGCCCGGTCCTCCGGGTCGTACAGCACCCGGTCCCCCGGCTCGACGCTCCGCACGTTCTGGCCGACCGCGACCACCTCGGCCCAGGCCAACCGCTTGCCGACGGCGGCCGTCGCCGGGATCAGGATGCCGCCGCCCGAGCGGCGCTCCCCCTCCGGCACGTCGGACCGTACGAGCACACGGTCGTGCAGCATCCGGATGGGCAGCTTGTCGTGGGTGGTGGTGTTCTCGCTCACGACCCGAACCTACCCGCCCACACCCGGCCGGCACCCCGCAGGGTCACCGACATCGGCCACCGACGTCATCCGCGCTTGCGGCGCGCCGCAAGCACGAGCACCCCCACCAACCCCGCCGCGACCAACGCGACCGGCACGAGCCGCTCGACGCGCGGCGTCCCGTCCTCATGACGCAGCCCGCTCTTCAGATCGGTGACCAGCCGGTTCACGGCCACGACGGCCCGCCCGGCGGTCTGGTCGACCTTCGAGGCGACCTTGGCCTTCGCATCCCCGACGATCGTCTTCGGGTGCATGCGCACACCGATCTCGTCGAGCGTCTCGGCGAGCTGCTCACGGCGGCGGACGATGTCCGCCTCGATCTGTGCGGGGGTCCTGGCTTCCGGCACCGCGCTGCCTCCGTCGTCGTGGTCGGTCGTGATCATCCTGGTCGGTCGTGGTCGGCCCTCGGGACGCGGACCACCATGGACAGTCTGTCAGCTTAGTCTCGGACCGTACCGATCCCCTCCCGAGGAGACTGCTGACATGAGCGAGCGACTTGAGCCGGGCGACATCGCCCCCGCCTTCACCCTGCCCGACGCGGACGGCAACGAGATCTCGCTCGCCGCCCACAAGGGCCGCAAGGTGATCGTGTACTTCTACCCGGCCGCCCTGACGCCGGGCTGCACCAAGCAGGCATGCGACTTCACGGACAACCTGTCCGTGTTGGCCCAGGCGGGTTACGACGTGATCGGCGTGTCGCCGGACAAGCCGGAGAAGCTCGCGAAGTTCCGCGAGCAGGAGCACTTGAAGGTGACCCTGGTCGGCGACCCCTCCAAGGAGGTCCTGACGGCCTACGGCGCCTTCGGTGAGAAGAAGCTGTACGGCAAGACGGTCACCGGCGTCATCCGCTCGACGGTGATCGTGGACGAGGAGGGCAAGGTCGAACGCGCCCTCTACAACGTCAAGGCGACCGGCCACGTGGCCAAGATCATCAAGGACCTCGGCATCTGACCCCGCGCCCGTCCCCCGCCAGGCGGCCCGCACCCAACCGGTGCGGGCCGCTCCGCTTATCGGACGAAACCACCCGTAACCGTCCGACTGTCGACCCGTTACCCCGTACGGGAGCCGCACACGCGGCCGGAACCGGAGGGGGCGAAGATGCCGATCAGCCCGTACACGAGAGAACGCCTGGTGGAAGCGGCGAGGGGGGCGCGGACCCTGACGGAGGCGCTGCTGAAACTGGGGGTGGACCCGCAGAGCGGCTCGCGTGAGTACATCCGCAAGCGCTTGGGCCGGATGGGGGTGGACACGTCCCACTTCGAGCGGGACGGGAACCGCTGGACGCGGACCATACTGGAGGAAGCCGTAAAGGCTTCCGGCAACATGTACGAGGTGTTGCGCCGGTTGGGCATCGAGGCCGTGGGAGGACAGCACGCCCACATCAGCCGACGGGTGCGCGCGCTGGGCATCGACACCTCCCACTTCAGCGGCCCCACCCGAACCGACCGAATGCGGGAGAACCATCGGCGACGCTCGGCGGACGAGATCCTCCGCGAGGAACGCGCACCGCATGCGAGGCGCACCCCGAGCGCGATGCTCCGGCGCGCGATGCTGGATCTGGGTGTCGAGGACCGCTGTGCAGACTGCGGCACCGCGCCCATCTGGCTCGGAGAACCACTCCCGCTTGAGGTCGACCACATCAACGGCGATTGGCGCGACAATCGCGCGGAAAACCTACGGCTACTCTGCCCCAATTGTCACTCCACCACGGACACGTACCGAGGACGCGGCAAGGCACGTCGATGAGCGGGCGCCTCGATCGTCCATCTCGTGACGAACTCGGGCGAGCGATAGCCGAGTCGGCCAGTATCGCCGAAACCCTCCGACGTCTGGGGATGGCCGACAACGGCGGCCAGCGCGTACACCTGCGGCGCTGGATCGCCGACGAAGGGCACGACACGTCGCACTTTTTGGGGCAGTCGCACCGGCGTGGCAAGCCTGGGACCACTCCTCGCAAAGCGGCTGATGACATCCTGGTCAAGCACGGCGGCAAAAGGCGGACCGCAACACGGCTCCTGAGCCGGGCCCTCCGCGAAGTCGGGATCCCTCACCGGTGTGCACGCTGCGGCGCACCCCCACAGTGGCGCGGGCTTCCCATGACGCTGGAGGTCGATCACATCAACGGCGACTGGAGCGACGACCGACGCGAGAACCTGCGGCTGCTCTGCCCCAACTGCCATAGGACCACCGGAACATGGTGCCGAGGAGGAAAGCGCAGCCGTTAGATCCCGAACCCGGACCACACAACGGCAGTCTCCCGCTAGGATTGGCAGGCGAGCGGTCGTTGCTGAATGGTATAAGCGGAGGTTTTAGGTGCCTCTGAGCGAAAGCTCATGTGGGTTCGAATCCCATCGGCCGCACTGACCTAAGAATCGAAGGCCCGGCTCTCAGAGCCGGGCCTTCGGCGCGTCCG
This sequence comes from Streptomyces sp. NPDC046557, assembly GCF_040645975.1. Lineage (NCBI taxonomy): Bacteria > Bacillati > Actinomycetota > Actinomycetes > Kitasatosporales > Streptomycetaceae > Streptomyces > Streptomyces sp. NPDC046557. The sequence continues at coordinate 33,325 of NZ_JBEYZH010000012.1, forward strand.
GGCCGGTCAGGCCGTCAGGGCGCGGATGAACGGGACCAGGGCGCGGAAGGCTTGGCCGCGGTGGGAGATGGCGTTCTTTTCCGCCGGGGTGAGTTCCGCGCAGGTGCGGGTTTCGCCGACCGGCTGGAGGATCGGGTCGTAGCCGAAGCCGCCGGTGCCGGACGGGGTGTGGCGCAGGGTGCCGCGGAGACGGCCTTCGACGACGCGTTCGGTGCCGTCCGGGAGGGCGAGGGCGGCGGCGCAGGCGAAGTGGGCGCCGCGGTGGGGGTCGTCGATGTCGGAGAGCTGGGCCAGCAGGAGGTCCAGGTTGGCCTTGTCGTCGCCGTGGGCGCCGGCCCAGCGGGCGGAGAAGATGCCGGGGGCGCCGTTCAGGACGTCGACGCAGAGGCCGGAGTCGTCGGCGATGGCGGGCAGGCCGGTGGCGCGGGCCAGGGCGTGGGCCTTGAGGAGGGCGTTCTCGGCGAAGGTGACGCCGGTTTCCTTGACGTCCGGGATCTCGGGGTACGCGTCCGCGCCGACCAGTTCGTGCGGCAGGCCGGCGTCGGACAGGATGGCGCGGAGTTCGGTGACTTTGCCCGCGTTGCGGGTGGCGAGGATCAGGCGGGTCATGGCGACCAGTATCGGGCAGGGTGCCGGCCGGTCGTGCGTCGGTGCGGGCCGGTGGGTGTCAGCCGGGGGTGCAGACCTTGGAGATTTCCTTCGCCGCGTTGGCGACGGGGGTGATGTCCGGGGTGGTGTTGCCGTTGTCGATCGAGGTGCGGACGTTGGTGACGGCCGTCTTCATGGAGTCGATGGCCTTGGTGAGGTCGGCGTTGTCGGTCTGGTCGCCGATCTTCTCGAGGCTCGTGTCGATCTGGTTGAGGGCGTTCTGGGCGTCCTGGGGGCTGTTGCCGGCCTGGGAGACGGCTTGCCGGAGGTCGTTGGCCCCGTTGGTTATGGCGACGGCGGTGTTGGCGCAGTCCATGGCGGTGGAGAGCGTGTCGCAGGAGGAGAGTGCCGGGACGGCCAGGGCGGCTGCCAGGGCGACGGCCGCGACGCGGTGGTTGCGGTAGGGCTTCATTCGGGGTCCCCCCAAGGGCTCGGTGCGTGGGCTCGGGTGTCAGGACCCGGGTACGTGGACGGGCGCACGGCTTTGACACCGTGCGCCCGTAACGGCGTAGACGCCGGGCCGGCCCCGGCGGTTGCCGCGGCGGTTGCCCTGGGCGGGGCCTACTGGGGTGCGGCGAGGTCCAGGGCGTTGAGCTGGAGGGCCTGGAGGTCGGCGCAGCCGCCGGCGGCGAGGTCGAGGAGGGCGTTGAGTTCCTTGCGGTCGAAGGGTTCGCCTTCGGCGGTGCCCTGGACTTCGACGAAGCGGCCGTCGCCGGTGCAGACGACGTTCATGTCGGTCTCGGCGCGGACGTCTTCCTCGTAGCAGAGGTCGAGGAGGGGTTCGCCGTCGACGATGCCGACGCTGACGGCGGCGACGGTGCCGGTGAGGGGCTTGCGGCCGGCCTTGATCAGCTTCTTGCGTTGTCCCCATGCGACGGCGTCGGCGAGGGCGACGTAGGCGCCGGTGATGGCGGCGGTGCGGGTGCCGCCGTCGGCCTGGAGGACGTCGCAGTCCAGGACGATGGTGTTCTCGCCGAGGGCCTTGTAGTCGATGACGGCGCGCAGGGAGCGGCCGATGAGGCGGGAGATCTCGTGGGTGCGGCCGCCGATCTTGCCGCGGACGGATTCGCGGTCGCCGCGGGTGTTGGTGGAGCGGGGCAGCATCGAGTATTCGGAGGTGACCCAGCCTTCGCCGCTGCCCTTGCGCCAGCGGGGGACGCCTTCGCTGAAGGAGGCGGTGCAGAAGACCTTGGTGTCTCCGAAGGAGATGAGGACGGAGCCCTCGGCGTGCTTGCTCCATCCGCGTTCGATGGTGACCGGGCGGAGCTGTTCGGGCGTGCGGCCGTCGATGCGAGACATGGTGTCGAGCCTAGTCGGTGTGGGGGTACGGGAAGACCCCGTCCGGGTTCCGGTACGGGGTCTGTGGTGCTGCCGTGAGAGCGCGCGAGTGAGCGGGCGGGTGAGCGGGTGGGCTCAGCTCACATCATGTCTTCGATGTCGGCGGCGATGGGGTCGGCGTCGGTGCCGATGACGACCTGGATCGCGGTGCCCATCTTGACGACGCCGTGGGCGCCGGCGGCCTTGAGGGCTGCTTCGTCGACCAGGTCGGGGTTGGTGACCTCGGTGCGCAGGCGGGTGATGCAGCCCTCGATCTCTTCGATGTTTTCGATACCGCCGAGCCCGGCGACGATCTTCTCAGCCTTGGTGGCCATGTGTGTCTCCCTGCGTATGACGAAGAACGAGTCTCGGCGGCCGGATGCGTGGTCTGCCCACCGGGGGTTCCGCTTTGTCACGGTAGCTCACGGTTGGCCCATCTATGCGAGCGCGTGTCCGGCACCTGCCGAATGATAACGATCAGCATCCACCCGCCCTGTGGGTCGGTGCGTGCGACCGTGCGAGAAGTGGTCTACACCAGTGTGCCGTATGTGACGCGCCTGCCGAAACGGGCCGGTCAGGGAGGACGCCGATGAGCGCGAGCAGCGCCGCAGCCAGGCCGCGGCCCAAGTGGTGGAACGGCTTGTTCCAGGGCCTGCAGAAAATGGGGCGCAGTCTCCAGTTGCCGATCGCGGTCCTGCCGGCGGCGGGCATCCTGAACCGGCTCGGTCAGCCCGATGTGTTCGGCAAGGACGGGTTGAACTGGACGGACGTCGCCAAGGTGATGGCGGGGGCGGGTGGCGCGCTGCTGGACCCGGACCTGGGCCTGCCGCTGCTGTTCTGTGTGGGCGTCGCGATCGGGATGGCCAAGAAGGCGGACGGTTCGACCGCGTTGGCGGCGGTGGCGGGGTTCCTCGTCTACCGGGGTGTGATGCACGCCTTCCACAAGCCCTGTCCGCCGGATACCAGGGACATCGGGGGTGGCTGTCTGACGTCGGCGGACACGTTCGCCGGGTACACGTACCAGAACCCGGGGGTGTTCGGCGGCATCATCATGGGGCTGCTGGCGGCCTGGTTCTGGCAGCGTTTCCACCGGGTGAAGCTGGTGGACTGGCTCGGTTTCTTCAACGGGCGCCGACTGGTGCCGATCATCATGTCGTTCGTGGCGATCGCGTTCGCCGTGCTGTGCCTGTGGATCTGGCCGCCCGTCGGTGACGCGTTGGAGAGGTTCTCGGACTGGCTGGTGGGGCTGGGGTCGTGGGGTGCGGGCATCTTCGGTGTCGCGAACCGCGCGCTGTTGGTGATCGGTCTGCACCAGTTCCTGAACGTGCCGGTGTGGTTCCAGTTCGGGAGTTTCACGAAGCCGGACGGGCAGGTCGTGCACGGTGACATCAACATGTTCCTGGCGGGTGACCCGCACGCCGGTCAGTTCCTGTCGGGTTTCTTCCCGATCATGATGTTCGCGCTGCCGGCGGCGGCGCTGGCGATCACGCACACCGCGAAGCCGCAGCGCCGCAAGGAGGTGGGGGGCCTGATGCTGTCGGTGGCGCTGACGTCGTTCGTCACCGGGATCACGGAGCCGCTGGAGTATTCGTTCCTGTTCGTCGCGCCGGCGTTGTACGCGGTCCACGCGGTGTTGACGGGTGCGTCGATGGCGGTGACGTGGGCGTTCGGGGTCCACGACGGGTTCAGTTTCTCGGCGGGTCTGATCGACTACGTCATCAACTGGGGGTTGGCGACGAAGCCGTGGCTGATCATCCCGATCGGCCTGGGCTTCGCGGTGGTCTACTACGCGGTGTTCCGTTTCGCGATCACGGCTTTCGACATCTCGACGCCGGGGCGGGAGTCGGACGAGGAGATCGCGGTGATGCAGGCGGAGAACACCAAAGCCTGAGGCCGCCGACCTCGGCTCCGCTCCCTTCCGCTTCGGCGGGGAAGGCCCTCGGATCCTCGGATCCGGGGGCTTCGCGCTGCTCGCGGGGAGGGTGCGTCGTACAACAAAAAATTGAAGGTTCCTTATCTAACCCCGACCGTGTTACAACTGGTCTACACCACGCATTGGTGTAGACCACGACCGCTTCCCCGGGGCGGCGTGTGCCCCCTTTTCGAGACGCCGCCGTCCCCCTTGGTTCCACCCCTGGCGGCGCCTTGCCTTCTGGAGGAAGCTCATGTCCACAGCCACCGCTGCGGAAAAGAAGAAGGGCGCGGGCGTGATGGCCGTCATGCAGCGCATCGGCCGGAGCCTCATGCTCCCCGTCGCCGTGCTGCCGGCCGCCGCACTGCTCGTCCGCCTCGGCGACAAGGACATGCTCGGCGATCCGTCGCTGCCGGGCTTCCTCACCAAGATCGCCGGGTACATGTCCGCCGGCGGCGGCGCGATCCTGACGAACATGGCGCTGCTGTTCGCCGTCGGCATCGCGATCGGCTACGCCAAGAAGTCCGACGGTTCGACCGCTCTGGCGGCGGTCACCGGCTACCTCGTCTTCGCGAAGGTCCTCGCGACCTTCACCGACCCGAACCTGCCGAAGGTCGAGACGGTCGTCGACCACAAGGTCGCGCTCGTGGACGCCCCGGTCGACGCCAAGGTGCTCGGCGGTGTCGTCATGGGCATCGTCGTGGCCCTGCTCTACCAGAAGTTCTACCGGACCAAGCTGCCCGAGTGGGCGGGCTTCTTCGGCGGTCGCCGTCTCGTCCCGATCCTCTCCGCCTTCGCGGGTCTGCTGATCGGCATCCTCTTCGGCGTGATCTGGCCCGTCCTCGGTACGGGTCTGCACACCTTCGGTGAGTGGCTGGTCGGTTCCGGTGCCGTCGGCGCGGGCATCTTCGGCGTCTTCAACCGCGCGCTGATCCCGGTCGGCATGCACCACCTGCTGAACTCCTTCCCGTGGTTCCAGGCCGGCGACTACAAGGGCAACAGCGGCGACATCGCCCGCTTCCTCGCCGGCGACCCGAGCGCCGGCCAGTTCATGACCGGCTTCTTCCCGATCATGATGTTCGCCCTCCCGGCAGCCTGCCTCGCGATCGTCCACTGCGCCCGCCCCGAGCGCCGCAAGGTCGTCGGCGGCATGATGGTCTCCCTCGCGCTGACCTCGTTCGTCACGGGCGTCACCGAGCCGATCGAGTTCACGTTCATGTTCATCGCCCCGGTGCTGTACGCGGTCCACGCGGTACTCACCGGTGTCTCGATGGCGCTGACCTGGTCGCTCGGCATGAAGGACGGCTTCGGCTTCTCCGCCGGCGCCATCGACTACCTGCTGAACCTGGGCAAGGCCACCAACCCGTTCGGGCTGGCCGTGGTCGGCCTGTGCTTCGCGGTCGTCTACTACGTGATCTTCCGGTTCGCGATCACGAAGTTCAACCTCCCCACCCCGGGCCGCGAGTCCGACGAGGAAATCGCCGAGCTGGAGAAGGCCGAGGCCAAGTAGGCCGGGCGCCCTCGCGCACGAAGGAGCCCCCGCTCTCCCGGAAGGGAGGGCGGGGGCTCGTTCGCGTGCCCGTCCGGCCGTCGGCGGCGGGCCGTTGGGCGGCCGGGCCGTCAGATCTCGTAGACCGCGCCCGGTCGGGCCAGGTCGACCCGGCCGTCGTAGACGGCGCGGGCGTCGGCGAGGTTGCGGGCGGCGTCCGTCCATGGCGGTACGTGGGTCAGGACCAGCCTGCCCGCTCCGCCGTCGGCCGCGTACCGGCCCGCCTCCCGGCCGTTGAGGTGGAGGTCCGGGATGTCCTCCTTGCCGTGCGTGAACGACGCCTCGCACAGGAACAGGTCGACGCCCTCGGCCAGCGTGGCCAGCTCCGGGCAGAGGCCGGTGTCCCCGGAGTAGGCGAGCGAGCGACCGCCGTGCTCGACGCGGATGGCGTACGACTCGACGGGGTGGCACATCCGCTCGGTGCGGACCTGGAACGGGCCGATCTCGAAGGCACCGGACTTGAGGGTGCGGAAGTCGAAGACCTCGCTCATCGAGCGTGCGTCCGGGACGTCGTCGTAGGCCGTCGTCAGCCGCAGCTCGGTGCCCTCGGGGCCGTAGACGGGGATGGTGCCGCAGCGGCCGCCCTCGTGCCGGTAGTAGCGGGCCACGAAGTACGCGCACATGTCGATGCAGTGGTCGGCGTGCAGATGGCTCAGGAAGATCGCGTCGAGGTCGTAGAGACCGATGTGGCGCTGGAGGGCGCCGAGGGCGCCGTTGCCCATGTCGAGGAGCAGCCGGAAGCCGTCGGCCTCGACGAGGTAGCTCGAACATGCCGATTCCGCGGACGGGAACGACCCCGAGCAGCCGACGACGGTGAGCTTCATGGAGCGTGAACCTCCGTGGACGGTCCGTGGACGGAATGCGGGCCGAGCGTGCGTCGAGCGTAAGGCGCGAAACCTCCGGTCGCTCCTCCGCGGCGGGCCGTTGTGGGGGGAATCACCTGTGCTGTCACCCGGGGGAGCGACAGGGGGTACGGGCGTTGCCGTGCCGGGGGCGGGGGCCGCGGCTAACGTCGGGTTATGGACACGTCCTGGTGGCCCGCCGCGGTGGCGGTGGTCGCCGTCGTGGTGCTGGTGCTGCTGCCCCGCCCGGCGGGGCGGGGTGCGGTGCGGCCGCGCCGGCCGGGGGCGCCGACGCGGGTGCGGCCGGGTGAGCTGTGGTGCCTGGTGGACGGGCGGTCGTGTCTGGTGCTGGCGGTGGGGACACGGGGGCGGGCCCGGGTCGCGTGGGTCACGGGGAAGTACGACGACCGGCGCGCGGGGGTGATCCCGTTGCCGCCGGGGGTCGGGGGGCGGCCGGGGCGGACCGGCTATCTGGAGGCGGACCGGCCCGCGGAGGTGTCGTCGGCCGAGTTCGACAGGCGGCTGGGGATGCTGGACCCGACCGTGTGGGACGAGGTCAGAGGGCTGGGCGGAGGTTTCGGGTGAGCGAGCGGTGATCAGGGTGCGGCGGGTCTACGATCCCCCGGAGCCGGGGGCGGACGGCGACGGCGTACGGGTCCTCGTGGACCGGCTCTGGCCGCGCGGGCTGGCGAAGGAGCGGGCGGCGGTGGACGAGTGGCCGAAGGCGGTGGCCCCGTCGGCGGAACTGCGGCGGTGGTTCCACGGGGGTGGGGGGACGGCGCACGAGTTCCGGGCGCGGTACGAGGCGGAGCTGGCGGCGCCGGAGGCGGTGGCGGAGTTGGGGCGACTGCGGGGGTTGGCCGCGTCGGGACCGGTGACGCTGCTGACGGCGGTCAAGGACCCGGAGGGCAGCCACGCGGCGGTGCTGGCGGACGTCTTGTCCCGGTGAGCCGGGGCGGGACCGGCGGGCCGGGGCGGGATGCCGCTGCGCGGGGCCTCTCCCCCGCCCCGCCCCTTCCCGAAACCGGACTCCGCCCGGACCCTCCCCCGGCTGGGCTCACGCCCAGAGTTGGCCCTGGAGGACCTCGATGGCCTCTTCCGTCGTCGCCGCCGTGTAGACGCCCGTCGAGAGGTACTTCCAACCGCCGTCGGCCACGACGAACACGATGTCGGCCGCTTCGCCCGCCGCCACCGCCTTGCGGCCGACGCCGATCGCCGCGTGCAGGGCCGCGCCCGTGGAGACGCCCGCGAAGATGCCCTCCTCGCGCAGCAGTTCCCGGGTACGGGTGACCGCGTCCGCCGAGCCCACCGAGAAGCGGGTGGTGAGCACCGAGGCGTCGTACAGCTCCGGGACGAAGCCCTCGTCCAGGTTGCGCAGGCCGTAGACGAGGTCGTCGTAGCGCGGTTCGGCCGCGACGATCTTGACGCCGGGTACGTGTTCGCGCAGGTAGCGGCCGACGCCCATCAGCGTGCCCGTGGTGCCCAGGCCGGCCACGAAGTGGGTGACGGACGGCAGGTCGCGCAGGATCTCGGGGCCGGTCGTGGCGTAGTGCGCGCCCGCGTTGTCGGGGTTGCCGTACTGGTAGAGCATGACCCAGTCGGGGTGTTCGGCCGCGAGTTCCTTGGCCATTCGGACGGCGGTGTTCGAGCCGCCCGCCGCCGGGGACGGGATGATCTCGGCTCCCCACATCGTCAGGAGGTCGCGGCGCTCCTGACTGGTGTTCTCCGGCATGACGCACACGATCCGGTAGCCCTTGAGCTTCGCGGCCATCGCGAGCGAGATGCCCGTGTTGCCGGAGGTGGGCTCCAGGATGGTGCAGCCGGGGAACAGGCGGCCGTCCTTCTCCGCCTGCTCGACCATGTGGAGCGCGGGGCGGTCCTTGATCGAGCCGGTGGGGTTGCGGTCCTCCAGCTTCGCCCAGATCCGTACGTCGTCGGAGGGCGAGAGGCGGGGCAGCCTGACGAGCGGCGTGTTGCCGACCGCCGCGAGGGGGGAGTCGTAGCGCATTACTTCGATCCGCCGGCCACGGCCGGGAGGATGGTGACGCTGTCGCCGTCCTTGAGCGCGGTGGAGATGCCGTCCAGGAAGCGGACGTCCTCGTCGTTGAGGTAGACGTTGACGAAGCGGCGCAGCTGGCCGCCGTCGACAATGCGCTCCTCGATGCCCTTGTGCCGGGTTTCCAGGTCCGCGAACAGGCCGGCCAGGGTGCTGCCTTCGCCGGTGACGGCCTTCTCGCCGTCGGTGTAGGTGCGGAGGATGGTGGGGATGCGGACCTCGATGGCCATGGCGGGCTCCAGTGTCGTCAAATCGTCAAAGCGTGAAGGGGCGTGCAGGGGTCGAGCGCGCGCGTGGTGCCCCCGCGGGGCGGGGCCGTGGTGCTCGGGCAGTGCTCAGGCAGCGGGACAGATGGCGCTTGCGAGGCGGCACAGGTCGACGTGCAGCCGCGCCACCAGCAGCAGCGGCCTGCCGGGCGTCTCGTTGCTCACGTCGTGGGAAACCATGCGGTCATGTTAACGATTCCCGGCACCCCGTTTGGAGTGTGATCCCGCATCGTGGACCGCTGCCGCTCACATACTGGTCAGTAACCCTCGACGACCTGCACTTCTTCCTCGGTGATCACTCCGTCGACGATGCGGTAGGAGCGGAACTGGAACTCGCCTAGGCCGTCGTGGTCGGCGGTGGAGACGAGTACGTAGTGCGCTCCGGGCTCGTTCGCGTAGGTCACGTCGGTGCGCGAGGGGTACGCCTCGGTCGCGGTGTGCGAGTGGTAGACGATCACGGGTTCCTCGTCCCGGTCGTCGAGCTCGCGGTAGAGCGCGAGCAGGTCCTTGGAGTCGAACTCGTAGAACGTGGGCGAGCGGGCCGCGTTCAGCATCGGGACGAAGCGCTCGGGGCGGTCGCTGCCGGCCGGTCCGGCGACGACGCCGCACGCCTCGTCGGGATGGTCCTTGCGGGCGTGTTCCACGATCTGGTCGTACAGGGCCTGGGTGAGGGTCAGCATGAGCGACAGGATAAACAGACGGGCCCTCCCGTACCGAGGAGTGGTACGGGAGGGCCCGCATGCTGGACGGACGGCGCGTTTCCCGGCTGCGGCGGACGGCCGGGACCCGCGGTCCGCGGGGTGCTACAGGGCCTTGGTAAAGGCCGCGCCGCGGGGGTTGCGGTTCTTCATGACCAGGTAGGAGACGCCCAGGATGACGCCCCACAGGGGGGCGCAGTACAGCGAGACGCGGGCGTCCTTGTCGATGCCCATCATCACGATGACCATGCCGATGAACAGGAGCGCGAACCAGCTGGTGTACGGGGCTCCGGGCGCCCGGAACGCGGACTTCGGCACGTCTCCGCGGTCGGAGGCGGCCCGGTAGCGGATCTGGCAGACCAGGATCATGATCCAGGCCCACATGCCGGAGATGGTGGCGAAGGAGACGACGTAGTCGAACGCCTTGCCCGGGGCGACGTAGTTGATCCAGACGCCGACGAGCATCAGCGCGGCGGAGAAGGTCGTGCCGACGAGCGGGGTGCCGCTCCTGGTCAGCTTGGTGAAGACCTTGGGGCCCTGGCCGTTGAGCGCGAGGTCGCGCAGCATGCGGCCGGTGGAGTACATGCCGGAGTTGCAGGAGGACAGGGCGGCGGTGAGCACCACGAAGTTGACGATGGCGGCGCCGACGCCGAGGCCCATCTTCTCGAAGGCGGCGACGAAGGGGCTGACGCCCGGCTGGAATTCGTGCCAGGGGACGACCGACAGGATCATGATCAGCGCGCCGACGTAGAAGACGGCGATCCGCCACGGCACGGTGTTGATGGCCTTGGGGAGGGTCTTCTCGGGGTCCTTGGACTCGCCGGCGGTGACGCCGACCAGCTCGACCGCGAGGAAGGCGAACATGACGATCTGGAGGGTCATCAGCGTGCCGCCGATGCCCTTGGGGAAGAAGCCGCCGTCGTTCCACAGGTTGGTGACGGTCGCGGTGTCGGCGGCGTCGGAGAAGCCGATGGTGAGGATGCCGGCGCAGATCAGGATCATGCCGACGATGGCGGTGACCTTGACCATGGAGAACCAGAACTCCAGCTCGCCGAAGAGCTTCACGGAGATCAGGTTGGCGGCGTAGAGGACGACGGTGAAGATCAGCGCGTACGCCCACTGCGGGAAGCTGTCGTGGGTCCAGTACGACATGTACTGCGCGGCGGCGGTGACCTCGGTGATGCCGGTGACCACCCAGAACAGCCAGTACGTCCAGCCGGTCACGTAGCCCCAGAAGGGACCCAGGAACTCGCGGGCGTAGTCCGAGAAGGAGCCGGAGACCGGGCGGTACATGAGCAGCTCGCCCAGGGCCCGCATGATGAAGAAGATGACCAGGCCCGCGATGGCGTAGGCCAGGATCAGGCTGGGGCCGGCCTTGGAGATGGCCTTGCCCGCGCCGAGGAACAGGCCGGTGCCGATGGCGCCGCCGATCGCGATCATCTGGATCTGGCGGGCTCCGAGTGCGCGGTGGTACCCCTCGCCGCCACCCTCGGGCCCGGCGGCCTCGCCGGGCTTCTTGTCGTGCTGCTCGACCTGCACAGAGGTCATGTCTGGTGCGCCTTTCTCCACGCCGACCCGCGCCTTCGATGGCTGCGGATCGGGTCCTCGATCCCCCCGGATACGGATGGAGTTGCACGCCGGCGATCAGCCGGTTCAAGCGAGCCGGGGGACATGGGTGGCGTCCCGGCGGCAGTCGTGAAGATTTATCACGTGCTTACGGGTGATCGAGAGGCCGGAATGTGGCCCACGGCACAGATAAACCGGGACATCCGGCTCAAAGCTGATCAGATCACCGCATCGCGGTGATCTGATCGTTATCCGGATTTGAGCGTTCGCTGAGCGAACAGTCCGCGAGGGCCGCCGGGCGGCCGGCTCAGAGGGTCTCGATGAGGCTCTCCTGGAGACCGCCGAGCCACAGGTACGCCATGACCATCGGCTTGCGCGGATCGTCGTCGGGCAGCCGGAACAGCGCCGCGCTCTCGTCGTCCTCGGTGATCTCCAGCCGCGCCGCGATGGTGAGGCGCAGGTCGTTGAGCGCGCCGAGCCAGCGCAGCGGCAGCTCCCCGGTGAGCTCCAGGACGGCCGCCCCGTCGCCGTCCGGGGTGAGCCCGTTCAGGCTGTGGACGACCGCCAGGGCGTCCTCGCGCTTACGGGTGCGCAGGTCGTTCTCGGTGAAGCGGCGGAACTCGGCCGAGCGGGCCCGCAGCTCCCGCTCCTCCGCGCCCGGCATGCCCTCCCGGGCGTCGGGGCCGGCCCCGTACGCCTCGGGGAAGAGGCGGGCGAGCGCCGGGTCGGACGGGGGTTCGGTCGGGCCGTCGGAGGCGAAGAGCACGGCGAGCGGGTCGGCGTCCGCCGCGGGTTCCGGCTCGCCCGGGCCGATGAGCTCCAGCAGCTGCACGGCCAGGGAGCGCAGGATGGAGATCTCGATGTCGTCGAGCGCGATCGCCGCGCCGCCGCCCTCGCGGGACTCGAAGGTGCCCATCAGCCGCGGTCCTGCGACAGCGTCGCCCAGAGCCCGTAGCCGTGCATGGCCTGCACGTCCCGTTCCATCTCCTCGCGGCTGCCGCTGGACACGACCGCCCGGCCCTTGTGGTGGACGTCGAGCATCAGCCGGTTCGCCTTGTCCTTGGAGTAGCCGAAGTACGCCTGGAACACGTACGTCACGTAGCTCATGAGGTTGACCGGGTCGTTGTGCACCAGGGTCACCCACGGGACGTCGGGTTCGGGGACCGCGGAGGTCTCTTCGGCCGATTCGGTGCGTTCGATCTCAATGGGAGCAACACTCACTCGTCCCATGCTGCCACTGTGACGGGCCCGTCGCACAAACCGGCCCTACATCTCGTCACTTTGACGAGATGTGCGCTAGCATCCGGGACATGAACCCTGCGGACCTGGGCCTGCCGGTGGACGTGCCGTCGACAGCGCTCTTCACGGACCATTACGAGCTCACGATGCTCCAGGCCGCGCTGGCCAACGGCACCGCCGACCGGCGCTCGGTCTTCGAGGTCTTCACCCGACGGCTGCCCGAGGGCCGGCGTTACGGCGTGGTGGCGGGCACCGGGCGGGTGCTGGACGCGGTCGAGAACTTCCGCTTCGACGGCGCGGTCCTGGAGTTCCTGCGGGAGCGGGCCGTCATCGACGCGCGGACCCTGGACTGGCTGTCCACGTACCGCTTCTCGGGCGACATCTGGGGTTACCCGGAGGGCGAGGTCTACTTCCCCGGCTCGCCCGTCCTGCGCGTCGAGGGCAGCTTCGCCGAGTGCGTGCTGCTGGAGACCGTCGTCCTGTCGATCCTCAACCACGACTCGGCGATCGCCGCGGCCGCCTCCCGGATGGCTTCGGCGGCCGGCGGCCGGCCGCTGATCGAGATGGGCGCCCGGCGCACGCACGAGCTGGCGGCCGTGGCCGCCTCCCGCGCCGCGTACGTCGGCGGCTTCACCTCCACCTCGGACCTGGCGGCCGGGTTCCGCTACGGCATCCCCACGGTCGGCACGAGCGCGCACGCCTTCACCCTGGTGCACGACAGCGAGCGCGACGCCTTCACCGCGCAGGTGGCCTCGCTGGGCAGCGGCACCACCCTGCTGGTGGACACCTACGACGTCGCCGAGGCGGTGCGCACGGCCGTGGAGGTCGCCGGGACGGGGCTGGGTGCCGTGCGCATCGACTCCGGGGACCTGCTGCTGGTCGCGCACCGGGTGCGTCAGCAGTTGGACGAGCTGGGCGCGACGGCCACGCGGATCGTGGTCACCTCCGACCTCGACGAGTACGCGATCGCCTCCCTGGCGGCGGCGCCCGTGGACGCGTACGGGGTCGGCACCCAGCTCGTGACCGGCAGCGGGCACCCGACGTGCTCGATGGTCTACAAGCTGGTGGCGCGGGCCGCGTCGGCGGACCCGAAGGCGCCGCTGCTGCCGGTGGCGAAGAAGTCCTCGGGCGGCAAGACCTCGCTGGGGGGCCGCAAGTGGGCGGCCCGCCGACCGGACGCCGAGGGCGTGGCGGAGGCCGAGGTCGTGGGCGTGGGCCCCGTGCCGACCGTCCTCGCGGACCGGCAGCTCCTGGTCCAGCTGGTCAAGGGCGGCGAGGTCGTGGCCCGCGAGCCCCTGGAGGCGGCCCGCGACCGCCACCTCGCGGCGCGCGCCGGCCTGCCGCTGTCCGCGACGCAGCTCTCGCGCGGCGAGGCCGTGATCCCCACGGAATACGTATAGCCCCGACGGAGTGCCCGCGGGCCCGTCCCGCCGGCACGCGCGGGGCGACCGCGACCTCGGCGGCGTTTGAGGCGCGGGGGTCCGCGGGCAGGGCACCGGCACGGTGGGGAAGAGCCCCGCGGGGGTCCCGACCCACCACACATCACAGCGAAGGGCACGCGACATGCACCGCGCACTGATCGTCGTCGACGTACAGAACGACTTCTGCGAAGGCGGCAGCCTCGCGGTCCCCGGCGGGGCGGACGTCGCCGCCGCCGTCACCGAGCTGATCGGGCAGGCCACGGCGGGCTACCGACACGTCGTCGCCACCCGTGACCACCACATCGACCCCGGTGCGCACTTCGCGCGCCCACCGGCCGAGCCCGACTACGAGACGTCCTGGCCGGTGCACTGCGTCGCCGGGACCGAGGGCGTCGGGTTCCACCCGAACTTCGCCCCCGCCGTCGCCTCGGGCGCCGTCGCCGCCGTCTTCGACAAGGGCGCGTACGAGGCCGCCTACAGCGGGTTCGAGGGCCGGGACGAGAACGGCTCGGGCCTCGCCGAATGGCTGCGGGAGCGCAACGTGACCGAGGTCGACGTGGTGGGCATCGCCACCGACCACTGCGTACGGGCCACCGCCCTGGACGCGGCGCGCGAGGGGTTCCGCACGCACGTCCTGCTCGACCTCACGGCCGGCGTGGCCCCGCACACCACGGCGCGCGCCCTGGAGGAGCTCAAGGCGGCCGGCGTGCACCTCACGGGCGCCCCGGTGCTCGGAGGCGCGTAGCCGGGCCGCACGGCCACCCCAGGGGCACCCCGGGGCCGACGAGGGCCGCCGCGGGGCCGTGGCCGGGCTCAGGCGCCCCGCAGCAGGGCGCGGATCGGGTGCCACAGTTCCTGGGCGCGGTCGGGGGTGCAGCGCCACAGGAGGCCGTCCGGGTGGTGGAGGACGGCGGTGACCTCATCGGGGGTCGGCGGGTGGGCGTTGCCGCGGAGGTAGACGGCTCGCATGCCGAGGTTCCGCAGCCTGGTCAGGGCGCGGGCCCGGTTCGCGGCGTGGACCAGCACCCGGACGTTCCCGCCCTCGCCGGACGGCCTCGGCAGCATCAGCGCGACCACCACGCTGCCGCCTGGCAGTCTGACGAATCCTCCACCGGGCATGATCTTCAGCTCCCCCGTCAATAAGACAACTTCCGACCCGCATCTAAACGCGATCGGCCGCCGCCCGCTAGAGGGCGACGGCCGATCATGCTTTGACCTGCGGTTTTGCCGGACTACTTGGCGGCGGGACCGACCTCGACCGTCATCTGGAGACCGTCGTACGGCTCCTTGACGATCTTGATCCTGGTGTTGGTGTCAGTGGTCTTCACCGAACCGGTCGGGTTCTCGTCGTAGAAGTACTTGCCCTTGTGGTCGTCGAAGACGAGGTTCGCGGGCTTCGGCTTGAGGAACAGCGCCTCACCGTTCTTGTGCAGGGTGAAGGCGTCCGTCGAGTACGCGCTGAAGGTCGCGTCATACGGCTGGATCTTGTTCCGCAGCAGGGTGCCGTCCGCCCACTTCATCGGCTTGGCGTTGGCGTCGATCGGCAGGATCAGACCCGAGCCCGGGTGCTGGCTCGTGTTGTTGTCCTTCTGGGAGGTGTCCCAGAGCCAGACCAGCAGACCGTCCTGGTACGGGTAGTGCTCCACCCAGTTCGGCTTGGTGTTGGCGAAGCCGAAGTTGTACGGGCCGACCTTCAGGGTCGAGTCGTACGAGACGTAGCGACGGTTCTCCGCCAGGTAGTACTGCGGGTACTCCTTGGTGAAGCCGGCGCCGACCCGCGAGAAGCCCTTGCCGGTCCAGCCGTTGTCGCCGTTCTCGGCGCCGTCGCTGAACAGGGTGGAGCCGTCCGCGGTGATGTTGATGGCGTCGGCGGTGAAGCCCTTGCCGCCCGCTCCGCCGTCCGTCTGGTAGCGGAAGCGGAGGTCGACCTTCTTGCCCGCGTAGGCGTCGAGCGGGAAGTTCAGCTGCTTCCAGGCGCCGGAGGTACCGGTCAGCGAGGGGGCGCCGGAGGCGTCGGCCGGAAGGGCCGTGCCGTCGGCGGTGCCGGCGAGGGCGGTCCAGGTGGCGCCGCCGTCCGTGGACGCCTCGGTGTAGAGGAAGTCGTAGCCCTGCTCGATGTCCCACCAACCCTTG
The DNA here is from genome assembly GCF_040645975.1 of Streptomyces sp. NPDC046557. Taxonomy (NCBI): domain Bacteria; kingdom Bacillati; phylum Actinomycetota; class Actinomycetes; order Kitasatosporales; family Streptomycetaceae; genus Streptomyces; species Streptomyces sp. NPDC046557. The sequence continues at coordinate 48,972 of NZ_JBEYZH010000012.1, forward strand.
AGGGACAGGGCGGCGGAGGACTTCCCGGTCAGGTCGACCGAGCGGGTCAGGGTGTTCTTGAGGTCGTCACCCATGTTGCTCCACCACTGCGAGGAGCCCTCGGCGGGAGCGACGATGTCCGTCTTGACCTGCTTCTTCGGCAGCTCGACGAGCAGACCCTGCTTGTCCTTGGTGTTGTACTCCGCGACGCCCAGCTTGTGGGTGGACTTCGTCGCGGCCTTGGCCTTGTCGTAGTTCAGCCAGCCGAGCTGCAGCTTGCTCCAGGCGTCCATGTCGCCCGGGAGGTTGCCTATGGAGTCCTTGCCGTCACCGAGCCAGGAGCCCGCCGACATCAGGGACCAGAAGCCGACGCTGTTGTCGCCGCCACCGGAGGTGTCGTACAGGTCGGGCAGGCCCAGGTCGTGGCCGTACTCGTGCGCGAAGACGCCGAGGCCGCCGTTCTCCGGCTGCATCGTGTAGTCGCCGACCCAGATGCCGGTGTCGCCGATCTGCGTGCCGCCGGCCTTGTTGTTCGCCGGGCCGGTCTTGCCGACGTCGGTGCCGTAGGCGTACCAGCGGTGCGCCCACAGGGCGTTGGTGCCCTGCACGCCGCCGCCGGCCGACTCGTCCTCACCGGCGTGGACGATCTGGAAGTGGTCGATGTAGCCGTCGGGCTCGTTGAAGTTGCCGTCGCCGTCGTAGTCGTTGCGGTCCCACTGGTCGTACTGCGCCAGGGTCGACTTGATCTCGGCGTCGCTCTTGCCGGCCTTCTTCTGCGCGTCGACCCACGCGTTGACGCCGTCCTTGACGGTGTCCCAGACGTTGGAGCAGTTCGTCTGGCCGCAGTAGTTCGAGCCGTAACGGGCCTCGTTGTACGGGATCTTGACCCAGTCGGCGACCTGGCCGTCGACCGAGTAGCGACCCGAGGAGGTCTTCTCGTAGTACGTCTTCAGCGAGTTCTTGCCCTGGCCGGTACCGAAGTACAGGTCCTGGAAGTAGTCCCGGCTGAAGTCCTTGCGCCAGGCCGTGCTGTTGTTCGTCGCGCGGTCGGGCTGCGCGATCGTGTTGTGCGCCGGGCCCGGGGTGCCGCCGTACTTCTGGACCGGGGGCTTCGGGCCGTTCGGACCGTCCGGGTCGAACATGGTCGTGTTGTCGACCTGGTCGCCGAACTCGACGAGGATCGTGAAGATCTTGTCGGTCTTCTCGCGGCCCAGCTCGACGTACTTCTTGTCGTCCAGCTTGACGACCTTGGAGGCGCCGCGCTGTTCGACCGTCTTCTTGCCGCTCAGCACCTGGTCGAGGGCAGCCTCGCGGGCCTGCGCCTGCTGCTTGCTGAACGGGCCGGGCAGGTCGTGCTCGACCTGCTCCTTCGCCGCAGCGGTCGGGTCTTGGCGGTCCGATGAGGGCGCGCCACCCCAACTCGTGTCGGCCTGTGCCGTGGTGAAGAAGGCGCCCGCGGCCGCGGTCGCGGCCACCGTCACGGCGATGGCCGCGCCGCGCAGCGTACGCCTTCTCTTGGAGTTGCCGGTCACTTGATGTCGTTCCCCTCCCGCGGCCGCAGCGTTGGTCGGAACGTCTCCAAAGGAGTGGGGGGTTCCGCGCGGCGCGCGTCTCAAGTGACGACATTTGACCGGAGAGACGCAAGAAAAGACAGACCTTGACTTGTTCCTTACAACTGCACTATGCGGGCAACGAGTTCCGCTATTCGGACGTTCCGCCGCCAGTCGGGGCGAAGGGGCGCTTCCCGACCTCGTCGCCGTCCCTGCAGTCATACCGGAGGACGGCCGGGGAACCACCGGAGGGAAGCCGGAGAACCACCGGAGGATGCACGGGGAATGACGCCGTGCGCCCCCTGTGCTCCCGCGCGGACCCGTCCTGCGGTAAGGGCACGCTTACTGACGGTTCCTCTCGGGCATGCCCCGTCGTAGAGTCTCTCGACGCGCGACGAGTTGAGCCGACTCTCCCTCACCTCCTTGAGGACGGATACCGCCATGCCGCGTCCGACTGCCGCACAGCTCGCCTACGGCTCCGCCACCGTCATCGTGTCGACGATCGCCATGCTGCTGCTGTCGCAGACGAGCACGGGGATCGGCATCGCGGTCATCTCCGCCGCCGCGCTGGCCCTCGGGCTCCTCGTCGCGCTCACCGTGCCGATCCCGCGCCGACGAGGCCGGCACGCCGCCGGGCGGCCCGCCGCGGCGCCGGTGGCGGCGACCGGGTTCCCCGTCGACGTGCCGGCGGACGTGCGGGTGCCCGAACCGAGGGCCGCCTCCGAACACTCCGTGCACCACTGAGCCGAGGGCACAGGGCACACACGGCGGTGCGGGCGGCCTGTCCCCTGGGGGACGGCCGCCCGCACCGGACGCCGTGGCGAGCCGCGCGCCCAGGACGGGTTGGCTCGGGTCGGCCGGGCTCAGGTCGAGCGGACCACGACGGTCTTGGCCACCTTGTCGTGCAGCCCCTGCTTGTACGGCTTGTCGACCAGGATCGACACGATCAGCGCGAGCGGCCACAGGCAGAAGCAGCAGATCAGGGTCGGCACCCACAGCACCGCGCCACGGCTGAGCGCGGGACCCGAGGGCGGCACGCTGCCGTCGTTGAGCATCGCGACGCGCAGGCCCAGCAGCCGCTTGCCGACGGTCTGGCCGTTCTTCTTGGTGAACCACCAGTCGTAGCCGACGTACGCGACGATCGAAATCAGCGTCCAGAGCAGACCGGTGCCGTTGTACGACTTGGTGATGACCTCGGTGACGTCCTCGCCCTTGTTCGTGTCGACGACGTACCGCCGGTTGCCGAACGGCAACTGGATGAGGAACAGCGGCACCGCGACGATGATCAGGTCGATGATCCGGGCGCCGAGCCGCTTGCCGAAATCCGCGAGCGGGGGCATGCCGGCGAGGGGGTCCGGCATTCCGTACGGGTGTCCGCCGCCGCTGCCGTTGTACGGGGGCGGCGGGGGCGGATAGCCGCCGCCGGGTCCCCCGGGTCCCCCGGTTCCACCGGGCGGGGGATACCCGCCGCCGCCGGGCGGCGGTGAACCGTACGGCGAACCGCCCGACGGGGGCGTCGGCTCCTGGGGCCTCTTGCGGAACGGGTCGTCCTCGGGGGGCTGGTCCGGCGGCGGCTGATCGGTGCTCATGGCCCGAGTCGACCCCGCGCGCGCGGACACCGCAACGGGACGGCGTCCGTCCGGGGGGTGGCCGTCCCTGAAGAGGCGTCAGCGGGCCACGTACGTCTTCGCCGCCTTGTCGTGCCAGCCCTGGCGACGGGGGCGGTCGACGAGGCACCAGAGGCTGCCCGGGATGCCCAGGGTCGCGAAGACCAGCCAGCGGCGCAGGGCCGCGCCGAAGGTGGGCGGCCGGCGGGTGGCGACGGCCAGGACGCGGACGTCGAGCAGCCTCTTTCCCGGGGTGCGGCCCCAGCGGGCGGTGGGCAGCACCTCGTAGAGGACTCCGAAGAGCAGGACGGCGGCGAGTACGAGGCCCAGGTAGCCGGCGACGGTGGCGTCGAGCAGCCAGACGGTGGTGTGCCGGCCGATCACCCGGGCGGCGTCCACCTTCGCCTGGACGTGCGCCGTCACCCGGGGCACGAGGGGCCGGGCGGCCGCGGTCACGACGGCCGCCAGGACGAGGGAGTCCAGGAGGCGGGCCACCCCTCGCCGGAACAGACCGGCGGGGCGGACGGCGCGCTCGGCCATGCGCTCGAAGACGGCGTGCGCTGCGGGGAGGGGGCCGGCGGCGGGCGGGGCGGCGGCCGGGAGCGGGGCGGCGGGGGCGGCCTCTCGGGCGGGGGCCTTCGGAGGGGACGGCGGGGTGCGCTCGGCGGCGGGCGCGGGTCGCGCCGGTTCGGGGGCGAGGCGGGGCGCCGACACCGCCGCGCGGGGCCGGGCCGGGGCGGGCCGGGGGGAAGTCGCCTCGGGCCAGGAGGAGGTGACCCCGGACGGCGCGCCAGCGCCGCCGCCCCCGGGAGCCGCGGGCCACGCGGGAGCCGGGGCGGGGACGGGGGTGGGGAGGGAGGGTGCGGGGGCGGCCGGGACCGCGGCGGCCACCGGTGACCGGGCCGACAGGATGCCCACGGCCTCCGCCGGCGCCTGCACGGGGTACCGGTCCCCGGGCGGCGTGGCGAGGGCCGCACGGGCCGGCCGCGGCACGGCGGGCTCCTCGGGGTGCCCCCAGGACACCCGGACGTCGCGCGGGCCGCCGAAGCCCGCCTGGTGCGCGGGGTCCGCCTGCCAGGCGACCGGCTCGGCCACGGCGGCGGCCACCACCGGCTCGCGGTCGCGCCCGGGTTCCGGCCGGGGGTCCGACAGCGGCTCGGGGTCGGGGTCGGGGTCGGGGTCGGGGTCGGGGTCGGGGTCGGGGTCGGGGTCGGGCAACGCCTCGGTCACCGACGTCTCGTCCAGGAAGACCGGACCCGTCTCGTCCGCGGGCGTGGCGGGTCGGCTCGTACCCGGGACCCAGGCCGAGCCGTTCCAGTACCGCACGTACCCAGGGATGGAGGGATCGGGGTAGTAGCCCTCGCGGGCCGCGTGCTCGCCGTCACCAGGGGAGGCCGTCAATGTCCCCAACTCCGATCGTGGCTTGAGGCTGTGAAGGGCAGGACCATAGCGAAGAACCTCCCTCCGGCGGGTCCGGTAACGGGAGAATCCAAGCCTTCGAGCGAACCCTTTCCGCAGCCGCCCGGTTTCGGTCATCCGACAGATTTCGGCCAATCTCCCTTTCGCCGCGCGAAGTCGCGTCATACCCCGGCACATCGGCGCTCTCCCCGGGCGTGGGGCTCGATCCCGGCCCCGCGCACCGGACGCGAGATCCGCAACGAAGCGAGGCCGTCATGCACCACCCCGTCATCGAGCGCGAGCTGGAACTCAAGCTGGTCATGTCCCCCGAGCGCAGCATCCCCGTACCCGCCAGGCTGCTCTACCTGACGGACGACCCGTACGCCGTGCACATCACCTTCCACACCGGTTCCAGCGCCCCCGTGCACTGGACGTTCGCGCGCGAGCTGCTGGTGGAGGGGGTGTTCCGCCCGTGCGGTCACGGAGACGTCCGGATCTGGCCCACGAAGATCGACAACAGGTCGGTGCTGTCCATGGCCCTCAGCTCTCCCGACGGCGACGCCCTGCTGGAGGCCCCGTCCGCCTGTGTGTCGGCGTGGCTGGAGCGGACCCTGCGCGCGGTGCCGCCGGGGACGGAGGCGGAGCGACTGGGCCTGGACGCCGCGCTGGCGGAGCTGCTCACCCCGACCCCGGCGGACGACCTGTGGCTGCGGGACCCGTGGCCCTCGGACGAGTCCCCGGACGGGGACTCGTGAGGACCGGAACAGCCGGGGTCGGGGCCGCGAGGGTCTTGGCGACCGGGGTCAGAACAGCTTGCCGGGGTTCAGCAGGCCCAGCGGGTCGAAGGCGCGCTTCACATTGCGCTGCACCTCCAGCCCCACCGGTCCCAGCTCGCGGGCGAGCCAGTCCTTCTTCAGGACGCCGACCCCGTGCTCACCGGTGATCGTGCCGCCCAGCGACAGCCCGAGCGCCATGATCGCGTCGAAGGACGCGCGGGCCCGGCGCGTCTCGTCCTCGTCGGCCGGGTCGAAGCAGACCACCGGGTGGGTGTTGCCGTCGCCCGCGTGCGCGCAGACCCCGATGAGCAGATCGTGCGTACGGGCGATCTCGGCGGTCCCGTCCAGCATCTCGGCGAGCCGCGAGCGCGGGACGCACACGTCGTCGATCATCGTCGCCGGCCGCAGGGCCTCCAGTGCGGTCAGCGACATCCGCCGGGCCTGGAGCAGCAGTTCCGACTCCGCCTCGTCCTCGGCCGGCACGACGGCGGTGGCCCCGGCGGCCGTGCAGAGGTCCGCGACGGCGGCCAGGTCGTCGGGTGCGTGCGGGGTGTCGAAGGCGGCCAGCAGCAGCGCCTCGGTGCTCTCGGGCAGGCCCATCTTGCCGAGGGCGTTGACGGCCCTGATCGTCGTACGGTCCATCAGTTCCAGCAGCGAGGGCGTCAGGCCGGCCTCCATGACGGCGCAGACGGCCGCGCAGGCCGCCGCCGCCGAGGGGAACTCGGCGGCGAGCGCGAGCTGCCGGGGCGGCGCCGGGCGCAGTGCGAGCACGGCCCGCACGACGACGCCGAGGCTGCCCTCGGAGCCGACGAACAGGCGGGTGATGTCGTAACCGGCGACGCCCTTGGCGGTGCGCCGGCCGGTGTGCAGCAGCCGCCCGTCGGCGAGGACCACGTCGAGACCGAGGACGTACTCGGCGGTGACCCCGTACTTGACGCAGCACAGGCCGCCGGAGGCGGTGCCGATGTTGCCGCCGATGGTGCACTGCTCCCAACTGGAGGGGTCCGGCGGGTAGTACAGGCCCTGTGCGGCGACGGCGCGGGAGAGGACGGCGTTGACCACGCCCGGCTCGACGACGGCGATCCGGTCGACGGCGGAGATCTCCAGGATGCGGTCCATCTTCACCAGGGAGAGCACGATGCAGCCGTCGGAGGCGTTGGCGGCCCCGGACAGGCCCGTACGGGCACCCTGGGGGACCACGGGGACGCGCAGGGCGGTCGCGGTGCGCAGCACGTGCCGCACCTGCTCCACGGTCCGGGGCAGGACGACGGCGGCCGGTGTGCCGGCGGCGCAGAAGCTCGCCATGTCGGTGGCGTAGGAGGCGGTCACCTGGGGGTCGGTCAGGACCGCTTCGGCGGGCAGCCCGTCGAGCAGCGCCCCGAGGAGCGTGTCGTGGGGTGCGGCTTGGGGTGCGACTTGGGGTGCGGCTTGGGGTGCCTCGTGGGGTGCTGCTTGGGGGAGGTTCGCCCGGGGTGAGGTGGAGAGGTCATCATCCATGGGGTCAGCGTGGCACCTGGGGCCATAGGTGTGAACACGGACGCGACCCTCTTCGGACACCCCGGCGCACTCTTCATATTGACGCACAGTGAACGCATGGACCGTATCGACTACGCATCGGAGCAGGCCGAGCCGGCCGTGACGTTCACCGGCCGCAAGACGCTCGTGGCGGCCGCGGTAGCGGTGGTCCTGATCGTCGGGGCCCTGGTGATCAGGCCCGCCCGGACGGGGGACGACGCGCGCCCGCCCGGGCCCAGTCAACGGGCGGCCTCGGCGATGGGCCTGGGCGCCCCGGCGGCGGCCGTGGACCTGACGGCGCTGGTCACCGACCGGGAGAAGTGGCTCGCGAAGCACCCCGACGACGACGCCTCGTGGGCGGTGCTCGGCTCGGCCTATCTGGAGCAGGCGCGGCGCACGGCCGCCGCGGACTGGTTCCCGAAGGCGGAGGTGGCACTGAAACGCTCGCTGGAGCTGCGGGCCGCCGAGAAGGGCAACTTCGACGCGATGACGGGCATGGGCGCGCTGGCCAACGCCCGGCGCGACTTCGGGACGGCGAAGAAGTGGGGCGAGCTGGTACGGGCGCAGGCGCCGCGGCGCTGGACGGCGTACCCGGTGCTCGTGGACGCGTACTCCGGGCTCGGCGACTACAAGGCCGCGCAGAAGGCGCTGGAGCGGCTGGACGAGCTGCACTCGGGGCTGGCGGCGTACGTCAAGGCATCGCAGGTGTACCGGGACCGCGGCTGGCGCGAGGACGCGGTGATGGCGATGGAACACGCGGCGGGCGCGGCGAAGGCGCCGGTGGAGAAGGCGTACACGCTGTTCCGGCTCGGGGAGCTGTCCTGGGAGCGGGGCGACGCGGAGGAGGCCCTGGGCCAGTACGAGGCGGCGCTGCGGACGGACCCGGCGCAGGCGGAGGCGCTGGGCGGCCGGGCCCGGGCGCTGGCCTCGCTGGGGCGGGGTGGGGAGGCGGTACGGGACTACCGGATGGCGCTGGGGCGGGCGGCGGTACCGCGGCTGCAGTTGGAGCTGGGTGAGCTGCTGGAGTCTCTGGGGCGGGCGGACGAGGCCCGGGTGGCGTACGAGGCGCTCGGGGCGACGGCTGCGGCGGAGGGGGCGCAGCCGGTGGACGAGAACGTGGTGCTCGGGCTGTACGAGGCCGATCACCGCGACCCGGAGGCGGCGGTGCGGAGGCTGACGCAGGAGTGGGGGCGGCACAAGAGCATGGAGGTCGCCGACGCGCTGGGGTGGGCGTTGCACCGTACGGGTGATGACGCGATGGCGCTGGAGTACGCGAAGAAGGCGACGGAACCGGGGTTGCGCAGCGCGGAGTTCTCCTACCACCGGGCGATGATCGAGCGCGGTCTGGGTGACGAGGCGGGGGCGCGGCGGCACTTGCAGGAGGCCCTGCGGACGAACCCGGGCTTCTCGCCGCTGCGGGGCCCGCTGGCCAAGGAAGCCCTCGCCGCCTTGGCCCAACCCCCACCGGGCGGCCCGGAGAACATGCAACCGGCCACGCCTTGGGTCGCCCCGGACCTCCCCAAGGCCACCCCCAAACCCAAAACCCCCCAGCCGCCCAACCCCACCCCACCCCCCACGCCCGCCCCCGCCGGCACCTGACGCGCGGAGCCGAACCAGCCCCGCCGGCGATTGAGGCGCGGGGCCAACCCAGCCCCGCCGGCGATTGAGGCGCGGGGTCCGGGGCGGAGCCCCGAAAGCCCGGCGCAGCCGGGGCCGCTCCGCGCAACGGCGCCGCACCGGCCGACCAACACCGACCCCGACCCCGGCACCGGCCCCGGCCCCGGCCCCGGCCCCGCCGCGAACGCCACGGCCCCGCCGCCCCCCGCAGGGGCCCGGCGGGGCCGCGCACCACACGTCAACGCAACCTACAGGTTGCCCCGCTTCTCCTGCTCCCGCTCGATCGCCTCGAACAGCGCCTTGAAGTTGCCCTTGCCGAACCCCATCGACCCGTGCCGCTCGATGATCTCGAAGAACACCGTCGGCCGGTCCTGCACCGGCTTCGTGAAGATCTGCAGCAGGTAACCGTCCTCGTCACGGTCCACGAGGATCTTGAGCTCGCGCAGCGTCTCCACCGGCACCCGCGTCTCGCCGGCCCACTCCCCCAGCGTGTCGTAGTACGAGTCCGGGGTGTCCAGGAACTGCACGCCCGCCGCCCGCATGGACCGCACCGTCGCCACGATGTCGTTCGACGCCAGCGCGATGTGCTGGACGCCCGCGCCGCCGTAGAACTCCAGGTACTCGTCGATCTGCGACTTCTTCTTCGCGATCGCCGGCTCGTTGATCGGGAACTTCACCTTCAGGGTGCCGTCCGCGACCACCTTGGACATCAGCGCCGAGTACTCGGTCGCGATGTCGTCGCCCACGAACTCCTTCATGTTCGTGAAGCCCATGACCTTGTTGTAGAACGCCACCCACTCGTTCATCCGGCCCAGCTCGACGTTGCCCACGCAGTGGTCGATCGCCTGGAAGGTCCGCTTGGCCGGCGGCTCGACCATCGGGTCGACTGCGACGAAGCCCGGCAGGTAGGGGCCGGAGTACCCCTTGCGCTCGACCAGCGTGTGGCGGGTCTGGCCGTACGTGGCGATCGCGGCGAGCACGACCGTGCCGTGCTCGTCCTTGACCTCGTACGGCTCGTCCAGCCCGCGCGCGCCGTGCTCGACGGCGTACGCGTACGCCGCCCGGGCGTCCGGGACCTCGATCGCGAGGTCGATCACGCCGTCGCCGTGCTCGGCGACGTGCTCGGCGAGGAACCGGCCGTGGTCGGTGGCCGCCTTGATGACGGAGGTCAGGACGAAGCGGGCGGAGCCGTTGGTCAGGACGTAGCTGGCCGTCTCGCGGACGCCGTTCTCCGGTCCGGAGTAGGCGACGAGCTTCATGCCGAACGCGGTGGAGTAGTAGTGCGCGGCCTGCTTGGCGTTGCCCACGGCGAAGACGACGGCGTCCATGCCCTTCACCGGGAAGGGGTCTGCCTCACGCGCGGTGGCCGGGGTGGTTTCGAGGTTCGCCAAAAACTCAGTCATGAGCGCAGATTCCCGCCGATCCACAAGCTGCGCAATAGTTTCCGTTTCGGCTATACAGGATGACCAGCAAAGCCCGAGGATGACTGAGAGATCTGTGCACTATGACCACCTCGCGAGTGGTCCGGAGGCATCCATGGGAATCGACGAACTGGACGGGCGGCTGATCGTGCTGCTGGCGCGCGAGCCCCGGATCGGGGTACTGGAGGCGTCCCGACGGCTCGGCGTGGCGCGTGGCACGGTGCAGGCGCGGCTGGACCGGCTCCAGTCGAACGGGGTGATCCGGGGGTTCGGCCCGCAGGTCGATCCGGCGGCGCTCGGGTACCCGGTGACCGCGTTCGCCACGCTGGAGATCAAACAGGGCCAGGGGGCCGACGTACGGGCCCACCTGGACGGGGTGCCGGAGGTGCTGGAGCTGCACACGACGACCGGCCACGGGGACATGCTGTGTCGGCTGGTGGCCCGCTCCAACGCCGACCTGCAACGGGTGATCGACCGGGTGGTCGGCTTCGAGGGGATCGTGCGGGCCTCGACGGCGATCGTCATGGAGAACCCGGTGCCGCTGCGGATCATCCCACTGGTCGAACAGGCGGCCGTGGACGACTGATCCACGGCTTCCGGACGGGCCCACCGCAGAGTGCAAAGAAACCCTTGCAGAGAAACCTTTGCAACTTTACGGTGGGCCCATGTCCGAGACCCCGGAAGTCCCGCAGCCCCCGCCTCGGCAACAGCCCGAGCCCCGGCCGGAGCCAGGAACCGAGCCCCGAACCGAGCCTCGACTCCACGCCCTTGACGCCCGCTCACTGCGCGGGCTCGCGCACCCGCTGCGCATGCGCATGCTGGCCGAGCTGCGCCACGAGGGGCCGGCCACCGCCTCCCGACTCGCCGAGCGACTCGGCGAGTCGAGTGGTTCCACCAGCTACCACCTGCGCCGACTCGCCGCCTACGGGTTCGTCGAGGACGCGCCCGAGCAGGGCAAGGGCCGCGAACGCTGGTGGAGGGCCGTCCACGACGGCCTGCGGTTCGACGAGTCCCTCCTCTACGACGACGACTCGGCCACCCGGGGCGCGGCGGACCTCTTCCTGCACGAGGTCGCGACGATCCACGCCCAGGAGGTGGGCACCTGGCTCGGCAACGCCGACACCCTGCCCGCCGAATGGCGACACGCCTACGACCTCAGCGACTTCACGCTGCACCTGACGGCCGAGGAGAGCCTCGACCTGATCCACAAGATGCACGACCTGGTCAACGGCTTCCGAGACCTGCCGCCCACGGAAGGTCGGATTCCGGTCCGCGTCCACACGCACGCCTTCCCGCGCGAGAGCCCCACGCCCCCGTCGGCGGGGTCGGGCCGGAGCACGTCATGAGCAGACGACCCTTGGCGGCGGTCCTGGCCGCCAACACCATTTCCATAGCGGGCAGTTCGCTGACCGTCATCGGTGTGCCCTGGTTCGTGCTCCAGACCACGGGCAGCGCCGGCCGGGCCGGGGTCGTCGCCTTCTGCGCCACGCTGCCCGTCATCCTGGCGGCCCTCGTCGGCGGTCCCGTCATCGACCGGATCGGGCGCCGACGGGTCTCCGCCGCCTCCGACCTGATCTGCGCGCTGTCCGTCGGCTCGATCCCGCTCCTGCACCACGCGGGGCTGCTGGAGTTCTGGATGCTGTGCGCCCTGATGGCGCTGAGCGGCCTCGTGCACACCCCGGGCCTGACCGCCCGCGGCGTCCTGCTCCCGGACCTCGCGGAGCAAGCCGGTACCAGCCTCCCGCGCGCGGCCGGTTTCTACGACGCCGTCTCGCGCGGCGCCCGCATGATCGGCGCCGCGCTGGCCGGACTGCTGATCGCCGCGTTCGGTACCGAGTCGATCCTGCTCGTGGACGCCGCCACCTTCGCCGCGTCGGCGCTGCTGGTCACCGCCTTCCTGAGGGGCGTACCGGCGGCCGAACCGCAGCGGGCCGCCGGGAGGATCTCGTTCGCCGGCTACCGGGCCGAACTCGCGGAAGGCTGGGCCTTCGTGACCCGGTCGCGGTTGCTGCTGGGCATCACCGTGATGGTGATGACGACGAACGGCCTGGACCAGGGCTGGTCTTCGGTGCTGCTGCCCGTGCACGGCCGGGAGGCCCTCGGCGGTCCCGCCGCGATCGGCCTGGTCGTCTCCCTCTTCGGCGGCTCCGCGCTGCTCGGCGCCCTGCTCTACGGGATGTGGGGCGAGCGGTTGGGGCGCCGGACGGTGTTCGCGGTGGCGTTCCTGCTGTGCGGGGCGCCCCGGTACGTAATGGCCGCCGTCACCGGCACCCCGTTGCCGCTCGCGGTGACGATGGCGCTCTCGGGGCTGGGGGCGGGCGTGCTCAACCCGATCCTGTCCACGGTGGTCTACGAGCAGGTGCCGGACGCGCTGCGGAGCCGGGTCACCGGGGTGACCACGGCGGGCTGTGAGTTGACGATGCCGCTGGGCGGCCTCGCGGCGGGCATGCTCGTCGACGGTGTCGGCGCCGCCCCGGCGCTCCTCGCCTTCGGCGGCGTCTACCTGCTGGCGACGCTGAGCCCCCTGGTGTTCCCGGCCTGGCGCGGCTTGGACCGCGCAATGGTGGCGGCGGGTGCGCCCGTACCGGCTGACGCGACCGTACCGACGGGTGCCCCCGTACCGGCGGGTGCGCCCGTACCGGCGGGTGCGCCCGTACCGGTCAGCAGGACGGAACCTGATCCCCCCGGTTCAGCGCGCGAAGGGCGTTCACCGCACCCGTCAGCGAGGTGACGGGGATCAGCCGGAGTCCCTCGGGGAGTTCGGAGCGGGCGTCGGAGCACTCCGCCTTCGGGACGAGGAACACGCTCGCCCCGTCCCGCTTGGCGGCCTGCGTCTTGAGCGCGACCCCGCCGACCGCGCCGACCTCGCCCCCGGCGGTGATGGTTCCCGTACCGGCGATGACGCGGCCTCCGGTGAGGTCGCCGCCGCTGCCGTCGCCGTCGAGCTTGTCGACGATGCCGAGGGAGAACAGCAGGCCGGCGCTGGGACCGCCGACGTCGGCGAGGTGCAGCTCGGTCTTCACCGTCTTGGGGTCCTTGTGGAGATAACCGAGGGCGGCCTCGGAGGCGGCCGACTGGGAGGTGGCCATTTCCTCCAGGTTGTGCCGCTCGATCTCCTTGTCGCTTCCGCCCGACGGGTAGACGGAGCCCCGGGGCATGACGGCCCGGGTGGTGTCGAACCAGCGGGAGACGAGTTCGGGCAGGCGCACCGTCGAGGAGGGCCCGGTGGCCTGGATGGTCGTCATCCGCAGCTGGCCCTTGGTCTCACGGGTCGGGGCGCCGCTGACGACGGTGACGGGCTTGCCGTCGAGGGCGCCGAGCACGTCGGCGGTGAGCCCCGGCTGGGCGATCACGAAGGGCAGCGGCGCGAAGGCCGCCGCGACGAACAGCCCGAGGACGGGCACGGCGCAGACGGCCAGGGCGGCGGGGCGCGGCAGACGTGTGAGGCGAGAGAGCACGCGGTCAATCTATCGGGCCGGTGTGGAGCGCCATCGTGCGCACGCCAGGGCCCGCGCCCCGGCGGACATGGACGCGGCGGGCCGGCGCCGCGAGCGCGGGCGTCGGCGCCGACGTCAGCGCAGGGCGTCGGCGACCTCGCGGGCCGCGTCGACCACGCGCGGGCCGACCCGCTCGGGCACGGCGTCGGCCAGCATGACGACGCCGACGCTGCCCTCCAGCCCGGTGATGCCGACGAGGGGCGCGGCGGCACCGCTGGCGCCCGCTTCGAGCTCCCCGTGGGTCAGGGTGTACCCGGGCTCGGTGAGCGCCCCCTGACGAGCGGCCAGAATGGCCCGACCGGCGGCCCCGCGGTCCAGCGGGTGGCGGAAGCCGGCCCGGTAGGCCACGTGGTAGTCCGTCCAGGTCGGTTCCACGACGGCCACCGCGAGCGCCTCGGTGCCGTCGACGAGGGTCAGGTGCGCGGTGGCCCCGATGTCCTCGGCGAGGGAGCGCAGCGCGGGCAGGGCCGCCTCGCGTACCAGCGGGTGGACCTGACGCCCCAGCCGGAGCACGCCGAGCCCGACCCGGGCCCGACCGCCGAGGTCGCGGCGGACCAGGGCGTGCTGTTCGAGCGTGGCGAGCAGACGGTAGACGACGGTGCGGTTGACACCGAGGCGGTTGGAGAGCTCGGTGACGGTCAGACCGTGGTCGGTGTCCGCGAGCAGCTTGAGAACCCTGAGCCCTCGGTCGAGGGTCTGGGAGGTTTCCGCAGTCACGACGCCTCTCCCTCTTTCACTGGGCGGCGGTGACTCTCGCGGGGTGGAGCGCTGCCGGTCCCTCGGCGACGCACGGAGAGGCCGCCGGTTGCGGCCATGGCATGGCTCCGGCTGCGCTCCCGCGGCGGCGCTGCCACGGGGCGTTCGATGCGGGGACAGTAGCGAGCAGCTCCGCTCAGCGGAAGACCTCGTCCACAATCCGGGCGCCTAGCGCCGGTTTGTTCCGTTTTTTTCTTGCCCGTGTGTCAATTCGTAATGTTCCCCGACGCGAATTGGCGTTACTCGCACCTAGGCTGATCGCGTTCAAAAGAACGCTGGGGGTGGCCGGGCAGATCGCCCGGAGCACGCGGAGGGGAAAAGAAATAATGAAGCTCAAGCGCATGGCCGTCGTCGCCGCGGCCGCCGTGGTCGGCCCGACTGTCCTCATGGCCACGCCCGCGATGGCGGACGAGGTGAAGAACCCCGCGGTGACGACTCCGGACACGGCCCCGAAGGACGACACCACCCCGGCCGCCGAGACCCCGGCCCCCGCGGCCTAGACGCCGGCTCCGGTAACGGGAGCTCCGGCCGCCGAGACCCCGGCCAAGGAGACCCCGAAGGGCGAGACCCCGGACCCGATCGGCCCGCCCGCTGCGGAGCAGCCGGGCGCGGGCGACGACGACGTCTTCGAGCACGGTACGGGCCCCAAGCTCGGCCTGAACGGTGTCCCGAGTACGTTCAAGGCCGGCGGCGAGTGGACGGAGTTCAGCCTCGCCGTGGACAACGCCCAGGGCAAGGCCCAGAAGAGCTACGTCCTGGTCCTCGCCGTCGCCCACCAGCGCGCGGAGCTGGACTCCGGTGACGCCCAGGTCGAGGTCCGCTTCGGGGGCCAGTGGCACAACGTCACCATCGAGGACGAGGGCGGCGTGCTCGTCGCCCTGCTGACGGACGACCTGGACATCCCCAAGGGCACCTTCGACCTCCAGGTCCGCGTCAAGTTCAACGCGGGCGCCCCGGCGGGCGACATCGCGATCGCCGCCGCCGGCGGCAGCAACGCGGACGAGGGCGTCTGGTCGGACACCGTCTGGGCTGAGGCGAAGATCGTCAAGGGCGGCGCCGGCAACGGCGGCACCGGCAACGGCGGCCACGACAACGGTGGCAACGAGACCAAGCCGAACGGCGGCAACAGCACCACCCCGATCGTGGACCACGGCACGGGCACGGGCACGGGTAGCACCGGCACCACGGGTACCGGCGGGAACAACGGCTCCACCCAGACCGGCGGCCAACTCGCCGAGACGGGCACGGACGCGGCCACCACGTGGGCCCTCGGCGCCGGTGGTGTGGCCCTGGCCATGGGCGCGGCCCTGGTCGCAGGTACCGGCCGCCGTCGCCGCACCACCGCGTGAGCGGGCGGCCGACAAGGCGGGGCTGGTAGCAGGCGTCACGTGAGAGCGGGCCCGCGCGCATCGGCGCGTGGGGCCCGCTCGACGTTCGGGGACGGCCTCGGGGACGACTTCGGGAGCCGTCGGAACTCACCGCGCCCGGGTCATCGCGGCGCGGTCACCGCATGCGGGTGGCCCACTCCTGCACCTTCTTGATCCGCTCACGCAGCTGTCCCGCTGTCGCCTCCGCGCTGGGCGGCCCGCCGCACACGCGGCGCAGCTCCGTGTGGATCACCCCGTGTGGCTTGCCGCTCTGGTGGACGTACGCGCCGACCATCGTGTTGAGCGACTTGCGCAGCTCCAGCAGTTCCTTGTGCGAAACGACGGGACGTCGGTCGGCGGGCAGCTCCAGCAGGTCCGCCTCCGCGTCCGGCTTGCGCCGGCTGTGCGCGATCTGCCGCGACTGCCGCTTCTGCAGCAGCATCTGCACCTGGTCGGGCTCCAGCAGTCCGGGGATGCCGAGGTAGTCCTGCTCCTCCTCGCTGCCCGGGTGCGCCTGCATGCCGAATTCGGCGCCGTCGTAGAGCACCCGGTCGAAGACGGCGTCGGACTCCAGCGCCTCGAAGGACATCTGCTCGTCCTCGCCGGTGTCCTCGTCCTCCAGTTTGTTGGCCTCGTCCATTTCCTTCTCGGACTCGGCATAAGGGTCTTCCTCGCCCTTTTTCTTCGGTTTGTCGAGAACGTGATCCCGTTCGACTTCCATCTCATTGGCGAAACCGAGCAGGTACGGAATCGTCGGAAGGAACACTGAAGCGGTCTCGCCGCGCCTGCGCGAACGTACAAAACGCCCGACGGCCTGCGCGAAGAACAGCGGCGTCGAAATGGTGGTGGCATAAACCCCCACCGCCAGGCGCGGTACGTCGACACCCTCCGACACCATCCGGACCGCGACCATCCAGCGGTCGTCGCCCGCGCTGAAGTCGTCGATCCGCTTCGAGGCGCCGGTGTCGTCGGAGAGCACGACGGTCGCCTTGGTCCCGGTGATCTCCCGGATCAGCTTGGCGTACGCGCGCGCCGAGTCCTGGTCGGAGGCGATGACGAGACCACCCGCGTCCGGGATGCCCTTGCGCACTTCCGTCAGCCGCTGGTCGGCGGCGCGCAGCACGTTGGGCATCCAGTCGCCGCGCGGGTCCAGCGCGGTGCGCCACGCCTGCGAGATGGCGTCCTTGGTCATCGGCTCGCCGAGGCGGGCCGCGATCTCGTCGCCGGCCTTGGTGCGCCAGCGCATGTTGCCGCTGTAGGAGAGGAAGATGACGGGCCGGACGACGCCGTCGCCGAGGGCGTTCCCGTAGCCGTAGGTGTAGTCCGCCGACGACCGCCGGATGCCGTCGTTACCCTCCTCGTACGTCACGAACGGGATCGGGTTGGTGTCCGAGCGGAAGGGCGTGCCGGTCAGCGCGAGTCGGCGGGTGGCGGGGTCGAACGCCTCCAGGCACGCCTCGCCCCAGGACTTGGAGTCGCCCGCGTGGTGGATCTCGTCGAGGATCACGAGGGTCTTGCGCTGCTCGCACCGGTTGCGGTGCAGCATCGGGCGTACGCCGACGCCCGCGTAGGTGACGGCGACGCCGTGGTAGTCCCTGCTGAGCGGCCCGGCGGAGT
Source organism: Streptomyces sp. NPDC046557 (assembly GCF_040645975.1). Classification (NCBI taxonomy): domain Bacteria; kingdom Bacillati; phylum Actinomycetota; class Actinomycetes; order Kitasatosporales; family Streptomycetaceae; genus Streptomyces; species Streptomyces sp. NPDC046557. Next base: position 66,072 of record NZ_JBEYZH010000012.1, read on the forward strand.
ACTCCGGGTCGAGCCGGATACCTATCCGCGCGGCGGCCTCCGCCCACTGCTTCTTGAGGTGCTCGGTCGGCGCGACGACGGTCACCTGCTGGACGACGTGGTGGTGCAGCAGCCAGGAGGCGAGCGTCAGCGCGAAGGTCGTCTTGCCGGCGCCGGGGGTCGCGACGGCGAGGAAGTCGCGCGGCTGGGTCTCCAGGTATCGGCCCAGCGCACTCTCCTGCCAGGCACGCAGCTTGCTGGCGGTACCCCACGGCGCGCGGCCGGGGAAGGCGGGTGAGAGGTGGTGGGAGGCGGTAGTAGTCACGGTCTCCGGTTCGTCGCTCTCGGCAGTCGTACGTAGGACAACCGGGCCACCCTACCGGTGCCGGCCCGCCCCCCGGGGAGGGACAGGCCCGCGACCTCGGCGGGTGCGGCGAGCGTCACACATGGAGCCGGCAGCCAGGGGTCAGCCGGCGAACTTCCCCAGGTGCGCCGCGATCTTGGGCACGTCGAGAGCCCCCTGGCCCACGTCCAGCACGAACTGCTCAGCCTCGTCCACGTCGAAGTCCGCGTCGAGCGGGTGCCCGTTCATGTGGAGAAAGACCCAGGTCGCGTACCAGGCGATGCGCTTGTTCCCGTCTCCCAGCCCGCGGTTGCGGGCGAGCGATTCCATGAGGGCCGCGGCCTTCTCCCGGATGTCCGGGTAGGCGTCCTGGCCGAACACGCTCGACTGGGGGCGCGCCAGCGCCGAGTCGAGCAGCCCGTAGTCACGCACCTCGCCGGTCCCGAGCCGCTCCGCGAGGTTCAACACCTCGGGCAGCGTCAGGTAGTGGGTCACGCAAGCCTCCGGTTCAGCTCACCGCTGACCTTCAGGACATGCTCGGCTGCCTCGTCGAACAGCCGGGAACGTTCGTTTACGGCCCCGATCACCGCCTCGTGCGCGAAGGACTGCATGCTGCGGCCCTCCGCCTCGGCGCGCTCGCGCAGGGCGTCCAGCTCTTCTTCGGTGAACCTGACATTGAGACCAGCCATGAGGTACCCGGTACCGCGTAGTACCACGTGGTGTCAGCCGCTTTGCGGCGCTTGGGTCGCCGACCGTGCATCCAGCCGGGTCGCGACCCACGCGCCCACCAACGCCACGACGGCCATCGGCAGGAAGACGGCCACGAAGGCGGCGGGGTGCGAGGCGGTCGCGCCCTCGGCGAGGCCGTGCCCGGCCCCGACCGCTCCGCCACCCAGCGCGGCGAACGCCGCCCCGCCCGCCGCCAGCAGCACCACGTTCGCCAGCGCGTCCGAGATCTGCAGGGCGGCGGAGTTGGCCCCGGCCTCCTGCGGCGGCGACAGCTTCATCAACAGCACGCCGGTCGGCCCGATGACCAGGCCCATGCCGAAGCACCCGAGCCCCCAGGCGAGCGCCGGCGTCCACACCGGCACCCACGGGACGAGCACGGCCGGGGCCGTCGCGATGGCCACCCCCACCATCACCATCCCGGCCACCATCAGCCGCTGCCGGTACGGCTCCACCCGCCCCTTGGACTGCACCCACGAGCCGATCGCCCAGGTCAGCCCGCCCAGGGCCAGCGAGAACCCCGCCATGGTCGGGCTGAGCCCCCGCTGGGTGACCAGCATCAGCGGTACGAAGCTCTCCGCCGCGATGAACGCCCCCGCCGCGACCCCGCGCAGCAACACCACCGACGGCAGCCCGCGCCGCGCCCGGTACGTCCCGCGCGGGAGCAGCCCCCGTACCGCCGGCACCAGCAGGGCCACTCCCGCGACACCCGGCAGCAGCGACAGCCACCGCAGGTCCTGGGCCGCGTACTGGAGCAGCCCCGCACCCGCCGAGATCCCGAGCGCGAGCCGGATCCTGCGGCGGTCGAACGGCTCGGGGCCGTCCGCCGTCCCCTCGGGCCCGTCCGCCGTCCGTACGGGGCCGCCCGCGGTCCTCCGGATCGCAGGCAGGGCCACGACCAGCGGTACGACGACCAGCACGGGGATGGCGAGGAACACCCAGCGCCACCCGAGCCGCTCGGTCACCGTCCCGGCGGCCAGCGGCCCCACGATGGACGGCACGACCCAACTCGCGGCGAAGGCCGCCATGATGGCGGGCCGCAGCCGCTCCTCGTAGGCCCGGCTGACGACGACGTACAGGGCGACGATCACCAGCCCGCCCCCGAACCCCTGCACCGCCCGCCCGATCAGGAACACCCACATCACGCGGGCGGTCCCCGACACCACCAGCCCGGCGGCGAAGCCCCCGATCCCGACGGCGAGCGGCCGCAGCGGGCCTTGAAGGTCGGCCCACTGACCGGCGAGCACCATGCCGAAGAGGCTGGTGGTGAAGTAGGCGGAGAAGGCGAAGGCGTAGAGCCCGATCCCGTCCAACTCGCGGGCGGCGACGGGCATCGCCGTGCCGACGGCGGTGGCCTCGAACGCGATCAGGAAGATGACGGAGACCATCCCGATGCTCAGCGTCCGGTACGGCGGCGCGAGGACCCCACCCCGCGGCGGGGGCGGAAGGGACGCGTCGGCTGTCTGCGGAACACGGGGTTTCAGGACGCTCATCGCCCCAGAGTAAGGTTCGTAGCCGCGTCTCGACCCTGTCATTTTGACGGATCCCCCGCTCCGCCTCCGGACCTACGCCCCGCCGGTTGTGAACGGAGCATGGCGGTCACATTGCACCCCCGCCCACCCCCTTCCCCACCCCCGCCACCCCCGTACGGTCATCTCAGAACCACCACCCAGCCGTGTGCCCGAGTGGTTGAGGGACTCGCCTGCAAAGCGAGTTACGCCGGTTCGATTCCGGTCACGGCTTCCGATGCGGCCCGCCCGGGGAATCCCATCCCCGGGCGGCCGGCGGTCATGCCCGCTCCGCTACCGGGTGGGGGCGGCCTTCTCCTTCACCACCAACCGTTCCGGCAGACCCCCGCCGTCCTTGCAGCCGAGCTCCTTGGCGAGGGCCCGCGCGGCGGAGTGCACGATGGTGAGGTTCGCCTCGCGCAACGCGCGGGGATCGACGTCGGTCGGCGCCTCTCCGAGGCTCACGGCCGCCATGATCGGAACGGCCTTGTCGGACCCTGCGAGTCGAGCGCTCGCGCAGTCGAAGTAGAGCCGCCCACTGTCGGGTAGTACGAGGGCGTTGCGGCCCAGGTCGTACTCCCAGTAGTAGGCCTTGCCGCTCTCGCTTTGCTCACCAGTGCGCTGAAGCTCGCTCTCGATCTCGAAATGCACCGAAAGATCGTGCCGGTTTTTGATGTCAACCGGAGTGGCCCTGCACACCACACCGCCGAGCGACCCGCCGTTTTTCGCGTACCCGCGCTCCAGCACACCCGCCACCCAAGCCACGTCTCCGACGTTCTTGGGCGGCTTGAACGCCGTGGCACCGCCGGTGAGCAGCGCCAGTGCGTGCACGGCATCCTGGTTGAGCAGCCCCTCGGAACAGACATCGGCGGCGAATACTGCACTCGGCCCGCGGTCAGGCTCCTTGCCACCACTGCACCCGGAAGCCAGGACCCCCGCCACCAGCAAGCCCGAGAGCGTCCGGATCGCCGGGCGAGCGGTAGTCATTCACCTGCCTTCTTCGGTTTCACAGGATCATTGCCCATGTGCTGCTCATTGCCCCAGCCGTAGCCGTAACCGACGATGAGCGCCTGCCGAAGGTCCTCATCGAAGGTGTCCCTTGCATCCACCGGGTGTCGCGTCAGGAAGTTTTCGACCGGCGCGGACGCCATCATCCCGCCCTGCCGGTACACGGCCGCCTTCGCGTCATGGGTCTTGCCGTCAGCGAGGTCCTTCTGCCTCTCGGCCTCGGCATGAGACCAGTCACCGACGACGTTACCGGCCACCTGCTCCAGCGCCCCGGTGCTCAAGTCGACTCCGAGTGGCACCAGAGCGACTGCCGCGGCTCCGGCGACGGCGATTTCGGGAAGGAACGCGACGCCGGCCGCGATCCCTCCGACCGCCGCGAACTCCACCCAACCACTCCTCTTCTCCAAGGCCCGTTCGTAGTCGTCGTTCCACTTGTCGGCGTTCTGCTGGATCTGCTTGGCGCGAGACTCGTCCAGGACCCCCTGGAACTCGCCACCCGTCCGTGCGATCTCTTCCAGACTGCTCTTGTTGATCTCGCCATCCGCCCCGACTTGGGCCTCCAGCATCGAGGACGAGAAGACCGACTCGGCCCGTGACATCGTGAGATAGGAGTCGGGGTACTGGCCCAGGCTGCTGAGGAACTTGCGGGCGTCGTCCTGCTCGAACTTCGCATGGCCCTCCGCGCCCGGCGCGAAGACGCTGTCTGGCAGGTTGTCGCGCAGCGAGTGGTTGAGGTCGTCGATGTACCCCGCCCCCATGCGTCCGAGGCTGTCCGCGAGCGTCTCCTGCTCCTTGAGCAGTTCGGCGTCGCCTCCGTACTTGAGCACCACCTGCTGCATGATGCGCGAGCCCGCATCGCTGCGTTCGAGGTGTGCTTGGGGGTCGTCCCAGGCGTGGCCGAGGGTGGCGGCTTCGAGGGCGTGGCCCAGGGCGTCTGGCATGTACTTCTGGACCTTGGGGAGGTCATCGGGGTTGAAGCCCTCCATGTCGATGGTGGGGGCGTACTTCGCGTTGCCGAAGAAGTCGAGGTAGCTCCTGATCGGCTTCTTGTCCGCCCCCGCGCCCAGGTCCGGAAGGCCCGGTTTCTCCGTGCCGTCCTGGTTGTAGGCGTGTGGAGGGCGCTCCGGGTCGAAGAACTGGGAGGCCGCGTCCGGGCTGTGGCCCAGCGCCTCCAGGAAGCTGACCACCGGGTCGTAGCCGGCGCCGTTGATGCCGGAGGGGTTGAGCATGTTCTTGCCGTAGCCGTTGAGCTGCCGCGACTGGTTGAAGAAGTCGGGGTCCTTGGCGTGGATCTGGGTCGCGTGCTCGGCGATCGGCAGCAGGAACTTGGGGTCGTAGTTCCCGTACCGCATGATGCCGCCGAGCAACTGGTAGCCGAAGGGCGGGTTCTGCTCGTACCTCCCCAACGGAATGCGCTCCGTGCCGAGCTTGCGCAACTCCTGCGCGAAGCTCGGCGGCAGGTGCGGCTCGGACGTGGAGCGGGTGGCCGTCGCGAGGTTCAGGCCCAGGTTCTGTTGGAGCTGCTGGACGTCCTTGAGGCGCTGCGGGTCCTGCTTCGCGTAGTCGAAGGTGTCCGTGGACAACTGCCCGTAGAACTCCAGCGCCCCCTTGGGACCGAGCGCCCCGTAGAAGGCGGTGGAGAACGTCGCGTCCTTCGCGTTGTCCGCCAGCAGTTCGTTCAGCTCGGTGAGCTCGGCGTGGCTGAGGCCCCGGCCCTTGCGCGCCAGGTCGATGGCGTGTCCGGCCTGCTCGGCGACGAGGCCGGCGTACTTGGGGGCGCTGAAGTTGTGGTCCTCCGCCACGTTCGCGCCGAGGAGGCGGGACAGTGACTGGTCGGCGTCGTCGCAGGTGTCGATGATCGCGTCGATCTTCGCCTGCCAGAGCGGCTGGTTCTCGCGGACGGACTGTCGGTAGTCGGGGTCGTGCAGCGCCGCGCCGCGCTCGGCTTCGGGAAGCGGTGCCGGTGTGACCTTGCCCTTGCCGTCCACCTGGAAGCCGGCGGCGGGTGCGTCCTGGTCGGCGATCTTCTTGAGCTGCTCGCGGCAGCTCTTGAAGGTGGCATGGCCCTGGGAAAGGGCTTGCTGGATGCCCTTGGCTTCCTTGGCAGCGTCCTCGAACTCCTTGGCCGTCTTGTCGACGAACGACCGCCCCACGCTCGCGGTGACCCCACGCCATTCGGCCTTGTCGGCCTTGGCTTTCATGCCGTTGCGGGCCGCCTCGGCGAGTTCCTCCAGCTTCGTGACCATCGCCGCCCAGTCGATGATCGCGGTCGCGAGCTGGTCGACCGGGGCGTTCAGGACGTTCTCGTACGACAACACGTGTCTACGTCACCTTCCAGCGTGTGGGATGCGCTAGTTGAGGTACTCGTCGATCTTGGAGCTGGTGAACTCGGCGTAGAGCTGCTTCTCCTCCTTGTTGTGCGAGGAGAGGGAGTAGTTGAGGCCGTTGGAGATGATGGCGCAGGCGGCGACGAGGGTCTTCACCTGGCTCTCCCACCGGTGGCCGGCTTTGAGCAGGGCCGCCCCGCTGGCGAACCCCTCCTTCGACAATGCGCCTGCGGCCGTGGCGGTGGAGGTGTCGGCGTGCTTGCCGTCGGTGGACAGCCGCCCGTGGAGCGTGAAGGCTTCGGTGCCGATGGCGCCGATGTGGTCGTGGTTGAGTTCCAGGTCCCCGCCGCCGGGGCCAGCTCCGGCGCTGCCGGGTTCGGTGGGGACGTGGTTGAGCCGCATGGAGACGTTGGCCGCGGCCGTGGCGCGCGCGGTGGCCCACTCTTCGTCGAAGGACATGCCGTGCTCTCCTTGGGTGGGGTGTCGGGACCCTCAGCGTCGCGAGCGCTGCTGGATGACGACCGCGGTGACGGCACCCCCGATGATGAGGCAGGCTCCGAGTCCGAGGGCGATCCAGGGCAGGGCGCTGCCGGTGTCGCTGCCGCCCTTCTTCGCCTCGGGTTTGGGTGGGGGGCTGGCCTTGCCACCGGGGGCGGCGGGGGCCGGTGCGGGGGAAGCGGCTGCCGCGAGGTCCGGCAGCGGGTACACGTCGGCCGGCCCGGGGTCGCCGGGCGTGGGGACGGCGATCCTCGGGCGAACGACGCCGTAGCCGACGTAGTCGTTACGCTGCGCGCCGTCCTTGGGCTTCCCGGCGGTGTTCAGGAGGACGCGGAGGATCTGATTGTTGGTCCAGTCGGGGTGGACGGACCAGAGCAGCGCGGCGGAGGCGGAGGCGAGGGCGGTGGCGTCGCTTGTGCCGTGGCTGGTGCACAGTCCCGTTTTACCTAGGCAAGCCGTAACCATGTCTGCACCAGGGGCAGATAGATCCACGAAGGCATTGTGCTCCGACTCGCCGGTCGCAACGCCTGTGGCGTCGACTGCCCCAACGCCCACCACGCCCGGCGTTGCGGATGGGTACTCGACCTCGTTAGTCGAATCTCCGGAATTTCCGACTGCAGCGAAGATCAGCTTTCCCTTAGACAGGGCGTATTTCACTGCATCCGCCCGCGCAGGATCGTCCTTTTCTGCCCCCATGGAGATATTGATGATCTTTGCATCCGAGTCAGCTGCGTAGCGGATAGCCTCCGTCCACAGCGGACTCGTCGAATTGAACTCGTGCGGGACCCGGATCGGCAGAATTTTTGCACCGGGCGCAAGACCGAAGGCACCATCGCCACTCGGATGCTTACCAGTTCCAGCAATCAGGGCAGCCATCGTCGTTCCGTGATTACCAAGCGGGGTGCGCTCATCCCCGGAATCTGATGTAGCGAAGTTCTTCCCGGGAACGACCTGCCCTTCCAACTCCGGGAGGCTGCCGACTCCAGTGTCAATGATTGCGACTGTCACACCTTTGCCCGTGCTGATCTTCCAAATGTCATCAGCCTTCATCGCGTCGAGATGCCACTGTTGCTCTCGGATGGTCTGCGCCTGGGCCGGGGTCGCGGCGACCCCGGCCAGCAACAGACCCACCAGGGCTGAGGTCGCCTTCCGCATGCGCATCCCGTGCAATGTCCGTTCTGCTCAGTCGATCACTGGCGGCACAACAGGACGATCCGCCTGCCAGGTCTCTTCATCCTCGGCCAGGTAGTCGGGACGTTCACCTCCACGACCATCGCGCCGCTTGCCCGGGGCGTGGGAGCCCGCGCCGCCGACTGGACCGGTAGAGGTCCCGTTGCGTACGAGGCCAGAACCGCCCTGGGTGAACGGCCGACCGTCTGTCGCCGACTGACCGCCGACTCCGGCCTGCCGGCCACCGACCACACCGCCCGGCTCCATGGCCAGTCGACGGCCCGCAGCCGAGCCAGGACCGCCATGGGAACCACCTCCCAGGCCACTCCCCATGCCACCGCCCATCATCCCGCGTCCTGTTGGGGAAACCTCCGCGCCGATGACCGTACCGCGCGGGATACCCGCACTCGGTCCACGAGCAGTCACCGGGCGTCCGCCGACGATGCCGGTCTCGCGCGGGGTCAGCCCGTTGACACCGCCGACCTTGCCGGGAGGCGTTGTGGGGCGCGGGAATGTCCCGCCACCGCCCGTCTTGACCGACCCGCTGGTTGGGGGGAGCGTCAGCGGAGGAACCACCTGAACGGGGGTTGGGCCGCCACCGATCGGGCCGGTAGCTGGAATGCCGGAAGGAGTGGGCAGCGTCTTGTCGGGGAGCGTCCCGACCGTGTTCAGGTCCACACCGACGTTGCGGTCCGGGGGGGCCGGAAGGGGCCCTGGAGTCACGGTCCCCAAACCGCCAGTTACCGGAGGATCAGACGGCGAACGAACGTCCGGTACCGAATTAGGGGCGCTTGGTGAAGGACCGGCAGAGCTCTGAGCTGTGTACGCGGAGGTCGTGACATTTGCGGGTGTATTCCCGCCGCTGGAACGTGCCCTGTCAGCGATGTCATCGCGGTCACGAGGCACGAAGGCCGCCGGCGGCGGCGGAAACGTCGGGGCCTGCGCCGCGTTCATGTTCCGCGACGACTCGTCGTACGACTCCGCCAGCTTCTTCAGCTGCTGCACCGCCTGCAGCCGGTCCGCCTCCAGCTTCTGCGCCGCCAGTGAGCCGATCTTCGCCGAGTCCGGGTCGTTGTGGAACTTGCGCGCGGCCGCCAGATTCTCCTTCGCCGACGCGTCGACGCCCGGCGTGCTCTGAGCCTCGAACATGTGCTGCGCCGCGATCGTCATCCACTTCGAGGCGTCCTTGCTGTAGTCCGCCAGACGCAGCGTCGCATTGCCCGCCGAATTCACCCAAGTCTGGAAGGCCGTCGCGGCCTCGCCTTCCCAGCCCGACACCTTGTGGTGTTTGAGGTTCTCGCCGATTTCCTTAATGGCAGCGGCGGCTTCCTCAAGCTGCGTCGCCCGCGTCCGGACGATCTCCGGCTTGATCGAGGCGATCATCGCCATCAACTGTTCGTGGCTGTAGCCGTCGAAGCTAGTCACCATCAGAAATCGACCTCAGTCTTGCTCGGCGCCGGCGTGGGTGTCTGGCCGCCCTGCGGCGGCTGCTGCGGCTGTTCGTCCTTCGCCGAGGGGTCGCGTTCCCGGACGTACTCCTCCTTCGCCCGCTGGGCGATCGCCAGCATCCGCTGGCGCGTCTCCTCATCCACGGTCGCGAACCCCTTGCCCCCCGTGAGGATCGCGATCCCGAGGCCCTCGATCTGGTCCGCCAGGCCCTTCGACAGGGCCGTGAGCTGCGTGTGTACCGTCCCGTACGCCTTGAACAGCGCATCCGCCTCCGCGAAGCCCGTGCCCAGCGTTCCCGACGGCAGCGTGCCGTCCTGCAGCTTGTTCGGGTCCGCCTGGGAGCCGCCGAGCTTCTTGAGCTGGGCGTCGACCAGCTTCTTGAAGCCGTTCAGCGTCTCGTACTCGACCTCCAGCGCCTTCGCCTGGCGCATGATCGCGTCCGCCAGGCCGTTGCTCGCGCCGACGATGCCTGCCAGCCCGCCGTTCTCCTCCGCCACGATGGCCTCCCCGACTCCCCGTCATCCCCGTTACCCCGTGAAACCCCTCGGGAGCGACGCCGCGTCGCGTGCACGCCCCCGTGCGCCCCCGCTCCGATCACTCTAGCGACCGGCACCGACACCCCCAAGCGCCGGGTTGCGACTGCAAGCAGAGGTCGACCGCAACCCCAACCCCGGTCAGCGTGTCACGAGTTCGGTGCCGCCACCGCCGCCGATGGCCGGATCGGGAGCCTGTTCACCGGGCGGCCCGTCGCCGAGCGCACCGCCGAGGCGATGGCCGCCGGGGTCGTCACCACCGGGACCGCGCTCGCCGCCTTCGCGCCGAACGGGGCCACCACGTCGCGCTCTTCGACCAGCTTGACGATCCGCACCGCCGGGGCGTCCAGCGACGTCGGCAGGGCGTAGCCCGTCAGGTCGGGGTGTCGGATCACCCCCGCCACCGAGCGGAGGTTTTCGGTCAGCGCCGCGCCCACGCCCTGCGTGACGCCCGCTTCGATACGGGCCTCCAGCTGGCCGGGGTTGAGGATCCGGCCCACGTCCTGCGCGACGGCCAGTTCGACCACGCGCACGGAGCCGAGTTCCACGTCGACGTCCACCACCGCCCGGATCGCGCAGAACGCGAGGCCGACGAAGGCGTCGCCCTGGCCGTGTTCGTCCAGGGGTTCGGTCGGGTGGGGGCGGCACTGGGCCGTCGCCCAGAGTTCCTTGCCGGCCATCGCCTCCGCCACCGTGGTGGAGAACGCGCCGTCGTACGACGTGATCCGGCCGTCCTGGATCTGGAGCAGCTCCGTCGACATGCCGAGCTTGTGGGCCATCGGCTGCAGGAGTTGCGTACGGACCATCTTCGCGGCCCGTTCGACCGCGCCGCCGGAGACCCACGTGTGGCGGCCGTGCGCCGCGGGTCCCGCCGGCGGCTGGTCGGTGTCGACCGGGGCCGTGACGACCTCCTCCACGCCCAGGATCTCCTGGACGATCTGGCGGGCGAGCGTCGAGAAGCCCTGGCCGGTGTCGACGGCCGCGCAGATGACGGTCGCCGCGCCGTCGACGACCTTCACGGTGGCGGTGGAGACCTCGTCGGTCCCCTCGGCGCCGAGCATGTGCACCATGCCCACGCCGTACCCGACCCCCCGCCGCACCGCGCCCGGCTCGCCCGCGCCCTCCGGGCCGCCCGGCAGCAGCCACTCCTCCTCGGGGGTGTCCTTGGGGAGCGAGGGCAGCGGGAAGTCCCGTACGGAGCGCAGGAGTTCGGCGACCGGCGCCGGGCAGGTCACCGTCTGGCCGGTCGGCAGGAGGTCGCCTGTGGCGAGCACGTTGCGCATCCGCAGTTCCGCACCGTCGATGCCGAGCGCGGCGGCCAGCTTGTCCATCTGGCCCTCGTACGCGGCGCACACCTGCATCGCGCCCTCGCCCCGCACGTGTCCCGACGGCGGGTTGTTGGTGCGCACCGCCCAGCCCTCGACGAAGGCGTGCGGCACCACGTACGGGCCGCACGCGAAGGCCACCGCCGCGGCGAGGGACTCCGCGGAGGCGTCGGCGTAGGCGCCCGCGTCCATCAGGATCTGGGCTTCGACCTTGACCAGCCGGCCCTCCGCGTCCGCGTGGTGGCGGTAGCGCAGCAGCGTCGGGTGGCGGTGGGCGTGGCCGAGGAAGGACTCCTCGCGGGTGGCGGCCAGCTTCACCGGGCAGCCCGTACGCAACGCCAGGAGGCCCAGCGGGAGTTGGAAGGCGGGGTCCTCGCGGTCGGCCGTCGCGCCCGGGACGCCTGTGACGACGATCCGTACCCGGTCCGGCTCCAGTCCGAAGCAGGCGGCGGCGAGGTCGCGGTCGGTGTGCGGGTCGGTGGAGGCGGTGTAGATCTCCACGCCGCCGTCGGGTCGCGGCACGGCCAGGCCGGCCTCGGCGCCGATGGGCGCGGGGTCCTGGCGGCCGATCCGGTAGAGGCCCTCGACGACGACCTCGCCGGTCGCCTCCGGGTCGCCGTAGCGCAGCGGGATGTGCCGGATCAGGTTGCCGTCGGGGTGCAGGGCGGGCGCGCCGAAGGACTGCTCCGGGTCGGTGACCGCGTCCAGCAGTTCGTACTCGACCGTGATGGCGGCCGCGGCGAGGCGGGCGGTGTCCGGGTGGTCGGCGGCGACGGCGGCGATGGGCTCGCCGTGGTGGCGGACCACGTCGTGGGCGAAGACGGGCCGGTCGGCGATCCGGCGGCCGTGGGTGGTGGCGCCGGGCACGTCGGCGTGGGTGACGACGGCGCGCACGCCGGGCATCGCGACGGCGGCCGCGGTGTCGATGGAGAGGATGCGGGCGTGGGCGTGCGGGGAGCGGAGGACGGCGGCCCAGAGCAGGCCCTCGGCCCACAGGTCGGCGGCGTAGGGGAAGGTGCCCTCGGTCTTGGCGCGGGTGTGCGCGGAGGGGACGGAGACCCCGATGCCGCGCAGGACTTCCGGTGCCTCTTCCCCGCTGCCGGCGCCGGTCGTCACCGTCGTCGTCATCAGGGTGGTCGTGGCCGCGTCGTGCCCGCTCACGCCATGCCTCCGTTGTGGTGGATGCCGCCCTCGCCCGGGGCTGCCTGGTGCGGGATGCGCGGCTCGCCGGCCGCCGAGCCGTCCGCGGTGGCGGCCTCGCGCCGGCCGACGACCTCGCGGACCGCTTCGATGACGCCCTTGTAGCCGGAGCAGCGGCAGAGGTTGCCGCAGAGCGCCTGCCGGGTCTCCAACTCGCTGGGGGCGTGGTTGCCTTCCAGCAGGTCGTGGATGGTCATGGCCATGCCGGGGACGCAGAATCCGCACTGCACCGCGCCCGACCTGCACAACGCCTGCTGGACGTCCGAGAGTTCCCCGTCCGTCGCGAGTCCTTCGACGGTCCGGACCTCGCTGGACGCGGCCGTCGCGGCCGGGACCAGGCAGGACGCGACGAGGCGTCCGTCGACCTGCACGGCGCAGGCCCCGCACTCGCCCTGCGAGCAGCCGTCCTTGGCGCCGGCCAGCCCGAGCCGTTCGCGCAGCACGTAGAGGAGGGATTCGCCGATCCACGCACCGGTGACGGGCCGGTCTGCCCCGTTGACGCGCAGCACGTACGAGGCGAGCGGGTGCTCGTGATGCGGGGCGGGGGCGTCGAGGAGCGTTTCGTCGTACGTCGCATCCCCGGCCGGGAAAGCCGCGGTGTTGTCCGCACCCGGAAGTGCCTCGCCGCTGTCGGCGCTTCCCGCACCCGGCGCGAACGACCCGGCGGCTTCGCCGAGCGGCTCCTGCGCGGCCCCGCCGAACCCGTGCCCGGGCTCCGACCCGGGCCCCTGCGCGCTGAACCCGTGCCCGGGCTCAGGTTCCGACCCGGGCCCCGGCTGCGGCTGCGGCTGCGGCTGCGGCTGCGGCTGCGGCTGCGGCTCCGAACCGTGCCCGGGCCCGGGCTGCGGCTCCGAAGCGGCCTCTGCCCGGGCCACCACCTCAGCGAAACCGTGCCCGTCCCCCGAGTCGGCCTCCGCGCCCACCGGACGCGGCCGTTCCTCCTCGACCGGCATCCGTGCCGCCCCGTGGGCCGCCTCGATGTCCGGGGCGGCGTACACGGCCGGCTCCGGCTCGGGCCCACCCACCGACTCCGTCCCGGGGACCGCCCCCGGCTCCGACTCCGGCAGCGCCGACTCCGGCAGCGGGGTACCCACGCCGGGGCCGCCCAGCACCCGGGGACCGCGCCCCGGCGCACCCGGGGCCGCCCCCGGGTCCTCCGCGCCCGGCAGCACGCCCGAGCTCATCGAGGTGTCGTACGCCGGCGTCGCCCAAGGCGCCGCCGCCCCGCCCGGCAGGGTCGCGGGGGCCTGGCTCCAGTCGGCGCCCGCCGTACCGGCCCCGAACGCCCACTGACCGGTGGCCTGCGGCTCCTCGGCCCGTCCGGCCTCCGGGAAGTGCCACTCGGCCGTGGCGCCGGAGTCCGGCTGGTGTCCCGGGTCCGGCTGGTACGCGGGGTGCTGCCCGGTCCCCGCCTCACCGCCCTGCGCGGCGTCGGCGAACGCCGCCGCGACCGACGCCGGGAGCGGGATCGACGCCGGGATCGGCCCGCGCGCCGGCGCGCCGGTGTCGCCCGCCTCGGGCCACGGCGTCGGCATGGTCCACGTACCGGTGGCCGAGGGATCCGCACTGGCCGAGCCCAGTGGCACGATCATCGGCGGCGGCACGTACCCGTGCCCGGGCGCGGCCAGCGGTTCCCCGCCGTCGAGCGCGTCCAGCATGTCCTGCGGCAGTTTCACGAAGGCCGTGGCCTCGGAGTCGTACTCGCCGCCCTGCGGCACCGGCTCCCAGCCCCAGGCGGCACCGGTCGTTCCGCTCACGTTCTCGTTCTCACTCATGAGGTCAGCGCCCTCCCCAGGGCCCTCCGTGCCAGTACGGCCACCGTCCGCCGCAGATGCAGTACCCCGGCGGCCACCGGTTCTCCCTGGTCGGGCACGCAGGCGGCGGCGACGTACTCGCCGAACGCCTCCAGCGCCTCGGGGGCCAGACCGCGTTCGCCGTCCCAGTCGATCAGCGAGGCCACCCACTGCTCGGCCTCCAGCGGCCGAAGCGGCATCGGCGCGACCGCGCCGATCGCGCAGCGCACGCCCCGGCGCGCGGGGTCCAGTACGAGCCCCACGGACGCCACCGCGCGCCCCGGGCCCGTCCGCCCCGTCGCCTTCAAGAACACCTGCGGCGCGTGCAGCAGCGGCACGCGTACGAAGCCGATCAGCTCGCCCGGCCGCAGCATCTCGCGCCCGGCCAGCAGGTGGGAGACCGGGATCTCCCGCCGGGCCACGCCCGACTCGCCGAGGCCGCCGGGCCCGACGATGACCAGGACCGCCTCCAGCGCCGCCAGCACCGGCAGCGCGTCACCGGTCGGCGCGGCCGAGGCGATGTTGCCGCCGAGGGTGCCCGCGTTGCGGATCTGCGGCGGTCCGGCGGCCCGCGCGGCCGCCGCCAGGGCGGGGATCAGCGCGGCGAAGTCCGGTCGGCCCATCCGGGCGTGGGTGAGGCCCGCGCCGAGCAGCGCGTGGCCGTCCTGGTACTGCCAGCCGCGGATCTCGTTGATCCGGCCGAGCCCGACGAGCGCGGCGGGGCGCAGCAGTCCCGCGTTGACGGCGGCCATCAGGTCGGTGCCGCCGGCCACGGGCACGGCGGCGGGCATGGCGGTGAGTGCCGCGACGGCCTCGTCGAGCGAGGTGGGCAGCGTGACGGACTGCCCCGCCTGAGGCCCCTGAGGCGCCTGAGGTGAATGCGGTGTGTGCAGTGCATGCGGTGCGTGCGTGGTCAACCCAGCTGCCCCTTCCCGATGTCCCGGTCCCGGCGCTCACGCCTGTCCGCCGTACGGTACGTGCTCACCGCCGGGACGTGGCAACTCTGGCACATCTTCCGGGTCTCCCGGCGCGAGGGTCGCCCTCGTCACCCCCGTGCCCCCACCGCCCTCGTCCCACCCCGTCAAGTCCCCCGCTTTCGCCGGGTTTCGACCGAATCAGGAAAGAATTCCGACAATCAACGCAAGGTTTCCGAACACGTCGCAACGATTGCGAACCGCCGCGAAGCACCCCGTCCGTCCCGGGGACCCAACCGGTTGCCCGAGTCACACGATCGGGGGCTCCCCCTCGATCGGCCGCCCCCGCACACCGGGGCGCCGCTGTCGGGGCAACGGCCCGCCGGGCGGCCGGTAGTCCACCCCGAGCGCGTCCAGCCGCGCGTAGTGACCGGTCATCCGCGCCTCGAAGGCCGCCGTGTCCCGCTCCGCCGGCTCCGGCAGCGGCGACCACACCACCTCCGCGAAGGCCGCCAAGCGGGGGAACACCTGGTAGTCGACGCGGCCCTGGTCCTCCATCACCTCGGTCCACACGTTGGCCTGCGCGCCCAGCACGTGCGCCGCCGCCTCCGGTGACAGCTTCGGCGGAACCGGCTCGAAGCGGTACACGTCGGCCAGGGTCCGCACGTATCCGATCGGTACCGGCTCCTCGGAACCGCCCGCTTGGCGATGGTCCAAGTACACGTGCTCCTGGGGACACATCACCACGTCGTGGCCCGCCTCGGCCGCGGCGACGCCGCCCGCGTAGCCGCGCCAGGAGGACACGGCCGCGCCGGGTGGGAGGCCGCCCTCCAGGATCTCGTCCCACCCGATCAGGCGCCGGCCGCGCTCGGCGAGCCAGCGGTCGAAGTGCCGGATGAACCAGGACTGGAGGCCGTCCTCCCCCTCGACCCCGAGTTCCCGGATCCGCGCCTGCGCCGCCGGGGAGGCCCGCCACTGGTCCTTGGGGCATTCGTCGCCGCCGACGTGCACGAACGGCGAGACCTCCGCCGGGAACAGCTCCAGCAGTTCCTCGAAGACCCCTTCGTAGAAGCGCAGTACGTCCTCGGAGGGCGCCAGGACGTTCTCGCTGACGCCCCAGTCGTCCCACACGCCCAGCGCGGCCGTGTCCACCACGTCGGTGTTCCCCAACTCGGGGTAGGCGGCGATCGCCGCCTGCGAGTGCCCCGGTACGTCGATCTCGGGGACCACCCGTACGTGCCGCCGCGCCGCGTACGCGACGATCTCGCGGATGTCGTCCTGGGTGTAGTGACCGCCGTGCGGCGTCTCGTTCCACAGCGGCGAGGCGCGGTGACCCCACCTGCTGCGCGGCCGCCACCCGCCGACCTCGGTGAGCCGCGGGTAGCGCTTGATCTCCACCCGCCATCCCTGGTCGTCGGTCAGGTGCAGGTGCAGGACGTTCAGCTTGTGCGCGGCGAGCAGGTCGATGTAGCGCAGTACGCCGTCCTTGGGCATGAAGTGCCGGGCGACGTCGAGCATCATCCCGCGCCAGCCGAACCGGGGGCCGTCCTCGACCGCGCCGTACGGGAGTTCCCACACCCGCCGGGGCAGCGGGGCCCGGCGGTAGGCGTCGGGGCCGAGGAGTTGGCGCAGCGTCTGGGCGGCCCAGAACACGCCGGCCGCCGACCCGCCCGCCAACCGCACCCCGTCCGCGTCGACCGCCAGCCGGTACTCCTCGCCGGCCAGGCCGCCGTCCAGCGCGAGTCGTACGGCGCCGGGCGCGTCCGGCGCCGCGTCCGGGAAGGCGAATCCGGTGGCGGCCCCCAGCTCCCGCCGCAGCCAGCCCGCCACCCCCTCGGTGCCGGGCCCGGCGGCCAAGGCCGTACCGGGCCCCAGCCTCAGGCGCGGCCCGTCGCGGAACTCGGCATGCCGGGGTAGGGGGATCAGGTCCATGCTCGGCCCTTCGCGACAGCGCGTCGCACCCCGCGCGACACCGCCGCGCCGAGCGCCCGTCGGGCCGACCCTACTGGGATGCGACGGGCCCCCGGAAGCGCCGGGGCGTCGTGGGCCTACGTGGTCGCACGCGCCCTGGAGCGGCCCCGCAGGCGGCGGCGGCGCTCCCCCTACGGCGCGGTGGGGCCTACTTGTCGTTGCCGCCCTTGTCCTTGTCGCCGCCGGCGCCCATGGACTCGTAGATCTCCTTGCACATCGGGCAGACCGGGTACTTCTTCGGGTCGCGACCCGGGACCCAGACCTTGCCGCACAGCGCGACGACGGGGGTCCCGTCGAGCGCACTCGCCATGATCTTGTCCTTCTGGACGTAGTGGGCGAAGCGCTCGTGGTCGCCGTCGCCGTGGGACACCTGCGGCGTCGGCTCTACGAGGGTCCCCGTACCAGTCCCGCGATCGGGCTCAAGAGTGCTCATGAAATCCAGGGTACCGACCCGCGCGCGGGTCAGTTGAGCGACGGGTCGTCCGGATAGGTGGCGACCATGGCGAGGTCGCTGCGCTGGCGGCGCAGCACCGCCCGCCAGAGCCGTTCGGGGTCCGGGAAGGACACGTCACCGGGTTCGGAGTCCACCACGTACCAGGCGCCGTCGCCCAGCTCGGCTTCCAGCTGGCCGGGGCCCCATCCGGAGTAACCGGCGAAGATCCGCAGCGAGCCCAGGGCGGCCGCCAGCAGCTCAGGCGGCGTCTCCAGGTCGACCAGGCCGATCGCGCCGTGCACCCGGCGCCACCCCAGTGGTCCCTCCTCGCCCGGGATCACCGCGATGCCGAGCGCCGAGTCCAGCCCCACGGGGCCGCCCTGGAACACCACCCCGGGGTCGCCGGCCAGCGGCGCCCAGGGCAGCAGGATGTCGACGACGCCCACCGGGGTGGGCCGGTTGAGGACGACGCCGAGCGAGCCCTGCTCGTCGTGGTCGAGCAGCAGCACCACCGCGCGGTCGAAGTTCGGGTCCGCGAGGGCGGGGGTGGCCACGAGCAGCCGCCCTGTGAGGGAGGACACCTCGGTCATGCGGACATGATCCCGCATATCGGCCCCCGAGGGGGAGCGGAGGAGGGCATCGGATCGCGGCGGCAACGGGAACGCCCGCCGAAAGCCCCTCGGACGGCTCCCCCGCGGGCGGATCAGAACCGTCGCGGACGGTCGCGGACGGTCCGGAACGCTCGGGCACGCTCCGGAACGGCTCCGAACCGCCCGGAAGGCGACACTCCGCAATGCTGCGCGCACGGTGGGTGCCAAGCGGGTGCCGTGCCTAATGGATGACAGTCCTACGGCCGCGTCAGCCATACGAATAAGGGGGTACTGCCCCTTACCCTTTTCACTGGCCCCTGCCCACACTCCCCTGTTCGCCGGGGAGTCCCTCTTCGGAACGCGAGATCCATGACCGGCACTGACGATGTCCTGCTTGTCCACGGCGGTACCCCGCTCGAGGGCGAGATCCGTGTCCGCGGCGCGAAGAACCTCGTGCCGAAGGCCATGGTGGCCGCTCTGCTCGGCAGCTCGCCCAGCCGGCTGCGCAACGTGCCCGACATCCGTGACGTCCGGGTCGTCCGCGGCCTGCTCCAGCTCCACGGCGTCACCGTGCGCCCCGGCGAGGAGCCGGGCGAGCTGATCCTCGACCCCACGTACGTCGAGGCCGCGAACGTCGCCGACATCGACGCGCACGCGGGTTCCTCCCGGATCCCGATCCTGTTCTGCGGCCCGCTGCTGCACCGCCTCGGCCACGCCTTCATCCCCGGTCTCGGCGGATGCGACATCGGCGGCCGTCCCATCGACTTCCACTTCGACGTGCTCCGCCAGTTCGGCGCGACCATCGAGAAGCGCGAGGGCGGCCAGTACCTGGAGGCGCCGCAGCGCCTGCGCGGCTGCAAGATCCGGCTGCCCTACCCGTCGGTCGGTTCGACCGAACAGGTGCTCCTGACGGCCGTCCTGGCCGAGGGCGTGACCGAGCTGAGCAACGCCGCCGTCGAGCCGGAGATCGAAGACCTCATCTGCGTCCTGCAGAAGATGGGCGCGATCATCTCCCTGGACACCGACCGGACCATCCGGATCACCGGTGTGGACGAACTCACCGGCTACAACCACAAGGCGCTCCCGGACCGCCTGGAGGCCGCCTCCTGGGCTTCCGCGGCGCTGGCCACCGGCGGCAACGTCTACGTCCGCGGCGCGCAGCAGCGCTCGATGATGACCTTCCTGAACACCTTCCGGCGGGTCGGCGGCGCGTTCGAGATCGACGACGAGGGCATCCGCTTCTGGCACCCGGGCGGCCCGCTCAAGGCGATCGCGCTGGAGACGGACGTGCACCCCGGCTTCCAGACCGACTGGCAGCAGCCGCTGGTCGTCGCGCTGACCCAGGCGTCCGGCCTGTCCATCGTGCACGAGACGGTGTACGAGT
Source organism: Streptomyces sp. NPDC046557 (assembly GCF_040645975.1). NCBI lineage: Bacteria > Bacillati > Actinomycetota > Actinomycetes > Kitasatosporales > Streptomycetaceae > Streptomyces > Streptomyces sp. NPDC046557. Next base: position 85,223 of record NZ_JBEYZH010000012.1, read on the forward strand.
CGCGGCTCGGTTTCACCTCCGCGCTCAACCAGATGGGCGCTCACATCCAGCTCTACCGGGAGTGCCTGGGCGGCTCGGCGTGCCGCTTCGGGCAGCGCAACTTCCTGCACTCGGCGGTCGTCTCCGGCCCCACCAAGCTCCAGGGCGCCGATCTGGTCATCCCCGACCTGCGCGGCGGGTTCTCGTACCTGATCGCGGCGCTGGCGGCCGAGGGCACCTCGCGGGTACACGGCATCGACCTCATCAACCGCGGCTACGAGAACTTCATGGAGAAGCTCGTGGAGCTGGGCGCGAAGGTCGAACTGCCGAACGGCGACCTCGTCTAGCACCGACCGGTCCCGGGGCCCGCGAGGGGCCCCGGGAAGGCCGAAGGGCGGCCACCCCGCACGGGGGTGGCCGCCCTTGGTCGTTCTACGTACCACTGCCGTCCCGAGGGCCTGCGCGGCCCTCGGCACAAGGGCGGTACTACTTGCCCTTGGCGGCTTCCTTGAGCTTGGAGCCCGCGGAGACCTTCACGCTGTAGCCGGCCGGGATCTGGATGGGGTCGCCGGTCTGCGGGTTGCGCGCGGTGCGAGCGGCACGGTGGGTGCGCTCGAAGGTCAGGAAGCCGGGGATGGTGACCTTCTCGTCGCCCTTGGCGACGATCTCGCCGACGGTCTCGGCGAGCGCGGCCAGAACGGCGTCGGCGTCCTTGCGGGTCACCTCGGCGCGCTCGGACAGAGCGGCCACCAGCTCACTGCGGTTCATGTTGTACTCCCGTGTTCAACTTGCCTTAGAGGCGTGAGATCGAAGCCGATGCTGCCAGGGCCCTCGGACAGTCCCCGGACCCGGGTCTGAACGTCAGACCCTCTCGCCCGGTTACGCATCCTGCCCCCACCAGCGGCGGGAAAGCCAATCCGGCACCCGCCAGGGTCACACGAAAAGCTCCACAGTCACGCCGCGGTGACGCTCCGTCCGCACCCGTCGTTCCGGTGGATGCGGACCGCGGGCCCCGCGGGCATCCCCGCAACCCTAGAGGCGCCCGACCGGACCCGCATCCCGCGACGCGCCGGGATCAGGCGGAGGTGGCTGCCGTCACAGGCGCGGAGGCCGCCTTGCGGACGGCGCCGGCGACCGCGCCCGCGACCTTGTCGTTGAACACCGACGGGATGATGTAGTTCGCGTTGAGCTCGTCCTCGCCGACTACGTCGGCGAGCGCGGTGGCGGCGGCCAGCATCATGCCCGTGTCCACGGTGCGGGACTGGGCGTCCAGCAGACCGCGGAAGACACCCGGGAAGACCAGCACGTTGTTGATCTGGTTGGGGAAGTCGGAGCGGCCGGTGGCCACGACGGCGGCGGTCTGGCGGGCGACCGCGGGGTCCACCTCCGGGTCGGGGTTCGCGAGCGCGAACACGATCGCGCCCTCCGCCATGGCGGCCACGTCGTCGCCGTTCAGGACGTTCGGGGCCGAGACGCCGATGAACACGTCGGCGCCGACCACGGCCTCCTTGAGGGTGCCCGTGTAGCCCTCGGGGTTGGTGTTGTCGGCGATCCAGCGCAGCGGGGAGTCGGGCGCCGCGTCGACGAGGTCGGGGCGGTCCGCGTGCACGACGCCGTTGATGTCGGCGCTCACCGCGTTCTTCACGCCCGCCGCGAGGAGCAGCTTGAGGATGGCGGTGCCGGCCGCGCCGGCGCCGGACATGACGACCTTGATGTCGCCAACTGCCTTGCCCACCACGCGAAGTGCGTTGGTCAGCGCGGCGAGGACGACGATGGCGGTGCCGTGCTGGTCGTCGTGGAAGACGGGGATGTCGAGGGCCTCGCGCAGCCGGGCCTCGATCTCGAAGCAGCGCGGCGCGGAGATGTCCTCCAGGTTGATGCCGGCGAAGCCGGGCGCGATGGCCTTGACGACGGCGACGATCTCGTCGGCGTCCTGCGTGTCGAGGCAGATCGGCCAGGCGTCGATCCCGGCGAAGCGCTTGAAGAGGGCCGCCTTGCCCTCCATGACGGGCAGCGCGGCCATCGGGCCGATGTTGCCCAGGCCCAGCACGGCGGAGCCGTCCGTCACGACTGCGACGGAGTTGCGCTTGATGGTCAGGCGGCGCGCGTCCTCGGGGTTCTCGGCGATGGCCGTACAGACGCGGGCGACGCCCGGGGTGTAGATCATCGACAGGTCGTCGCGGTTGCGGATGGGGTGCTTGGACGACATCTCGATCTTGCCGCCGAGGTGCATCAGGAAGGTTCGGTCGGAGACCTTGCCCAGGCTGACGCCCTCGATGCCGCGCAGCTTCTCGACGATCTCGTCGGCGTGCGCGGTGGAGGTCGCGGCGATGGTGACGTCGATACGGAGCTTCTCGTGGCCGGACGCGGTGACGTCGAGGCCGGTGACGGATCCTCCGGACGACTCCACGGCGGTGGTGAGCTGGGAGACCGCGGTTCCGCTCGCGGGCACTTCCAGGCGGACCGTCATCGAGTACGAGACGCTGGGCGCCGTTGCCATGGCCGTGTTCCTCTTCTGTCCCTGGTTTTTCTGTACACAGGGCCCCGCGCGGCCCACCCAACGATGGCAGGTGCGGCAGGACCTGTTGTCCGATCGTCCCACCTACCAGCCGGTACAAGGTAACCAGCTACAAATTTCGGAAGAACTCTTCCACCATACGAGATTTCAGAGTAGTGCGAAACCCCGGGAGTCACGCAAAACAGGTCTGCCCCTCCGCGACCGCGGAGGGGCAGACCTGCTTTCTCACGTTGAAACACCGACCCGCCATGCTCGCCTCGCGGCAAGTGGTCGCTCTAGGCGACGAAGGTTGGGCCCGGGGGCTTGGATCGAGCCGGTGCCGTAACCCAGGCTAACAAAGGATCGCCGAAAGCGATCCCCCTGTCGGGGGTTGTCCACGCCACCACACCCCCGGCCGCGGGCCATCCGGCCCAGTGGCCCGGATCGGCCGCCGGTCGCGCCCGCCGGGGCCCGCCGGGGCCCGCGATCAGCCCCCGTCCGGCGCCAGCAGCGCGGGCACGCCCGAGGCGTCGGGGGTGTCGCGGGCGGTGGAGACCACCGTCAGCTGCTGCGTCGCCCGTGTCAGGGCCACGTACAGCACCCGCAGCCCGGCCGGCGACTCCTCGGCGATCTCCGCCGGGGAGACCACCACCGTGGCGTCGTACTCCAATCCCTTGGCCTCCAGGCTGCCCAGCGCCACCGCCCTGCCGCCCAGCTCCGCCAGCCATCCCGCGGCCTCCGCGCGCCGGTCCATGGCCACGACCACGCCGACCGTGCCGTCCACCTGCTCCAGCAGCCGTCGCGTCTCCTCCCGCACCGCCCGGCCGAGGTCGCCCTCGGCAGCCGTGAAACGGGGCTCAAGGCCCGTCGAACGCACCGCCCGGGGCGGCTCCATCCCCGGCATCGCCCGCCGCAGTACGCGGGAGGCGACCTCCGCGACCTCCGCCGGATTGCGGTAGTTCACGGTCAGCGTGAACCGGCGGCGCGGCCGGGTGCCCAGCGCCTCGTCCCGCGCCGCGGCGGCCTCCTGCGGATCCGTCCAGGACGACTGGGCGGGATCGCCGACCACCGTCCAGGTGCCGTGACGCCCCCGCCGGCCCACCATCCGCCACTGCATCGGCGTCAGGTCCTGCGCCTCGTCCACGATGACGTGCGCGTACTCGTTGCGCTCCGCCGCGATCCGCTCCGCCCGCTCCCACTGGGTCTCCTCGCGGGTCGGCATCAGCTCCTCCAACCCGCTGAGCTGGTCCAACGGGTCCAGGTCCCGCTTGCGGCGGGGCCGCGCGGGCGCGCCCAGCAACTGCTGGAGCTCGTCCAGCAGCGCCACGTCGTGCACCGACAGCGGCCCCTTGCCGTCCGGGCCGATCCGGCGCAGCGAACGCGCCAGCGAGCGGGCCTCGCGCTGGTTCAGCTCCCGGCGCGACCAGCGGCCGAGCTTGCGTTCGTCGGCCATCGCGGCCAGCACCGCGCGCGGGGTCAGCTCGGGCCACCAGGCGTTCAGGAAGTCGATGAAGGCGTCTTCCGAGGAGATGTCCTCGTCGAACGCGGAACGCAGCTCGGCGGCCAGCTCCGGGTCGCTGTGGCGCCCGTTGGCGCCGGACTTCGCGTAGAGGGCGTCCAGCAGCAGCTTGCGGGCACGCGGACGCAGCAGGTTGACCGGCGCGGTGCCGCCCAGCACGTTCTGCCGGATGCGGTTCAGTTCGTCGGCCTCCAGCTCCTGGCGCCGCCCGAAGGCCACGACGCGCAGCCGGTCGGGGGCGCGGCCGGTGGCACCGCCGAGCTCCAGGGCGCCCCGTACGGCCTTGCGCAGCACCTTGGGCATCCGGGACGAGCCCTTGACGCGGGCCACGGCCGGCTCGTCGTACGTGGTCGCCTCGGCCCCGTCGACGAGCGAGCCCAGCGCCCGGATGGCGACCTGCCCCTCCTCGCCGAGGGAGGGCAGCACGCCCTCGGTGTACGCGACGAGCAGCGGCGTCGGCGAGACGATGAGGATGCCGCCCGAGTAGCGCCGCCGGTCCTGGTACAGGAGGTAGGCGGCGCGGTGCAGGGCCACCGCCGTCTTCCCGGTGCCGGGACCGCCCGCCACCTCCGCGACGGACGCGGCGGGGGCCCGGATCACCAGGTCCTGCTCGGCCTGGATGGAGGAGACGATGTCCCGCATGCAGTGCGTACGGGCCCGCCCGAGCGCGGCCATCAGGGCGCCGTCGCCGATGACGGGCAGCTCCTGGCCGTCGAGGAACGCGGTGACCTCGGGGCGCATCAGGTCGTCCTCGACGCCGAGCACCTTGCGCCCCTTGGAGCGGATCACCCGGCGGCGCACGACGCGGCCCGGGTCCTTCGGCGTCGACCGGTAGAACGGCGCGGCCGCCGGGGCCCGCCAGTCGATCACCAACGGCGCGTAGTCGGAGTCGAGTACGCCGATGCGCCCGATGTGCAGGGTCTCGGCGATGTCGGCGGTGAGGTCGGCGCGGATGGCGTCGTCGGCGGGCTCGACGGAGGTGTACGCCCCGTCGGGGCCGCGTTCGCCGTCCTTGCCCAGGACCAGGTCGACGCGGCCGAACAGGAAGTCCTCGAACTCGTTGTTCAGCCGGTTGAGGTGGATCCCGGCGCGGAAGACCTGCGCGTCGCGCTCGGCGAGCGCGCCGGGCGTGCCGACCTGACCGCGCTGGGCGGCGTCGTTCATCAGGAACTCGGCCTCGTGGATCTTCTCCTCTAGGCGTCGGTACACCCGGTCGAGATGCGTCTGCTCGACCGCGATCTCCCGATCGCGGACGGAATCCGCCGTGCTGTCGACAGCGGCATTCTGCGCGGCCACCAAGGCCCCCTTCTGACGTGCATGGGCGACCGTCAACCGTACGCGAAGCGGGGCCGGGTCCGCACGCCCGTTCCGGGACCGTTCGCGGATCGCAGTGGAGATCACCGCGAACGGCGTCCCGGCCGGACCCCCGCGCTACGCGGATCCGGCCGCCAGGACGCGCCGGCGGTGGCGGGCGACCCGCTCGCGGTTGCCGCACATCTCGCTGGAGCACCAGCGGCGCCGGTGGCCGCGCGAGGTGTCGAGGTAGACGCGCGCGCAGCCGTCGCCCTCGCAGGCGCGCAACAGCGCCCGGTCGCCGGGGTCGGTGAGCAGCTCGACGGCGTCCCGGGCGACCGCGGCGAGCAGCCCGGCGCACTCGACCCCGCCGCACAACTCCCGTACGAGGTGCCCTTCTTGGTCCCGCACCGCACACAGCCCCGGGGGTGGACCGGCGGCCGCCGCGTTGACCCGGGCCAGGGCGTCCTCGTCGGGCGCGGCCCCGCGCAGCTCGGCCCGTACGAGGCTCTCCACATCGCCCCGCAGCTCCCGGAAGGCCACCACCCAGTCGGGCCCGACCCGCCCGAGCGGGGTCCGGTCGGGCACCAGTCCGGCCCCGACGAGCCACAACCGCAGCTCGTCACCGTCCCGGATGCCCTCGGCGCCCCGCCGGGGCACGAAGGTGGCCACCAGGTCCAGGCAGACCCGCCCGGAGTCGAACCACATACCGGTCACCGCCTCGGTTGCCGTGGGCCGCCTCCCCAGAGTGCCCGTCAGGTGCGGGTTCGGCTAGTGCTGTGGCCGCGAAGGTATGCCGGGTCGCGGTGTTCGGTGCGGCGCATCGCAAGGCGGAGGGCCGCGGCTCGTACTGGACGTACTTGCGCGGTCCGACAACGCGGGCAGGTGCCGTGCCGGGCGGCGCTACCCGGTAGACCCTCCCGGTCACAGCGCTAGGGGGTGTCCGGCGGGTTGTCGTGGAGCAGCCGCTGGAAGAGGCGGTGGTCACGCCAGGCGCCGTCGATGTGCAGGTAGCGGGGGGCGAGGCCGATGGGCTCGAAGCCGGCTTTGGCGAGGACCCGTTGGGAGGCCACGTTGTCGACGAGGGTGCCCGCCTCGATCCGGTGCAGCCCGACCTCGTCACGGGCGATCCGGCAGACCTCCTCCAGGGCGGCGGTGGCCAGCCCCTTCCCGGCCCGCGCCCGATCCACCCAGTAGCCCACTCCGCCGCTGCGGAAGGGGCCGAGCGCGATGCCGCCGAGGTTGATGACGCCGACGGGCGTGTCGCCCGCGACGAGGACGAACGGCAGGAGCCGGCCGCCGTCCCGGTCGGCCAGCAGCGCCGCGATCCGCTCCCGCTGCCCGGCCTCGGTGTAGTACTCCTCGGGCCGTCGCGGTTCGAACGGCGCCATGTACTCCCGGTTCCGCGCGAGCGCCCCGGCCAACCCCGCGGCGTCATCCATGGTGACGCCCCTCATCTCCACCCCGTTGATCATCACGCCGGCACGCTAACCCGCGCCCCCGCCCGACACCAGCCCCACGGTTCCAGCCTGGTGGTAGGGGCACCCCCGGCCGGAGTACGGGGGTGATCGAGGCGCGGGGCTCGGGGCGGAGCGAGCCCCGGAAAGCGCGGCGCGGCCGGAGCCGCGCAGCGCGCCGGCGCCGCACCCGATCCCGGTGCCCCCGACCCGCGGGCGGGCCCCGGCTCCGCCGGACCCGCTACACCCCCGGCGGGACCCCGTACCCGTCCCCGCCCGCGTCCAGCGACAGCCGGTACCCCCGCTTCACCACCGTCTGGATCAGCCTCGGCACCCCCAGCGCCGCCCGCAGCCGCGCCATCGCCGTCTCCACGGCGTGCTCGTCCCGCCCCGCCCCCGGCAGCACCCGCAGCAGTTCCGCCCGCCCCACGACCCACCCCGGCCGCCGCGCCAGCGCCCCCAGCAGCGCCATACCCGCCGGCGGCACCGGCCGCAGCTCCGCGTCGACGAGCACCCCGTGGCCCCGGATCTCCAGTCGGTGCCCCGCCACCGGCAGGACCTTGGCCCGGCCCGGCAGCTCCTGGCACAGCACCTGCACCAGCGGCCCGATCCGGAACCGCTCCGGCTGCACCGTCGGCACCCCCTCCGCCTGGAGCGGCAGCGCCGTCACCGGCCCCACGCACGCCGACAGCACGTCCCCGCGCAGCCCCTCCAGCACCGCCTCCCGCATTCCCCGCCCGTCCGCCCGGGACAGCAGCGAGGCCGCCGCCGGGGCGGAGGTGAAGGCGAGGGCGTCGACCCCGCCGGTGGCGACGGCGTCCAGGAGCCGGTCCAGCGGGGCCGGGTCCTCCGGCGGCATCCACCGGTACACCGGTACGACCACCACCTCCGCCCCGGCCGCCCTGAGCGTCTCGACGAACCCGGGCAGCGGCTCGCCGTGCAACTGGAGCGCGACGCGCCGCCCGGCCACTCCCCCCGCGAGCAGCCGGTCCAGTACTTCGGCGAGGGACTCGGACCCCGGCGACCAGGCCTCCACCAGTCCGGCGGCGCGTACCGCGCCCTTGACCTTCGGCCCGCGCGCCAGCAGTTCCGTGGCCCGCAGCCGATCGAGCAGTTCCTCGCCGATCCCCCAGCCGTCGGCGGCCTCGATCCACCCGCGGAACCCGATCGCGGTGGTGGCGACCACCACGTCCGGGGTGCGTCGGATCAACTCCTTGGTGGCCTCCATGAGTTCACCGTCGTCGGCGAGTGGCACGATCCGCAGGGCCGGCGCGTGCAGCACGGTCGCGCCGCGCCGGCGCAGCAGGGCGATCAGCTCGTCGGCGCGGCGGGCGGCGGTGACCCCGACCGTGAACCCGGAGAGAGGGCCGGTGGCCGTTTCCGTGGCGGCGTCGTCGTCCATAGTGGTGTCCTGCCTCGCGCATGGGGTTGTCACGTGTGTCGCTCAACGGGAACCGAGCCTGCCAAATCGCCGTGACGGACTCGGTTCCGCCGTATTTCGCGGTCGTTAACCGCCGTTACACCGAGGTGAGCTGCTGCTTCGCCGCCGTCCCGGCCACCGGCTGTTCCGCGGCGGCCGGTCGGCGAAGGTATACCGCCCAGGTCACGGCGCAGCACACGGCGTAGAAGCCGAGGAAGGTGACGAAGGCGGCGGTGCCCGATCCGCCGTCCGTGAACGCCTGCCGGAAGACCAGGTTGATGCCGAGCCCGCCGAGGGCTCCCACGGCGCCGATCAGTCCCATGGACGCCCCGGAGAGCCGGCGTCCCCAGGCGGCGGCGTCCTCGCCCGTCATCCCGCGGGCCAGTGCCTTCGCCTGGAAGATCCCGGGGATCATCTTGTACGTGGAGCCGTTGCCGAGACCGCTCAGCGCGAACAGGGCCACGAAACCGACGAGGAACACGGGCAGCGACTCACGGACCGAGGCCAGTACGACCACCCCCGTCGCCGCCGCCATCGCGACGAACGTCGCCAGGGTGATCCGCGCCCCGCCCAGCCGGTCGGCGAGCGCCCCGCCCACCGGGCGGACCAGCGAGCCGAGGAGCGGTCCGATGAAGGTGAGGGAGGCGGCCTGGAGGGGGGTCCGGCCGAACTGCGTCTGCAGGACCAGCCCGAAGGCGAAGCTGTAGCCGATGAAGGAGCCGAAGGTGCCCACGTAGAGGAACGCCATGATCCAGGTGTGCGGGTCGCGTGCCGCGTCCCGTACGGCGCCGCCGTCGCCGCGCACCGGCGCCAGGTTGTCCATGCGGACGAGGGCCAGCGCCGCGGCGGCGAGGATCAGCGGGACGTACGCGGCGAGCAGCAGCCGTGGGTGCCCGGCCCCGGCGGTCCCGATGACCAGCAGGGCGACGAGCTGTACCACCGGTACGCCGATGTTGCCGCCGCCCGCGTTCAGGCCGAGCGCCCAGCCCTTCTTGCGCAGCGGGAAGAAGGCGTTGATGTTGGTCATGGACGAGGCGAAGTTGCCGCCGCCCACGCCGGTCAGGGCGGCGACGGCGACGAAGACCCCGTAGGGGGTGCCGGGTTCCATCACCACGAGCGCGGCCACGGTCGGCGCGAGGAGCAGCAGGGCGCTGACGACGGTCCAGTCGCGGCCGCCGAAGCGGGCGACGGCGAAGGTGTACGGGATGCGTACCAGCGCGCCGACGGCGGTGGCGGTCGCGATGAGGAAGAACTTCCCGGCGGGGTCGATCCCGTACCCGGGTCCCATGAAGAGCACCATCACGGACCAGAGGGACCAGATGGAGAACCCGATGTGCTCGGAGAACACCGAGTAGAGCAGGTTCCGCTTGGCGGTCTTCTCTCCGGTCTCCTTCCAGAACGTCTCGTCCTCGGGGTCCCACCGCTCGATCCAGCGGCCCCTTTCGCGCGGTGCGGTCGTACCGGTGGTCATCACACGCCTCCACAGCTGTCGCGTCCGTGGTGACGACCGTAGGAACGGCGCGTTTCGGCCCCGGTCCCCGGCTGATGACCGCCGGGAAACCTTGCTCTCACCCGCCGCCGGGAGCGCCTGTGAGCGCGGCCGGGCGCCAGGCGCCGGGGGGTACCTCCAGCCAGCCGCGGGCGGCGGCGCCGGCGGACGCGGCCTCGCGGAGGGCGTCGAGGCCTGGGTGGGCGAAGCCCTTGCGCCACACCATCGACAGCGGGGACAGCGGCACGGGATCGACCAGCGGCCGTTTCGCGCAGCCGGGCAGGTCGGGGAAGTCGACGGTGACCAGGACGGGGTTGCGGGTCTTGGCCATGACCCGGCGGAACTCGTCCTTCCCGACGGCCGCGGGCGCGGGCGGCGCCAGTGCGATGCCCCGCCCGGCGAAGAGTTCGCGGGCGAGCCCGGTCCACTCCGAGGTGCGGGGGTTCCCGGCCCCGGCGTACACGGTCTCCCCGGCCAGCGCCGCGAGCGGCACCTCGCCGCGCGCGGCCAGGGGGTGCCCCTCGGGCAGCAGCACGGCGAGCGGCTCGTACCGGACGGGCCGATGGGCGAGGCGGGCCCGCAGCGCGGGGGCCAGGCCGTCGGCGTACCCGAAGGACACGTCCAGGCGCCCGGCGGCGATCTCGGCGGCGGCGTGCGTGAGCCCGCTCTCGAAGCGGGCCATCAGCTCGCAGGCGGGGGCCAGTTCGCGGGCGTGTTCCAGGACGGTGCGGGCGGTGCTCGGGCCGTCGGTGTTCAGGTCGACGAGCAGGGCCCGGGGTCCGGCGAAGGCGGCGGCGAGTTCCTCGTGCGCGGCGAGCACCTTGCGGGCGGGCGCCAGCAGCCGCTCCCCGTCCGCGGTGATTTCCACGGCGCGGGTGGTACGCAGGAACAGTGGGGCGCCGAGGAGCTGTTCGAGCCGTCGTACGTCCCGGCTCAGCGCCTGCTGCGCCACGTACAGGCGGGCCGCGGCGCGGGTGAAGTGGCGCTCTTCGGCGACGGCGACGAACCCGCGCAGCAGCCGGGGTTCCACATCACGGGGGATCACCCCGGGAGACTAACAACAGGAAGCGGTGAATGGCCCCGGAACAGGTGTTGGACCCCGTGGGCCGGGCGGCCGGAGGCTGTTCCCATGCCGTACGCGACCCCGACCCGCAGCCCCCTGATGACCGTCTCCGGCTCCACCCTCGTGCACGCCCCCTTCCCGCGCCCCTCGCACCGCTTTCCCGTCTCGACGCGCCCCTCGCACCACTCGGCCCCGGCGGGCCTCGCGGGCTTCGGGCCGCTGCGCCGGACTCCGTCCGTCGAAGGAGGGGCGCGGGCGCCCGAGGCCGCCCGGCCGGCCCGCCGGCCCGGCCCGTACCGGCGGCTGTTCGCCGTGCCCGGGGCCCGCGCCTTCACCGCCGGGAACCTGCTCGCCCGGCTGCCCATGGGGATGTTCGGGATCAGCGCGGTGATGATGATCGCCGGCCAGCGGGGTTCGTACGCGCTGGCCGGGGCCGTCACGGCGACCGGGATGGCGGCGACCGCGCTGGTCGCGCCGTGGACGGCCCGGCTGGTCGACCGCCACGGCCAGGCCCGGATCGCCGTCCCGGCCACGCTGATCGCGGTGCTGGGCTCGCTGGCCCTGGTGCTGAGCGTCCGCGCCCACGCACCGGCCTGGACCCTGTTCGCCTCGTACGCGGCGACCGCCACCACCCCCAACATCGGCGGCATGTCCCGCGCCCGCTGGACCCACCTGCTGCGCGAGCGCCCCGCCGAACACCACACGGCGATGTCCTTCGAACAGGCCGCGGACGAACTGTGCTACATGCTGGGCCCGGTCGTCGCGGCGTTCCTCTGCTCGGCCGTCTTCCCCGAGGCCGGCACCCTCACGGGGGCCGCCCTGCTGCTCACGGGGATGCTGCTCTTCACGTCCCGGCGGGCCACCGAGCCACCGGTGTCCGCCCTGCGCCCGCCCGGCTCGGCGCTGCGCGCGGTGGCTCCGCTGCTGCCGCTGTTCCTCGCGCTCGGCACGATGTTCGGCGCGATGGAGGTCACCTCGATCGCGCACCTCGGCGCCCTGGGCCTCGGCGCCGCCTCCGGGCCGGTCCTGGCCCTCCAGGCCCTGGGCTCCTGCGTGGCCGGTCTCCGCTACGGGGCCGTGCGCCCGCGGTCCCTGACCGCCTGCCTCCTGGCGCTGGCCGCGGCGATGACACTGCCGTGGGCGGCGGCCACGACGGGCTCGCTGCCGCTGCTGGCGACGGCCCTGCTGACGGCCGGCGTGGCGACGGCCCCGACGATGGTGACGGCGATGTCCCGCGTCCAGGCCGTCACCCCGCCCGGCCGCCTCAACGAAGGCATGACGGTCGCCGTCACCGCGATCCTCGGGGGCATCGCCCTCGGCTCGGCCACCGCGGGCCAGGTGATCGACCACCTCGGCCCGCCGACGGCCTACGCCCTCCCGGCCGCCGCGGCCCTCTCGGCCCTCTTCATCGCGGTCCGCCGTCAGCGGCCCCACTAGCCGTACCGCCTTCCGGTACGTAAGCTGTACCGCATACCGGTACGAGTGAACCAGGGGTGTGGACCATGTCGATAAGCGCCAGCGAAGCACGCGCGAGCCTCTTCCCGCTCATCGAGCGCGTGAACACCGATCACGACCCGGTGCGCATCACCTCTCGCCACGGGGACGCCGTCCTCATGTCCGCCGACGACTACGACTCCTGGCAGGAGACCGTCTACCTCCTGCGCTCGCCGGCCAACGCCCAGCGCTTGATGGAAGCCGTCGCACGCGACCGGGCAGCGGCCCCCGTCGTCGCCAAAACGATGGACGAGTTGCGCGAGCTGGCCGGGGGCGAGGAGTGAGGAGTGTCCACTTCGACGCCGACGCCTGGGAGGACTTCCTCTTCTGGCTGGCCTCCGACCGGAGGATGGCTCGCCGGATCACCCGCCTGAGCGGGGAGATCCAGCGCGATCCGTTCACCGGCATCGGTAAACCCGAGCCCCTGAAGGGCGAACTGTCGGGCTACTGGTCCCGCCGGATCGACGACGAACACCGTCTGGTGTACCGGGCCGACGAGGAGGAAGTGAAGATCCTCAAGGCCCGCTATCACTACTGACCCTTGGGCCGGAGCGGTCGGGCTGCCGCGTGGCGCGGCGCAGACGGGCCGGGCCGGGCCTGGCATGGCTGGCATGGCATGACGAAGGCCCCGCAGTCCGATGACTGCGGGGCCTTCGCCCACATGGGATGAGTGGAGATGGCGGGAATCGAACCCGCGTCCAACGGTGCAGAAGCAGGGCTTCTCCGAGCGCAGTCCGCTGCGCTTTTCTCGGCCCCGGAGATCACACGGACAAGTCTCCGACGGGCTCAGTCACTGTTTGGTTTCCCTCAGGCCCCCGTGACCGGGGCTAGAGGTTTAGATCCCTAGTTGACGCCAGGATCCGGACCGGGACCACTTCCGGGCTGACGCTCCTCACAGAGGCTTCAGCTCACTGTTATTAGGCAGCGAGGGTGAAGCGGGAGTTATCGCTCTTGGTGTTGGCGATTATTTTTTGCGACATAGGGTTAACGAGATCATTGCCGCTTCCTCGGCTCGCTTCCCCTGCATCGACATCCGCTGTCGAAACCGATCATCCCCATGTTTTTTTGACAAACCGCGCCACCCGGGGGCGGTGCGGTGCTGAACCCCATGGTACGCGAAGTGGACCACGGGATGCCAGGTGATTAAACCCGCGCCGCCGCACGCCCCACCACACGACCGCCGGGCGGCCTACACCGTGCCGCGCTGCTTGCGGCGGATCGCCGAGATCGCGCGGTTCGTCTCGCGGGTGTCCTGCTTCTCGCGCAGCGTCTGGCGCTTGTCGTACTCCTTCTTGCCCTTCGCCAGCGCGATCTCGATCTTCGCCCGACCGTCCTTGAAGTACAGCGTGAGCGGCACGATCGTGTGACCCGACTCGTCCGCCTTGCGCTCCAGCTTGTCGATCTCCTCCCGGTGCATCAGGAGCTTGCGCTTTCGCCGGGCGCTGTGGTTGGTCCACGTCCCCTGGCTGTACTCCGGCACGTGGACGTTGTAGAGCCACGCCTCGTTGCCCTCCACCGACACGAAGCCGTCCACGAGCGAGGCCCGGCCCTGGCGCAGGGACTTGACCTCGGTGCCCGTGAGCACGAGACCGCACTCGTAGGTGTCGATGATCGTGTAGTCGTGCCGCGCCTTCTTGTTCTGGGCGATCAGCTTCCGCCCTTTTTCCTTTGCCATAGTGCGGTCATTTTCGCACTACGGACCCACCCCGAGGCCACCCAATACCCGACGGGCCCGGTCTTCGACGCCGTCGCCCGCCGTCAGGTCGGGCGCGATGCCGTTCCCGTCGATGCTGCGGCCCTCCGGTGTGCGGTACGTGCCCACGGTCAGCTCCGCGACCGAGCCGTCCGGCAGCCGCGTCGGCATCTGCACCGCGCCCTTGCCGAAGGTGTGGGTGCCGACCGTGACCGCCCGGCCCCGGTCCTGGAGGGCGCCGGTGACGAGCTCGGCCGCGCTCATCGTGCCCCCGTCGACCAGCGCCACCAAGGGCCGCGCGGTGTCGCCGCCCGGCTCGGCGTACAGCGCGCGCTCGGAGCCCCGTACGTCGTACGTCGCCACGAGCCCCCCGTCCAGGAAGGCGGAGGCGGCCGTCACGGCCTCGGCGACCAGGCCGCCCGGGTTGCCGCGCAGGTCCAGCAGGACGCCCGCGCCGGGCGGGGCCGCGCGGACGGCGTCCCGGACGCGGTCCCCCGAGCCCCGGGTGAAGGAGGCGACCTTGATGACGGTGGTGCCGTCGGTGAGGCGCCGTACGGTCACGGGGTCGGCGCTCAGTTCCTCGCGGCGGACCGTCTCGGTGCGCTCGACGCCGTCCCGGCCCACGCGCAGCACGACCGGGGTCCCCGCCGTGCCGCGCAGCATCGCCACCACCTCGGCGACGGAGCACCCCGTGACGGCCCGGCCGTCCACGTCGAGCAGCAGGTCCCCGGCGCGCAGGCCGGCCCGGGCGGCGGGGCTTGCGGGCTGGACCCTGTCGACCTCGATGCGGCCGTCGCGGCGGCGCCCGGCCCACACCCCGACGCCGGTCCAGTGGCCGTCGAGGTCCTCGGTGAAGGCGGCGTACTCGTCCGGGTCGTAGACGGCGCCCCAGCGGTCACCGCTGCGGCTGACCTCCTCCTCGGCGGCCCGCTTGCCCGACCTGCCCCCGGCCACCGCCTCGGCGACGGCCCGGGCCACCGCGTCCCGGTCTGCGGTGGGTGGCCCGTCCCGGGGGACTTCGGCGGCGGCGGCCGCGGGGCGGGTGTCGGCCGGCGACCGCGGGGCGGCCTCGCCCGCACCCCAACACCCGGTACCGGCGCCCACGGTGACCGCCGCGAGGAAGGCCAACGTCAAAGCGGCCCCGCGACGCAGGTCGCGGGGCCGGGGACAGTGGACGGGGGGACCCGGCATGGCCCGAGTCTAGGACAAGGCCCGCGCGCGCACGCCGCGTTGGGCGCACCTCACACGGGGCGCTCGTCACACCTTCAGGCTCGTCACACCTTGAGATATTTACGCAACGCGACGAAGGCCGCCAGCGACGGCATGAGCAGGCCCACGACCAACACCAGCGGCAGCTTGGTGAAGACGGAGTCCCAGCCGATGAAGTTGATCAGTTCCAGCTTGTGCCGCAGGTCCACCCCGTGGTCGATCACGAAGTACTGCACCAGGCCCAGCATCACGCACGCGAGACCCGCGCCGATCACGCCGGCGACGGCCGCCTCCATGATGAAGGGAACCTGGATGTAGAAGCCGGAGGCGCCCACGAGCCGCATGATCCCGGTCTCGCGCCGACGGCTGAACGCCGAGACGCGCACCGTGTTGACGATCAGCAGCAGCGCCACGATCAGCATGATCAGCATGATGCCGAGCGCCGCGATGTTGAGCGTGCCGAGGAGGCTGAACAGGTTGTCCACCTCGGAGCTCTGGTCGGCCACCGACTGGACACCGTCCCGGCCGGCGAACGCGGAGGTGATGACCTGGTACTTCTCCGGGTTCTTCAGCTTGACCCGGAAGGAGTCCGGCATCTGGTCGGGGGTGACGACCGAGGCCAGCGCGGTCTGCCCGTACCGCTCCTTGTAGTGCTTGTACGCCTCGTCCGAGGACTCGTACGTGACGCTCTGCACGACGTCCAGCTTCTTGAGGTCGGCCCCGATCTGCTGCCGCTGCTCGGGGGTCACCGCCCCCTTGGCGCACGTGGTGCTCCCGCCGGCGGTCCCGCCGCTCCCCGACTTCCCCGGGTCGTTCTTCTGCGCCTCCGCGTCCTTCTGCGCTTCGGCGGCGTTCTCCGCGTCGCTCTTGTTGCAGAGGTAGACGGTGACGTTGACCTTGTCGTACCAGTACCCCTTCATCGCGCTGACCTGGTCGCGCATGAGCAGGGAGCCACCGAACAGGGCCAGCGACAGGGCCACGGAAATGATGACCGCGAAGGTCATGGTGAGATTGCGACGGAGACCGACGCCGATCTCCGACATGACGAACTGGGCGCGCATGGCGTCCTTTCAGTGCTGGTAGCCGTAGACGCCGCGCGACTGGTCGCGCACGAGACGGCCCTGTTCGAGTTCGATGACGCGCTTGCGCATCTGGTCCACGATCTGCTGGTCGTGCGTCGCCATGATCACCGTGGTGCCGGTCCGGTTGATCCGGTCGAGCAGCTTCATGATGCCGACGGAGGTCTGCGGGTCGAGGTTGCCGGTCGGCTCGTCCGCGATCAGCAGGGCCGGGCGGTTGACGAAGGCGCGGGCGATGGCGACGCGCTGCTGTTCGCCGCCGGACAGCTCACCGGGCATCCGGCCCTCCTTGCCACCCAGGCCCACCAGCTCCAGGACCTGGGGGACGGCCTTGCGGATCTCGCCGCGCGGCTTGCCGATGACCTCCTGCGCGAAGGCGACGTTCTCCGCAACCGTCTTGTTGGGCAGCAGCCGGAAGTCCTGGAACACGGTCCCCAACTGGCGCCGCATGTGCGGGACCTTCCAATTGGAGAGCTTGGCGAGGTCCTTGCCCAGGACGTGGACCTGTCCGTGGCTGGCCCGCTCCTCGCGCAGCACCAGCCGCAGGAACGTGGACTTGCCGGAGCCGGAGGAGCCGACGAGGAAGACGAACTCGCCCTTCGCGATCTCCAGCGAGACATCTCTGAGTGCGGGGCGGCTCTGCTTCGGGTAGGACTTGGAGACGTTGTCGAATCGGATCACGGGTGCACCACGGTCGCCGGGAGTAGGTGTGCGTGACCATACGCGAACGGGCGCGGGGTGTGGGCGCGGCCACCACAGTTGCCCGATATGTCCACGGGTCGCGGGGCGGGCGGGACGGTGATTGCCCGGACGGGCCGCGCCGAATGTCGCCGGAGCCGGCACAGTGGTAGGGGGAACGGACTCGTTCCCCGCGCCGTTGTACCGGTAGTGGTCATACCGGTGAGCGTCGTACCGGTGGTCGTACCGGCTGTACCAGGGGACGAGAGGAGGAGCGCATGACATATGACCGGCTCGTGTGCGCGAACTGCGCCGCACCCGTGAGCCAGGGCCGCTGCCCTGTGTGCCGGGCGAACCGGGAGCGCCTCCAGCAGGAGAGCCCCTTCGCAGGCATGAACCCGATGGCGCTCATCGCGCTGCTGGTGGTGCTGGTCGCCGCCCTCGCGGTGGTGGCCAAGGCCGCGTAGCCGCGCCGCGTCCCGATCGGACGTCACCGCACCGTGCGAACGACGAGGGCCCGGACACCGTCGGGTGTCCGGGCCCTCGCCACGTCCGGGTGGGTTACGCGGTCTGCTCCTGCTGCTTGCGCCAGCGGATGCCGGCCTCCAGGAAGCCGTCGATCTCGCCGTCGAGGACCGCCTGCGGGTTGCCGACCTCGAACTCCGTCCGCAGGTCCTTGACCATCTGGTACGGGTGCAGGACGTAGGACCGCATCTGGTTGCCCCAGGAGCTGCCGCCGTCCTTGAGGGCGTCCATCCTGGCCTGCTCCTCCTGGCGGCGCCGCTCCAGCAGCTTGGCCTGGAGCACGTTCATCGCGCTGGCCTTGTTCTGGATCTGCGAGCGCTCGTTCTGGCAGGAGACGACGATGCCGGTCGGCAGGTGCGTGATGCGCACCGCCGAGTCCGTGGTGTTGACGCCCTGGCCGCCGGGGCCGGAGGCGCGGTACACGTCGATGCGCAGCTCGCCCTCGTCGATCTCGACGTGGTCGCTCGATTCGACGACCGGCAGCACCTCGACGCCCGCGAAGGACGTCTGGCGGCGGCCCTGGTTGTCGAAGGGCGAGATCCGCACGAGGCGGTGCGTGCCCTGCTCGACGGAGAGGGTGCCGTAGGCGTACGGGGCCTTGACCACGAAGGTGGTCGACTTGATGCCGGCCTCTTCGGCGTACGAGGTCTCGTACACCTCGGTGGCGTAGCCGTGCCGCTCCGCCCAGCGCAGGTACATGCGCTGGAGGCGCTCGGCGAAGTCGGAGGCGTCGACGCCGCCGGCCTCGGCGCGGATGTTGACCAGGGCCTCGCGCTCGGCGTACTCGCCGGAGAGCAGGGTCCGGACCTCCATCTCGTCCAGCGCCTTGCGCACGGAGACCAGCTCGGCCTCCGCCTCCGCGAGGGTCTCCGCGTCGTCCATCTCCTGGGCGAGCTCGAACAGCACGGCGAGGTCGTCGATGCGCCCGCGCAGCGTCTCGGTCTTGCGCACCTCGGCCTGGAGGTGCGAAAGCTTGCTCGTGATCTTCTGGGCGGCCTCCGGGTCGTCCCACAGGGACGGCGCGGCTGCCTGCTCCTCGAGCACGGCGATATCTGCCCTCAGCTTGTCGAGGTCCAGGACGGCCTCGATCGACCCCATGGTCGAGGAGAGGGACTTCAGCTCTTCGGAAACATCGACGACTGCCACGGGTCCAGCGTAGCCGGTCCGCCGGCGGCACTCTCCGGCCAGGCCGGATCGGCCCGTACAGATCACGGTGGGTACGGGCGTACGCTCACCGTATGACCGTTCTACTCGTGAAGCGCCGCCATGTGGATCACATGCGTGTCACCACCACGAGCTGTCTGCCGCCGGACCTCGCACAAGCCTGATCAAACCCGATCCGACTTCGGTCCTGTACGCGGCTACGCGGCCTCCCGGCGCCACCCTTGCCGACGGCCTTCCCCACCCGCTGCCCCCGCCACCTCCGGGGAACAGGACCCCGTGACATCCGAAACGGAGCCGTCATGCCGTCCGCGCACCCTTCTCCTTCGTCTTCCTCCGCTTCCCCGGCCTCCTCCGTCCCCTCGCTCGCGGTCATCGACCTGTCCCGGGCGGACGACCCCGCCGAGCGCGCCGACTTCCTCAAGCAGTTGCACGCCGCCGCCCGCGACACCGGGTTCCTGTACCTGACCGGGCACGGCATCGGTGAGGCCGAGACGGCCCGCATCCTGGAGCTGACCAGGGCCTTCTTCGAGCTTCCCGAGGCGGACCGGCTGGCCGTCAGCAACCTGAACTCGCCCCACTTCCGCGGCTACACCCGGATCGGGCACGAGCTGACCGGCGGGGCCTCGGACTGGCGGGACCAACTGGACGTCGGCGCGGAGCGGCCCGCGCCGGAGCTGGGGCCGGACGACCCGGCGTACCTGTGGTTGGAGGGGCCCAACCAGTGGCCCGAGGCGCTGCCGGAGCTGCGCGAGGTGGTGCTGGACTGGCAGGCGCGGCTCGCCTCCGTCGCCCACCGACTGCTCCAGGAGCTGCTGGCCTCGATCGGCGCCCCGCCGGACTTCTTCGACGCGGCCTTCGCCGACCGGCCGCACCTGCATACGAAGCTGATCCGCTACCCGGGGTCGGACCCTTCCGGCGCGGACCAGGGAGTCGGCGCGCACAAGGACTACGGGTTCCTGACGCTGCTGCTCCAGGACTCGGTGGGCGGACTCCAGGTGGTGCGGGACGGCGGCTACGTCGACATCCCGCCGCGGCCGGGGGCGTTCGTCGTCAACCTCGGCGAGCTGCTGGAAATCGCGACGGAGGGCTACTTCACGGCCACCGACCACCGGGTGGTGAGCCCGCCGGGGGCGGTGGAGCGGTTCTCGGTGCCGTTCTTCTACAACCCGCGGCTGGACGCGGTGGTGGAGACGGTGCCGGGCGACTACCTGCGGGCGGCGCCGGGCGTGGCGCACGACGCGTCGAACCCGCTGCACGCGGAGTACGGCCGCAACGAGCTCAAGGGCTGGGTCCGCGCCCACCCCGAGGTGGCGCGCCGCTGGCACCCCGAGCTGGTCTCGGCGTAGGCCGGGTCCCACGGGCCGGTCGGTCCTACGGCCGGCCCGTGGCTTGACGGCCGGGCCCGGTCTACCGGCGGCGGCCGGCGGCCGGCTAAGGGCGGCCCCGAGGTTACGGCCGGGCCGGCGCGGAGTGCTTGGCGTCCTGAGGGGCCGGGGCGCCGTCGGAGTCGCCCGACACCGCGAGCCAGGTGCCGACGCCGACCGCCGCGGCCAGTGTCACCGCCGAGACCGACAGCATCAGCCGGCGCCTGCGCACCGCCTCGGCCCGGTGCCGCGCGGAGCCCGGCCGGTGGCCGCCGGCCGGGCGCGGCACCCGGGCCGTGCCGAGCGCGCCGCCCGCCAGCTCCTCCGGTCCCGGCACCCGCATCGAGGTGTGGGTGTCCCGGTTGGAGTCGGTGGCCGAGCCCGGGACGAGCGGCACCACGCCCCGCCGCCGCGTCAGGTCGGCGGGGACGGTCTCCTCGGCCTCCACGGGCTCCTGGTCCGCGTCGTCCGGCTCGTCCACGTCCAGCGGGGGCATCCCCGCCAGCAGCGGCAGCAGGTCCCGTAGCCGGGCCGACAGCTCGGACGCCCGCAGCCGTGACGCCGGGGCCTTGGCCAGGCACTGCACCATCAGCTGCCACAGCTCGTCCGGGATGCCGGGCAGCGGCACGACGGTCTCGGTGACGTGCCGGCGCAGCACTGCGCCGGGGTGGCCGCCGCCGAAGGGGGTGAACCCGGCGAGCAGCTCGTAGAGCACCGTGGCCAGGGCGTATATGTCGACCGCCGCCCGCGGGGGCAGCCCCTCGACGATCTCCGGGGCCAGGTAGTCCGGCGTGCCGATGATCCGGGTGCTGGGCGCCGACGCCCGGCCCGCCGCGGTCCGGCGCGGCGAGTCGATCAGCTTGGCGACGCCGAAGTCGGTCAGCAGCGCGGGGTGGGCGCCGCCGGGGCCGAGCGGGCCCTGCATGTCCAGCAGGACGTTCTCCGGCTTGACGTCGCGGTGCACGACGCCCGCCGCGTGGGCGGCGGCCAGCGCGTCGGCGACGTCCGCGACGATGGCCACGGCCGCCTCGGGGGCCAGCCGCCGCTCCCGGTCGAGGCGCGTGCGCAGGTCCGTACCGCGGACGAGGTCCATGACGAGGGCGAGGTCGTCGCCGTCCACGACGAGGTCGCGGACGGAGACGACGTGCGGGTGGTCCAGGCCGAGCAGCGCGCTGCGCTCCTGGACGAAGCGTCCGACCAGCTCCTGGTCGGACGCGAGGTCCTCGCGCAGCAGTTTGACGGCGACGGGCCCGTCCGGCCCCTCGCCCAGCCACACCGTGCCCGCGCTGCCGCGCCCAAGGATCTGGTGCGCGGTGTACCGGCTGCCGATCTTCCGTGCCACGACTGCTCCCTCAGCGGCTGGCGTACGCACCAAAGCTACGCGGCCGGGTGCGGGTTTTAGGCCAGTAGGGGGTCCGATTCGCGGCGACCTTCACTTCTGCGGGCGAAATCACGTCCCAGAAGTCGACAAATCCACGAAGTCGGTGCCGAGCCGGTCGTGACGGTGGATCAGGAGCCCTGGCCGCCGGTGGAGTCGCCGAGGGTGGAGACCCAGTCGGCGGCGTCCCGGCCCCAGGTCCACAGTTGGTCCCACCACCCCTTGCCGGTGCCGATCCACTCCTGGAGCGGGGTCAGCTCCCACACCAACCAGCCCGCGACGAAGAACAGCAGGATCATCACCAGGCAGCCCTTGAGGCAGCCGAGCCCGGGGATGCGGACCGGGTTGGCGCTGCGGCGGCGCGGCTCGCGCGGCTCCCGGGGGGCCGGCTGCTGCGGCGGCGGCGCCTGCGGCCGGACCGGCTGCTGCCGGTACTGGGGCTGCTGCGGGGCCTGGGGCTGGTGCTGGGGCTGCCGGTACTGGGGTTGCTGCTGCTGGGGCTGGTATTGGGGAGGCTGCTGGTACTGCGGCGGCTGGGGTTGGTACTGCTGCGGCTGCTGGTACTGCTGCTGCTGCCGGTACGGGGGCTGCTGGGGCGGCGGGGGCGCCTGCCGCTGCGGGCGGCGGCGCAGGGGGTCGTCGTCGGGACTGAGGTACTGCATCTGCGTCTGCTCGTTGCGGTCGCGGGCCGCGCGCATCTGCGACTGCCACGGGTGCGGCTGGTCCGGCCGCTCCACCGGCGGCATGACGGACGTCGCGTCGGCGGCCGGCGCCCCGGTGCTCGGCAGCACGGTCGTCGCGTCGGCCCCGCCGACGGGGGGCATCACGCTGGTCATGGCGTTGGGGTCATAGGCGCCGCCCATCGGGGACGACGCGCCCGCGGGCAGCACCTGGGTCGCGTCGGCGCCCCCCGGCGCCGTCGGTACGGGCGCGGGCGAGGGGTCGGGCGCCAGCAGCGCGCCCACGCCCAGCGCGGCCTCCACCTCGGCGGGCGAGGAGTGCACGCCGATGCCCGAGGCGACCACGCGCAGGCCGCGGGCCAGGCTCTCGGCGCTGGGGCGCTCGTCCGGCTCCTTGCTCAGGCAGTGCCGGATCACCGTCCAGACCGGCTCGGGAAGGCTCGGCGGGCGCTGCGGCTCCTCGCTGAGGTGGCGGTGGAGCACTTCGAGCGCGGTGCCGCCGGCGAACGGCGGGCGGCCGGTGACCAGTTCGTAGAGCAGGATCCCGGCGCCGTAGATGTCGACCGCGGAGGTCTGCGGGCGGCCCTCGGCGGACTCGGGCGCGACGTAGGCGGGGGTACCGACGAACTCGTGCGTGCGCGTCAGGCCCGGAGAGTCGGCGAGGCGGGCGATGCCGAAGTCCGTGAGCATCGGCTTCATCTGGCCGTGGCGCTCGTCGAGGAGGACGTTGGCGGGCTTCAGGTCCCGGTGCACGACGCCGTCGGCGTGGCTGGCGGCGAGCGCGTCCGCGATCTGGGCGGTCAGCAGGCTCGCGGCGACGGGACTGAACGGGCCGTTCTCGCGGAGGTACCGGTGCAGGTCGGGGCCGTCGATCAGGTCCATGACCAGGGCCAGCAGGTCACCCTCGACGACGAGGTCGCGGGTGCGGACGATGTTGGGGTGCGTCAGGCGCAGCAGGACCGAACGCTCGCGCAGGAAGCGCATGACGATGTCCGGGTCCTGGGCCAGCTCCTCCTTGAGGACCTTGATGGCCACGGTCTCGCCGGGCTGTCCGGCGACGGCTGCCTCGGCGCCGGCGGCCTCCCTCTGGCGGGCCCGCCAGACGGTACCGGTGGCGCCGCGCCCGAGGGGCTCCTCAAGCAGGTACTTGCTGCCCACTGGCCGCACGTCTCGCGCTCCCCTGCTGTCGTGTTTCTGTCGTCTGGTTTCGGATGATTCCGAGCTGTGTTTTCCGGCCCACTCTAGGGGGTGTACCGAGGGAAGACGCCGAGCGGCGGAGGTTGGTTGCCGCACATATGTGCGAAGGGTGAGGTTTGCGGGGTATGCCGGAGGCGATTTTCGGCAGGCCGTTGACCGTATGTGTGCGATGCGCGCGTGGGACGATGATCAATCAAGATCATTTATTGCCGGGGTCCGGGCGTGTTGTCCGTGACAGGTGCGAGGATGCACCCGTACGGAACGGCCGGGACGGGAGCCCTGCCTTCCGGCAGACCTGACCGGACGACGCGTCCGTGCCGGGCGGGGGGTGATCGGGCGGGCTCGCCCGGCCGTCCCCTTTCCCGGGCGCGCGCACCGTGCACTGCGCTCCGCGCAGAAGGGACCGCTGACGGCGATGCAGATCCGGCTGACCGTCCTCGGGTCGCGCAGCGGCCACCAGACCGCGACCGCGCCCGCCGGCTGTGACGTGCTCGTCACCGCGCCCGCGGGTACCGCGCTGGCCGCGGTCGCCTCGGCGCTCGCGGCGACCGTGGGCGGCCCCGACACGGGCGGCACGGTGGTCCTGTACGCGGGCGCAGAACGGCTCGACCCCCAGCGCCGGATGCTGGGCGAGCCGCCGCTGGTGGACGGGGCCGTGCTGGCGCTGCACATGCCGGTGCCGGACGTCGTGCCGGTGCTGCCCGAGGAGGGTCTGGACGCCCCGCAACTACGGGTCGTGGCCGGACCGGACGCGGGCGGGGTCCACCTGCTGCACCCGGGGGCGGTCCGGATCGGGCGGTCCTCGGACGCGGACGTACCGCTCGACGACCCGGACGTGTCGCGGCTGCACTGCACGGTGACGGTCCTGCCGGACGGGCGGGTGACGGTGGCGGACCTCGACTCGACGAACGGCACGACGCTGGACGGGGCCCCGGTGGGCGCGCGGGCGGTGTCGCTGGCGCCCGGCTCGCTGCTGCGCGTCGGCGAATCGACCCTCCGACTGGCCGCGGGCAACACGGAGCCCGTCCTGCCGCTGACGCCGGACATGGAGGGACACCTGGCCCTGCCGGGGGTCTCCGACGGTGTCCGGGGGCCGGGCGCGGAGGCGGATGGGCGGTACGAAGCGTCGGCCGCCGGGACGACCGGATACGCGGGATACGCCGGTTACGGCGACTCCGGTACGGGGTCCACGAGGAGCACCGGCAGCTACGACGGCCCAGGCGCGGGCGCCTACGGCGAAGCGGACGGGCCGGGCGCGGATCTGCCGGCCGCGGGCGGTCAGGGCACTCCGGGGGCGGGGGCGTACGGCCACCGCGCCGAGGCGGTCGGGAGCGCGGGGCGGGGTGGCCATGCGGGGCTGATCCCCCACCCCACCCCTTCCCGAAGCGGGGGCGCGGCCCACGACCCCGAGGTCCCGCGCGCGGGGAGCGGCCAGGGCGGTGGCGTCCACCCCGGCGCCTCCGGCACGGCGTGGCCCACCGCCGGGCAGGACACCGCGAGCCGGCACCGCGCCGCTCCGGCGCAGCCCACTACGGGCTGGGCGGCCGACGCCCCCGACAGGCCGGGGTCCGGCGGATCACCACGCCCTCCCGCCGGCGGGCACCCCGGCGCACGGCACGCGTCAGCCGGAAGCCACCCCGGCGCCTCCGGTTCGGACCGGCCCGCCGCCGCCCCCGCCGCTTCCGACGCAAGCCACCCCGGCGTGCCCGGAACGGGCCGGCCCGACCCCGACCGGCCGGACACCTCCCGCGCACCGCACCCCTCCGCAACGCACCACCCCGGCGCCCCCCGCACGGGTTGGTCGGCCGTTGCCGGCGGGCCGGAAGCCCGGCCCGGCGGGACCCCCTACCCGGGCGCCCACGGCGTCCCGGCGTCGGACCCCGGGCCCGGCCCGTCCGGCGAAACCCCCTACCCGGGGGCCCACGGCCCCGCGGCGCCGAACCTCGCGGACGGGCCGGGAGCGCAGCCCGGCGGCGTCCCGCGCCATGACACCCACGGCGTCCCCGCGCCGGACCCGGCGCACGGCCGGTCCGGCCGAGATTCTTACCCCGGCGCCCACGGCGTCCCCGCGCCGGGCACCGGGCCCCGCCCGGACGGTGGGGCCGCTCGGTCCGCCCCGGCCGGGCCCGGCGCCCGGCCCGGCAGCGCGCACGTCCCTCACGGCGAGGCCCCCCGTACGGCCTGGCCCACCCCCGCTCACGGTTCCCCCGCCCCGCAAGGGCCGGAAACCCAGGGCGCCGGTGGACGGCCCGACCACCTGTCCGTCGGCGGCGGGACGCCTCGGGTGGGCGCTCCCGCCGCGGTGTGGCCCACGCCCGGCGGTTCGGCTGTGCCCGCCGGAGCCGGTCGCCGGCGCGGGATCGGCGCCTGGGCGCGCAAGTGGGTGCGCGGGGAGGACATCGCCGAGCCGGCCGTCGAGGCCGAGGCGCCGCCCGTCGCCCCACCCGCCACCGACGACCCCGCCGCGCTGCTGCTCGCCGCGCTCGGGCCCACCGGCCGGCTCTGGTCCCGCCCGCCCGGCGCCCTCGACGTCGGCCTCGGCGCCGGCAGCCGCGTCGACCTGCGCGAGGCCGGCGCGCTCGGCATCGCGGGGCCGCGCCCCCGCCTCACCGGGGTGGCCCGCTCCGTGATCGCCCAGCTCGCCGCCCTCCACTCCCCCGCGCAGTTGGAGATCGTGCTGCTCGCGATGGATCCGGCCACGGACTGGGACTGGCTCGGCTGGCTCCCGCACGTCCGCCCCGCCCACGGCCAGCACTGCCGTCTGCTGCTCGCCCACGACCGCGAGCAGGCCGCCGCCCGCACCGGCGAGCTGACCCGGCGCCTCGACGACAGCCCCCTCGGCACCGGCTGGGCCACGGCCGGCACCGACGCGGTCCGCCGGGCCGCGTCCGCGTACGAGGGCCCGTACACCCTCGTCGTCCTCGATGGCGACCCCGGAACCGGTGCCCTCCGCGAGGTGACCGCGCGGCTCGCCTCGCACGGCCCCGCCGCCGGCATCCACCTCCTGGCACTCGCCGAGGCCCCGGCCGCCACCCCCGCGAGCCCGCTCGCCGAGACGTACGAGGCGGCCTGCGCGAGCACCCCCGCCTTCCGGTCCTGCGGGGCGGTCGCCGTGCTCAGCGGCGAGGTCGCCACCGCCGTACGGACCTTCCCGGTCAACGGCGGCGCACCCGTCCGCCCCGGCACGACGGCCGTCGCCGACGCCGTCTCCGCCGCCTGGGCGGAGCGGTTCGCCCGCGCCCTGGCCCCGCTGCGCGCCGAGGCGGTCGCCGCCGGCGGCTACCGTCCGGCCGCCGCCAGCCTGCCCCAGACCTGCCGGCTGCTCGACGAGCTCGGCCTGGCCCGGGCCACCCCGGCGTCCCTGATGGCCCGCTGGGCCGCCGCCACCGGGCAGGGCCAGACCGTCGGCGGGCTCGCGGAGGCGGTGCTCGGTGCCGGCCGGCGCGGCCCCGTCGGGGTGGAGTTGGTCCACGACGGCCCGCACCTGCTCATCGAGGGACCGCCGGGGAGCGGGCGTACGGAGTTGCTCCGTTCGATCGCGGCCTCCCTGTGCGCCGGGGCCCGTCCCGACCGGCTCGGCCTGCTGCTGATCGACGGGGCCGGCGGCGAGCGCGGCGAGGGGTTGCTGCCCTGCACCGAGCTGCCGCACGTCTCGGCGCACCTGGTCGCCTCCGACCCGCTGCGCATGCGGGAGTTCGCGCAGGCGCTGGGCGCCGAGCTCAAGCGCCGGCACGAGCTGCTGGACGGCGTGACGTTCGCCGAGTGGCACGCACGGCGCGAGGTCTCGGACCGGATGGTCTCGCCCCGCCGGCCCGCCCCGGAGGAGGGCCGGAGCGCGGCCCCGTCCTCGGGCACGATCGGCGACGAGGACTCCCAGCGCACCGGCACCCTGCGGCTGCGCGCCTCCGCCCCCCGGACCGGAGCGGCCGCCGGGCCCGGTCCGCTGCCGCGCCTGGTGGTCCTCGTGGACGACTTCGACGCGCTGGTGGCGCCCGGCCTCGGCAGTACGGGCCGGCCCGCGGCCGGTTCGGTGGTCCGCATCCTGGAGGGCCTGGCCCGCGAGGGCGCCCGGCTCGGGGTGCACCTGGTGGCCACCAGCGCCCGCCCGGACCGTACGGCCGGCACGGAACCGGCCCGCCTCGCCACGCTTCGGGTCGAACTCGACGCCCCCGACCAGCCGGGCCCCGGCCGGGGCCTGCTCCACTACGCCGACGGCCGGACGGTCCCCTTCCAGGGCGGCCGGGTCACCGGACGCATTCCACGGACCGCCACGTCGAGGCCGACGGTGGTTCCGCTGGAGTGGCGGCGGATGGGTGATCCACCGGCCCGCCGGCCCGTCCGCGAGTTGGGCAACGGCCCGACGGACCTGGCACTGCTGGCCAGTGCCCTGGACCGGGCCTCGCACCTGGTCTCCGCGATACCCGTGCTGTTCCCGGCGGCCCCCTAGCCCACCGCGCCCCACCGGGAACACTCCGAACAGGCCTCCGCCACCCGCGAGGCGGTATTGCGGGGGTGCGCCGCTCGGCGTAGACCTTGTGGCACGGAACACACCACGAGCACACCGGCATCGGGGGCAGAGCCATGCGCAGGGAGCACGGAACCGGCCACACGGAAGCCCGCAGGGGGCGTCAGGGCAGCCGCCGTACGAGGGCACACGCCTGGGCGGCCCTGGTGGCGACGGGCGCGCTGGCGCTCACCGCGTGCGGCGGGGGCGGCGGGGGCGGCGACAAGGCGGACCCTCCGGCGGGCTCCGGGCCCTCGGCCGGTCCGCGGGTGGCGCTGCCGCAGCTGACCGGCGAGAAGCTGGAGGTCGCGGCGGTCTGGACGGGCCCGGAGCAGGCCAACTTCACGAAGGTGCTGAAGGAGTTCGAGAAGCGCACGGGCGCCACCGTCACCTTCGTCCCGGCCCAGGACCCGATCGTCACCTTCCTCGGTTCGAAGATCGCTGGCGGGCAGCCGCCGGACGTGGCGCTGCTGCCGCAGGTCGGGGCGCTGGTCTCGGCGGTGCGCAACAAGTGGGTGCAGCCGGTGGGTCCGGAGGCCAAGGCAGAGCTGGAGAAGAACTACTCGCAGGGTTGGAAGACGCTGGGCGCGGTCGACGGCACCCAGTACGGCGTGTACTACAAGGCGGCCAACAAGTCGCTGGTCTGGTACAACGCGAAAGCGTTCGAGGCGGCGGGCGTGCAGCCGCCGAAGACGTGGAAGGACCTGATCACGGCGGCGGACACGCTCTCCGCGTCCGGCACCCCGGCGGTGTCGGTGGCCGGTGCGGACGGCTGGACCCTGACGGACTGGTTCGAGAACGTCTACCTCTCCCAGGCCGGTCCGGAGAAGTACGACAAGCTGGCGAAGCACGAGATCAAGTGGACGGACGACAGCGTCAAGCAGGCGCTGACGACGCTCGGCGAGCTGTTCGGCCGCACGGACTACCTGGCGGGCGGGCAGAGCGGCGCCCTGGCGACCGAGTTCCCGAAGTCCGTGACGCAGACCTTCACCGGCGGTGACCGGCCGGCGGCCGCGATGGTCTTCGAGGGCGACTTCGTGGCGGTGAACATCGCGCAGACGGAGGCGAAGGTCGGCAAGGACGCGCTCGTCTTCCCGTTCCCGGCGGTCGGCGGCGGCAAGGCGCCGGTCGTCTCGGGCGGTGACGTGGCGGTCGCGCTCAAGCCGTCCAAGGGCGCGCAGGCACTGCTGACGTTCCTGGCCTCGCCGGACGCGGCGGAGGTCCAGGCCCGCGAGGGCGGTTTCGTCTCCCCGAACAAGTCGGTGGATCCGGCCGCGTACCCGAACGACATCCAGCGGGGCATCGCGAAGGCGCTGATCGCGGCGGGCGACGACTTCCGCTTCGACATGTCGGACCAGGCTCCGGCGGCCTTCGGCGGGACGCCGGGCGCGGGTGAGTGGAAGGACCTCCAGGACTTCCTGGCGAACCCGTCGGACGTGGCGGGCGCGCAGGCGAAGCTGGAGGCGGACGCGGCCAAGGCGTTCGGGAACTGACCCGGTGGCGGCCCCCGACGTCTCACGGGCGGGGGAGGTCAGGCGCCGCCGTCTCATAGCGGCGGCGTTCCTCCTCCCCGCGCTGGTCCTGCTGGGTGCGCTCGTCGTGCACCCCATCGGCTACTCGCTGTACCGCAGCTTCTTCGACCGTTCGGGCGACACCTTCGTCGGCGGCGACAACTACGTGGAGATACTGCGGGACGACACGATCCGTACGGCGCTGCGGAACACCGCGCTGTGGGTGGTGCTGGCCCCGACCACCGCCACCGCCCTCGGGCTGATCTTCGCGGTGCTCACCGAACGGGTGCGTTGGGGCACGGCGTTCAAGCTGCTGGTGTTCATGCCGATGGCGATCTCGATGCTGGCGGCGGGCATCATTTTCCGGCTGGTCTACGACCAGGACCCGCACCGCGGTGTGGCGAACGCCGTGTGGGTCGGGGTGCACGACACCTTCGCCGAGTCCTCGGCCTTCCCGAAGGCCCGTCCGGGCCGGGACTCCCCGCTGGTGGCGGTCGCGGGCGGGGCGTTCGAGACCCGTGACCCGGTGCGCGCGGGCACGCCGGTACCCGTCCCGCTGGTCGGTGTGGCCCCCGACGCCCTGCCCGAGGGGACCCGTACCGCCAGGGCCCCCGCCGCCGAGCCCGGCAAGGTCACCGGGACGGTCTGGCAGGACTTCACCCGGGGCGGCGGCGGCCGGACGAACACCGTCGACCCCACGGAGTCGGCGCTCGCGGGGATGCGGATCGAGGCGGTCAAGGACGGCCGGGTGGTGGAGCGGACCACGGCCCGCTCCGACGGCACCTTCACCCTGTCCGCGAAGGCCGACGGGGCGCGGCTGCGGCTGCCCGCGTCGAACTTCCGCGAGGCGTACGCGGGCGTGGCGTGGCTCGGTCCGACGCTGGTGACCCCGGCGGTGATCGGGGCGTACGTGTGGATGTGGGCCGGGTTCGCGATGGTGCTGATCGGGGCCGGGCTGGCCTCCGTACCGCGGGAGCTGCTGGAGGCGGCGCGGGTGGACGGGGCGAACGAGTGGCAGGTGTTCCGGCGGATCACCGTGCCGCTGCTGGCGCCCGTGCTGGCGGTCGTCCTCGTCACCCTCGTCATCAACGTGATGAAGATCTTCGACCTGGTGTTCGTGATCGCGCCGGGCGCGGTGCAGGACGACGCGAACGTGCTCGCACTGCAGTTGTACCGCACCTCCTTCGGGACGGACGCGGATCAGGGGTTGGGCAGCGCGATCGCCGTGCTGCTGCTGGTGCTGGTGGTGCCGGTCATGCTGTACAACATCCGCCGGATGCGCCGGGAGGCCCGCCGATGAGCGCCGCACCGTGGTCCTGGTCCCCGCAGGGCTTGGCCGCCCGGCTGGCCGGCGGAGCACTCCGTGTCTTCCTGGTCCTCGCGGGCCTGTTCTGGCTGCTGCCCACGCTGGGCCTGCTGATCTCGTCGTTCCTCTCGTCCACCGACCTGAACAAGGGCGGCTGGTGGCAGGCGCTGAGCGCGCCCGCGCGGTTGACCGCCGACAACTACGCGCACCTGCTGTCCAACGAGACGATCACCGGCTCGCTGCTGAGCACCGTCGCGATCACCGTTCCGGCGACCCTGCTCGTGGTCACGCTGGGCGCGTTCGCCGGGTACGCGTTCGCGTGGCTGGAGTTCCCGGGGCGCGATTGGCTGTTCCTGATCGTCGTCGGGCTGTTGGTGGTTCCCGTGCAGGTGGCGTTGATCCCGGTGTCGAAACTGTTCGGCGCGATCGGGCTGTTCGAGACGACGGCCGGCGTGGTGCTGTTCCACACGGCCTTCGGGCTGCCGTTCGCGGTGTTCCTGCTGCGGAACTTCTTCGCGGAGATCCCGCGCGAGTTGCTGGAGGCGGCGCGGCTGGACGGTGCGGGCGAACTGCGGCTGTTCGCGCGGGTGGTGCTGCCGCTGGGCGGTCCGGCGATCGCCTCGCTCGGCATCTTCCAGTTCCTGTGGGTGTGGAACGACATGCTGGTGGCGCTCGTCTTCGCGGATTCCACGCACCCGCCGATCACGGTGGCGCTCCAGCAGCAGGTACGGCAGTTCGGCAACAACATCGACGTGCTGGCGCCGGGCGCGTTCCTGTCGATGGTGGTGCCGCTGGTCGTCTTCTTCGCCTTCCAGCGGCAGTTCGTGTCGGGGGTGACGGCCGGGGCGATCAAATGAACCGGCTCCAGGGGCCGTGATCATGCGGTAGACGTGCGTCATCGGTCGCCGCACGGGGGTAACAGCAGCTCCTGTTTCCTTCCGTAGCGCCTTATCCCGCGGCGGCCTTCATGCCGGCGACCACCGACCGCGCCAGTTCATCGAGGTACGAGGCGGGGACCTCGTCGCGGACCACGACCTGCCGCCAGTACAGCGGGCCGATCGCCAGGTCGAGCGCCCTGCCCGGGTCCGTGCCCGGCGCCAGCTCGCCGCGGGCGACGGCCTCGGAGACGATCCCCTCCGCCATGCCCCGTTCGCCGGCCAGCAGCGCGCCGCGCACCGCGTCGGCGATCTCGGGCTGGCGGGCCGCCTCCACCAGCAGGTCGGGGATCACCGCCGACGCCACGGGGTGGCGCAGGACATGGGACATGACCTCCAGCAGGGCCCGTACGTCCCCGTACAGCGAGCCCGTCGCCGGTACCGGGAGCCCGTCGGTCGCGAAGGCTCCGACCAGGTCCAGCACGAGGTGCAGTTTGGACTTCCAGCGCCGGTAGACGGCCGTCTTGCCGACGCCCGCGCGGCGCGCGATGCCCTCGATCGACATCCGGGCGAAGCCGACCGTCGCCAGCTCCTCCAGGACCGCCGCCCGGATCGCCCGGGTGACGTCCTCGCGCAGGACGGCGGCTCCCGCCGGTGCGCGGCGGGCGGGGGCGGCGGGCTCGGAGACGGTGGCGGCGGGGTCGGAGGTCATGGAACAGAGCATAACGGCGCGGGCCGCCTCCACCCCGTCGCGACGATACGGTTGCGTCTCGACGCGTAGACACTTACTCTCAGCGTCACGACGATACGTAACCGTTCCGTCGGACGTCCGACGTGTCTCCCGTCGAAAGCGACCCCGTGACCGTGACAGTGCCCCCCGTGACCGCACCGCCGCCGCTGACGGCGAAGCCGATGACACCGGCAGAGCTGGCCGCCGCCCACGGCCTGACCCTCAGCGGCGCCCGCCCCTCCCTCCCCCGCTACGTCGCGCAACTGTGGGAGCGTCGCCACTTCGTGACGGCGTACGCCACCGCCCGCATGCACGCCACGTACAGCGCGGCGCGCCTCGGCCAGGTCTGGCACCTGGCCACCCCGCTGCTCAACGCGGCCGTCTACTACTTCATCTTCGGCGTGATCATGAACGCCGGGCACCAGGTGGCGGACTACATCCCCTTCCTGATCACCGGCGTGTTCGTGTGGGACTTCATCGGAAGCTCCGTCAACGCCGGCACCCGCGCCGTCCACAGCAACCTCGGCCTGGTCCGGGCCCTGCACTTCCCCCGCGCGGCCCTGCCCCTGTCCACGGTCATCCAGCTCTTCCAGCAGCTGCTCGTCACCGTGGGCGCCCTGGTCATCCTGCTGCTCGCGCTCGGCCAGACACCCGGGCCGTCCTGGCTCCTCGCGGCGCCGGCCCTGCTGCTGTGCGCCGTCTTCTGCGCCGGTTGCGCCCTGGCCATGGCGCGCATCGGCAGCAAGAACCCCGACGTCAGCCAGTTGATGCCGTTCATCCTGCGCACCTGGATGTACTCCTCGGGCGTGATGTGGTCCATCGAGCAGACGCTCAAGTCGGACCACCTGCCGCACTGGGTGACCACGGCCCTCCAGATCAACCCCGCGGCCGTCTACATCGACCTGATGCGCTTCGCGCTGATCGACAGCTTCAAGGCGGGATCGCTCCCGCACCACGTGTGGCCGATCGCCATCGGCTGGGCCCTGATCGCGGGCCTCGGCGGTTTCGTCTTCTTCTGGAAGGCAGAAGAGGAGTACGGACGTGGCTGACACCACCATCCCCGGCGCCATCCCCACCGTCATCGCGGACGAGGTCCACGTCGTCTACAAGGTGTACGGCACCGGCACCCGCAAGGGCGGCGCGACCGCCGCCCTGAGCCGGATCATCTCCCGCAAGCCCGCCCCCGGCGTCCGCGAGGTACACGCCGTCAAGGGCGTCAGCTTCACCGCCTACAAGGGCGAGGCCATCGGCCTCATCGGCTCCAACGGCTCGGGCAAGTCCACCCTGCTCGCTGCGATCGCCGGCCTCCAGCCCGTGGCCCGCGGCCGGGTCTACTCCCACGGCCAGCCCTCGCTCCTCGGGGTGAACGCCGCCCTGATGAACGACCTGACGGGCGAGCGCAACGTCATACTCGGCGGCCTCGCGATGGGCATGTCCAAGCAGCAGATCCACGAGCGCTACCAGGACATCGTCGACTTCTCCGGCATCAACGAGAAGGGCGACTTCATCTCCCTTCCCATGCGTACCTACTCCTCCGGCATGGGCGCCCGGCTGCGCTTCTCCATCGCCGCGGCCAAGGACCACGACGTCCTGATGATCGACGAGGCCCTGGCCACCGGCGACGCCGCCTTCCAGCGCCGCAGCCAGGACCGCATCGCGGAGCTGCGCCGGAGCGCCGGCACCGTCTTCCTCGTCAGCCACTCCATCGGCACCGTCCGCGAGACCTGCGACCGGGCGATCTGGCTGGAATCGGGGGTCCTGCGCATGGACGGCCCCGCCGGCGAGGTCTGCGACGCCTACGAGTCCTTCACCCGCTCGGGCTGAGACCCCGCGCCGGGGCGCCCGGTGGCGCCGCGCGACGAAAGCGGGCGGCCCCGGGACCGAAAGGTCCCGGGGCCGCCCGCTTCACCGCTCAGCCGTGCGAGCGCAGCAGCGACCGCATCGTCCGCATCGCGACGGACAGGTTCGCCAGGTCGAAGTCGTCCGACCCCCGGATCTCGTCCAGGGTCGTCCGCGCCCGGCCGATGATCGCCGCGTTGCGCTCCTCCCACGCCTTGAAGCGCTCCTCGGGAGTCGCGTCGCCGTTGCCGGCCGCCAGCACGTCGGCGGTCAGCGCCGCGTGCGCCGCGAACAGGTCCTCGCGGATGGAGGCGCGGGCCATGGACTGCCAGCGGTCGGCCCGCGGCAGCTCGATGATCCGGTCCATCAGCTGGGTGATGTCCAGGCGGTCGCCCAGGTCGTAGTAGACCTCCGCGACGTCCAGCGGGTCGACACCCGTGCGGTCGGCGATCGCGACGATGTCGAGCGTCGGGAACGCGGACGAGAAGCCGGCCACCTTGGCCGCCAGCTCCTGCGGCACGCCCTCGCCGGTCAGCTCGTCCATGATCGACTGGTACCACTCCAGGTCGGCGCCGCGCACCAGCTTGGGCAGTTCCGCCCAGACCTGGCCCACCCGGTCGCCGAAGAGCTCGATGGTCTCGGTGATCTCCAGCGGCTGCGGCCGGTTGTTGAGCAGCCAGCGGGTGCCGCGCTCGACCAGACGCCGCGAGTGCAGCCGCACCCGGGTCTGGACACTGGCCGCGACCTTGTTGTCCAGCGCCTCGACCGCGTCCCAGACCTCGGCCAGGCCGAAGATCTCGCGGGCCGCGAGCTGCGCCCGGACGATCTCCTCCGTGGCGGCTCCGGTCTCCTCCCGCAGGCGGTGCAGGAACGTCGAACCACCCGTGTTGACGGTGTCGTTGACCAGCAGGGTGGTGACGATCTCCCGACGCAGCGCGTGCGCGTCGATCTGCTCGCCGAACTTCTCCCGCAGCGGGGCCGGGAAGTAGGCGTGCAGCAGGCGACGCAGGTACGGGTCGTCCGGCAGCACCGTGTGGATCAGCTCGTCCGCCACCGTGATCTTGGTGTAGGCGAACAGGACGGCCAGTTCCGGCTGGGTCAGACCCTTGCCGTTGTTGAGCAGCTCGCGGATCTGCCGGTCGTTGGGCAGGAACTCCAGCGCCCGGTCCAGCCGGCCCTCACGGCCCAGGCGCCGCATGAAGCGCTGCTGGGCGTGGAGCAGGCTGGGGGCCTGCGCCGAGCCGTTCGCCAGGGCCACGTTCTGCGCGTAGTTGTTGCGCAGCACCAGAGTGCCGACCTCGTCGGTCATCTCGGCGAGCAGCGCGTTGCGCTGCTTGACGGTCATGTCGCCGTCCGCGACCACCGAGTTGAGCAGGATCTTGATGTTCACCTCGTGGTCGGAGGTGTCCACACCGGCGCTGTTGTCGATGGCGTCGGTGTTGACCTTGCCGCCCTCGCCGCCGGCCCCGACCCGGGCGAACTCGATGCGGCCGAGCTGGGTCAGACCCAGGTTGCCGCCCTCACCGATGACCTGGGCGCGCACGTCGGCACCGTTGACGCGGATCGCGTCGTTGGCCTTGTCGCCGACGTCGGCGTGCGTCTCGGCCGTCGCCTTGACGTACGTACCGATGCCGCCGTTCCACAGCAGGTCCACGGGGGCCTTGAGGATGGCCTGCATCAGCTCGGCCGGCGTCAGCTTCGAGACGCCCGCCTCGATGCCGAGGGCCTCCCGCATGTGCGCGTTGATCGGGATGGCCTTCGCCGTACGCGGGTGGACGCCGCCGCCCGCCGAGAGCAGCGCGGTGTCGTAGTCGGCCCACGAGGAACGCGGCAGATCGAACAGGCGCCGGCGTTCGGCGTAGGAGGTCGCCGCGTCCGGGTGCGGGTCGATGAAGATGTGCCGGTGGTCGAAGGCCGCCACCAGGCGGATGTGCTCGGAGAGCAGCATGCCGTTGCCGAACACGTCACCCGACATGTCGCCGACGCCGACGACCGTGAAGTCCTCGGTCTGCGTGTCGTGGCCCAGCTCCCGGAAGTGCCGCTTCACGGACTCCCAGGCGCCGCGGGCGGTGATGCCCATGCCCTTGTGGTCGTAGCCCGCGCTGCCGCCGGAGGCGAAGGCGTCGCCCAGCCAGAAGCCGTACGCCTCCGCGACCCCGTTGGCGATGTCGGAGAAGGTCGCGGTGCCCTTGTCGGCGGCGACGACGAGGTAGGTGTCGTCCTCGTCGTGACGGACGACGCCCTTCGGCGGCACGACCTCACCGGCGACCATGTTGTCGGTGATGTCGAGCAGCGCCGAGATGAAGATCTTGTACGAGGCGATGCCCTCGGCGAGCCAGGCGTCGCGGTCCACCGACGGGTCCGGCAGGTTCTTCGCGACGAAGCCGCCCTTCGCGCCGACCGGCACGATCACGGTGTTCTTGACCATCTGCGCCTTGACCAGGCCGAGGACCTCCGTACGGAAGTCCTCACGCCGGTCGGACCAGCGCAGGCCGCCTCGGGCGACCTTGCCGAAGCGCAGGTGGACGCCCTCGACGCGCGGCGAGTACACCCAGATCTCGAAGGCGGGGCGCGGGGCCGGCAGGTCCGGGATGGCCTGCGGGTCGAACTTCATCGACACGTACGCGTGCGGCTGGCCCGCGTCGTTCATCTGGCCCCCGCTCTTGCTTCCCTCGCCGGCGCTCTGGAAGAAGTTGGTGCGCAGCGTCGCCTTGATGAGCGTCAGGAAGGAGCGCAGGATGCGGTCCTCGTCCAGCGAGGCGACCTGGTCCAGGGCCCCGTCCAGCTCCTCCAGCATCGCGTCGACCAGCTCGGTGCCGGCGGTCTGCCGGGCCGGGGACATCCGCGCCTCGAAGAGCGAGACCAGCAGCCGGGTGGTGTGGACGTTGTTGCGGAGGGTGTCCTCCATGTAGTCCTGGCTGAAGGTGGACCCGGCCTGACGCAGGTACTTGGCGTACGCGCGCAGCACCACGGCCTGTCGCCAGGTGAGCCCGGCGCTCAGCACCAGGGTGTTGAAGTTGTCGTTCTCCGCCTGCCCCTGCCAGACCGCCGCGAAGGCGTCCTGGAAGCGCTCGCGGGCGTCGTCGCCGAGGTGGCCGTCGCCGTGGCCCGAGGACACCGGCATCCGCAGACCGAAGTCGTAGATCCACGCGTGGCTGCGGTCGCTGCACCGCAGCTCGTACGGCCGCTCGTCGGTGACCTCGACGCCCAGCCGCTGGAGCACCGGCAGCACGGCGGACAGGGAGACCTGCTCGCCCTGCCGGTAGATCTTGAAGCGGCGCTCGCCGGGGCCCGCGCCGACCGGCTCGTACAGGGAGAGGTCGAACTCCCGGTCACTCTCGGACAGCCGTTCCAGGCGCACCAGGTCGGCGACGGCGGCGCGCGGCGAGTGGTCGGCCTTGTAGCCCTCGGGGAAGGAGTTCCCGTAGCGGCGCAGCAGCTCGGCGGCGCGCTCCTCACCGGTCTCCGCGATCAGTGCCTCTCCGAAGCCGTCGGCCCAGGAGCGGGCGGCCTCCACCAGCCGGGCCTCGATGCGCTCCACGTCGGCGTCGGTCAGCGCGGGCAGCTCGGTGCCCTGCGGGACGCGGACGACGAAGTGGATGCGGGACAGGATCGACTCGGTGTTCCAGGCGGTGAAGTCGACGCTGGTGCCGTTCAGCTCCTCCTGGAGGATGGAGATCAGGCGCAGCCGGACGCCGGTGGTGTACCGGTCGCGCGGCAGGTAGACCAGCGCGGAGTAGTAACGCCCGTACTCGTCCTGCCGCAGGTACAGCCGCAGCCGGCGGCGCTCCTGGAGGTACAGGACGGAGGTCACGATCTCGCGGAGCTTGTCGACCGGGGTCTGGAACAGCTCGTCGCGCGGGTAGGTCTCCAGGATCTGCAGCAGGTCGCGGCCGTCGTGGCTGTTGGGCGAGAACCCGGCGCCTTCGAGGACCTCGGCGACCTTGCGGCGGATCACGGGCACGCGGCGCACCGACTCGGTGTACGCGGCGGAGGAGAACAGCCCGAGGAAGCGGCGCTCGCCGACGACGTTGCCCTCGGCGTCGAACTTCTTGACGCCGACGTAGTCCAGGTACGAGGGGCGGTGCACGGTGGCGCGGCTGTTGGCCTTGGTCAGCACCAGCAGCCGGTGCTCGCGGGCCTTGGCACGGGCGTCGGCCGGCAGCCGGTTGAAGGACGGCGAGACGGGGTGCGCGTCCTCCTGGCCGTGGTGGAGGGGGTCGGAGCGCAGGATGCCGAGACCGGTGCCGGGCACGGCGGCCAGCGCGTCGTCGTCGACGAGGTTGTACTCGCGGAAGCCGAGGAAGGTGAAGTGGTCGTCGGCGAGCCAGCGCAGCAGCTCGCGGGCCTCTTCCGGCTCGTACTCGCGCAGGTCGGGCGCGGTCGGCTCGTTCGGCAGTTCGTCGGCGATGCGCAGCGCCGCGTCGCGCATCTTCTCCCAGTCCTCGACGGCCTCGCGCACGTCGGACAGGACGCGCTGGAGGTCGGCGGTGATCTGCTTGAGGTCGGCGCGGTCGGTCTCGCGGTCGATCTCCACGTGGATCCAGGACTCGACGAGGGAGTCGTGGGGGCGCGCGGTGCGGGGGCCGTGGGCGTCGCAGTCCGGGCCGAGGATCTCGATGAGCTTGCCGGTCAGGTCACGGCGGACGACGACCTGGGGGTGGATCACGACGTGGATCCCGCGGCCCTGGCGCGACAGCTCGTTGGTGACGCTGTCCACGAGGAAGGGCATGTCGTCGGTCACGACCTCGACGACCGAGTGGCTGGAGGTCCAGCCGTTCTCCTCGACCGTGGGGGTGTGCACGCGCACCATCGCCTTGCCCTGCGGGCGCTGCTCGGCCAGCCGGTAGTGGGAGAGTGCGGCCCCGAACACGTCGACCGGATCCCGGTCCAGCAGGTCCTCGGGGGCGGTGTGCAGGTAGTACCGCTGGAGATAGGCGAGCGTCGTGCCCGGGTCGGGACGCTCCCCCTGTTCGGACCCAGTCGGAAGTAGCCCCCCGGCCGGGCTGTTCTCAGCTACCCGTGCCGCCCGCGCGAGCAGCTCGGCCTTTGCTTCGTCCAGCTTGGTCTGCATGTCCTCTGGCTCCTGTCGCGCGCCATTGCGTGACGTAGGTGAAGGAAGGAATGACATAGCGCCGCGAGGCGGGGTGTCCGTTCGGGATCGACGCTATGTCGTCGAGAGAGGCGACCGGGAGGGAATCGGCCATGATCGGCGGCACGTCCCGGCAGCGGGGATCAGCGAAGGCCCGGGCACGGTCGTGCGCCGGGCGCGTGCCGGGGGCATCAGTACCCCCGATGGTTATCGCGCTGATCACGGGTACCAGGCTATCCCCCTTGACCCCCGACTCGTCACGAGCGGCTTCTGTACAAATCGGGGGGTCGAATTTTGCCGCTCCGGACAGCGACGGACGGCCCCGTACGTGCAGGCCCCGACCACTGCCCGGATCAAGGCGTTATCCGGCCATCTCCCCGGCTACGGCCACGGCCTCGGCGAGCGTGTCGACCACGGGCACACCGGCCGATTCCAGACTGCGGCGACTGTGCGAACCACCGGTGTAAAGGACCGCCCGCGCGCCCACGTGGGCCGCCGCGAGCGCGTCGTCCAGGGCGTCGCCGATCAACACGCACCGGTCCGCGGTCACACCGGCGGACTCCAGCGCGGCCAAATGGCGTACGAGGTGCCCCGCCTTGGTCGTGTGCGAGGGCCCGGTACGCCCGTCGACGCGCAGGAAGTGCCGCTCTATGCCGAGGGTGCGCACCAGCGGCACCAGCCTCTCGTGCGGCGCGAGCGACAGCAGGGACTGGGTGGCCCCGGCGCCCTCCCAGTCCCGCAGCAACTCCAGGGCGCCCGCGGCGAGCCCGACGGCGTCCGCCGCGGACCAGTAGTGCCGGTGGAAGGTCTCGTCCATGACGAGCCACTCCGCGTCCGTGGGCATACGGCCCATCAGCCGCTCGTAGAACTTCGGCACCGGTACGACGTACAGCTCGCGGTACGTCTCCAGGGTGATCGGGTCGAACCCGAACTCGGCGAAGGAGGCGTTGGTGGCGGCCAGGACGGCGTCCACGTCGTGGAGGAGGGTGCCGTTCCAATCCCACACCAGGTGCGGGTGGGCGTGCGGCGGTCGGGGGCTCACGGGAGCAGCCCCGGGATCTCCTGCACGCCGAACCACAAAAGCTCGTGGTCCTCGGCGCCGTCCACGACGAAGCGGGCGTCGTCGTCCCCTCCGTCGGCGGCCTCGACGGCTCCTGCGGCGGCCTCCACGTCGGCCGACGCGTCATCGGCGTCGACGTGCACGGCCGCGGCGACGGTCAGCCGTACGGTCCCGGCCAGGCTGACCTGCCCGAGGGTGGCCTCGTCCAGACCCGGAACGGCGACGGCGGCCTTGTCGTCGACGTCGACGGCCACGACGACGCGTTTGCGCGGGGCGGCCGGGTCGGCCGCGAGCAGCCGCAGCGAGGC
The DNA here is from genome assembly GCF_040645975.1 of Streptomyces sp. NPDC046557. NCBI lineage: Bacteria > Bacillati > Actinomycetota > Actinomycetes > Kitasatosporales > Streptomycetaceae > Streptomyces > Streptomyces sp. NPDC046557. The sequence continues at coordinate 125,626 of NZ_JBEYZH010000012.1, forward strand.
TTCGGCGGCCCGGCTGAGGGCCGCGTACTCCAACTCCTCGATGTCGTCCGAGACGTACCATTCCCGCAGTCCGGGCGTGACGGCGTACGCGCGCAGCGGCGCGGGGCCCAGCTCGCCGGCCTTGTGCACCTCGGCGAGCCCGGAGAGGGTCAGGGGGACGTACACGCGCATGGCCGGCCGCTTTCGTTAGTCGGAAAACCCCCTCAGGATACGGCGACCGTCGCCCTGCGCGTCCGACCGGGGGAGGCTGCTGTCCCCCTTCGGGCACGATCCGCCGGCGGCGCCGCGTCCACCCCGCACCCGCGCGCGCCGACCGCCCCACCCCGGCCGGCGCCGGTCGCACCCCTGATAGGTGAATGCCTCGGTCGACGTCAGCGCGCGCCGGTGCGATTGCGGAGCGTGACGAGGTGCCCGTACAAGTTTCCCGTACCTAGTGACCGCCCGGCATCCGCACGGACCGGGCCCGGCCTTCTCGGGGACGACCGCCATGACCACCAGGACCAGGACCACCACCCGCCCTCCGGGCCGCCGCGACCAGCGGGCCCCCGGCGCCCGGCGCCGCCCGCGCGGCCCGCACGACTGGTTCGCGGAACGCCTACTGGCCGTCCTCAGCGGCCGCCGCCCGGTCCATTCGCTCCTGGGCCACACGGTCGGCCCCGCGTACGACCAGCTGATCACCCTGGCCCCCGCGGCCCCCCTCCGCGACCGCCTCGCCCCGGTCCTGCGCCACTGCGGCCGCTTCTACCCGGGCCCGGGCGTCATCGAAGCCTTCGCCCGCATCGCCACGGGCGACCGCGTCTCGGCGATGGCCTTCCGCCTCGAACAGGGGCCCGACCTCCGCTGGCGCTGCGCCGCCATCGAAATCCACGGCCCGCGCGTCTGACCCGCCGGCGACCGAGGTCATTCAGCCTCGCCGGCGACCGAGGCGCGGGGCGCGGCGCCGCACCAGACCCGGTATTTCCAGCCTCGCCGGCGATTGAGGCGCGGGGCGCGGGGCGGAGCCCCGCACGGCCCGGCGCAGCCGGGGCCCCACAACGGCGCCGCACCCGGCCGACGCCCGGGACCCCCGCACCCGCACCCGCCCCGGGCCAACGCCGCCGGGGCCGGACACCCGTTCAACGGTGTCCGACCCCGGCGGCAAGCAACATCAACGGCGGCGGCTACTTCTTCCGACGCCGTCCACCCGACGCCTTCTGCGCCTTGCGCCGCTCCGCCCGCGTCATCCCGACCCCGGCCCCCTCGCCGTCCCCATCGGCATCGACGTCGGCGTCGGAATCGAAGTCACCCTCGACGACCCCGCCCTCCCCGTCCACCGTCGGAGCCGAGAAGTGCAGCCGGTCCGGCCGCTGCGGGGCGTCCAGCCCCTTCGCCCGGATCTCCGGCTTGGCCGGCGCCGGCACGGTGTCCTGCACCGGAAGCTCCTCGACGTGCTGCTCCACCTGGACCTCCAGGTTGAACAGGTAGCCGACGGACTCCTCCTTGATGCCCTCCTGCATGGCGTTGAACATGTCGAAGCCCTCGCGCTGGTACTCGACCAGCGGGTCCTTCTGGGCCATCGCCCGCAGGCCGATGCCCTCCTGGAGGTAGTCCATCTCGTACAGGTGCTCACGCCACTTGCGGTCCAGCACCGACAGCACCACGCGCCGCTCCAGCTCGCGCATGATGTCGGAGCCGAGCGCCTTCTCACGCTCCGCGTACTGCTCGTGGATGTCGTCCTTGACGGACTCCGCGATGAACTCGGCGGTGATGCCCGCCCGGTCGCCCGCGGCCTCCTCCAGCTCCTCCACGGTGACCTTCACCGGGTACAGCTGCCGGAAGGCGCTCCACAGCCGGTCGAGGTCCCACTCCTCCGCGAAGCCCTCCACCGTCTCCGCCGCGATGTACGCGTCGATGGTGTCGTCCATCATGTGGCGGACCTGCTCCTGGAGGTCCTCGCCCTCCAGGACGCGACGGCGCTCGCGGTAGATGACCTCGCGCTGGTTGTTGAGGACCTCGTCGTACTTGAGGACGTTCTTGCGCGTCTCGAAGTTCTGGGTCTCGACCTGCGACTGGGCCGACGCGATCGCGCGCGTCACCATCTTGTTCTCGATCGGCACGTCGTCCGGCACGTTCGCCATCGCCATGACCCGCTCGACCATCTGCGCCTTGAACAGGCGCATCAGGTCGTCGCCCAGCGAGAGGTAGAACCGGGACTCGCCCGGGTCGCCCTGGCGGCCGGAGCGGCCGCGCAGCTGGTTGTCGATACGGCGCGACTCGTGCCGCTCGGTGCCCAGCACGTACAGCCCGCCGAGCTCCTTGACCTCCTCGAACTCCGCCTTCACCGCCGCCTCGGCCCGCTTGAGCGCCTCGGGAAGGGCGTGCGCCCACTCCTCGATGTGCTCCTCCGGGTCCAGGCCGCGCTGGCGCAGCTCCGCCTCGGCGAGGTCGTCGGGGTTGCCGCCGAGCTTGATGTCGGTACCGCGACCGGCCATGTTCGTGGCGACCGTGACCGCGCCGCGGCGACCGGCCTGGGCGACGATCGACGCCTCGCGCTCGTGCTGCTTCGCGTTCAGCACCTCGTGCGGGACGCCGCGCTTGGACAACTGCTGGGAGAGGTACTCGGACTTCTCGACCGACGTCGTACCGACGAGGATCGGCTGCCCCTTCTCGTGCTTCTCCGCGATGTCGTCGACGACGGCGGCGAACTTGGCGACCTCGGTCCGGTAGATGAGGTCGGGCTGGTCCTTGCGGACCATGTCGCGGTTGGTCGGGATCGGGACGACACCGAGCTTGTAGATCTGGTGGAACTCGGCGGCCTCGGTCATGGCCGTACCGGTCATGCCAGACAGCTTGGTGTAGAGGCGGAAGAAGTTCTGGAGGGTGATCGTGGCGAGGGTCTGGTTCTCGTCCTTGATGTCCACCCCTTCCTTCGCCTCGATCGCCTGGTGCATGCCCTCGTTGTAGCGGCGGCCGGCGAGGATACGGCCGGTGTGCTCGTCGACGATCATGACTTCGCCGTCGATGACGACGTAGTCCTTGTCGACCTTGAACAGTTCCTTCGCCTTGATGGCGTTGTTCAGGTAACCGACGAGCGGGGTGTTCACCGACTCGTACAGGTTGTCGATGCCGAGCCAGTCCTCGACCTTCGCCACGCCCGCCTCGTGGATGGCGACGGTGCGCTTCTTCTCGTCGACCTCGTAGTCGCCGGTCTCCTCGATGCCCTTGAGCGGGTTGCCCGGCTCGCCCTTGGTCAGGCGGGTCACCAGCTTGGCGAAGTCGGCGTACCACTTCGTCGCCTGGTCGGCCGGGCCGGAGATGATCAGCGGCGTACGGGCCTCGTCGACCAGGATCGAGTCGACCTCGTCGACCACGGCGAAGTTGTGGCCGCGCTGCACCAGCTCGTCCTTCGACCACGCCATGTTGTCGCGCAGGTAGTCGAAGCCGAACTCGTTGTTCGTTCCGTACGTGATGTCGCAGTTGTACTGCTCGCGGCGCTGGGCCGGCGACATGTTCGCCAGGATGCAGCCGACTTCGAGGCCGAGGAACTTGTGCACCCGGCCCATCAGCTCGGAGTCGCGCTCGGCGAGGTAGTCGTTCACCGTGATCAGGTGGACGCCCTTGCCGGACAGCGCGTTCAGGTACGCGGGCAGCGTGCCGACGAGGGTCTTGCCCTCACCGGTCTTCATCTCGGCGACGTAGCCGAGGTGCAGCGCCGCGCCGCCCATGATCTGGACGTCGTAGTGCCGCTGGCCCAGGACGCGCTTGGCGGCCTCGCGAACGGTCGCGAACGCCTCGGGCAGCAGGTCGTCCAGGCTCTCGCCATCCTGGTACCGCTGCTTGTACTCGTCCGTGAGCGCCCGCAACTCGGCGTCGGAGAGGTTGACGAAGTCCTCTTCGATGGAGTTGACCTGGTCCGCGATGCGGTGCAGTTTGCGCAGGATCTTGCCTTCGCCTGCACGCATGAGCTTGTTGAAGACGGACACCGAGGTTTGTCTCCTTGCCGGTCGGGCCTGGCACTGGTTCGTACACGGGCACGGAGGGTGGGCCCCACCGCAACGGCCATCGTAAGCGAGGACGCGGTCGCGCCGGGAGGTCCGCACTCTCCGCGGGGCACGGGTGCCCGGAATGAGAACGTACGGGGGGCACGGAAGGTGCCGGTGTGAGCGAAAACTGTTCGCCCGCGCCGTGCGCCGGCGGCAGAATCCGTTCATGGACCCCACCACCTTGAGCACGCGGCGCCTGAGCCTGCGGCCCTTCACCCCGGCCGACGAGGACGAGGTCCACGCCGCCGCGCAGGACCCGGACATCCAGCGCTGGACCATGGTCCCCTCCCCGTACGAGCGCGACCACGCCCGTGACTTCGTCGGCGAGATCGTCCCGGCCGGATGGCGCGAGGACACGGGCTACAGCTTCGCCGTCCGGCTCGGCGCCGAGGGACCGCTGGTCGCGGCCGTCGGCGTCCATGTACGGGGCCCGGACGCGTACGAGATCGGCTACTGGGCCACCAAGGAGCACCGCGGCCACGGCTACATGACCGAGGCCGTGCGCGCCGTCGCCCACTGGGCCTTCACCGAGGTCGACGCGGTCCGGCTCGAATGGCGCGCCGAGGTCGGCAACCACGGCTCCCGGGCCGTCGCGGAAAAGGCCGGCTTCCGCGTCGAGGGACTCCTGCGCGCCGCCCTCATGCGCAACGGCACCGCCCGCGACTGCTGGGTCGGCGCCCTGCTCCCCTCGGACCTGGGCCTGCCCTCCGCGCTCCCGTACCTGCCCGCTGTCAGTGGCACGCCCTAGGGTGCGGCCATGACGAGCACACCGCCGCCGACCGTGTCCCTGTCCGCCGATGAGGCGCGCCGGATCGCCCTGCGCGCGCAGTGCTTCCTCGGGGCGCCGCCCGACCGCCGGGGTGGGGGTCCCCCCGGCGGAGCCAGGGGGAGGGTGCGCGGCGTCCTGCGTCACCTCGGCGCCGTACAGCTGGACACGATCTCGGTGCTGGCCCGCTCACACGAACTGATCCCGTACGCGCGCCTGGGCGCGGTGGGCCGCGACACCGTCGAGCGGGCCTACTGGTCCGACCGGCACGCCTTCGAGTACTGGTCCCACGCGGCCTGCATCCTGCCCATCGAGGAGTGGCCCCACTTCGCCTTCCGCCGCCGGGCCCGCCGGGCGCGCGGCCACCGCTGGCACGTCCTCCAGGACAAGGAACGCTCGACGCGGGCCGTCCTGGACCGCCTCAAGGCCGACGGCCCGCTGACCTCGACCGAACTCGGCGGCGCCAAGAACGGCGGCGAGTGGTTCGAGTGGTCCGAGACCAAGATCGCGGTGGAGTGGCTGCTGGACACCGGTGAGGTGGTCTGCTCGGAGCGGCGCGGCTGGAAGCGGGTCTACGACCTCCCCGAGCGGGCCGTCCCCGACGCGCTGCTCCACGACGACCTGGACGACCGCGAGTGCCTGCGCCGTCTCGTCGCCCTCGCCGGACACAGCCTGGGCGTCGGCACCCGCGCGGACATCGCGGACTACCACCGCCTCAAGGGCGACCAGGTCGACGCGGTGATCGCGGACTCGGGTCTGGTCCCGGTCACCGTCGAGGGCTGGGGCCGCGACCGTGGGGCGGGGGCCGCCTGGGCCGACCCGGCGGCGCTCGCGAGCGCCCCGCGCGGCCGTCACCGTACGACGCTGCTGTCCCCGTTCGACTCCCTGGTGTGGGACCGGCCCCGTACGGAGCGGATCTTCGGCTTCACGCACCGGCTGGAGGCGTACGTTCCCAAGCCGAAGCGGATACACGGCTACTTCGCCATGCCCCTGCTGGCCGGCGGCCGGCTCCAGGGTCGGGTCGACCCGGCCCGCGAGGGCTCCACCCTGGTGGCCCGACAGCTCTCCCTGACGACCCCCAAAGCCGCCCGGCCCATGGCCGAGGCCCTGCTGGAGGCGGCGTCGTGGGTCGGCTGCGATTCCGTCGGCGTGGAACGCGCCGGCACCCCGGCGGAGGCGGCGGCGGTCACGGCGGAACTTGCCGCGCTGACCTGACGCCGCCCCGGCTACCTGATTTCGAGGATCTTCTCGCGCATCGCGTACACCACGGCCTCCATCCTGGAGTGCAGTTGCAGCTTCTCCAGGATGTTGCGCACGTGGTTCTTCACCGTGTTCTCGGAGATGAACAACTCCTTGGCGATGTCACGGTTGTTCATCCCCGTGGCCACCAGCTTGAGGACCTCCAGCTCCCGGTCGGTCAGCCGGGGCGCCGGCACCAGCCGGCGCTCGTCCGTCCGCTGGATCATCGACTTGAACTCGGTCAGCAGCTTGGACGCCATCGAGGGGCTGATCTGCGACTGGCCGTCCGCCACCGCCCGGATGGCCGTCGCGACCTCGTCCGTCGAGATCTCCTTCAACAGGTATCCCGTCGCGCCCGCCTTGATCGCGTCGTAGAGGTCCGCCTCCTCGTCGCTGATCGTCAGCATGATGATCTTCGCGGAGGGTGCCACCTCTTTGATCGAGGTGCACGCCTCGATACCGCCGCGCCGGGGCATCCGCACGTCCATGAGGATGATGTCCGGCAGCAGATCGGCGGCCTTGTCCACCGCCTCCGCCCCGTCCCCCGCCTCGCCGACGACCTGGATGTCCTCCTCCTGGGCGAGGACGATCTCCAGCCCGCGCCGGAAGAGGGCGTGGTCGTCGACCACGAGCACCCGGATCGGCTCCCCGGTCGATCCGTCCTGCGGTGCGTCCGCGTGGCCGGCCGCCACGCGCCCCGCCTCACGACAGCCCGCGCCGTCGTCACCGCGTACCGGCCCGAAGCTGTCCGCCATCATTCCTCCCCCTGCATGTGCCGAGCTGCTGACCTGCTCATCTGCCGACCGCTCGTGCTGCCTGTCGGGTCAACCGGACGGGCTGGGCCGCCGCTTGACTGCCCGCCATGATTCCATGCCCGGGGCTCGGGGAGGGGCCCCATCGGGGGGCCGACTGGCTCATACGTGTCATACGAGCGCCCCCGCGGAGGCCGGGACGGCGCTCCGCGGGGGCGGGGTTCGAACACTCAGCCGCCGAGCGATCCGCCGGCGCCGCCGCGCGGTTCCTCCGTGCTGGAGGCACCGTCGGGGTTGACGTGGATGACGCCGTAGTCGTAAGCGTGACGGCGGTAGACGACGCTCGGCAGCTTGGTCTCGGCGTCGACGAACAGGTAGAAGTCGTGGCCGACCAGCTCCATCTCGTACAGAGCCTGGTCGAGCGACATGGGTGCGGCGGAGTGGGTCTTCTCGCGGACGATGAGGGGGCCTTCGCCCTGCACCTCAAGGGACCCGATCCGGGTGGTCGGGACCCCGTCCGTCTTCTCCTCGGAGACCGGCTCCCCGTTGCTGTTGAGCTGCGCGACGCCCGGCACGACGTCGGCGACCTCGGCCGCCGAGAGCCTGCCGTTGCCGCGGCGGGTGTAACGCTTGTCGTGCTGCTTGCGCAGCCGGGCCTCCAGCTTGTCCTGAGCCAGGTCCAGCGCCGCGTACGGGTCTGCTGCCGCGGCCTCGGCCCGGATCACCGGGCCCCGCGAGTGCAGGGTGATCTCCACGCGGTCGGAACGGTCGGCCTGGCGCGGGTTGTGCTCCTTGGACACCTCGACGTCCAAGCTGATCACCTTGGCGTCGAGCTTCTGGATCCGCTCGGGATTCAGCTTCTCTGCCACGTGCTTGCGGAACCGCTCGGGCACTTCGGTCTTGCGGCCCTTGACGACGATGTCCACGCAGAACTCCGTTCCCGGATAGCTCCGCCTCTTGGGGCGAAGCGTCTCCCTTTCGCACCAGGCTCCGGTGAGCACCAGAGCCTCGGACTTGGCGACTTTCACCTCCTCCTCCCCCATCGGCAAGATCCACATCCCACCGACTTCGGAGCAGAGAGACACCCTCTGACACGAAGATTCCAAAAACGGGCGGGTCGGTGCTCCGATGACGTGGGGCCCAAGGATCGCCAGTCCTCACAACCGAACATATCTCTCAATGCCGGTTGCCGGCACCCGCTACCGGAACATACCTCCGTTCGGTTCCGTTCAGCCGAATTCTTCCTCTTGTACGTCTTGTGGGCATCTCTTGTCACCAGTAACGATGCGCCTTCCCCCCGAGTTCCACATCTATGCGATCCGTCGCCGTTTTCCCCGCCCACGCGGGAATCCGTCGCCCGGACCGGCCCGGAAGGAGTCCGCGGACGCCGCCACCACCGCCGCCCCGGTCACACGCAGCCCGCCCGCCCGCAGCGCCCGCGCCGCCTCCGCGAGCGTGGCCCCGGTCGTCATCACGTCGTCCACCACCACGATCCGCGCCCCACCCGCCGACCGCACCCCGGCCGCCCGCGCCTCCAAGGCCCCGGCCAGGTTCTCCCACCGCTCCCGGGCCCCCAGACCCGCCTGGTCCGCGACCCGCCGACGCAACCGCAGTACGGGAACCACCCGCGCGGGCACACCCGCCCCGCGCAGCCGCGCCGACGCGGCCAGCGCGATCCTCCGCCCCGGGTCATGGCCCCGCGCCCGGGTCTGGCGGCGGGTCGAAGGCACCGGTACGAGGACCAGTCCCCCCGCCTCCCCCTCCCCGCCCTCCCCACCCGCACCGCCCGACAGCACGGCCGCCGCCAAGGCGGCGCCGAGGGGGCCCGCCAGAGGGAGCGCGCCGCGCTCCTTGTGGGCCAGCACCACGGCCCGTACGGCGTCCCCGTACGCGGCGCCCGCGTGCACCACCGGCAGGCCGGCCGGAGCCGCCGCGGGCCGGGCCCGTCCGGCACCGCCGCCGGCCAGGGCGGCCCGGCACCGCGCGCACAGCACCACCCGCGGCGCCCCGCACCCGGCGCAGTCGACCGGCAACACCAGCCCGGCCAGCTCCTGCCACCACCCCCGCATGGAAGGACTCTGCCCCGTCCGGATGCCACCCGCCACCCCTGTGGAAAACCCGCCGCGGCGGCCCCCGCCGGGGAACGCGCGGCGTCCGTTCAGCCCGGGTAGACCGGCGCCCGGCCACCCGCCGCCACCGTGCGCCACTGCGCCCCCGGCGGCAGCCACACGATGCCGTCCTCGTCGGAGAACGCCACCACCGGCTTCTCCTCGTCCTCGGTCGTCGCGACCCCGGCCAGCCCGGACGCCCCGGGAAGGCTCGCGGCCGCCGTCGACCCGTCGGACAGCATGTAGCGGGCCTGCATGATCCCGCCGCTCTCCCGGCCCACCACGAGCAGCCGGCCCCGCGGCCCCCAGCTCATCGCCATCACGTCCGCCATCTGCGGGGCCGCCGGGCGCAGCTCGCGCACCGACACCGGCGAGGTGTCCGCCTTGCCGTCGGGCCGTTCGATCCGCCCGGTGTAGAGGTTCTTGCGGCCGTCCTTCTCGACGAGCAGCGCGATCCGCACCCCGTCGGGGGACGCCTTGAGGGCGGTGACGCGGCCGCCGTCCAGCCCGGCCACGTCCACCTTCTGCGGTGTCCCGGTGCCGCCCGGCACCCGCCACAGTCCCGGGTTCTGCGGGTCGAGGTCCGCGACCCACAGGTCACCGCGGGTGTCCCAGCTCGGCGCGGTGAGCTTGCCGGTCCTGCCCGCGGGCAGCGGCAGGGGCTGCGGCATGGGCCCGGCGGTCGTCAGCGTCACCACGTACAGCCCGTGCCCGTCCTCGGAGACGACCGCGGCCCGCTTCTCGTCGTAGGTGACGGCCGCGGAACCCACCCGGAACCCGGTAGCACCGGACAACGGCCCGGGTGCGAGTTCCGGCTTGTCCTGCTGCTGGTCCTCGGCGTTGACGTTGAGGGACATCCGCACCAGCCGGAAGTCCTTGTCGACGTAGTACTGGTGCTCGGGGCTCTGCGCCGGGTTGGCGATCGCCACGGCGGCATTGCGCGTGACCCAGCACAGCGACGTCTTTCCGTCGGGGCGCAGCAGTTCCACGCGCTCCAGCCGGGAGGCCGTCAGGTCCCTGATCGTGTAGAGGAGTTGGGTCGCCATCTTCTGGCACTGCGGCTGCGCGACGTTCTTCGCCTTGTCGTTCAGCGGCACGCGCAGCGTGTTCTGACCGTCGTAGGAGAGGGACTTGGTGCCCGCGCGCAGTTCCGTCCCGGTGGGGAAACTGGAAGTGACGACCGGAGCCAGCCATTTGGAGGGTCCGGCGAGCAGCGACTGCACGGTCTGGGTGGTGGGGTCCATCCGAGAGTCGGGGTCGCTGCGCTGGCGCACGTACACCGGGTCGGCGACGAGCGTGCCGCCCGCGAAGTAGTACTTGTTGACGGGCTTGTAGATGCGCTGGAAGTCGGACTCGCTGAGGACGAGGCTGCTCGGCGGCGTGGCGATCCGCCACTGGTCCTTCTCCCGCACCAGTTGCAGGTACTCCTCGTAGCGCACCCCGCCGGTCTCCGGCTGGTAGGCGCTGCGTTCGTCCACCGTCGCGAGCTTCTTGCCGGTGACCTTCCACCGCGTGTCGTCGAGCTCCTTGGAGCCCTGGACGGGGAAACGGTCGAGGCCCCCGGAGAGTACGGTGACGGCCGAGCCGGGCTTCCAGTTCTTCGCGGCGTCCTCGGTGAGGTACTTGCGGGCCGTCTCCAGCTGGGGGTCGTCGCTGGTCATGGCCTCCAGGAAGCCGTCGACGATGTCGGCGGCGCTGGCCTTGTCCGCGGGCGGCACGCCGAACACCCGTACCTGCGAGTCGACGCCCTGCGATGCCTGCACCTGCCGGATCTCGCCGCTGTCGGGCATCGAGGCGCAGCCGGCGAGCAGCAGTGCGAGCGCGCCGAGCACGGCGTGCGCCCGCAGGGTCGCCGACCGCCGGCGGCCCGTCCTCCGGGCCTGTACGTGTGCCGGCCCGCGCTCAGCGTCCACCGGGTCCATCCTCCTGTGCTGACTGATCGGCCGCCGCCCGGTCGGCCGCCGGCTGGTCGGCCGCCGGCTGGTCTGCGGGGCGCGCCACGACCCGGGCCCCGTTGCCGGGCAGCGCCGTCGGGTCGGCGGGAACCGGCATCGCGGTGGTCACCGCCGGGCGCGGCGGTATCGCGGAACGGTCGGCCGGTCGGGGCCGGTCGCCGCCGGGTCCGCCCGCGCCGTTGCCGGAGCCGGCGCGCGCCGCCGCCTCGGCGGCGGCCCTGGCCCGGTTGGACCGGGAGTCCTCGGGTTCCAGGGGGATCGGGGAGCCGCGCAGCGGTTCGTCGGCGGTGCGCGGCAGGGTGAGCCGGAACTGGGAGCCGCCGCCGGGCTCGCCCCACGCCTGGAGCCAGCCTCCGTGCAGCCGCGCGTCCTCGACGGCGATGGACAGGCCGAGGCCGGTCCCGCCGGTGGTGCGGGCGCGGGCGGGGTCGGCGCGCCAGAACCGGTTGAAGACGCGGGTGGCCTCGCCGGGCTTGAGGCCGACCCCGTAGTCCCGTACGGCCACGGCCACGGCGCCGCCCGCGGACGCGAGCCGGACCACCACGTCGTGGCCCTCCCCGTGTTCGACGGCGTTGACGACGAGGTTGCGCAGCACCCGCTCGACGCGCCGCGAGTCGGCTTCGGCGATGACGGGCTGGGTGTCGCCGAGGACCCGGATGCGGGTGCCCTTGTGTTCGGCCAGCGGTTCGGCGCCGTCGATGACGCGGCGCACGACGTCGCGCAGGTCGATGGGTTCGGCTTCCAGGGCGGCGGCGCCCGCGTCGAAGCGACTGATCTCCAGCAGGTCGGAGAGCAGGGACTCGAAGCGGTCGAGCTGTCCGGCGAGGAGTTCGGCGGAGCGGGCGGTGACGGGGTCGAAGTCGACGCGGGCGTCGTGGATGACGTCGGCGGCCATGCGGACGGTGGTCAGCGGGGTCCGCAACTCGTGCGAGACGTCGGAGACGAACCGGCGCTGCATCCGCGACAGGTCCTCCAACTGCTGGATCTTGTGCTGGAGGTTCTGGGCCATCTTGTTGAAGGCCTCGCCCAGCCGGGCGATGTCGTCCTCGCCGGTGACCTTCATCCGCTCCTGGAGCCGTCCGGCCGAGAGCCGTTCGGCGATCCCGGCGGCCATGCGGACGGGGGTGACGACCTGGCGTACGACGAGCCAGGCGATCGCGCCGAGCAGGACGACGACGAACAGGCCGGCGGTGGCGATGGTGGCCTTGATGAGGTTGAGGGACTCCTCTTCCTGGGTCAGCGGGAAGAGGTAGTACAGGTCGTAGGGGTCGCCGTTGATGTCGGCGAGCCGTTTGCCGATGACCAGCGCGGGCGCGGGGGCCTTCTCCCCGGAGCCGGCCGTGTAGCGGATCTCCGAGAAGGTCTTGAAGGTGCCGGTGGCGTGGTTGACGGCCCGGCGCAGGGTGAGGGGGACGCTGGCGGTCGGATCGACGTTGCCGGATGCGCGGGCGCCCTTGACGCCTTGGGCGCCGGGCGGGGCCGGTTCGCCGGCCCCCGCGCCGAGCGCGGCGACCTCGAAGGCGGTCTGGCCGCCGCTGGCGAGCTGCTTGACGAGCGAGTTCATCCAGGTGCTGGCGTCGCGGCCGACCTTGTTGTCGGTCACGTCGGAGCCGTCGGCGGCGAAGGGGGTGTTGGCCTTCTCCTGTGCGACGGCGAACCCGCCCGCGGCCTGGCTCTGGGCGGCCTCCTCCTTGGCGTCGAGGAGGCCCTTGCTGACCTGCGCGATGACGACGAAGCCCAGGGCGAGGACGACGGTGAGCGAGAGCAGCAGGGTCGCCGCGACGACCCGGAGCTGGATGTTGCGCCGCCAGAGCCGGACAGCCGGAAGCAGCGGCCGGCGTACGAGGCGTACGCACAGCCGCAGCACGGGGCTGCCGGCCACTCGGTCCTTGAGCAGCCGGCCGCCCCGCAGCACTCCCCGACGGGAGCCGCCCCGGGACGTGCCGGGCTGCACGTCAGCTCGGTCCGGCCTTGTAGCCGACACCGCGGACCGTCACGACGATCTCGGGGCGCTCGGGGTCTTTCTCGACCTTGGAGCGCAACCGCTGCACGTGCACGTTGACCAGGCGGGTGTCCGCCGCGTGCCGGTATCCCCAGACCTGCTCCAGCAGCACCTCGCGGGTGAACACCTGCCAGGGCTTGCGCGCGAGGGCGACCAGCAGGTCGAACTCGAGCGGGGTCAGGGCGATGGAGGCACCGTCGCGCTTGACGGAGTGCCCGGCCACGTCGATGACCAGGTCACCGATGGCCAGCTGCTCCGGTGCCGGCTCCTCCGAGCGGCGCAGGCGGGCCCGGATGCGGGCCACCAGCTCCTTCGGCTTGAACGGCTTGACGATGTAGTCGTCGGCCCCGGACTCCAGGCCCACGACGACGTCGACCGTGTCGCTCTTCGCCGTGAGCATGACGATCGGCACTCCCGACTCGGCCCGGATCAGCCTGCAGACCTCTATGCCGTCCCGTCCGGGCAGCATGAGGTCGAGCAGTACCAGATCCGGCTTCGCCTCCCGGAAGGCAGCCAGCGCCTTGTCACCGTCCGCTACGAACGACGGCTCAAAACCTTCTCCACGCAGCACAATGCCGAGCATCTCGGCCAGCGCGGTGTCGTCGTCGACGACAAGGACTCGTCCCTTCATGGTTGACATCATCCCATTAGCTAATCGTTACCTGGCGGTGAGCTGTCCCACAGCCAAAAGGGCTGGAAATCGCCCCCCGGACCTGCCTGGCGGTCAGGCCGACCAGTCTGCCCCGGATCCGGGCGACAATTGAAGGCGCGAAGGCACCGGATCTTGGGGAGCACCCGGCCCGCTCCGCGGTCCCACGTGGCACGATGGCAGCCGACCAGCGCCCCGCCGCAGTAGACGCACGTCAAGGAGCGAGATGAACGACTCTCCGGGCTGGGCTTCGCCCGGGTCCTCCCCGTCGGAAGGCGCGGGCGGCCAAGCCGGTCAGGGCGGCACGGGCGGCCAGGGCACGCCGGAGGGCATACAGCCCCCCGCGCAGCCCGCCGCGGACTCCAAGTGGTCCGACGCCCAACCGCCGCCCGGCCAGTGGTCCAGCCCCGGCGCCCAGGCTCCGGCACCGACCGACGCCGCCCCGCCGCAGCAGCCGCAGGGCGGCTGGGGATCGTACGGCCCCCAGCCGGGTCAGCCCGGGCAGCCCGGACAGGCGCCGCAGTACGGATCGCCCTACGGCGGCCAGTACGGCTACCCCGGCGGCCCCGCCGGCCCCTGGGGCCCGCCCCCGGCCGCCAAGCCCGGCGTGATCCCGCTGCGCCCCCTGGGCCTGGGCGAACTGCTCGACGGTGCGGTCTCCACCATGCGCACCCACTGGCGCTCGGTGCTCTCCGTCAGCCTCGTCGTCGGCGTCCTCATCGAGGTCGGCAACGTACTCATCAACAAGTTCGCGCTGGCGGACCTCACCACCGCCTCCGCCACCGGCGAGGACCCCGAGCAGGTGTTCCGCGGCATCCGCGACGCCGTCGTCCCCGTCCTCGCCAACGGATTCCTCCAGCTCGTCCTCGGCATCCTCGCCAGCGCGCTGCTCACCGTCATCTACAGCCGTGCCGTGATCGGCCGGCAGATCACGCTCGGCGAGGCATGGCGCGAGGCGCGCCCCCGCCTGCTCCCGCTGGCCGGACTGACCGTGCTCCTCGCAGCCGGTGCGGTCGTCCTCTTCGCCGCGCTGCTCCTGCCGGGGGTGCTCATGAAGAGCATCGGCGTCGCCGTCCTCGGCTTCCTCGTCTCCGTGCCGCTCTTCGTCTGGCTCTGGTTCCGCTTCCTGCTGGCCTCACCGGCCCTGATGCTGGAGCGGGCCGGGATCTTCACGGCGCTCAAGCGGTCCGACAAGCTCGTCAAGGGCTCCTGGTGGCGCATCTTCGGCATCACGCTGCTGACCGGGTTCATCACCGGCATCGTGTCGATGGTGATCGCCGTGCCGTTCACGCTCCTCGCGGTGCTGAGCGGCGTGGGCGACCTCAGCGGCTTCACCGACGGCTCCTTCGCCGTGTCCTGGTCGTTCCTGCTCATCAGCGGCATCGGCTCGATCATCAGCTTCACGGTCATCCTGCCGATCTCGGCGGGCATCACGGTCCTCCTGTACATCGACCAGCGCATCCGCCGCGAGGCCCTCGACCTGGAACTCGCCCGGGCCGCCGGTCTGCAGCACTACGGAAGCGCCGGCGCCGGGTACGGAGGCTGACACACCGATGAGCACGGGGGGACTCATCATCACCGCCGCAACACCGCCGGTGACGACTCCGCGCGACGCCGCCCGCGAGGCGGCCGAACGCGAACTGTCCAAGCCGCTGTACCACCAGAACGACCCAAGCCCGCTCCAGCGCCTCCTGGACCGGCTCTGGGAGTGGCTGGGCGACTTCTTCGACCGTGCCGCCGGGTCGACCCCGGGAGGCACGGTCGGCCTGGTCGCCGTCGTGCTGCTGGCCGCCCTGGCCATCGGCGCCCTGTGGTGGCGGCTCGGCGCCCCCCGTCGCGCCGTCACCGGCGCCGGGACCCTCTTCGAGGCGGGCACGCGCACCGCCGCCGACCACCGGGCCGCCGCCGACGCGCACGCCGCCGCCGGCCGCTGGACCGAAGCCGTCCAGGAACGCATGCGCGCCGTCGTCCGTTCCCTGGAAGAGCACACCCTGCTCGACCCCCGCCCCGGCCGCACCGCCGACGAGGCGGCGGCCGAAGCGGCGCACAGCCTCCCGCACCACGCCGGCGAGCTGCGCGCGGCGGCCCGCGCCTTCGACGACGTCACCTACGGCGGTCGCACCGGCGACCCCGACGTCTACGGCCGCCTGCGCACCCTCGACCTCACCCTGGAACGCGCCACGCCGCTCCTGACGGGACCCACGGCATGACCGGCCCCGCGCCCAGCGCCGCGACCCCCCAGAGCCCCGCCAACACGGCGTCTCCCGCGCCCACGGCCGGCTCCCGGGCCACCACCCTCTGGGCTCGCTCCCGAGGCTTCCTGGCCGCCCTGGGCGTCCTGCTCGTGGGCGGCGTCACCGTGGCCGCCCTCCACTCCGACGCACACCACGGCTACCTCGACCCCCGCTCCGTCGACCCCTACGGCAGCCGCGCCGTCGCCGAGCTCCTCAAGGCCCGCGGCGTCACCAGCCGCGTCGTCACCACCGCCGACGAGGCCGCCGCCGCCGCCGGCCCCCGCACCACCGTGCTGGTCACCGACCCCGACGCGCTCGACTGGTCCCGGCGGCACACGCTGCGCGCCGCCGCCAACACCTCCGGCGGCCGGACCGTCCTCCTCGCGCCCACCGGCACCGGCCTCACCGACCTGGCCCCCGCCTCGGCCGCCCGCGGCTACTCCGACCGCGGCGCCCTCACACCCGACTGCGCGCTGCCCGCCGCTCGCTCCGCCGGCCGCGCCACCACCGGAGACGGCCCCCGCTACACCACCGACCTCCCCGGAGCCACCGCCTGCTACCCCGACGGCGGCCACCCCACCCTGCTCGTCCTGCCCGCCATCGCCAAGGGCGGGGACACCGTCGTCCTCGGCTCCGAGAGCATCCTGCTCAACCGGACCCTGGCCAAGGAGGGCAACGCCTCCCTCGCCCTCCAACTCCTCGGCACCCGCCCCGAACTCGTCTGGTACCTGCCCGACCCGGCCGAACAGACCGGCCAGGACACCCCCGAGGAGAAGAGCCTCCTCGACCTCGTACCGTCCGGTTGGACCTGGGCCCTGCTCCAACTGTTCGTGGCCGGCGCCCTCGCCGCCCTCTGGCGCGGCCGCCGCCTCGGCCCGCTCGTCACCGAGAACCTCCCCGTCGCCGTCCGCGCCTCCGAGGCCACCGAAGGCCGCGCCCGCCTCTACCGCAAGGCCGGAGCCCGCGACCGCGCCGCGACCGTACTGCGCGCCGCCACCCGCGAACGCCTCGCCGCGCTCGTCGGCGTCCCCGCCACCCAGGCCCACGAACCGGCCGCCCTGCTCCCCGCCGTGTCCGCCCGGCTCACCGCCGACCGCGCCACGGACCTCGCCACCCTGCTCTTCGGCACCACTCCCTCCGACGACGCGGCACTCGTCGCGCTCGCCGACCACCTCGACGCCCTCGAAAGAGAGGTCCGCACCTCATGACGGCCACCACGGACAGCGCCCGTTCCTCCCTGGAAGCGCTCCGCACCGAGATCGCGAAGGCCGTGGTCGGCCAGGACTCCGCCGTCACCGGTCTCGTCGTCGCCCTCCTGTGCCGGGGCCACGTCCTCCTCGAAGGCGTCCCCGGCGTCGCCAAGACCCTCCTCGTCCGGGCCCTCGCGGCGTCCCTCGAACTCGACACCAAGCGCGTCCAGTTCACCCCCGACCTGATGCCCGGTGACGTCACCGGCTCCCTCGTCTACGACGCCCGCACCGCCGAGTTCTCCTTCCAGAACGGTCCGGTCTTCACCAACCTCCTCCTCGCCGACGAGATCAACCGCACGCCGCCCAAGACCCAGTCCTCCCTCCTGGAGGCCATGGAGGAACGCCAGGTCACCGTCGACGGCGTCCCCCGCAAGCTCCCCGAGCCGTTCCTCGTCGCCGCCACCATGAACCCCGTCGAGTACGAGGGCACCTACCCCCTCCCCGAAGCCCAACTGGACCGCTTCCTCCTCAAACTGACGGTCCCCCTGCCGTCCCGAGAGGACGAGATCGGCGTCCTGACCCGGCACGCCGCCGGCTTCAACCCGCGCGACCTGCACGCCGCCGGAATCCGCCCGGTGGCGGGACCCGCCGAACTCGAAGCCGCCCGCAAGGCCGTCGAGAGCACCACCGTCTCCCCCGAAATCGCCGCGTACGTCGTCGACATCTGCCGCGCCACCCGTGAATCGCCGTCCCTGACCCTCGGCGTCTCCCCGCGCGGCGCGACCGCCCTGCTCGCCACCGCCCGCGCCTGGGCCTGGCTCACCGGCCGCGACTACGTCACCCCCGACGACGTGAAGGCCCTCGCCCTGCCGACGTTGCGCCACCGCGTCCAACTGCGCCCGGAGGCCGAGATGGAAGGCGTCTCCGCCGACGCGGTCATCTCCGCGATCCTGTCCCACGTCCACGTCCCCCGCTGATGGCCCTCACCGGACGCGCCGCCCTGCTGGCGGCCCTCGGCAGCCTTCCCGTCGGCCTCTTGGAACCGAGCTGGACGGGCCTCCTCGCGGTCAACGGCGCACTCGGCCTGGCCTGCGCCGTCGACTACGCCCTGGCGGCGCCCGTCCGCACGCTGCGCCTGGCCCGTTCCGGGGACACGTCGGTGCGCCTGGGTGAGCCGGCCGAGGTCCACCTGACCGTCACCAACCCCGGCGGCCGTCTCCTGCGGGCCCGTGTCCGCGATGCCTGGCCCCCGAGCAGTTGGCTCCCCGGTACCGAACCCTCCGCGTCGCGCCACGACCTGGTCGTCCCGGCCGGTGAACGTCGCCGCCTCACCACCCGCCTGCGGCCCACCCGCCGCGGCGACCGCCGGGCCGACCGCGTCACGATCCGCTCCTACGGCCCCCTCGGGCTCCTCTCCCGCCAGGGCACCCACACCGTGCCCTGGACGGTCCGGGTCCTGCCCCCGTTCACAAGCCGCAAGCACCTCCCGTCACGCCTGGCCCGACTCCGCGAACTCGACGGCCGCACCAGCCTCCTGACGCGCGGAGAGGGCACCGAGTTCGACAGCCTCCGCGACTACCTCCCCGGCGACGACACCCGCTCCATCGACTGGCGCGCCACCGCCCGCGGCCACAAGGTGGCCGTCCGCACCTGGCGTCCCGAACGCGACCGCCACATCCTCATCTGCCTCGACACCGGCCGCACCTCGGCCGGCCGCGTCGGTGACGCACCCCGCCTGGACTCCGCCCTGGACGCGGCCCTGCTCCTCACCGCCCTGGCCACCCGCGCCGGCGACCGCGTGGACCTCCTGGCCCACGACCGCCGCCCCCGTGCCCAGGTCCAGGGCCGCTCGGCCTCGGACACCCTCCCCGCCTTCGTCAACGCCATGGGCATCCTGGAACCGGAACTCGTCGAAACCGACTCCCGCGCCCTCGTCTCTACCATCCTGCGCACCGCCCCGCGCCGCTCCCTGGTCGTCCTCCTGACGAGTCTGGACGCCGCCCCCGTCGAGGAGGGTCTCCTACCGGTCCTCCCGCGCCTCACTCAGCGCCACACCGTCCTCCTCGCCTCCGTCGCGGACCCGCACATCGCCGACATGGCGCGGTCCCGCGGCACGCTCGACTCCGTCTACGACGCCGCTGCCGCCACCCAGTCGCAGTCCCGACGCCGCCGCACCGCGGATCACCTCACCCGCCTCGGCGTCCACGTGGTCGACGCCACCCCGGACACCCTGGCCCCCGCCCTGGCCGACGCCTACCTCACCCTGAAGGCGGCCGGCCGCCTCTGACCTCCCGGGGACACCATGGCCGACTTCACCCACGAACAGATGCGCCGCATGCGCGCATTCGCGGAGCAGCTCGCGGAGCTGGCCGAGCAGCAGCATGACCGGTGGAAGGTGCAGACCACCGACGATCGAATCGTCCTCACGATGATGAGCCGCACCGCTCCCGACGGGCTGAACCTGGTGGGGCTGCGCCGCCAGATCGAGACCCAGTCACCCGAGGTCATGGCCCTCAACGAGTCACGGTGCATAGCGATCCCTCAGACGGTCCGGACGGCATCCGCTACCGTAAAAAAGTTCCCTACGCCTTCGGCGACACCGTCACCGCCGGCCGCTGACGCTCGACACGAGCAGCCTCAAGAGGTACCCAGCCGACTGGTGAAGCGGTGGCGCCGGGCCGGGCCTTGGGTGGAACGGCCGGTGAACGCAGAAAAGCCCCGCACCGAACCCGGTAAAGGGCTGGTGCGGGGCTTCCGCAATGATTGTTCGGCGGCGTCCTACTCTCCCAC
>NZ_JBEYZH010000013.1:0-143635 GCF_040645975.1 Streptomyces sp. NPDC046557
GGAACGGACGCTTCCTTCGTACTCACCCTCGCGGGTTTTCCTCCGGGCGCTTCCTTTGTTCTTCGTTTTGTTCTTGCGTTTCCGACTCTATCAGAGTCTTTCGCGCTCTTTTTCCGCCTCCCAGGTCTTCGCTTTCGCGCTTCCCTTTTCGGCGAGTCCGACTCTATCAGTGCTTTTCCGGCTCTCTGACCACTCGCCGTTCCGCCGGGAAGGCACACGAAGAGGGTCGAGCTCAAGATCGATACTTCAGAGGAGGGTTCCCGTCCATCGGCGGTTCGCGAGATGTTCACGCGGCACGTCCCGACGGGACTCACGACAGTACAGGGCCTGGAGTGCCCAGGCAAATTGATTCACGCTATGGTCTAGTCCACTAGGTTGGTGTCGCGGCAGCACGTCTGCACCCTCCTTCAGTGGGGGGAGTATTTCGTGCCGAACCGGGACATCTCATGACTTACCCTTCTCAAAGTAGGCCGTCCTGACAGATTGTGACGGCCACTCGAAGAAGCCCCACCCCCTGGGAGGCCCTCCATGACCAGCGTGACGTCCCCACTTGCCGGGCGTGCCATCGGACTCGCGGCAGTGCCCGATCCGGTGTTCTCCGGCGCGATGGTGGGACCGGGCACCGCTATCGACCCCGTGCGTGAGGCCTCGGAGGCGGTGGCGCCCGTGGACGGTGTGGTCGTCTCCCTGCACCCGCACGCGTACGTGGTCGTCGACGGTGAGGGGCACGGCGTGCTCACTCACCTCGGGATCGACACCGTTCAGCTCAACGGCGAGGGCTTCGAGCTGCTCGTCAACAAGGGCGACACCGTGACGCGCGGCCAGGCCGTCATCCGCTGGAACCCGGCGGCGGTCGAAGCCGCCGGCAAGTCACCCGTCTGTCCCGTCGTCGCGCTGGAGGCGTCCGCGGACTCCCTCTCCGACGTCGTCGAGGCCGGGGACGTGAAGGCGTCGGACGTTCTCTTCAGCTGGCAGTGACGTACCGCCCGCGAGGGCGCGTCGGACATCCACCGCGGCTGGCTGGGCCCGCCGCTCAATCGGAGACGGTGAAATGGAGACAACGCTGCGAGGCGTCGGCGTGAGCCACGGTGTGGCGATCGGCGAGGTGCGGCACATGGGCACGGCGGTCCTCGAACCGCCGGCCAAGCAGATCACCGCGGACGAGGCGGAGCGCGAACAGGGGCGCGCCCGTCAGGCCGTGGAGGCCGTGTCGGCCGACCTCATGGCGCGCGGCCACTTGGCCGGGGGCGAGGCACAGCACGTGCTGGAGGCCCAGGCGATGATCGCCACCGACCCCGAGCTGATGGCGGACGTGGACCGGCGGATCGCCGTCGGGAGCACCGCGGAGCGCGGGATCTACGACGCGTTCGCCTCCTACCGGGACCTGCTCGCGGGCGCCGGGGAGTACATGGCCGGGCGGGTTGCCGACCTGGACGACGTCCGCAACCGCATCGTGGCTCGGCTGCTGGGCGTGCCGATGCCGGGCGTGCCGGACAGCGACGAGCCGTACGTACTGATCGCGCGGGACCTCGCGCCCGCCGACACGGCACTGCTCGACCCCGCGCTCGTTCTGGGTTTCGTGACCGAGGAGGGCGGCCCTACCAGCCACAGCGCGATCCTCGCGCGGGCACTGGGCGTGCCGGCGATCGTCGCGCTGCCCGGGGCGTGCGAGATCGCGGAGGGCACGCTCATCGCGGTCGACGGCAGTACCGGTGACCTGTTCGTCAACCCGTCCGACCGCAAGCGGGCCGAGCTGGAGGCCGCGGCCGCCGAGCGGAGGGCGGCGCTCGCCGCGTCGTCCGGGCCGGGGGCCACCTCCGACGGGCACAAGGTGCCGCTGCTGGCGAACGTGGGAGGTCCGGCGGACGTGCCGGCGGCCGTCGAGGCGGGCGCGGAGGGCGTGGGCCTGTTCCGCACCGAGTTCCTGTTCCTGGACGACAGCAAGAAGGCGCCGTCAGAGGAGAAGCAGGTCGAGTCGTACCGCAAGGTGCTGGAGGCGTTCCCCGAGGGCCGGGTCGTCGTACGCGTCCTGGACGCCGGCGCCGACAAGCCGCTGGACTTCCTGACGCCGGGCGACGAGCCGAATCCGGCTCTGGGCGTGCGGGGTCTGCGGACCCTGCTCGACCACCCGGAGGTGCTGCGTACGCAGCTCTCCGCGCTGGCCAAGGCGGCCGAGGGACTGCCGGTCTACCTGGAGGTCATGGCTCCGATGGTGGCGGACCGGATCGACGCCAAGGCGTTCGCGGACGCCTGCCGCGAGGCCGGGCTCCGGGCGAAGTTCGGGGCGATGGTGGAGATCCCCTCCGCCGCGCTGCGGGCGCGCTCGATCCTGCAGGAGGTCGAGTTCCTGTCGCTGGGAACGAACGACCTCGCGCAGTACGCCTTCGCCGCGGATCGTCAGGTGGGCGCGGTGTCGCGGCTTCAGGATCCGTGGCAGCCGGCGCTGCTGGACCTGATCGCCATGTCGGCCGAGGCCGCCAGGGCCGAGGGCAAGAGCTGCGGTGTCTGCGGTGAGGCCGCTTCGGACCCGCTGCTGGCGTGCGTGCTGACGGGTCTGGGTGTCACCTCCCTGTCCATGGGCGCCGCCTCCATTCCGTATGTGCGGGCGACCCTGGCCAAGCACACGCTGGCGCAGTGCGAGCGGGCCGCGGCCGCGGCCCGTGCGGCGGACACGGCCGAGGAGGCCCGGGTGGCGGCGCAGGCGGTCCTCTCCGGCGAGTAGGAGCGGATCGCGGTAAGTCGGGTCGAGGGGTCTTCGCCGGTGGCGAGGGCCCCTCGACCGTTTCCGGCGCCGATCAGTGGTGGGGGTCCGGGTCGTCCACCTCGTAGCCCGGGCAGTACTCCACCCCTGGTTCAGGGGCCACGGGGTCACCGGTGTCTGCGTCGGTGCAGTAGGCGTTGAAGACCGCCGCCGCGGAGAGGGCGACCAGGCGACCACGGTCCAGACGCCAGCCGTGGACGCGGTCCGGGCAGTCCTCCGAGGTGCTGCGGAGCACCAGTCCCCCGGCGCCGCCGAGGGCGATGCCCGCGGCCAGGACGGTCACGAAGTCCATGCCTTCGCGACCCTCGATCCGGGGCCGGGACTCGGCTCCGGGCGCCTCGGCGTGCAGGACGGCGACGAGTTGTTCGGTGTCGGTGGGCACGCTGCAGACGAGGTGGTGGTGGCCGGGTCCGGCGCCGTCGACGAGACGTTTGAGCGCGCCGGCGGCGCGTTCGAAGGAGGCTTGGCCGATGTCCTCGCCGCAGTCCGCGCAGGTGCCGACGCCGGCGAGGAGTGTGGTGGCGTACTCCCAGGTGGCCTGCCGGACTGCCTCGTCGAGCAGGAGCGGGACGAGTTCCGCGATGGGTTGGCCGGTGTAGGGGAGGCTGCCGCTCGCGCCGGCGAGTTCGGCGGTGAAGCGGGTCCGGGCCTCGGCGGTGTCCGGGTCGAGGCCGTGCTCCGTGCAGTAGTCGGCGTACTCCTCGGGGTCGAAGAGGGCGACGGTGGCGTGTACGCCCTGCGCGGCGAGGGAGCGGAGCAGGGCCTCCACGTGTTCGAGGTAGTCGGCGTACTCGCAGTGGGTGTCGAACGGGAAGCTGCGGTAGTGGCGCATGGCCGCGAAGTCCCCGGCGTCGGCGAGGAGACCGAGGGTGCTGGGGACTTCGCGGCGCAGTCGGCGGCGCAGCGTTCGGCGGTCGGCGCGGCGGCCGGACGCGCCGGCGCGGGTGGACGTCGTGTCCGTGGTGCTGTCGCTGTGGGTGGTGGCGTTCGTGTGTGGCATGGCTCCCCCTGGGTGTCGCAACGAATTGCTCACTCAGAGTAACCACGGCCACTGACAGTCACCTCCGGCCGCGGCCCAGCTCCTCGTAGAAGGCCAGGAGTTCGGGACGGTCGACCGAACCGATGTTGACCGCCTTGCCCATCGGGGTGCCCTGGAGGAGGCGCTTGACGGGGACCTCGATGCGCTTGCCCGTGAGGGTGTGCGGGACCGCCGGGATCTCGATGATCTCGTCGGGCACGTGCCGCGGGGAGAGCTCCTCGCGGATCGTCGCCTTGATGCGCGCACGGAGGTCGTCGTCGAGGGTGGCACCGGGGGCGAGGTGGACGAACAGCGGCATCCAGTAGCCGCCGTTCGGCTCCTCCAGGCCGATGACCAGGGATTCCTTGATCTCGGGGAGGCGTTCGACGGCTTCGTAGATGTCGGCGGAGCCCATCCGGACGCCCTGCCGGTTGAGCGTGGAGTCGGAACGGCCGTGGATGACCACCGAACCGCGGTCGGTGATCGTGATCCAGTCGCCGTGCCGCCAGACGCCGGGGAACATCTCGAAGTAGCTCTCGCGGTAGCGGCTGCCGTCCGGGTCGTTCCAGAAGTGGATCGGCATGGACGGCATGGGGTTGGTGACGACGAGTTCCCCGACCTCCCCGACGAGCGGCTTGCCGGAGGGGTCCCAGGACTGGAGGTCCGTGCCCAACGAGGGGGCCTGGAGTTCGCCGATGTGGACGGGAAGGGTGGCGACGGCGCCCGCGAAGCAACTACAGACGTCGGTGCCGCCGCTGACGGAGGCGATCCAGAGGTCTTCGGCCACCTCGTCGTGCAGCCAGCGGAAGCCGTCGGGCGGCAGCGGAGAGCCGGTGGTGGCGACGCACTTCACGGCGGACAGGTCGTAGTCGCGCGAGGGGTGGACCTCGGCCTTGCGGCAGGCCATGACGTACGCGGCCGAGGTCCCGTACAGGGTGGCCCCGGTCAGTTCGGCGATGCGCCACTGGGCGCCGGTGTCCGGGTAGCCGGGGCTGCCGTCGTAGAGGACGACCGTCGTTCCGGTGAGCAGGCCGGAGACGAGCAGGTTCCACATCATCCAGCCGGTGGAGGTGAACCAGAAGAACCGGTCCTGCGGGCCGAGGTCGCTGTGCAGGCCGAGCTGCTTGAGGTGTTCCAGGAGGATGCCGCCCTGGGACTGGACGATCGCCTTGGGCAGGCCGGTGGTGCCGGAGGAGTAGAGGACCCACAGCGGGTGGTCGAAGGGCACCTGCTCGAAGACCGGCTCCACGTCCGCCCCCACCAGCTCCGGCCAGGCGAGGGCGCCCTCGGGGGCCGGCGTGCCGAGCAGCGGGATGTGGACGACGGCGCGCAGCGAGGGCAGCTCGGCGCGCAGTTCGGCGACGGTGTCGCGGCGGTCGTGTTCCTTGCCGCCGTAGCGGTAGCCGTCGACGGTGAACAGGACGGCGGGCTCGACCTGCTGGAAGCGGTCGAGAACGCTGCGGGCGCCGAAGTCGGGGGCGCAGGAGGTCCACACGCCGCCGACGGCGGCGGTCGCGAGGAGTGCGACGACGGCTTCGGGGATGTTGGGGAGGTAGCCGCTGACCCGGTCGCCGGGGCGTACGCCGAGGGCGCGCAGTTCGGCGGCGAGCGAGCCGACCTGGCGGCGGAGCTCGGCCCAGGTGACGGGAACCGGCCGGTGGGTCTCGTCGACGCAGAGCAGGGCCGGCTCCGCGGCGCGGGCCGGGTCCTCGGCGGCGCGCAGGGTGTGCTCGGCGTAGTTGAGGGTGGCGCCGGTGAACCAGCGGGCGCCGGGCATGGAGCGGTCGGCGAGGACCGACTCGTAGGGGGTGGTGAAACGGACGTCGAACCACTCGGCGACGGCCTGCCAGAACGTGTCGAGTTCGTCGACGGACCAACTGTGGAGGGCGGGGTAGCCGCCTTCGGCGGGGGCGCCGTGGTGCTCGGCGGCCCACGCCTGGAATGCGGTGATCCGGGCCGCGGCGATCCGTTCGGGGCCCGGGGTCCAGAGGGGTTCCGGCGGGGTGGCTGAGGTCATGGGTCGGCTCCCGGTCGACTGTGTGGCTCGCGCTTCGTGTGCGTACGGTGCCATCGCGCGATCGGTGCGCGCGCGGCGGCTCACAGGGACGATGCCATGTGATCGACATCCGCACCAGAGCGGTCCCGGGCGGCGGTGTGAACATCCCTCGGGCCCCGTCGGCGGGTGAACGGTAGTTGAACGCGGCCCGCTCGGCCGGGGCCGGTGGCAGGGTGAGCGCCATGGACGGTCGTGATCTGGTGCGTGGGGTGTGGGAGATCGGTACGGCGCGCGGACGGCGCGCCTGGCGTGCGGCGTGGGTGCGTCGGCGCGCGGACGCCGTGGGGCTTGCGCGCCGGGGCGCGGAGCGGGCGCGGGTGCCGGGGCTGCTGACGGGTACGGAGCCGAGGCCGGGCGGGGGTGTGCTGCGGTTCGCGCGTTCGGAGCTGCTGGTGCGGGTGACGGTGGGCGGCGCGGTGTTCTGGGGGTGGGACGGGGCGGGGCCGACGCCGTCGTACGCGGTGGTGGGCGAGGGCCCCGAGCCGGATCCGCGCGCCGTACTGGAACCGGACACCGGGGGCGGTTGGCGGGTGGTGTCGGAGCGGGTGACGGTGGCGGTGTCCCGGCAGGGGGCGGTGGAGGTGCGTACGCCGGGCGGGACGGTGTTGCGCCGGGAGGCGCCGCCGCGCTGGTGGGAGCCGGTCGAACCGGGCCGGGGCGGCGCGCGGTGGCAGGTGCGCGCGGACGTCCCGGCGGACGCGCGGTTCTTCGGGCTGGGCGGGCGGGCCGCGGGGCCGCGGCTGCGGGACGGCTCGTACCGGCTGTGGAACACCGATCCGAAGGGCGGTTTCGGGCCGGGTGACGATCCGCTGTACCTGACGATGCCGGTGCAGTGGGTGGTCGCGGACGCGGGGACGCACCTGATGTTCCACGACAACACCTGGGACGGGCACGTGGTGTTGCGCGAGGGCGAGGAGGGGGCGGGTTCGGGGGCGGACCGGCCCGGGACGACGGAACTGCGGGCGGAGGGCGGCCCGTTGCGCTGTTGGGTCCTGGTGGGGACGCCGGCCCGGGTGTCGCAGGTCTGGTCTTGGCTGACGGGGGCGGCGGCCGTGCCCCCGCAGTGGGCGCTGGGCTACCAGCACGCGCGGTGGGGGTTCGGCAGCGCGGCGGAGGTGCGGCGGGTGGTGGCGGGCTACGCGTCGCGGGGGCTCCCCTTGTCGGCGGTGCACCTGGACATCGACCACTACGACGACCACCGGGTGTTCACGGTGGACCGGGAGCGGTTCCCCGACCTGCCCGGGCTGGCGGCGGAGTTGGCGGCGGACGGGGTGCGGCTGGTGTCGATCGTCGATCCGGCGGTGAAGGCCGGCGACGCCCTGCACACGGAGGGGCTGGGGGTCGGCGAGCGGGGGGCGTTCGTGCGGGACGCGCGGGGTCGGGAGGTGCGGGGCGAGGTGTGGCCGGGCGAGTGCGCGTACCCGGACTTCACGGATCCGGCGGTGCGACGGTGGTGGGGCGGTCTGTACGAGGAGCGCCTCGCGCAGGGCTTCGCCGGATTCTGGCACGACATGAACGAGCCCGTCGCGTTCGCGGCGTTCGGTGACGCGACGCTGCCCCGTTCGGCGCGGCACGTTCTGGAGGGGGCGGGCGGGGACCACCGGGCCGCGCACAACGTGTACGCGCTGGGGATGGCGCGGGCCGGTTGGGAGGGGTTGCTGCGGCTGCGGCCCGCCGAGCGGCCGTTCCTGTTCTCCCGGTCGGGGTGGGCGGGGATGCAGCGGTACGGGGGCACTTGGTCGGGGGATGTGGAGAGCAGTTGGGAGGGGATGCGGGCCTCCCTCGCGCTGGTGCTGGGACTGGGCCTGTGCGGGGTGCCGTACTCGGGCCCGGACGTCGGGGGCTTCGGGGGGTCGCCGTCGCCGGAGCTGTTCCTGCGGTGGTTCGAGCTGGGGGCGTTCCTTCCGCTGTTCCGTACGCACGCGGCGATATGGGCGGGGCGGCGCGAGCCGTGGGAGTTCGGGCCGCTGGTCGAGGAGGCGGCGCGGGCGGTGCTGGCGGAGCGGGAGCGGTTGCGGCCCTACTTCGTGACGCTGGCCCACTTGGCGCGGCGGACGGGGGCTCCGTACGTGCGGCCACTGTGGTGGGGGGCGCCGGAGGACCGGAGGCTGCGGGACTGCGAGGACGCGTTCCTGCTGGGGGACGCGTTGTTGGTGGCGCCGGTGTTGGAGTGCGGGGCGGACCGGCGGGCGGTACGGCTGCCGAGGGGGCGGTGGTACGACACGGCCACGGGGGCGGCGCACGAGGGACCGGGGCAGGTGCTGCTGGACGCCCCGCTGGGGCGGACGCCGGTGCTGGCCCGGGCGGGGTCGGTGCTGCCGGTGCGCGGGGAGGACGGGGCGGTGGCGTTGGAGGTGTGGGCTCCGGCGCGGGGGCGGACCGGGGGCGGGGTGGTCGTGCGGGATCCCGGGCCGGGCTTCGAGCCGGGCCGGGTGGAGCGGTACGCCGTGCGGTGGGCCGGGGAGGCGGTGGTGGTGGAGGACGAGGCGGGCGAGCCGGTGGCCGGGGTGGTGGTGAGGGGGGTGTAGGGGGCGTCCGGTGATCAGGCGTACTGGCCGGCGAACCAGGCGCCGGCCGCCCGGGTGTGGAGGGGGAAGGCCAGCTCCGCCGGGTACCGCAGGATGTGCCAGCCGTCCGTCTCGTCGGTCGGCGCGGAGGGCGGGAGGGAGTCCGCGGGACGGGTCGGGAGGAGGCCGAAGAGGAGCAGGTGGCCGGCCGGGGAGCTGAGGGCGTCGGCCAGGACGACTCCCGAGGCGGGTTCCTCGATGCCCGTCTCCTCCCGGAGTTCGCGTACGACCGCGTCCTGCCACGGCTCGGCGAAGTCGACGAACCCGCCGGGAAGGGCGACTTCACCGAGGGCCGGTTCGATGGTGCGGGTGACGACGACGAGACCGGTGCCCTGTTCGTCCTCGACGGGGAGGAGGGCGACGGCGACGGGGAGCGGGTTGCGGTAGGTGGTGGTTCCGCAGGCGCCGCACCTACGGGGCCAGTCGGCGGTGTCGAACGGAGCTCCGCAGGTGGAGCAGTGCGAGTCCCTCGGGTGTCCCTGCATCCGGCGATGGTATGCCAAGGGGAATGAGGATGTCGGCCGTCGCGGCCTTGTTGTGGGTGCTGCTCGGCGGGTCGGCGGGGCCCGGTTTCGTGGCGCTGTCGGACGTCGATCCGACGATCGCGCAGGACGTGCGGTACGCGTCGGCGCACAACTTCACCGGCCGCCCCGTGGTGGGGTACGAGGAGCCGGTCTGTCTGCTCGCCCGGACCGCTGCCGAGGCGTTGCGGAAGACGCAGCGGGATTTGTCACGGCAGGGGTACGGGCTGCTGGTGTATGACTGCTACCGGCCGCAGCGGGCGGTGGACGCGTTCGTGCGGTGGGCCGGGGACGCGGGGGACCAGGCGACGAAGGCGGAGTTCTATCCGCGCGTGGACAAGAGCCGGCTGATCCCCGAGGGGTACATCGCGCCGAAGTCGGGGCACAGCCGGGGCAGCACCTTGGACGTGACGCTGGTGGCGTTGCCGGGCGGTCGGGCGCTCGACATGGGGACGACCTTCGATTACTTCGATCCGCTCTCCCACACGGACGACCCTCGGGTGGCCGGGCCGGCGCGGGCGCACCGGGAGCTGCTGGGTCGGGCGCTCGCCGCGCGGGGGTTCGTCAATCTGCCCGAGGAGTGGTGGCACTTCACGTACGCGCCGGAGGCGTACCCGGACACCTACTTCGACTTCCCGGTCTCCGACGGGGCCGTGCGTCACCGAGCGGCGTCGCTGAACGGCGTCACTGAACGGCGTCACTGAACGGCGTACGCAACCGAACCGGTGACCGGAGCGCGGCGCCCGTGCCACACTCACATCCTGACGGTCCGTCAGCTGAGGGAGTGAGGGAGGGGCCTTGGAACACACACGTACGCCCGTCGTGAGCGGATGGTTCACCGGCACGGAGGGGGCCGGGGAGTTCCGGCTGCTCGGCACCCGGTGTTCCGCCTGCGCCGCCGTGTTCTTCCCGCGCGAGGACGCGTACTGCCGCAACCCGCGCTGCGCGGGGGGCGGGGAGCTCGCCGAGGTGCCACTGTCCCCGCGCGGGCGGATCTGGTCCTACACCGACGGGCGCTACCGGCCGCCCGCGCCGTACGTGTCCGACCCGGACGCGCCCTGGGAGCCGTACACCCTGATCGCGGTGGAGCTCGAGGCCGAGGGGATGGTCGTACTGGGGCAGGGGGCGCCCGGGGTGACGGTGGCCGATCTGGCGGTCGGGATGGAGGTCGAGGTGGTCGGCGGGGTGCTGAACGAGGACGCCCGGACGGTGTGGACCACGTGGCGGTTCCGGCCGGTGGCCGCCGGGGCGGGGGTGAGCGCGTGAGCGCCGACATCGCCGTGCTGGGGGCCGGGATGCACCCGTGGGGCAAGTGGGGCCGCAGCTTCGTCGAGTACGGGCGGGCCGCGGCGAAGGCGGCGCTGGCCGACGCGGGGCTGGAGTGGACGGACGTCCGGTCCATCGTCGGCGCCGACACCGTCCGCTCGGGGTATCCGGGGTACGTGGCCGGGGCCACCTTCGCGCAGGCGCTCGGCTGGCAGGGCGCGCGGGTGACCAGCGTGTACGCGGCCTGCGCGTCCGGCGCCCAGGCCATCGGCGCCGCCCGGGCGCAGATCCTGGCGGGACTGGCCGAGGTGGTGCTGGTGGTGGGGGCCGACGCGGCGCCCAAGGGCTTCTTCGCCCCCGCGGGCGGGGAGCGGCCGGACGATCCGGACTGGCTGCGGTTCCGGGTGCTGGGGGCCACGAACCCGGCGTACTTCGCGCTGTACGCGCGCCGTCGGATGGCGCTGTACGGGGACGGCCCCGAGGATTTCGCGGAGGTGAAGGTCAAGAACGCGGCGGCGGGGGCGCTCAACCCGTACGCCCGCTACCGCAAGGCGGTCACCGCCCGGGAGGTGGCGGCCTCGGCGGTCGTCGCCGATCCGCTGCGCCTGCTGGACATCTGCGCGACCTCGGACGGGGGCGCGGCCCTCGTGCTGACCAGCATGGAGTTCGCGCGCTCGCGCGGGGTCGCCGACCCGGTACGGATCAGGGCGGTGTCGACGGTGACGCCCACGTACCCCCGGACCCTGTTGGACCTGCCGGACATCGCGACCGACGCGGTGACCGCCGCGGCTCCGGCCGGCGGGTCGTTCCGGGCCTCGATCGCGCGGGCGGCGTACGAGGAGGCGGGGCTGGGGCCGGACGACCTGTCGCTGGCGGAGGTGTACGACCTGTCCACGGCGCTGGAGCTGCAGTGGTACGAGGACATCGGGCTGTGCGGCGAGGGCGAGGGGGCCAAGCTCGTACGGGAGGGGGCGACGGCGCTCGGCGGGCGGATCCCGGTGAACACCAGTGGCGGTCTTGCCTCGTTCGGGGAGGCGGTCCCGGCGCAGGCGATCGCCCAGGTGTGCGAGCTGACGTGGCAGTTGCGGGGGGGCGCCGGGGACCGGCAGGTCGCGGGGGCGCGGGCCGGGATCACCGCCAACCAGGGGCTGTTCGGGCACGGTTCGGCGGTCGTCGCGGTGCGGTAGGCGCCCGACGCCGGTAGTGACCGGCGGGTGCTGTCCGAACGCTTGACGGCCCACGGTGGCGGGTTCACACTCTCCCCACGGTCCCGCGCACGACGGGCCCCCGAACCCCCCATGTGAGCCGCGGCCCGTACCCCAGTCGGCGGGGGTACGGGCCGCCTCCGCGTACGCGCGGCTGTGTCAGCCCCTCGTCAGGCTCCGGCCGTCAGGCTGTGGCGGCGGGCCCGGGCTTGCGTCATGGCGTGTTCCACGACCCCCACCAAGACGTCCTTGACCGACTCCCGGTCGCGGGCGTCGGTGAGCAGCACCGGCACCTCGGGGTCGAGGTCGAGGGCCTCGCGCACGGTCACCACCGGGTGCCGGTCCGCGCCGTCGAAGCAGTTGACCGCGACCACGAAAGGGATGCCGCGCCGCTCGAAGTAGTCGATGGCGGCGAAGCAGTCCGCGAGGCGCCGGGTGTCGGCGAGGACGACGGCGCCCAGCGCCCCCTGGGCCAGCTCGTCCCACAGGAACCAGAAGCGGTCCTGTCCGGGCGTGCCGAAGAGGTACAGCACCAGGTCCTCGCGGACGGTGATGCGGCCGAAGTCCATGGCCACGGTCGTGGTGTTCTTGCCCTCCACTCCCCCGGTGTCGTCGATGCCGATGCCCGGTTCGGAGAGGCGTTCCTCCGTCCGTAGCGGTCTGATCTCACTCACCGCACTGACCAGGGTGGTCTTGCCCACCCCGAAGCCGCCCGCGACCAGGATCTTGAGGGTCAGCGGCTCGACCGGCGACACGGCATGCATGGCGCCGGTGCGGCTAGAGCGCCCGAAGGCCATCGATCACCTCACGCAGAATGGATTCGTCGGGCAGTTCGGCCGGTGGTACCGGCCGGGTCACGTGGACCAGTTCGTCGTCGACGAGGTCGCCGATCAGGACGCGGACGACACCGACCGCGAGGTCGAGGTCGGCCGCGAGTTCCGCGACGGACTGGGGGCGTTCCCGGCACCTGCCCAGGATGTGGGCGTGTTCCGGGGACAGGGTCAGGTCCCAGACCGGATCGTCGGCCGCCGGTTCGGCGACGACGAGCGCGATCAGATCGAGACGGTGCTGGCCCGCGTGGCTGGTGCGCCCGCGGGTCATGGCGTACGGGCGCACGACGGGGCCCGCCTCGTCGTCGAACCAGTGCGGGTGTGCGGGATCGTCCGCCCCGTCCGGGGCTCGCTCGGGGTGGTACCGGCCTGAATCGCTCATGCCGTCCGACTCACCCTCCGGCTGGCAGCCCGGAGCGCGGGGCGGTTGCCAGGTGGTCGCCGACGCGCTTGACCATGAGGGTCATCTCGTACGCGACCTGGCCGACATCGGACTCGGCGTCGGCCAGCACGGCCAGACAGCTGCCGTCGCCCGCGGCCATCACGAACAGGAACGCCTCGTCCAGTTCGACGACGGTCTGGCGGACGCTTCCGGAGTCGAAGTGCCGGCCGACGCCCTTGGCCAGGCTGTGGAAGCCGGAGGCGACGGCCGCCAGGTGCTCGCTGTCCTCCCGGGTCAGGTCCTTGGAGCTGCCGGTGGGCAGCCCGTCGCCGGAGAGGACGACCGCCTTGCGGATGCTGCCCACCTTGTCGACGAGTTCGTCGAGGAGCCAGTTGAGCGGGCCGGAGCCGCGGCTCCTGGTGTCGTTGCCGGTCTGCGGTGCGGTCATCGACCGTCCCCTTCGTTCTCGGATCCGGGGCCCGGGGCGGCGGGGGTGCCGCCCTCGGCCTCGGACTGCTGCGGTGCGTGCTGGTTGCGGCCCGCCGTCCAGCCGCGCTGGAGGGCGGACATGCGCGTACGTACGTCCTCCGCGTCGCGGTCGGTGACCGGCTTCGCGGTGGTGTCGGCCGGTGCGGGGGCCGGGGCGTTCTTGAGCTGGGGCGCCAGGTTGGCCTGCCGGACCCGCCGGGGAAGGCCGCCGGGGCCCGGAGCGGGCGCGCTCGGACCGGAGGTCTCGCTGCGGGCCGACTCCTGTGCCTGCCCGGCGCGTCCGACCATCGACACCGTGCGGGGTTCGACGCGTCGGCCGTGGTCGGCGACCAGGGTCGGGGTCGGGCGGCGGCGGGGCAGGGGGATCGCCCCGGGGGTGCGGGGGGCGTCGGGATCGGGGCGCGGGTCGGTGCGCGGGCGCTCCATGCGGACGGGGCCGGTCGGGGCGACGCCTTCGCGGTCGCCGGCGGGGTCCGGGCCGCGCTCGCGGTGGCGGTCGCCGAGCCGGTCGGCCTTGCGGGCGGCGGGGCGCTCCGCGTGCCGGTCGGTGCCCGGGCGGCCCGCGGGGCGCAGTCCGAGGACGGCGCCGGGGATGCCGCCGGGCGGGGTCTCGTCGTCGAGGGTGGCCATCGGAGGACGGCCGCCGACTCCGGTGAGGCCGGCGATCCCGATGGTGATCTCGTCGAGGGTCGCGGGGTCGTCGTCCAGGCCGTCGGCGCCGTCCGGGCCGAGTACGCCGAGCGGGCCCTCCAGCTCGACGGGGCCGTTCAGTACCCCTGCGGGCAGCGGCCGGCCGGCCGGGGTGCCGCCGAGGGCCGCGGAACCGCCCTTGCCGGAGGTCACCTGCCATGCCGCCTTGCCGGTCTTGGCGTTCTTGCCGGCCTTGGCGGCCTTGAGCCCGTCGAGGCGGATGCCGGTGCCGTTGGTGTCGGGCGCGTCGGTGAGCAGTTCCGCCGGGAGGAAGACCACGGCGGTGGTGCCCCCGTACGGGCTCGGTTGGAGGACCACCTTCACGCTGTGGCGTCGGGCGAGGCGGCTGACGACGAACAGGCCGAGCCGGTCGGTGTCGGAGAGCTCGAAGTCGGGGCTCTCGGCGAGGCGCAGGTTCGCGTCGAGCAGCGCCTCGGGGGTCATGCCGAGACCCCGGTCGTGGATCTCCAGGGTGAAGCCGTTGGCCACGCGTTCGCCGTGGACCTGGACGGCGGTGTGCGGCGGGGAGAACACGGTCGCGTTCTCCAGCAGTTCGGCGACGAGGTGGGTGACGTCGGCCACGGCCGGGCCCTCGATGCCGATGCGCGGCAGCCTGCGCACCTCGATGCGCTCGTAGTCCTCGACCTCCGCGACGGCGGCCCGTACGACGTCCATCAGCTGCACGGGCTTGCGCCACTGGCGGGAGGGCGCGGCGCCGGAGAGGATCACCAGGCCCTCGGCGTGCCGGCGCATGCGGGTGGTCATGTGGTCGAGGCGGAAGAGGTCGGCCAGTTCCTCGGTGTCCTCGGTGCGCCGCTCCATGGTGTCGAGCAGGGTCAGCTGGCGGTGCAGGAGGACCTGGTTGCGGCGCGCCAGGTTGACGAAGACCTCGGAGACGCCCCGACGCAGTTCGGCCTGTTTGACGGCGGCTTCGACGGCGGCGCGCTGGAGGCTGTTGAGGGCGAGGGCGACCTGGCCCACCTCGTCCTTCTCGAATTCCAGCCTCGGTGCCTCGGTCTCCACGTCGATGAGTTCGCCGGCCGCGAGGCGGCGCATCACGCTGGGCAGCCGGACGCCCGACGCCTCGTGGGCGTCCTTGCGGAGCCGGGACAGGTCGCGGATGAGGTCGCGGCCGATGCGGACGGACATGACGAGGGAGACGATCAGGGCGATGAAGCCGAGGACGCCGGCGACGGCGGCCTGGAGCAGCACGTTCATGGCGACGGGCTTGACGCGATCCTGGTAGCGGTCGCCGGCGGCGGTGTTCATGGCGGCGAGGTCGCCGAGCACCTTGGCGGCGGCCTCGTCCCACTGGGCGGCGGTGAGGGTGCGCGGGGGCTTGGCGGCGCCACCGGAGATGAATCGTTCCTCCGCGTCGCGCAGCGCCTTGGTCTCGGGGCCGGACCAGTACTGCTCGAAGACGTCGCGGTCTTCGGCGGGGAGGATCGCGAGGTTGAACTCGTAGAGCAACGCGCGGTTGGCGGTGTAGTCCGAGACGCTGCGGACGTCGGCGGCGCCGACGTTGCGGGCGGCCAGGGCGGAGGCGATGACGGCGTCCTCGCGGGAGAGCGTCTCGCGGGCGCGGGTGATCCCGACGAGTGCGCGGCCCTCCTTGTCCATCTCCACGTCCTCCAGGGCGTGGAGGTTCATCAGGAACTCGTAGCAGGGGTCGACGAGCCGGCTGTAGAGGTCCAGGGCCTGGCCGGGGGCCAGGCTGTTCTGGTCGACGGAGTGCCGTAGCGCCGCGATGCCGTGGAAGGCGTCGAGGATGGAGCGCAGCCGCTGCGCGTTGGCGGGGCTGAGCTGGTCGACGACCTTGGGGTTGGAGGCGTTCGCGGTGATGTCCTGGACGGCCGTGTCGGTGGCGGTACGGCTCTTGGCGAGTTCGGCGGTGGCGGCCGAGGCGCGGGGGTCGCCGATGACGACGAGGGTCTGGCGGCGTTCCTTCTGCAGGACGCGGACGACGTCCTCGATGGGGTAGCCGACCTTGGCGATGACGGGGGCCACGCCGAGAAGCTGCACGGCCTGGCGGCCGGTGATGAAGGTGGCGAAGCCCCAGAGGGCGGTCAGGGAGACGAGCGGCACGAGGAGCAACGCCACGATCTTCCTGCGGATTGACTTCCCGCGAAAGCGCATGGCCTCCCCAGCCTCCCCCAGGTCAACCCCGTTGCCGGGGGTCGGTGTTCCGTCATTTAAACGGCGTGAGCCTACTACTGCCGGGGAGCGGCATCGAAGGCGTGTCCGGACGTTTTCGGCCTCTCCCCTTGCGAAGATCATGAGTTGTCCTGCGCTTCCGGGCAAGTCCGGCCCGTTATGTGCCAGATGATTGCTCGTGGGGTGTCGGTTCCCGGTCATGGATGGATGGCTGGAACTCTGCCGTCCGGCGACCGCGCGGGCCGCTGCGAACCGGTTTCGGATTCCGGGAATCTCCCGGCCTTGCCGATCGTCTTCCAGGAAGGACGGTCGAATCACCACATGGGGGTATGAGGTGAGGGTAGGCAACGCGGACCGTGCGGTGGGGAGTGAGTGGACCATGAGCACGACGGACGACGCAGTGACGGTGACGGCCACGAGGCGGTCTCTGTGGGTGGAGGAGCCGGCGCGCCGGTACCGGACGCCCGATCCGGTACGGACTTCGGCGGTACGGGCGGTACTGATAGTGGCCGTGACCCTGATGCAGGCGACGGTGAGTTTCTTCCTGACGCTCACCGGCTCGTGGCTCGCGTTGCCGATGGTGCTCGGCGCGATAGCAGGGACGGTGGTGGCCACCTGGGCCGTGCTGGACGTGGTGATCACCCGGCAGACGTGGAACCAGCGTCACGGGGTGGTGTCCCAGCCGAGCAGCACGGCGCGCGTCCGCCGCCGGGAGGAGCACCGGGCCGGCCGGGAGACCCGTGCGGGGGCCTCGGGCCGGGTGCCGCGCATACGGCCGGCCGAGGGCGGCCGGCTGGCTGCCCACGGCCGCTGACGGTGCGAGGCCGGCCGACGGGTCGGGGCTGACGGGTCGGGGCGGGGCCCACGGGTCGGGGCGGCCGTCGCCGCGGCCGTCCTCGCCCGGCGTCAGGCGCCCGCGGCGGAGCGGCGGAACATGCGGGTCGCAGTGATCTCGCCGTGGATGGTCTCGCCGTCGGGGGACTGCTGCGGCAGGCCCGGGCGCAGGTGCTCCTCGACGCTGATGTACTTCAGGCCCGCGCGCAGGTCCGCGTCGTTGCGCAACCGGATGACCAGCGGGAACTCCGCGAGGGCCGTGGTGTCGAACAGGCCGGTGGTGTACAGGAGTTGGACTCCGAGCGCGTCGGAGACGGCCCGCTGGAGTTCCAGCAGGTACGTGGCGTTCGCGCGGCCGATGGGGTTGTCGAGGAACAGGGTGCCCGCGTGGCGGTGCTTGTCGCGACCTCGGTCGTTGCTGCGCAGCGCCGCCATGGTGCAGTAGAGGGCGATCGCGGCGGTGAGCAGTTGGCCGCCGGAGAAGACGTCGCCCATCTGTCCGACCGGCACCCGCTCGGCGCGCAGTACCGCGTCGGGCTTGAGGATCTCCACGGCGATGCCCTTGGGCTCCAGGGCCGCCTGGACGCCGCGCAGTAGCAGGGACATGCCGTCGCGGCGGCCTTCGCCGAAGGAGGCGGTGCTGTTCTTCTTGACCGCGGCGCGGGTGGCCTCGTCGATGACCTCGCCGAGCCGCTCGGTGAGGGTGGCCTGGTCGGGTTCCTCGAAGCGGATCCGGAGGAACTCCTGGCCCGACCACTCCCCCAGGCCCTCGGGGAGCTGGGAGAGCCGCTGGGCGGAGCGAAGGGTGGCCAGGGCGGATTCGACGAGGCCGCGCAGCCGGTCGACGATGCTGTCGCGGTTGCGTTCCAGCTGCGCCAGTTCGTCGGTGAGCACGCGCAGGCGGGGGGCGAAGGCGGCGGCCCAGGCCGCCGCGTGCTCGGGCAGGGCGGAGGCGGGCAGTTCCCGGATCTGCTGGCGCGCGGGGGTGCGTACCTGCTCGTACCGGTTGGCGTTGGCGTGGCGGACCAGGATGTCGCTCGCCTCGCGGACCGCGGATTCGGCGGCCGACAGGTCGGCGGCGCAGGCGCGCAGCGAGCGGCGGGCCTCGGCGGCGGACTGACGGGCCTCCTCCAGGCTGCCCCGGTGGGGCGCCGGCTCCTGCTCGTCCTCCTGCTGCGTGTGGTCGCGCAGCAGGTCCCGCAGCAGGGCGGCGGTCTCGTCGAAGCCGCCCGCGCCGTCCTCGGCGGTGCGGTGGGCGCGCAGCAGGTCGCCGTGGGCGGCGCGGGCGCCCTCGACGGCGGCGGTGTGGGCGGCGAGCTGGGCCGTGGCGGTGCGCAGCAGGTTCTGCGCGTGCTCGACGTCCTTGGGGATCAGCTCGTCGGGGAGTTCGGTGTGCGCCTCGCCGTCGGCGGGGGCGTGCCGTTCGGCCTCGCCGCGCAGCCGGCCGAGCTGCTCGCTCGCCGCCGACGCCCGGGATTCCAGCATCTGTACGAGGGCCTCCGCGCGGGCGGCGGCGGCCTGCCGGGAGGGACCGTCGGCGCCGTCGGTGCCTTCGAGGAGCTGGGCGGCGCGGGTGCGGACCTTGTTGGTGAGCCGGTCGAGTTCGGCGAGGGCGGCGCTCTCGTCGCTTTCGGCGCGGGCCTGTTCGGCCCGCAGGTCGGCGCCGACGCCGACCTTCTCGTAGAGCCGGGAGGCGGCGCGGTACGCCTCGCGGAGGTCCGGCAGGGGGGCCTTGGGAGTGCCGTCGTCCGCGGGAAGGGGGTCGGGGGCGCCGGCGATGTCGGCGCGCTCGGCGCGCAGCGCGCGGGCGGTGCGGCGGGCGTCGTCGGCGGCCCGCTGGGCGGCGCGCCGGTCCTCGTCGGCGGCGCGGGCGCGGTCCAGGCACGCTTCGGCGCGGGCCTCGGACTCGGCCGCCTCGTCGGCGAGTTCCCGCAGCCGGGCCTGCCAGCCGGAGCGCTCGCGCAGGCGGTGGGCCAGGCCGGAGAGCACGTCCGCGGCCCGGCGGGCGCGCTGGGCGGCGTCCTGGCGCTCGTCGCGCACGCGGGCGGCGTCGGCGGCCGCTTCGTCGGCCTCGGCGCGTACGGTACGGGCCTCCGCGAGTTCGGCGTCGCATTCCTCGGCGAACGAGCGGGCGGCGGCGGCGTGTTCCGCGAGTTCGGTAAGGCGGCCGGCCGGGCAGCCGGTGCGCCAGGAGGCGAGCCGGGCGGCGAGTTCGCGGTCGCCGGAGAGGCGGGAGGCGAGTTCTCGGATCTCGGTGTCGCGGGCGGTGGCGCGGGCGCGCAGCGCCTGGCGTTCCTCGTCGGCGGCGTGTTCGTCGTGCATGGCCGGGTTCGGCGGAACGATGAAGATGCCGGAGCCCGCGGCGCTGTCGCCGTCGACCGGGGGGACGGGGGCCAACAGCGCGGCGGCGGTGCCGACGGCCACCGTGGAGCGGGGCAGCAGGGCGGCGCCGGAGAGGACCTCTCGGGCCCGGGAGTGGGTGTCGGGGTCGGTGATGACGACGCCGTCGACGAGTTCGGGGCGGGCGGCGAGTACGGCGGCGTGGTCGGCGGGGTCGACGGCCTGGGCGAGGTAGCGCCAGCCGGGGAGGGCGGGGATGCCGTGTTCGCCGAGGTATTCGACGGTGGCGAGCACGTCCGGGCCGGGTGGGAGCAGTCCGCCGTCGCCGAGGGCGCCCAGGATGCGGGCGTCGTCGGCCGCGGCGGTGCGCAGCTCGAACAGTTGGCGTTCGGCGGCGGCGACGTGGTCGGTGAGCAGGGTGCGCAGGTCCTCGGCGCCCCGGTCGAGGTCTGCGGCGGTGAGCCGGCCGGCGGTGGCCGTCAGGACCGGTCCGGCGTGGTGCTGCGTGACGGGGTGGTGGCCTTCGGCGGGGCCGGCGCCCGACCGGGGGCCCGGGACGTGGGCGTCGGGGGCCGCGGGGAGGCCGAGGAGTTCCGCGAGGCGCGGGGAGGCGGCGAGGGAGTCGGCGGCGCGCTGTTCGGCGGCGTGGGCCGCCTCGGCGGCCTCGGCGGCGTCCGCCGCGCGGGCGGCGGTGAGTTCGGCGCGCGCTTCGCCGGCCGCGGCCTCGCGGGCGGTGTCGGCGGCGGCGCGGGCCGCCTCGCGGGACTCGTCCCAGGCGGCGACGGCGCTCTTCTCGGCGTCGCTCGCGGCGAGGGCGGCACGGGCCGGGTCGGCGTCGGGCGCCGAATCGTCGAGCCAGCCGGCCCGTACGGCTTCGGCGGTCTCCTGCTGGACCTCCGAGAGTCGGGCGCGCAGGTGTTCGGCCTCGCTACGGGCGCGCTGGGCGGCCGTGGCGGCGGCGGTGGCGTCGCGGTGGGCGGCTTCGCCGACGGCCTGGAGGGCGGCGGACCGCTCCTCCTCCTCGTTGGCCCGCGCCTCGCCCTGTTCGGCGGCGGTGTGCAGGGCGCGGACGAGGTCGGTGGCGGCCGTGGCG
This sequence comes from Streptomyces sp. NPDC046557, assembly GCF_040645975.1. NCBI lineage: Bacteria > Bacillati > Actinomycetota > Actinomycetes > Kitasatosporales > Streptomycetaceae > Streptomyces > Streptomyces sp. NPDC046557. The sequence continues at coordinate 20,207 of NZ_JBEYZH010000013.1, forward strand.
CGGGCGGCCAGGGCCGGGGCGGCGTCGCGCTCGGCCTCCAGGATGGCGGCGGCGACCCGGGCGGACCGGTCGGCGGCGGCGCGGTGGCGCAGGACGATCTCGGCGGCCTGCCAGGCGGAGTGCAGGGTGCGGGCTTCGAGGAGTTCGCGGCGCTGGGCGGCCGCGGCCTTGTCGGCGACGGTCAGGGCCAGCGAGGCGTGCCGGTAGGCCAGTTCGGCGGCGATGGCGGCGCTGCGGTCGCGCGCGGACTCGGCGGCGGTCACCGCGTGGGCCGCGCCGGTCACCTGCTCGGCGAGTTCTGCGGCCCGGCCGCGCTCCTCGGTGGCGCGGGCGGACAGCCGCCGGGCGAGGGTGCGCGTGCGGCGTTCGGCGCCCGCGTGGACGTCGCGCAGCCGGGAGCGGGTCTCGGCCGCCTCGACGATCTTGGTGAGGAGTTCCACCGACCCGGCGGTGAAGTCGCGTTCGGCCATCAGCTCGGAGCGGCGGCCGAGCTTGTTGCCGAAGCCGTGGACCAGGTCGGCGAGGCCGTCGGTGTCCCGGGTGTCGGTGACGGCGCGCAGCAGCAGGTCGGTGAAGTCGGAGTCCTTCTTGACCGCGAAGAGACCGGCGGCCTCGCCCTCGTCGGCGTTCATCTCGCGCTGGTAGCGGAAGAGTTCGGGGTCGAGGCCGAGGTCGGTGAGGTGTTCGTTCCAGCGGTCGTGGATCTCCTCCCAGACCACCTCCAGGTGCGGGTACGCCTTGCCGGCCTCGGTGAGCGAGTCGCGGAAGCCCTTCATGGTGCGGCGCCGGCCCTGGGCGCCGGAGACGCCCTCGACGGGCGGGCGCACGGCGGTGGCCTCCGCGACGGGCAGGTTGTCGAGGCTCAGGCCCGGTCCCGGGCGGAAGGAGTACCACGCCTCCGCGAACTTGCGCGGGTCGTTGGACACCTGCCGGCCGCGCCATTCGCTGACCTTGCCCACGACGACGCATTCGCCGGTCTGGGTGTGCTGCCACTCCAGGGCGACGTGGCCGCAGTCGTCGGCGAGCAGGAACTTGCGCAGTACGCCGGAGCTGGCGCCGCCAAGGGTGTTGCGGTGGCCGGGCAGCATCACCGAGAAGATCAGCTTCAGCAGGACGGACTTGCCGCCGCCGTTCTCCAGGAAGAGCACGCCCGCGGGCGCGGGCCGGCGGGGCGGCCCGGTCGGCTCGTCCTCGAAGAACTCCGCCTGGGCGGGCGCCGGGTGGGGCACCGGCTCGCCGACTCCGCGCAGGTCGAGCACGGTGTCGGCGTAGCGTGCGCCGGCAGGCCCGATGGAGTAGAGGCGGATCCGGGACAGCTCGTACATGGCGGCGGGTTCTCGCGGTCTCTCGTGGTGCGTACGGGGGGCGGGGGGCGGGGGTGGCCGGCGGATCGGGGTCGGGTGTTCCCTAGGCGTGGAAGGGCAGGCCGGCGTCGGCGGCGAGCTCCAGGTCGTCGCCCTCGGGCGGCGGCAGCAGGGTGGCGGAGCCGTCGCTGACGGGGACCACGCCGAGTTCCAGGAGTTCGGCCATGGCCGCGCTGCCCGCCATGTCGCGGACCTGGAGCTGGTAGCGGGGGGTGGTGCGGTAGGTGCCGCCGGAGTCGTCGCCGGTGCGCTGGAGGAAACCGGATTCGGTGAGGAAGGCGGCGGCCTTGCCGACGATGCCGGTGGTGGAGCCGGCCAGCCGGCGGGCGTCCTTGGTGGCGCCGGTCGCGCTGCGGCGGGCGTAGACGCGCCAGGCGGCCTCCAGGCCGGGGGCGTCGGAGGCCGGGTCGGTGTTCTCGCCGAGTTCCTCGGCGCGCTCCTCCAGGCGGCGGCAGGTCTGCCGGACGAAGGAGTCGACGCCATTGACGGTGATGCGGCCGATGTAGCCGTCGTCGGCGAGGTCCTCGGGGCGGGGGAAGGCGAGCGCGGCGACGGCGAGGTGGGCGAGGCCGTGCAGGAAGCGGTCGCCGCCGTCGGCGGCGGTGCGGCGCGCGTAGTCGCCCATCCGGACGGCGAAGACGGAGTCCTCGTCGGCGGCCACCGCCATGCCGGCGCGGGGCGAGACCTCCAGCACGACGAGGCCGAGGCCGGTGGCGACGGCGTCGGCGAGGCGGCCGAAGGCGGGGTCCTCGCGGTAGCGGCGCAGCAGTTCGGCGTACTCGGCGTCGCGGGCGGGGAGCAGTTTGGGCTGGAGCCCGAAGGCGACGAGCCGGGCCGCGTCGGCGGCGTCGGCGGGGGTCACGGCCGCGGCGCCGGGCGCCGGCACCGGGCCCGCGGGCGCGTCGGGCTCGCGCCACGCGGGGGCTTCGGCGTGGTGGTCGCTCACGGATGGTGCCTTTCGTGGTGTGCGGTGGTTCGGTCGGCAGGCTGCGCGGCGGGCGACCCGGCCGGGTCCGGTCGGCGGCCCGGTGCGCATCGCCGGCGCGGGGCTTCCGGCCGGCGGCGCGCGGGTCGGTGCCGGGCGTGGCCCTGCCGGCCGTGCCCGAGCCGGTGTTCCGGATAGGGCTGCGGCCGGGCGCGGTCGTACCGAGCATCGCCCGCGCCGACCGGCCCGGCGTGGCCCTCGGGACGCTGCTCGGGGTGGGGCTGCGGGCGGGTGTGGCCGGCGCCATGCTCCCGGGCCGGCCCGGCGTGGCCCTCGGGGCCGTGCCCGAGGCGGTGTGCCGGGTGGGGCTCCGGCCGGGTGGCGGGGGCGGTTTTGGCTCGGGCCGTTCGCTCGGCGACGGCGGGGGTCATGCCGCCTCCGTCCGGTCGGCGGTCATCGCGGCGGCGTCCAGGAGGGCGGTGCCGACGATCAGGTCGGCGCCGCCGAACTCCGGGTCGTCCAACTCGGTGCCGTCGTCGACGGCGAACAGCAGCCGCTCCTCGCCCTGCCGGTAGGCCGTGCCCACCGCCGGGCTCGCCGCGTGCACGGCCAACAACGCGACCAGGTACGGAAGTTCGGGGTCGCTGCGCCGGGCCTCGGCGAGCAGGCCGGACAGTCGGCGCGGGGCTTCGTGCGGAAGATCGAGCAGTTCCATGGCCGCGGCGAGCTGCTCCTCGCTGAACCGGCTGTCGTCCGGGGTGGCGATCAGGTCGGGCTCGGGCATCTCCACGCCCAGGTGCTCGCGCTCCACGGGCGGCGTCAGCAGGATCTCCACCAGGTCGGCGACCCGCACCGAGACGGGGGTGCGCAGGCCGGTGCCCCGGGCGAAGAACGCGTCGGTGACCCGGGTGGCCCGCTCCAGCGGCAGCGGCAGCACCGGGGCGATCAACTGCCCGTACAGGTCGATGCCCGAGCGCGGCGCCGGGGCCGCGAATGCCTGCCGGTCCTGTTCGGCGCGGAAGAGCGGGCCCGCGTCCAGCAGTCGCGACTGGAGCTGGGTGTGCCGGCGGATGCAGTCCTTGACGATGTCGACCAACTCGGCCGCGCGCCGCTTGTTGTCGGGGTCCTCGGCCTCGTCGCGGGCCTTGCGGATGTTGGTGAGGATGGCGTTCTCGTGCCGATAGCGGTCGGCGACGTGGTCCAGGGCCTCGGCGATCATGTCCGGGACGGCTTCGAGCCAGTCCACGGCCCGCACGTTGCGCCGCGTCGCGTCCAGCGTCCGGCGCAGGGTTTCCGCGTACTGGACCGTGCGGTAGCGGGCCTGCTCGGCGGCGAGTTGGGCGTCGGCGAGCCGGCCGCGGCTGATCAGCACGTCCAGTTTGACCTCGGCGGCGATCTGCGCGCTGGTGACGTCGGTGTCCAGGGCGCCGACGAGTACGTTCACGGCTTCGTCGGTGGTGCGCAGGTAGACCGCGCCGCCGTAGCCGGGCACTTCCTCGATCAGCTTGAAGTCGTAGTCCCTGCGGACGTAGACGCCGTCGGGGCCGAAGGTGCCGTAGATCGCGCGGAAGCCGCGGTCCACGCTGCCGACGTTGATCAGGTTCTCCAGGACCCAGCGGGCCACCCGCTCGTGCTCTGCGGCGGGCCGGCCCGGGGCCTGGGCGGCGACGCGCGGCAGCAGTCGGGCCACTATCTGCTCGTGGTCGGCGCCCGTGTCGAAGTCCATGTTGAGGGTGACCAGGTCGATCGCGGCCAGCGCGACCTCCGCCATCGCGTAGACCCCGTACTCGCCGGCCAGATTGGCCTTGCGGACGTCGAGGTCGTGCAGCGGGGCGGTGCAGGCGAGGGCGCGCAGCCGCCGGGCCAGGCCCTCGTCGGCGGCCGGGCCCGGCGCCGGGGACACAAGGGGCTTCGCCGGGGCAGGGAGAGTCACGACGGAAAGACTAGGCGCTGACACGGACAACATCCCAAACGGCACGGTTCGGCCGGATCCTCCCCGGGGCCGGTGCGCGGCCCGTTCCGGTTCCCGGGCACGCCCCGCGCGGGCGCGTTCCGTACCGGGGCTGTTCTACCCTCACCGCATGGCTCCCGCGATCACACCCGTCATCGACCTCAACGCCGACCTCGGCGAGGGCTTCGGGCGGTGGACGCTGACGGACGACGAGGCGCTGCTGGCGGTCGTCACCAGTGCCAACGTGGCCTGCGGCTTCCACGCCGGGGATCCGTCCATCATGCGCCGGGTGTGCGAGCTGGCCGCCGAGCGGGGCGTACGGATCGGGGCGCAGGTCTCGTACCGGGACCTGGCGGGTTTCGGGCGGCGGGCGATGGACGTGCCGCCGCGCGAGCTGGCCGACGAGGTGGCGTACCAGATCGGCGCGCTGGAGGTGTTCGCGCGGGCGGCCGGCTCCGCCGTGTCCTACGTGAAGCCGCACGGCGCGCTCTACAACCGGACCGTGTCCGACGCGGGCCAGGCGGGCGCCGTCGTCGCCGGGGTGCTGCTCGCGGCCGGTCCCGGCGGGCTGCCCGTGCTGGGGTTGCCGGGTTCGCTGCTGCTGGCGGCCGCCGAGGAGGCCGGGCTGCCCGCGGTACGGGAGGCGTTCGCCGACCGGGCGTACACGGCGGCCGGGACGCTGGTGCCGCGCGGTGAACCGGGGGCGGTCGTGCACGACCCGGACGCGGTGGTGGCCCGGGCGGTCGCGATGGCCGCCGAGGGCGTCGTGACGGCGGCGGACGGATCGGCGGTCCCGGTGGGCGCCCGCTCGCTGTGCCTGCACGGGGACACCCCGGGCGCCGCGGACCTCGCGCTGCGGGTGCGGGACGCGCTGGGCGCGGCCGGGGTGCGGGTGGAGGCGTTCGCGTGAGGCCGCTCGTCGTGGGCACCGGCGCCCTGCTGTTGGAGACGGACTCCGCGGCGGAGGTCGTCGCGCTGCACGCGGAGCTGCTGCGGCGGCGCGCGGAGCTGGGCGGCGTACGGGACATCGTGCCCGCAGCGCGGACGGTGCTGCTGGACGGGGTGGCGGACCCGGCGGCGCTCGGGGCCCGGATCGCCCGCTGGGAGGTGCCCGCCCTGGCGGAGTCCGGGGGGCCGCTGCTGCGGGTGCCCGTGCGGTACGACGGGCCGGACCTGGCGGAGGTGGCGGCGCTGTGGGGCGTCGCGGAGGACGAGGTGTCGGGGATCGTCGGCGGCATCGTCTTCCGGGTCGCGTTCTGCGGTTTCGCCCCGGGTTTCGGCTACCTGACGGGGCTTCCGGCCCGCTTCCACCTGCCCCGGCGGGCCACGCCCCGTACGTCCGTCCCGGCGGGCTCGCTGGCGCTGGCCGGCGAGTACGCGGGGGTCTACCCGCGCTCCTCCCCCGGCGGCTGGCAGTTGATCGGTTCGACGGACGCGGTGGTGTGGGACCCGGAGCGGGAGCCGGCGGCGCTGTTCGCGCCGGGGGTACGGGTGCGGTTCGAGGAGGCGGGGGCGTGAGCGGGAGCGGGAGCGGGAGCGGGAGCGGGCTGCTGGTGGTGCGGGCGGGGGCGCTGACCACGGTCCAGGACCTGGGGCGCCCCGGGTTCGCGCACCTGGGCGTGCCCCGGTCGGGGGCGTTGGACGCGGGGGCGCACGCGCTGGCCAACCGCCTCGTGGGCAACCCGGCGGAGGCCGCCACCTTGGAGAGCACGTCGGACGGGGTGGCGTTGCGCGCGCGGGCCCCGGTCACCGTGGCCGTCACCGGCGCGCCCTGCGCGGTACGGGTCTGCGGGCGCCCGGCGGCCTGGGGATCGCCGGTCCGGCTGGGGGCGGGGGCGGAGCTGGAGGTGGGCCGGGCGGAGTGGGGGCTGCGGAGCTACGTCGCGGTGCGGGGCGGGTTCGCCGTCCCGCCGGTGCTGGGCAGTCGCTCGACGGACCTGCTGTCGGGGCTGGGGCCCGCCGTCCTGTCGGCCGGGACGGTGCTGCCGGTGGGCCCGGCGGGGGCCGACCCGGTCCGTGGGGCGGACGCCCCGGGCATGCCGGGGCCTCCGTCGGAGCTGGTGCTGCCGCTGCGGCTGGGGCCCCGGGCCGACTGGTTCGAGGCGGCTTCGGTGGCGCGGCTGCTGCGTTCTCCCTACCGGGTGTCGGCCCGGTCGAACCGGATCGGGCTGCGGACGGAGGGCGGACCGCCGCTGGCCCGCCGCCGGGGCGGGGAACTGCCGAGCGAGGGCATGGTCCTGGGCGCGGTGCAGATCCCGCCGGACGGTCTCCCGGTGCTCTTCCTGGCCGACCACCCCGTCACGGGCGGCTACCCGGTGCTCGGCGTGGTCCTCCCCGGCCGCCCCCTGGACGCGGCGGCCCAAGCCCGCCCGGACACACCGGTCCGCTTCGTCCCGGCATAGCCCTCCTCCGCCCCGACCGGCCCCCGGGTGTTCCGGACGGGCGGGACCCGGCGGTCTTCGAGTCCGGGAACCGCGCCATCTTCGGGGCTCGGGCCCCCGGCAGCTTCGGCCCCGCGGCCCGCGCCCCTCTTCAAGGCTCCCTGAGCCCGGCGGCTGCGGGGCGGCCGCCGGCGTTCCCCGCCCAGGGCGCGCCCGTCTTTCGGGCTCCGAGCGCGGCCGACAGCGGGCTGAGGCCCCGACCATTTGGGGGCTCGGGGGCCGGCGGGCTCGGGGGCCGCCGCCCCGTCGCTCCGGGCTCGGCCCCACTGTTCTCGCCCCGGCGGTTCTCGGCCGGGGCGGGCGGGCGGCCCCGAGGCTCGGAGCCCGGCTTCGATGCTCAGGGGCGATCTCGCGCGGTTCGGACGGAGCGCCCGGTGAAGTGTTCCTACACCGCCGACTCCGGGGCGATGCGGCTGCGGACCGCCGACTGGACGTCCTCTTCCTCCGCCGGGTCGGCTGCCAGGCGGCGCAAGCGGGGGGCCACCCGGGCATCGGCCGTCTCGGCGTGGCGGGCAGCGACCTCGCGGGTGGTCTCCTCGCAGTCCCAGAGACATTCGACCGCGAAGCCCGCGGCGAAGGACGCGTCCGTGCCGGCCAGGGCCCGGGCGACGCGCCCGCGCAGGTGGGAAGAGGCGGTTTCGCGGTAGATGTGGCGCAGTACCGGCGCCGCGCAGGCGATGGCCAGTCGGCCCGCCCCGTCGACGAGGGCGAACAGGCGCGGAGTGTCGGGGCCGTGGCCCCGGACGGTGGAGCGCAGGGCGCCGAGGACGTACCGGGCGTCCTCGGCTCCGCCGCGGGCGGCGAGGAGGGCGCCGGCGGCGGCTCCCAGGGCGTCGGGGCGGTGCACCCACAGGCGGGCCCGCTCGACGGCGGCGGGGCCGCACATCCGCTCGTAGGCGGCGACGGCGGGTTCATCGCCCGCGGCTTCGATGAGGTCCAGCACGGCCGGGTTCTCCGGTTCCGCGAGGACGAGGTGGTGCAGGGCCGTGGCGCGGGCGGCCTCGCCGTGGGCGCCGGCGGCGGCGGCCAGGACGGTGGGGCGGTCCTCGGGCGCCGCGACGGCCGCGAGGCAGCGGGCGGCGGGCACGTGCAGCGGGGTGCCGCGACGCAGTCCGTCGGCGGCCCACTCGAAGACGGCCCGGACGCCCCAGCCCGGCTGGGGGCCCTTGGGGGTGAGCTGGCGCTGCCAGCGGTCGAAGGAGCCCTGGGTGCGGGCGGCGCGCAGCCGTTCCCCGTGGGTCGGGGTCTCCTCCCACAGTCGCCAGGGTCGGGGCTCGTAGGCGTCGCGGACTGCGGCGGCGAGCCGCGCCTCGCCGTCCTGCGTCGCGGGGAAGCGGTCGAGCACGGGGCCGCCCAGGGAGCGCAGTCCTTCGTCGTCGTCGCGCAGGGCGAGTTCGTCGAGGGCCCACGACCAGTTCGCGCCGAGGGCGGCGTAGCGGCGCAGCAGCATCAACGCGTCGTCGCGGCCGTAGGCGGCGAGGTGGCCGAGCACGGACAGGGCGAGGCCGGTCCGGTGCTCGTCCTCGTCGAGGATGTCTTCGGTGCCGAAGAGGTGGGCCTCGATCTCGCCGAGGGGTCCGTCGAGGTCCAGGTAGAGGCGGGCGTAGTACAGCGAGCGGTTCTCGATCTGCCAGTCCTGGCGCGGATCGCTGACGACGCACCGGTCGAGGGCCGCGAGGGCCTCTGCCCTGGGCGCCGCGAGAGCGTGCAGCGTGCCGTCACCGCGGCCCCGCTGGAGGAGCCCGAGCAGGGTTCCGCTCGGCGCTATGACTGGTTCGAACATGGGAATGGCCTCAAATCAAGCTGGGGACGCAACCGGGAATCTCGATTCACAGGGCCGCGTAACAGCATGTGAGGACGTTCGCCGTCTTGTTCCGCTCGATGTTGACCATTGCCTTCTCACTCTCGTCGGTGCTTCGCGTGCAGTACGGCCGGTTCGGCGGGGGTGGGCGGGAACGGCGTTCGTGTCCAGCCCGCTCCTGCCCGTCCGTCATGTCCGCGAATCGAATCCGACGCCATGATGACCCAGGCGGTTTGTGCGCCGCGACCACATTTACGTCCGCCGTGACCAACCCGTGAGGTCGGGGACCGGTCGGAGTGCGCCTGGTCCCGGCCGGAAACGGACTACTCGGCTCCGAAAAGTGCGAGCAGGTCGGTCTTGGCGAACATGCGCGCCGTGTCCACGGCGGAGGGCGTCCCGGCGTTCGGGTCGGCCCCGCCCGCGAGCAGCGCTCGGATGACGGCCTCCTCGCCCTTGAAGACGGCGCCCGCCAGCGGGGTCTGGCCCCGGTCGTTGGCCCGGTCGGCTTCGGCGCCGCGCTCCAGCAGGGCGGTGACGGCGTCGGCGTGGCCGTGGTAGGCGGCGAGCATGACGAGGGTGTCGCCGCGGTCGTTGGTGAGGTTCGACGGGACCCCGGCGTCGAGGTACGCGGCCAGCGTGGCGGTTTCACCCTGCCGGGCGAGGTCGAAGATCTTGGTGGCCAGCTCGATGACGTCCTCGTCGGGGACGCCCTGCGATCCCGCGCCGTCCTGGGTGTGCTCGCTCATCGTTCGTACCGCCTTTCACTCACTGTCGTCGGCAAGAGTTTCCCCAGGCCGGGAGGGCAGGGGTGCGTACGGGACCGCGTCCGTACGGGTGAATCGCCAGGGTAGCGCCCGGGTCGGCACATGACGGGAAGGGTCCGAGGCAAGGATCGCCCTCGACCCGGTTCGACCCCCACCCGCCCGCCACCTCCACCCACCGCCCTGACCGTTCCGCGGCGGACGCGCCAGCCGGGCGCGGCCGGTCAAGTGAAAGTGAGCAGGATTCACCCGTATGCACCTTTTGTCGCATTGATACTTTCTGTGAGCCTGGAAGAACTGATGGTGACCGTCCCACGTCCCCACCCACCAGGAGAAGTCGTCATGGTCTTGTCCATCTCAGGCGTCGTTCTGCTCGGCATCATCGCCTTCCTCTTCTTCAAGAAGGACGGGATGAAGCTGACCCACGCGTTCGTGTGTTCGCTGTTCGGCTTCTTCCTCGCCGGCTCCGCCATCGCCCCCAGCATCACGGCGAGCACGGCGAGCCTCGCGAGCCTGTTGGGCGGGATCAAGCTCTGAGACCGCCGTACGCCGTTCAGGCCGGCCCGGGCCGGCCGGCCTGACGGGCCACCGGCCCGCCCCGCACCGCCCCCGCACGCACCGTCCCGCCACACCACAACTCCAGGAGACGCCCGTGGCCCGGCGCCCACTCCCCCGCATCCTCACCGGCGGCACCCCGTGGCCGGCCCGGGGCCGCGACCTCGCCCGCACGGCCGCCGACAGCGCCACGGACGTCCTCCATCCGCTGCTCGTCATCGGCCGCGGCCTGCGCGTCCTGGCTTCCGCGGGGCGGCGCAAGTGGGCCGACACCCCCAAGGACAAGCGCGGCCCCGCGCTGTTCCTGGCGGCCGCCGTCATCCTCGTCCTGGCGCTCGTGCCCTACGGCCCGCTCCTCGGCCTGATCACCCTGATGGCGACGGCGGCCTGGCACGGGCGGCCGCGCACCCCCGTGAAGACCGGTCCCAGCGACGCCGAGACCGAACGCCTCGGCTCGCTCTACGAGGCACTGGTGCCCTACTTCTCCGTCCCCGAGGACCCGAGCCCCTTGTTCGCCCACGGCGGAAGCTGGGATCAGGCGTTCAGCGACCCCGCGTTCGACGCGTCGGGCCGCATCACCCGGCTCGGCATCCGCTACCCGGCCTACTTCACCGACGGCGAGCCCGCCGCCCGGGCGCGGATCGAGGCGCTGCTGCACGCCAAGTCCGGGCGCGGACGGGAGTACCTCTTCGACTGGGACGAGGAGGGAAACCAGCTCGACCTGCGGGTCCTGGCGCCGCTGTCGACCGGCATCGCCGCCCAGCCGTTCGTCACCGCCCCCGGGGAGACGGTCCTCGGGTTCACCGACGCGGGCGGCGTGCAGCGCACCCTGCCCGTCCTGGAGGGCGACGAGCCGCGTGACGTGCCCCCGGTGATCTGGCGGACCGGCCCCCGTTCCACCGAGCCGCACCTGCTGGCGGTGGGCCAGCCGGGCAGCGGCACCTCCACCCTCCTGCGCTCGATCGCCCTACAGGCCCTGCGGCACGGCGGCGAGGTGCTGATCGTCGAGGGCGGGGGCAGCGGCGAGTACGCCTGCCTCACCGGCCGGGCGGGGGTGCTCGCGGTCGAGTGCGGTCCCGGCGGGGCCCAGGCCACGCTGGAGTGGGCGGCGCGGGAGACCGAGCGCCGGCTGCTCGCCGCCCATCGGGCCCGGGAGACCGGCGGCGCCATGCCCGAGGACACCCGTCGCCCGCTGTGGGTCCTGCTCGACCGGCCCGGCGTGCTCGCGCACCTGGCCGCCGCCGAGGGCGGCCCGGATCCGTTGGAGCGGCTCCAGGTGCCGCTGCGGCACGGGCGTGCCGCGCACGTCACGGTGGTGGTGGCCGAGCAGTTCGAGCAGTTGGAGCTGCTGGGCGACGCCGTCTGGCAGCACACCCGGGCCCGGGTCGTGCTCGGGCCGGCCGGGAGCCGGCAGATCGCCGAGGTGCTGGGAGCGCCCCCGCACACGACCCCGACGCCGCAGGCGCCGCCGGGGCGCGGGTACGCCCGGCTCGGGGCGGGTCCCGTCCACCGGCTCCAGGTGCCGGCCACGCCGGACCCGTACGACGACGCCGCGCATCCGGCGCACCGCCAGGCGGTGACGGAGCTGCTGCCGGAGCGGACGGCGCGGCGCACGCCCGGGCCGGCGGCTCCGGAGCCCGTCACCCAGGCGCCGCCGCTGCGCATCGTCCAGCCGCCGGCCCAGGCGCAGGCCCCCTCGATCGACGCCCGGGAGGTCGGGATCGGGGACGCGGAGTCGCGGGCGGAGGAGACGCGGGAGACGCGCGAGACAAGGGAGGTACGGGAGGTCGCGGCGGAGGCGCCCAAGGCCCGCGGCCCCTGGCCCGTGGGGCCCTGAGCCCGACTGCCTTGAAGCCGCCCCACCCCGAATCCGCCGCCCCCGCCGCCCCCGCCGCCTCCCGGTCCATGCCGGTTCTACGCCACGAACGTGCGCGGCGGCTCCGCACCGCTGCCCCCCGCGCCGGTACCGACCAGCCGGGCCGCCGCCGCCAACCGGGCGGCGGCTTCCTCGGCGACCGGGCCTCCCACGGTGAACGGCAGCCGGACGTACCCCTCGAACGCGCCGTCCACGCCGAACCGGGGGCCCGAGGGGACCCGTACGCCGACACGTTCCCCCACCTCGGCCAGGCGGGAACCGGACAGTCCGCCCGCACGGGCCCACAGCGTGAGACCGCCCAGCGGCACCTCGAACTCCCAGTCCGGCAGCTCCCGGCGCACCGCCGTGACCAATGCGTCCCGGTTGCCCCTGGCCTGGACGCGGCGGATCTCGACGGCCTCCTCCCAGCCGCCGGTACGCATCAGCCAGTTCACCGCGAGCTGCTCCAGTACCGGGGTGCCGAGGTCGGCGTAGGCGCGCGCCGCGACCAGGCTGCGGATGACGTCGGGGGCGGCGCGCACCCAGCCGATGCGCATGCCGGCCCAGAACGCCTTGCTGGCGGAGCCGACGGTGATCACCGTGGAGCCGGCCGGGTCGAAGGAGCAGACCGGCCGGGGCATGGTGAGGCCGGGGTCGAGCCGGAGTTCGGCCATGGTCTCGTCGGCGACCAGGACGGTGCCGGCCGAGCGGGCCGCCTCGACCATGGCGCGGCGCTGGTCGTCGGAGGCCAGCGCCCCGGTCGGGTTGTGGAAGTCGGCGACGACGTAGGCGAGGCGCGGCGCGGAGTCCCGCAGCACCTGACGCCAGACGTCCATGTCCCAGCCGCCGAGCCCGACCGACATCGCCACGGGGACGAGGCGCACCCCGGCCGCGCGCATGAGCTGGAGGATGTTGGCGTAAGAGGGGGACTCGACGGCGATGCGCTCGCCGCGGCCCGCGAAGAGGCTGCAGATGGCGTCGATGGCGCCCATCGCCCCGGTGGTCACCATGATCTGCTCGGGCATGGTGGGGATGCCGCGCTCGGTGTAGCGGTCGGCGAGCATCCGGCGCAGTGCGGGCAGCCCGGCCGGGTAGTCGCCGTGGGTGTGGGCGTAGGGCGGCAGTTCCTCCAGGGCGCCCTGGACGGCCTTGGTGAGCCAGGGCTCGGGGGCCGGGAGGGCGGCGCAGCCGAGGTCGATCATCGAGCCGAGGGACTCGGGCGGCAGCGGTTCCAGGCCCCGGGCGGGCAGCGGGTTCCCGGCGGGTACGGCGGTCCAACTGCCGGCGCCGCGGCGGGATTCGAGGAAACCCTCGCCGCGCAGGGCCTCGTAGGCGGCGGCGACGGTGGTGCGGCTGAGGGTGAGCGCCACGGCCAGCTCCCGCTCGGCGGGCAGCCGGGCGGCGACCGGGACGCGGCCTTCGAGGACGAGCAGCCTGATCCCGTCGGCCAGAAGGCGGTAGGCGGGGGGCTTGCGCGCCCCGGGTACGGAGGGCCGGTCCTGCTGCGAGGTGATCAGGCGGGCGAGCTGGGCGGCACCGACCGCTGAGGTCCACTGAGCCATGCTGTCCGGTCCACCTTCGTCGAATTGGCCCCGGCGGGCGGGCTCGGGGGCGGGTATTGGATCGTTCCTGCCGGGTCAGGGTGTCATGGAGCGGTCCATTCGGACCAGTGGGTCCCCTGCGTTCACCGTGGGTCCATCCGGCCGCTCACGTCGCACCGGCCACAACGGGCATACTGCCGCCGTGACGCACGTACGCCTTCGCCATCCGTACCTCGACCACCCCGCCCCCATCCCCTTCGCCCACCGGGGCGGCGCGGCGGACGGTCTGGAGAACACCGCCGCCGCCTTCCGCCGGGCCGCCGGGGCGGGCTACCGGTACTTCGAGACCGATGTGCACGCCACCTCCGACGGAAAGCTGGTCGCCTTCCACGACGCCACCCTGGACCGGGTGACGGACACCAAGGGCCGGATCGCCGAGCTGTCCTGGAAGCGGGTCGGCGCCGCGCGGGTGGCCGGGACGGAGCCGTTGTCCCTCTTCGAGGACCTGCTGGAGGAGTTCCCCGACGCGCGCTGGAACGTCGACATCAAGGCGGAGTCGGCGCTGTACCCGCTGGTCAACCTGATCGCCCGGGCCGGGGTGTGGGACCGGGTGTGCGTGGGTTCGTTCTCTGAGAGCCGGGTGGCCCGGGCGCACCGGATCGCGGGGCCCCGGCTGGCGACCTCGTACGGGGTCCTCGGTGTGCTGGGGCTGCGGCTGCGCTCGTACGCGATCCCGGCGGCCCTGCGGGTGGGCGCGGTGGCGGCGCAGGTCCCGGAGACCCAGGCCGGCGTGCGGGTGGTCGACCGGCGCTTCGTACGGACCGCGCACGCGCGCGGGCTCCAGGTGCACGTCTGGACGGTGAACGAACCCGAACGCATGGAGGCGCTCCTCGACCTGGGCGTGGATGGCATCATGACCGACCGGATCGACATCTTGCGCACGGTGCTGGACCGTCGCGGAGCCTGGGGCTGACCGCCCGACGGGCCCGCGCGCGGGCCCGGGCGGCCGCGGCGGTACGGGGACAGCGAGGGGGCACCGGATGACGGCGCAGACGACGGCCGAAGCGGAATCGGGGGCGGAGGACGGCAGATCCGCCGCCGCCCGCAAGCGCGAACAGCACGGCTGGTACTTCTACGACTTCGCCTGCTCGGTCTACTCGACGAGCGTGCTCACGGTGTTTCTCGGGCCGTACCTGACCGCGGTGGCCAAGGCCGCGGCGGACGCCGAGGGCTATGTGCACCCGTTGGGCATCCCGGTTCGGGCCGGATCGTTCTTCGCGTACTCGGTGTCGGTCTCGGTGATCGTCGCCGTACTGATCATGCCCCTGGCCGGCGCGGTGGCCGACCGGGGCGGCCGCAAGAAGCCGCTGCTGGCCGCGGCGGCCTACACGGGCGCGGCGGCGACCACCGGGATGTTCTTCCTGAGCGGCGAGCGCTACCTGCTGGGCGGGCTGCTGCTGATCGTCGCGAACGCGGCGCTCGCCGTCTCGATGGTGCTCTACAACGCCTACCTGCCGCAGATCGCCACACCCGACGAGCGGGACACCGTCTCCTCGCGGGGCTGGGCGTTCGGGTACACCTCGGGCGCGTTCGTACTGGTCCTCAACCTGGTGCTCTTCCAGGGTCACGACTCCTTCGGCGTCTCCGAGGGCACGGCCGTACGGATCTGCCTGGCCTCGGCCGGCCTGTGGTGGGGCGCCTTCGCCATCGTGCCGCTGCGCCGGTTGCGCGACCGGGCGGTGGTGCGGGAGCCGGGGGCGGCCCAGCCGGTCAACGGCTGGCGCCAGTTGGTGGCGACGCTGCGGGACATGCGGCGCTTCCCGCTGACGCTGTCGTTCCTGCTGGCGTACCTGATCTACAACGACGGCGTGCAGACAGTGATCTCGCAGGCCTCGGTCTACGGCTCGGAGGAGCTGGGGCTGGAGCAGTCGACGCTGATCGTGGCGGTGCTGCTCGTCCAGGTCCTCGCGGTGGCGGGTGCGCTGGGGATGGGGCGGCTGGCGCGTTCGTACGGCGCCAAGCGGACGATCCTCGGTTCGCTGGCCGCGTGGGCACTGACGCTGGCGGCCGGCTACTTCGTGCCCGCGCGGACCCCGGTGTGGTTCTTCGTGCTCGCCTCCATGATCGGGCTGGTGCTGGGCGGCAGCCAGGCGCTGTCGCGGTCGCTGTTCTCGCACCTGGTACCGGCGGGCAAGGAGGCCGAGTACTTCTCCGCGTACGAGATGAGCGACCGGGGACTGAGCTGGGTGGGGCCGCTGGTGTTCGGTCTGACCTACCAGGTCACGGGCAGCTACCGGACGGCGATCATCTCGTTGGTCATCTTCTTCGCACTGGGTTTCGTGCTGCTCGCCCGGGTGCCGGTGCGGCGCGCGGTGGAAGCGGCGGGCAATCCTGTTCCCGAACGGCTCTGAGAACGAATTCGGAACGAATTTCGACGTTGAAGCAAAGGGCCGGTAGTGTACGTCTTTGGCCTGCCAGGCGGACCGTTACTGCGCGCACAAGAAGGATAGGCGCTGGGTGACATCTGCTGCCAGATGTGACAAAACGGGCACTGGTGGGTACAACAAGGGGCGGCACGACGGGCGACGCACGACCCGGAGCGGGAATCTATACCGCCGACCGGACGTTGACCGGATGACGACGACAGCGACACCTGTCCTGTGGGCGACAAGCCCGGGAGGCACGATTCATGAGTGAGCGAGCTCTCCGCGGTACGCGGCTCGTGGTTACCAGCTACGAGACGGACCGCGGCATCGATCTGGCCCCGCGCCAGGCGGTGGAGTACGCATGCCAGAACGGACATCGATTTGAGATGCCGTTCTCGGTTGAGGCAGAAATTCCGCCGGAGTGGGAGTGCAAGGCGTGCGGCGCCATGGCACTCCTGGTCGACGGGGACGGGCCCGAAGAGAAGAAGGGCAAGCCCGCGCGAACGCACTGGGACATGCTCATGGAGCGACGCACCCGCGAGGAACTCGAGGAAGTGCTGGCCGAGAGGCTGGCGGTCCTGCGTTCCGGCGCCATGAACATTGCCGTGCATCCGCGGGACAGCCGCAAGTCCGCCTGACACCCGGACTGAGAACGACGCCGAGGGCCCCCGCCACTTCCTGTGGCGGGGGCCCTCGGCGTGCGTACGGCGGGCTCGGGAGGCGAGGAGAACCCGGTAGGCCGGGGGCTCAGAAGACTCAGGAGGCGAGCGGGGGACGGTAGCCGGAGTCGGGGTCGGGGCCGGAGGGGCCCCGCCCGGGCTGCGGTCGGTCATCGCGGATGACCTCGCCCCGCACGACCTTGCCGTCGGGCTGGTGGATGCGGGCCTGCTGGAACGCGGCCCCGAAACCGCCGGGGGCCGCCGACGTCATCCTGCGTTCCAGGGAGCGGGTGAAGCGGCGCGCGACCAGCGCCCGGACGGGCGGCACGAGCAGGAGCAGGCCGGCGACGTCTGAGAGCAGGCCCGGCAGGATCAGGAGTAGACCGGCCGCCATGATCAGGGCATTGCCCCCGCCGGGCTGCTGCGGGGCGGGAGCCGCACCCTGCTGCGCCTGCTGGAAGCCCGCCGCCAGTTTGCGGAACGCCCGGCGGCCGGCGCGCTTGATGACCACGCCGCCCAGGAGCATCCCGCCGACGATGAGCAGGGCGACGGTCAGGCCGCCCGCCGCTCCCGCGACCAGGCCGAGCAGCCAGATCTCCAGGATGAACCAGGCGGCGACCGCCAAGGGGAGGTACGTACGGGCGGCCGAGCGCCGCCGGGGAGCAGTCGAGGTGCCGGTCGTCATGACTCCAGTGTGCCTGGGGTGGCGTAAAAGCGGCCTCAGTCGGAGGTACCGGGCATCCCCTAAGGGTGGTCTGGGGCCGGTGGCCCGGGACCGGTGGGCGGGGTCGGCGGCCCGGTTCGGCTATGCCTCGGGCCTGCCGGTCAGCTTGGCCGTTCGGGTCTTGATGCCCCACTGGGTGACCCGCCACAGGGCCTCGACCACGATGTCCTTGCTCATCTTGCTGTCGCCGAACTCGCGCTCGACGAACGTGATGGGCACCTCGACGACCCGGAAGCCCTTGCGGACGGCCCGGCGGGCCAGGTCGACCTGGAAGCAGTAGCCCGCGGAGGCGACCTGGTCCAGGCCCAGCCCTTCCAGGGTCTCGCGGCGGAAGGCACGGTAGCCGCCGGTCACGTCGCGGATCGGGACGCCCAGCATCAGCCGGGAGTAGGTGGAACCGCCGCGGGAGAGGATCTCGCGGCTCTTGGGCCAGTTGACGACCCGGCCCCCGGGCACCCAGCGGGAGCCCAGGACCAGGTCGGCGCCGCCGAGCGCGGTCAGCAGCCGGGGCAGCTCCTCCGGCCGGTGCGAGCCGTCGGCGTCCATCTCGACCAGGACGCCGTAGCCGTGCTCCAGGCCCCAGGCGAAGCCCGCGAGGTAGGCGGCGCCGAGCCCTTCCTTGCCCTTGCGG
Organism: Streptomyces sp. NPDC046557; assembly: GCF_040645975.1. Lineage (NCBI taxonomy): Bacteria > Bacillati > Actinomycetota > Actinomycetes > Kitasatosporales > Streptomycetaceae > Streptomyces > Streptomyces sp. NPDC046557. Next base: position 37,841 of record NZ_JBEYZH010000013.1, read on the forward strand.
TGCAGGACGTGGACGTGACCGTCGGATGCGGCCAGTTCGTCGGCGAGCTTGCCGGTGCCGTCGGGGCTGTTGTCGTCCGCTACGAGGATGTGCGCCTCGGGCACGGCGGCACGCACCCGGCCGACGATCAGTCCGATGTTCTCCGCCTCGTTGTACGTGGGGATGATCACCAAGGTGGTCCCGAGGGGCCCGTAGGTCCGCTGTCCGCCGTCGCTCACTGGGTCCCCTTGCATGCTTCTCGTCCAGCCCCGCCTCGTCCGTCCTGTCACGGCGGAACGATTTTAGAACAACGGTCGGGGCCCGCGGTCCTTCGGGCCGGCCCCGCTCCCGCTGGCTGCGGGTGACCGTGGCCGTTGTCTACTGGACCACCGGGCCCCGACCTGGGGCCACCCGCCCCCAACTGCCGCTGGGGGCCGCCCGCACCGGCGAAACCTTCCCTCGCCCCCGAGGCGCGGGCGCGCTGAGCGGACGGATCCGTCCGGAAGGGACGTCCTGTGGTGGACCCGGCCGAACCTATCCGGGTCGGGCCGCCGGTACCGAACCGAGGCCCCCCGGATCACCCCTGTGGCCGTACGAATACCTCCCGGCCGCCCACGACCGTCGCCAGGCACACGGGCAGATCCGCGCCGGGCGTCAGGTCGGGCAGTCCGGGGGTGCCGGAGCGCGGGTCGGTCGACCAGCGGGCGACCCGGTCGTCGGGGGCCTGCACCACGAGTTCCTCCGTGCGCCAGACGGCGTAGTCGGCGGGGGCCCCGGGCACGAGGGTGCCCGCGTCGTCCCGGCCGAGCGCCCGCCAGCCGCCGCGGGTGTGCGCGGCGAAGGCGGCGCGTACGGAGATCCGGTGCTCGGGGGTGCGGTGGAAGGCGGCGGCGCGGACGGTGCCCCAGGGGTCCAGCGGCGTGACGGGGGCGTCCGATCCGAAGGCCAGGGGCACGCCGGCCTTCAGCAGGGCGGCGAAGGGGTTGAGGGTCCTGGCCCGCTCGGCGCCCAGCCGGTCGGCGTACATGCCGTCGCCGCCGCCCCAGGCGGCGTCGAAGGCGGGCTGCACGGAGGCGGTCAGTCCCAGCTCGGCGAAGGCGGCGATGGTGGCCGGGGTCATCATCTCGGCGTGCTCGACGCGGTGCCGGGCGGCGCGGACGCGGGCGATGCCGACCTTGTCGGCGGCCGCCCGGACCCCCTCCACGACGGCGGTGAGCGCGGCGTCGCCGATGGCGTGGAACCCGGCCTGGAGTCCCGCCTCGGTGCAGGCGGCGACGTGCGCGGCGACGTCGCCCGCCTCCAGGTAGCCGGTGCCGGTGTGCGTCGCGTCGGCGTACGGGGCGTGCAGGCAGGCGGTGTGCGAACCGAGCGCGCCGTCCACGAACAGGTCGCCGGCGGCGCCGACCGCGCCGAGCTCCGCGGCCCGGTCGAGGTCGCGGTCGGCCCAGTAGCCGAAGACGCGCGGGCCGCGGTGGCCGGCGGCGAGGTCGAGCAGGGCGGTGAAGTCCTCGGGGGAGGAGATCTCGGGCCCGCCGCACTCGTGGACGGAGCCGATGCCGAGGGAGGCCGCGCGGTCCAGGGCGGCTCGCTGCGCCTCGGCGCGCTGGGCGGGGGTGACGGCGTCGAGCGCGGCCCGGCGGACGGCGTGGTGGGCGTCGCGGGTCAACGGCTCGTCGCCGGTCACGCGGACGCCGGGGACGAGGTCCAGCAGCGCGGTGGTGACCACGGCGGAGTGCACGTCGACGCGGCTGAGGTAGAGCGGGCGACCGCCGGTGGCCTCGTCCAGCTCGGCGCGGCGGGGGGCGCGGCGCTCGGGCCAGCGGGCGGCGTCCCAGCCGTGGCCGAGGAGCACCCGGTCGGCGGGGCGGCTGCGGGCGTAGGCCCGGACGAGGGCCAGGGCCTCGGGGAGGGAGCCGGCCGCGGAGAGGTCGAGGCCGGTGAGGGCGAGCCCGGTGGAGGTGGTGTGGACGTGGGCGTCGGTGAACGCGGGGGTGACGAGCGCCCCGTCGAGGTGGACTACCTCGTCCACGCCCTGCGCGAAGGCGTCGGCGGCGCCTTCGGAGCCGACCCAGGCGATGTGGCCCCGCTCGACGACCATCGCGGTGGCGAAGGGGTCGGCGGGGCTGTGCACCTCGCCGCCGCGGAGCAGGACGGTGCGGGGGGTTCCGGCGGCGGTGGCGGAGGCGGTGCGGTCAGTCATGCCCCCAGTTTCGCTGGTCGCCCACGCCCGCCCGGACACGCCCCCCTGCGGACGGCCGACCGGGCCTACGGCCGAGGCCCGTGCCGGACGCCCGACGGCGGGCGGCCGACGGCCCTGCCTCCGGGCCGGCGGACCTTGCCGGACCGGCGGACCCTGCCGGCCGACGGGCCCCTGCCGGACCGGACCCCGGACTCCGTCCGGGGGACCCTCGGCGCCGAGCCGCGCGGGGACCGCGGAAACGGGTCACACGCGGGGCGGACGGGCTTCGTAGGGGGTGGAGAGGACCACCGTCGTGCGGGTGGCTACATGGGCCAGGGCGCGGAGCCGGCCCAGCAGGTCTTCGAGTTCGAGGGGCGTGGCCACCCGCACCTTGAGGATGTAGTTCTCGTCTCCCGCGACGCTGTGGCACGCCTCGATCTCCGGGACCCCCGCGAGCCGCTCGGCGATGTCGTCGGGGGCGCTGGGGTCGAACGGTTTGACCGAGATGAAGGCCGTCAGCGGCAGCCCGACGGCCTCGGGGTCGACGACGGCCGCGTAGCCGCGGATGACTCCGCGCTGTTCCAGGCGGCGTACTCGCTGATGGACTGCCGACGTGGACAGTCCGGTGGCCTTGCCCAGGTCCGTGTAGCTCATCCGCCCGTCCCGCACGAGCAGATCCACGATCTGGCGGTCCAGCTCCTCCATTGCGCTCATAGCCGCTCAACCTATTGCCCAGAGCCGCTCCAGGCACAGCGGTGTCCACGGGGAAAGGGCACCTGCGGCGGGCATGTGACCAAGGCCACAGGGGTATGGATGCGTAGGCCCGGCTCTCGTGGTTACTCGTGCCGCGCGACGGGAAGTGCTTGCTGTGGCCGTGGCTGAAGAATCTGCCCGCCCGGCCCACCCAAGGGGGAGTACATCCATGCTGAACACCAATGGCGCCGGCCGTATGAGCGAATCCGAGTACGCGGACGACGCGGACTATCCCGACGACGCCGACGGGTTCGAGATCCACCACGCGGTCTGCCCGGACTGCGGGCAGTCGATCGCCTTGGTCGCCGACGAGGAGTACTTGCCGGAGCACGCGCTCTGCCTGACCCCGTGGAACCCGTTCGGGCTCACGGTGTGCGCGGGTACGGGTCGCCCGGCCTCGGAGGCACTGCCGACGGTCGGGGTGTTCCCGTCGGACGCGCAGGAGTCGGCCCCGGTGGTCGTACTGACGCTGCCGCAGGGGCTGGACTGGCGGACGCAGCCGTTCTCGCACGTCGGCGGTCCGGGCTCGCGTCCGGTGCGGACGGCGGCGACGCTGCTGCCGCCGCAGATGCGTCAGCACGCGCAGGCCGCCTGACCTGCCGGGCCCAGGGGCGTCCCGGGGGCCTACCAGTATGTTCCCTGCACCATGGCGGCGAGACTGTCGTGGTGCAGGATGAGGCCGTCCGCGTGGTCGCCGTCCGTCGGCTTCCCGACCTCGCCGAAGTGTGCCTGCCGGTAGGCGATGCGCAGCATCACGATGCCGTGCCGCAGGGCGGCGTACAGAGTGTGGAACTCCATGTCGCGCGGGGTGTGCCCGGTGAGTTCGGCGTAGCGGCGTTCGAGGTCGTCGCGGCGCAGGAAGTCCGGCAGGCCCGGCCGGCCGAAGCCGACGGTGAGGTCCTGGAAGAAACGGTGGAGGTAGATGGTCCAGCCGAGGTCCATCTCGCGTGGGGCGTACGCCGCCATCTCCCAGTCGAGTACGGCCACCGGTTCGAAGCCGTCGGCCTGGTAGATCACGTTGCCGATCCGGGCGTCGCCCCAGTTGAGGACGGGCTCGCCCTCGTCGGCGGGCCAGAGTTCCTCCAGCCGGTCGAAGGCACGCTCCAGCAGCGGTGACCGGGGCATGCCGTCCACCACCCAGGCGTAGTAGGCGCGTTGGGCCTCGACGTGCCGGCGCAGCGGGGTGCCGGTGCCGGGCGGGAGGAGGAACCGCGCTCGCGGGGCCGGAAACTGGTCGTGCAGGCGGGCGAGGAGGGACATGCTCGCCTCCTGGAGGAGGGCGCGCTCGGCGTCGGTGGCGGAGTGCAGCCAGTTGCCCTCGTAGGTGTACGGCATCACGTCGGGCGGCACGCGGCCTTCGGCGCGGGCCATGACGAAGAAGGGCGCGCCGAGCGGCCGCGGGTCCTCCTCCAGCCAGCGGACCCGGGGTACGGGCAGGTCGGTGTGTTCGGCGACCAGCCGCATCACGCGGTACTGGCGGCCCATGTCGTAGGTGGGGAAGACGGTGTAGGCGGCCGGGTCGGCGGCGAGACGCAGGGCGCAGGCGCGGTCGGAGGCGCCGGGGGCATCGGGGTGCTCGACGTCCGGGTGCTCGATGTCGAAGAGGAGGGTCTCGCTGGACATGCCGTTGGAGCCGGGTACGGAGGTGTTGGTGACCTTCGCGCCGGGGAGACGGGTGTCGAGCCAGGCCGTGAGGCGTCGGCCGAGTTCCTCGGGGTCTCGGGTGGTGGTGCGGGGACGCGGTGCCGTTGCCATGGACTACCCCTCCTGCTCTGTCCGGTTCGGTTACGGGACTTCGTGCGCGCGACTGCGTACGGGCCGAGTGCGGGGCTACGGCGCGACCGAGGCGTAGTCGGCGAAGCCGCTGGGATCGTGGCGGCCGAAGCTGCCGTGCTCGAAGATGCCGTGGCCGACCCGGCCGTCGAGGGTGAAGCGGGCCGAGTGGTCGGTGACGCCGAAGGCGGCCATGGGGTGGGCGCCCGGGTCGGAGAGGTCGTAGACGCGCCGGTCGGTCCAACCTCGGCCCTGCCAGGTGCCGTGCTGCCAGTCGGCGGCGGGCGGGTAGCCGGCGCCGACGGCGAGCGGGGAGGAGCTCAGGATCTCCACGCCGAGTTCGAGGGGTTTGCGCGCCGGATCGGTGAGGTGGACGACGGCGCTCTCGGGGTGGCGGCTGCCGGGGCGGTAGCGGATGTCGGTGTGCGGCCAGCCTAGTTGGACGTCACCGCGACCGCCGGCCTCGGGGAACACCTGGACGGCTTCGCTGAGGGTGCGGTGGCCGTCCGCGTCCTCCTGGGTGATGACCATGAGGAAGCGGTCTTCGAAGCGGACGGGCATCCAGAGCCAGTGGAAGCCTTCGGGACGGTATTCGTCGGCGGCGCGCCCGCCGTCTTCGCCGGGGATGGGGCGCACGCCCCAACTGCGGTCGCGCGTACCGGTCCAGGTTCCGGGGGCGAGGATGAACCGCTCACCCTTGGCGCGGATGGTGCCGGTGACGTTGCCCGCCTGGACGAAGCGGCGGCCTTCCAGCATGAGGCGGTCGCCGCGCCGTTGGATGTGGTGCGGTTCCCAGACGGCGGGGAACTCGGCGGTCCAGGTGATGTCGTAGGAGAGCCCCTGGGGGTCGGCGGGGTCGGCGTCGCACTGGAGGGTGATGCGTTTGAGGGGTGCGTCGACGGTGATCCGCAGGGGGCCGACGGAGAGGTTCATGCGGTCGTCGGTGAGGGCGTCGGAAGCGCGGACGGCGAGGAGTTCGTCGCCCAGGCGCAGGGTGGCGTAGGCGTCGATGACGCCGGCGTTGGGGTAGACGCCGAGGCCGAGGATGAGAACGGCCCGGCCGGCGTGGTCGAAGACGTGGAAGATGCAGCGGTCGTAGGAGTTGCGGTCGCCGCTGACGAGGTGCTTCATCGACAGCGGTGCCTGGTGGATGGGGTACTCGTCCAGGGGTATGGGCCGGTCGGCGGACATGACGAACCTCCTGCGTACGGTGGGCTCCGCGCGAGCGGATATGACGGTACGTCAGAAGCTGCTGCGCGTACCAGGGTTGTGGCACACCATGACACCCGGGCACACCCGGCCACCCCCCTTGTCACAGCTCCTCCCCGGGCCCGGCCGCGGCCTCGCGCGCCGTAGTGTGGGCGGATGACGACGACCGCATCACAGGAGGCGTTCCTGAGGGCTTTCCACGCCGAGCACCCGGCGGTCACCACGGAGGCGTTCGGCCGCGGCCGTGCTCCGGACGGCCGGTCCAGCTATGAGATCTTGTGCGATCGGGTGGCCGGAAGCAGGCGGGTGCTGGATCTGGGCTGCGGAGACGGCCTCCTGCTGGAACTCCTGGCCCGAGGGAACGGGAGAGACCTCGCGGGGGTGGACCTGTCCCCGCACTCCGTCGCGCTGGCACGACGTCGACCGGCACTGGCCGGAGCGAGGCTGGAAGAGGGTCGGGCCCAGGAGCTTCCCTTCTCCGACGACAGCTTCGACGCCTGCGTCTCCCACCTGGCGCTGATGCTGATGAGCGATATCGAGCACGTCGCGACCGAGGTTGCCCGCGTCCTGATCCCCGGCGGGGTACTGGCCTGCGTGGTGGGAGGTGGGGCCGTCGGCGGCGAGGCGTACGACCGGTTCCTCGGGCTGTTGCGGCGGACGATCGAGGCGCTGCCCGCCGCGCGGCGCATCCCGGCGTTGGGCGACCGCAGGGCGCGCGGTCGTGACGGGCTCGACGCCGTTCTCGGGCCGGCGGGCTTCACCGCTGTGGACTGGGAGACCGTACCCATCGATCTGAGCGGTCCGGTGGATCGGGTGTGGGCCACGGTCTCGGGTCTTTACGACCTCGGCCCGCTCGACGGCGCGAGTGTGGAGCGGTTGCGTGCGGCCTTCTTCGCCGAGGTCCGGGAGCTGACCACGCCGGAGGGGATCGTCCCCTGCGGGTTCAGCATCCACGTGGCGACAGCGGAACTGGGGTCCTAGAGAGACGGCCCGAGAGCCCGGGGCCCGGGGTGACGGGCGTCCCACCTCACGACCGCCACCGCCGTCGGCCGCCGCGGCAACCGCCGGCGACGCGGGCGGGGCGCACGCCGTGCGGGTGCGGGTCGGCCGCACAGGGGCCGCCCCCGGGCGGGGTGTGGGCGAGGACAGAGGCGGCCTGCCGGTCCTGGGCCGTTGGGAGGAGGCGGGTTCCGGGAGCGGACGCGATCCCGGCCGAGCTGGTCGTGCGGGCCCGCGGGGTCCGAGGCGCCGGGCACAACCGCGCGTCGGCGGTGCGAGCGCCCGAGAGCCGGGCCGGGTGGCCGGGCCTGCCGGCCCGCCGACGCCAGGAGCCCGACCTCCCGCGCCGGGCACCGCACGGTGCCGAACGGCAGCGCACCGGGCGGTGCCGGGGCAGCGGCCAGTGCGCCGGCATCGTCACCCCGGCCGTGCCCCGGGGGGGCCGGGGCGGGAGGGAGTCAGCGGGATTCCGGGCCGGCCAGGTGGCGGGCGATGACCATGCGCTGGATCTGGTTGGTGCCCTCGACGATCTGGAGGACCTTGGCCTCGCGCATCAGCCGCTCCACCGGGAAGTCCGCGGTGTAGCCGTAACCGCCGAGCACCTGGACCGCGTCGGTGGTCACGGCCATCGCCGCGTCGGTGCAGAACAGCTTGGCCATCGCCGCCTGCCGGGAGAACGGCTTGCCGGCGTCGCGCAGCCGCGCCGCCGCCAGGTACAGGGCCCGACCCGCCTCGATCTTCGTCGCCATGTCGGCGAGCATGAAGCGCAGCCCCTGGAAGTCCGCGATCGGGTGCCCGAACTGCTTGCGGTCCAGGGCGTAGCCGAGGGCCTCGTCGAGGGCCGCCTGGGCCACGCCGATCGCGCAGGCGGCGATGCCGAGGCGGCCCGCGTCGAGGGCGGCGAGGGCGATCGTGAAGCCCTGGCCCTCCTCGCCGATGCGCCGGGCGTCGGACACCCGTACGCCGTCGAAGTGCAGCTGCGCGGTGGGCGAGCCCTTGAGGCCCATCTTCTTCTCGGGGACCGCCGCCGTCAGGCCGGGGGCGTCCCCGGGGACCAAGAAGGCGGTGATGCCCTTGGGGCCCTCGCCGCCGGTACGGGCGAGCACGGTGTAGAAGTCGGCGATCCCGCCGTGGGTGATCCACGCCTTGGTGCCGTTGATCACCCAGTCGCCGCCGTCGCGCACCGCCTTGGTGCCGAGGGAGGCCGCGTCCGAGCCCGCGGCCGGCTCGGAAAGGCAGTACGCGCCCAGCAGGCCGCCGCCCAGCATCGCGGGCAGGTGGGCCTTTCGCTGCTCCTCCGTGCCGTACCCGGCCAGGCCGTGACAGGCCAGGGAGTGCACGCTGATGCCGAGCCCGACGGTCAGCCGGGCCGCCGCGAGCTCTTCCAGAACCTGGAGGTAGACCTCGTACGGCTGCTCGCCACCACCGAATTCGCCGTCGTACGGGAGGCCGAGCAGGCCGGAGTCGGACAGCAGGGTGAAGACCTCGCGCGGGAAGCGGCCGGCGTCCTCCTCCTCGGCGGCCCGGGGGCGGATCTCCCGCTGCGCGATCTCGCGTACGAGCGCGAGCAGATCGCGGGACTCTTCGGTGGGCAGCTGTCGTTCCACCGGCTGCGGGGCGCGGTCGTTCATGGCGGCGCTCTCCTCCCTCATCGGGCACGGCGACGGCGCGTGAGGTGTGGGACGCGCCGCCGGGTCTCGGTGCTCTCACAGCCGATACTGCCCTCCCGGATCACGGAAGGGCCTGTTCAGCGGCTGCGGCGGCTTGAGTATGCCCGATCAGGGGCTTCCCGTCACCGGTCGTTCATCGTCAAGATCCCCAACGATGCCCGAGTCCTCCTCGACTACGGGTGGAGTCGGGCATTCATGAATGAATCACCTGATCAGTGTCAAAAGTGACCCATGGTTGCCACACGCGGCAGCGCCGTCGCCCCCTCCGGCGGGACGGTGCGGTGGGCCCGCTCGGGACGGTGCCTGTTCGGTGCGGACGTGACCTTGTACCTGACCCCGGTTCAGCGGATGCGTCGAGGGACTGCCGTGCGTCACGTTCAGCCCCGAGGAGTTGCCTGCTCCCCCGGTCATCCGCCGTTCGTCTTCATGACGCGGGTCAGCGCCGAGCAGGCGTTGGTGACGTCGGACGTGATCGTCACGGACGGGCTTCGGCTGGAGGCGTCGTGAGCGCGCGTGGGCCGACGCGGGGCGGGGCGGTCAGAGCCAGCCGACCTGGGTGACGAACATGGCGACCACGACCACCAGGGTCCAGCCCAGTACGTGTTCCAGCCAGGCGTTGTCCTCCTTGGGTCCACCCGTGCCGACGAGACGGCGGGCGCGGGCGGTGAGGGCCTGTACGGAGAGGGCGGGGAGGGCGGCGGTGCGTGCGGTCATGCCGTCCAATGTGGCAGCCTTCGCGGCTTTCGCGGTAGAGACGAGCATCACGCGTGGCGCGCGTCACGCACGCGGCAGCGGCACGCGGCGCACAACACGTCACGCCCGCCGCGCTGAGCGGCGGGCGTGACGTGTCCGGCAGTCAAGGGATGGGATGGGTACGGGCTCGTACGGGCTCTCCGGTCGCCGTCGCGCGGTCAGGCGTGGCGCATCCGGCCGGCGCTGCGGCGTCCCGGGCCCGCCATGGCGGCCATCGCCAGGGCCAGCAGGGTTCCGACGGCGCCCGCGATGACGTTGCTGACCACCGAGCGGGTCGTGTCGACGTTGCCCGCGATGACCCACGGGGCGACGATCGTCCAGATGGCGATGCCGACGGCGGTCCACGCCATGGCGTGGGTGCGTTCGTACGCGGTCCCCAGTCCGCCCATGCACAGGCAGTACGCCAAGCCTGCGATGAGGTTGTTGACCGCCAGCGCGCTCAGCACGCTGAATCCGGCGATCCACGGCGAGGCCGCGATGTAGAGACCCGTGATGAGGGCCAGTGCCTCCACCGCCTGCGCGCGTGGTGTGCTGGTGACCTGCTCGAACCGCGTGCGCATCTCCGCGAGGTCGGGGTGGTGTTCGATGCTTGAGTGCGTGGTCATGTCGGACTGCCTCCTGTTGAAGCTGCTCCTACACCCCCTCTGCCCTCTTATGTCCCACTTACAACCCATTCGACGGTAAGAATTCGTCAGATCACTCCGACCGCGCGGAGGGCCGTGAGCTGCGCGACGCCGGGACGGGCCGGCACGTAGAGGTAGCAGACCCCGCCCGTGGCCTGGACCTCCTTGCCAGCGGCGTTGTGGCGCCGGGTGCGGAGCCAGACGTTCTCCCATTCGGCACGGCGGTAGACCCGGCGCACCGCGGCGTCGTCCGCCGAGTTGGGGTCGTTGGCGATCACGTCGCCGGCCCCCGTGAAGCCGATGACGGTCATGAGGTGGCCGGACGTGCCGTACCCGGCCCCGGTGAGCTCCTGGGGGAGGAAGGACTGCGAGGTGATGACCGGGATTCCCGCGCGGATCAGGGTTTCCAGGTCCGTGAGGGAGGCCAGCCGGGTGACCACGGCGGCCATGTCCCGGTACGTGGCGGCGTACGCGGCGTTGAAGGGCCAGTTGCCGCAGCCCTTGTAGGCGGCGTCATAGGTGGAGCGGGCGGCGTGGCAGACCTGCGGGTCGGAGTAGGAGGGGTTCACCCAGGCCAGGTCCCGGGCCGTGGGCTTGCGCCCCCAGGACTCGATGACCATCTGGGAGGACGTGGGGCTGCACCACGCCTCGCCGCCGTTGTCGTACTCGGGGTACCGGCCGATGTGGATCTCCTGCGAGTAGCGCGGGACCTTGAGCTCGTGGGCCGTGCCGGAAGGCTTGGACGGAGGCACGGTGAACCGGTCCGGGACGCCCGAGGCCATGGCGCCGGCGAGCCACACGATGGGTCCGCCGGTGGTGCCGGGCTTGCGGTGGAGGGTCAGGCGCAATTGCCAGTCGCGCAGGCGCAGGCCGCTCGCCTTCGCGGGCGGGTCGACGGCCAGGGTGTCGGTCCAGACGGTGGTGCGGCCGTCGCTCTGGCCGTCGACCGAGGTGCGGCGGATGTCGCTCTCCCCGGAGGCCCAGCGGCCCATCACGTACCAGGGAGTGGTCGTGCCGTCGCCATAGGTGCCGCGCAGCTCCGTCTGGATCCAGGTGCCGGCGGGGGTGCGCGCGTTCCAGGAGGCGATGGCCTCGGTGGCGGGGACGGCGGAGCGGTGTACGGGAGAGGTCCAGGTGGCGTAGTCCCAGGCGGCCTTCTTGCCGGTGTGCGGGTCGGTGTACTCCGTCCGGCCCGCCGGGGCCGCGATCTCCAGGCCGGGCCGGGCGCCGTCGACGGCCTTGGTGCCGTGGTGGGCGCCGGCCTGCCAGTGGGCGTACGCGTACCAGAACCGGTTGTCGATCGTCGGGGCGGTGGCGCCGGCCACGGAATCGGCGTCGGGCCCGGTCCCGACGTCGCTACCGGCATCCGCGCCGGCGTCCCTGCCGGGCCGGGCCGCGGCCGAGGCCTGCCCGCCCGGGACGGTGGCCGCGGCGGCGACCGCGAGGGCCGCGGCGAGCAGGGCCCTGCGCGGGGTGGGTGCGGTCATGGTGGAGGCCCCCCTGGGGTCGGTCGGTGCGGTGGATCGACTGGTCCACCCTTCCAGTTCCCGCGCGACGGGCGGCGGAAGCCGGGCGGCCGTGTCGGGGAACCGGGGGCACCGGATCCGGCCGCCGGGCCCACCGGTCATAGGCTGGCCGGGTGGAACAGCCCGAGCACTCACCCCTCTCCCCCGGCCGGCCGCTGGGCCCGCTCGCGCGGGAGCTCACCGCCCTGCCGCCGTCCCTCGGGCCGGTCCGGCTGATCGGCGTCGACGGGCACGCCGGCTCCGGCAAGAGCACCTTCGCGGAGCGGCTCGCCGGGGCGCTGGGCGGGGCTCCCGTACTGCATCTGGACGACGTGGCCACGCACGAGGAGCTGTTCGACTGGTACGGGCGGCTGCGCGCGCAGGTCCTGGAGCCGCTCGCGGCCGGCCGGCCCGCGCACTGGGCGCCGTACGACTGGGTGCTGCACCGGTTCGGCCCCGAGCGGGTGCTGGAGCCGGCCCCGGTGGTGATCGTCGAGGGTGTCGGGGCGGGGCGGCGCGCGCTGCGCCCGTGGCTGGCGCGGCTGCTGTGGATGGAGACGCCGCGCGAGCGGTCCTGGGGGCGCGGGCGGAAACGGGACGGGCGTGAACTTTCCGATTTCTGGGACGAATGGGAGCGCGCCGAGCTCGCGCACTTCTCGGACGACCCTTCGCGCCCCTTCGCCGACACCCTGGTACGCCAGAGCGGTACGGGATACGAGTGGACTTCCGGGGCTGCTGCGACCTCGGGAACCCCGACTTCCGTCACCGAACGTCACCGGCTCCCCCGGGCCTGAGCACCGCCCCCGCCGGCCCTCCACGGGGCCGTCCCGAGCCGCTTGACCGCGCCCCCGCGACGGCCTTACGTTCTGAATGCGCGGTCCGCGAGGATCGCGGCAGACGCGGAGCCCCCGATTGTTCCCCCGTGATCGGGGGCTTCGTTCTGTCCCGACGCGGGCCGAAGGCGACCGGCCGGGGTCGCGCACCCTCCCCGTCCTTCACCGAGAGTCACCGCCGCGACCGGGAGGGGTCTCCCACCCGCGACCGCCGCACCCTGGGTAAGGAGCGTCACCGCGGGTACGATGCAGCCCTGATTTCATCGGCATGGTGGACAACTCACGGGATCGTCGCGCGGGTTGCCGCGCACCACGGGGGCAGGCTTGTGGGGGATGTGATGGACTTCGGCATGCCGGGCAGCACCCACGCCCCGGCCGAACTCGCCTGGCTGCGCGGCGTCGACGCCTGCACCATGGGCGCCTACCCGCAGGCGGAGGAGGAGTTCCGCACGGCGGTGCGGCTCGATCCGGCGATGGCCGACGCCTGGCTGGGCCTGCACGCGCTCCGGGTGGACACCACCGACGCGTTGTTGCGCATGTACGCGCACCGGGACCGCTTCGGCGAGCAGCGCGCCCGGCACCGGCGGACGTTGAACTCCTGGTACTGGCTGGGCTGGTGGGTGCAGCCGGTGCTCGAGAGCCGCCGGGACCTGCTGCTGGCCCACGCCTCGCACTGGCTGGACGGTCGTCACGTGCCCGAGTTGGACCAGGCGCTGGCCGCGCTGCCCCCGGTCGACACCGATCCGCAGGTCCGCTTCCTGCACGCCTGCCGGGCCTACCTGGTAAAGGACTGGGACCAGCTGGTGCGACACACGGAACCGTTGGTGGACGATCCGCAACTGGGCATCGAGGCCCGGCTGTTCGGCGGGATGGCCCGGGTCCGGCTGGAAATGTACGGGCAGGCGGAACCGATGTTGGCGGCGGCGCTGATGCGATGTCGCAGCGAGCAGCCACAGCGCAAGGAGCTGCGGTACTGGCTGGCGCGGGCCCATGAGGGGACGGGCCGCAGCGCCGCAGCGCTGCCCCTGTACCGGGCGGTGCACCGGGTGGACCCCGCGTTCATGGACACCGCGGCCCGGCTGACGGCGATCGCCGACAGCAGCGACCCCGACGACATGGCCGGCTACGCGGGCTACGGGCACTCCGCCGAGGGTTTCGCCGGGTACGGGCCGGCCCCGGCGGGCGGGGACCTCGCCGTGGCCCTCGGCGGCGGGGGCGGCGGCCCCGCGCAGGACACCGCCGCGGACGGCCAGGCGGAGCCGGACCCGCTACTCTGCGACCCCCCGGAGGCCCGCTTCGGGCCGCCGGACGCCGGCCGGGCCGACGCGGGGCGGACGGACGCGGGCCGGGCCGACGGCATGCGCCACAAGGCGGCCTTACCGGCGCAGGGCGGGCCCGCCGGTCTGCCCGCCGGGCCCGCCGACCCCCGTGCGCTGGAGCGGGCGCTCGCCGAGCTGGAGCGGATGGTGGGACTGGAGCCCGTCAAACGCCAGGTGAAGGCCCTCTCGGCGCAACTGCACATGTCCCGGCTGCGCGCGAACCAGGGGCTCCCGGTACAGCCGCCCAAGCGGCATTTCGTCTTCTCGGGGCCCTCCGGCACGGGCAAGACCACGGTGGCCCGGATCCTGGGTCGGGTCTTCTACGCGCTCGGCCTGTTGGGCGGCGACCACCTGGTGGAGGCACAACGGGCCGACCTGGTGGGCGAGTTCCTGGGGCAGACAGCCGTGAAGGCGAACGAGCTGATCGACTCGGCGATCGGCGGGGTGCTGTTCGTGGACGAGGCGTACAGCCTCTCCAACTCCGGGTACAGCAAGGGCGACGCGTACGGCGACGAGGCGTTACAGGTGCTGCTCAAGCGCGCGGAGGACAACCGCGACCACCTCGTGGTCATCCTCGCGGGCTATCCGGCGGGGATGGACCGGCTACTGAGCACCAACCCGGGACTGTCCTCTCGCTTCACGACCCGGGTGGACTTCCCGAGCTACCGGCCCCCCGAACTCACGTCGATCGGCGAGGTGTTGGCGGAAGCGAACGGTGACCGCTGGGACGAGGAGGCGCTGGAGGAGCTGCGCAGCATCAGCGGGCACGTGGTCGAGCAGGGCTGGATCGACGAGCTGGGCAACGGCCGCTTCCTGCGCACCCTGTACGAGAAGAGCTGCGCCTACCGGGACCTGCGGCTGGCCGGTTTCGCCGGCGACCCGTCCCGGGACGACCTGTCGACGCTGCGGCTGGCGGACCTGATGCAGGCCTACGGCGAGGTCCTCTCGGGCCGGGGCCCCCAAGAACGCCCGGAGCCACCGCCCTTGTAGCTTGCCTCCCCCGCAGGGAACCACCTGTGATGCGCCTCGAGACGCCGGCGGGACGGCGGATAACCTGCCCCCATGCGTGCGGATGAGGGGGCCGGGGACATCGGCGCGGACCCTGACGATCGGGACTGGGGCGCCACGCGCTCCTGGGTGGAGAAGGCACTGGCGGAGGGGGAACACATCGACGAGGTGGTGCTGCTGCGCGGCGGTTGGACCTCGCGGATGCGCCGCCTGGACGTCCGCGGCCCCGAAAGCCGGCGCTCGCTCGTCCTGCGGTCCTTCGTCAAACCCTTCTACGTCCGGCACGCGGAGGGTCTGCTGACGCGCGAGGCGACCGTCCTGCGCCTGCTCGCCGACACCGACGTCCCCGCGGCCACCGTCGCGGCCGTCGACGCGACGGCGCGGCACTGCGACCACCCCTCCCTGCTGATGTCCCTCCTGCCGGGGGACGTCCGCCTGGACGACGCGGACGCCGAGCGCCGCGCCGAACTCCTGGCCCGGCAACTCGTGCGCATCCACCGGCTGCCGGTGCCCGGGCCACGACGGCCCCGCACCTACCAAGCCTGGACCTCCCCCGAACGGGTGAGCCCGCCCGCGGCGACCGTGCGGCCCCGGCTCTGGCGGTGCGCCGTCGACGTCATCCGCCGCGATCCCCCGGCCTACCGAGGTCGCTTCCTGCACCGCGACTTCCACCCGGGGAACGTCCTCTTCACCGGCAGCGGCGACGACCTTCGGATCAGTGGGGTGGTCGACTGGGTGGAGACCTCCTGGGGCCCGGCCGACCTGGACGTGGCCCACTGCTCGACGGCCCTGGCCCTGCTGCACGGGGGGCCCGCCGGCATCGCCTTCGCCGACCGCTACGCGGCCGCGGGAGGGACGTTGGCCGATGACGGCGCCGACCACCTCTACTGGCGGCTGCTGGACGCCCTGGCGTTCGCCCCGGACGCGGAGAAGGTGGCCGTCCCCTGGCGCGACCTGGGCCGCGTCGACCTGACGGCCGGGGTCCTGACCCGCCGGCTGGAGGACTACCTCGAAGCCCTTTTCGACCGCTACGCCTGACCGCCCGGCCCCGGAACCGGCGGTACGGGTTCGGGGACCGGGCGGGTCTGCCGGCCGGGGTCACCACGCCCCGGTCAGCCGGCCATGGCGTCTTCCGGGGCGGGGGCGCGGCGGGCCGGCGGGGGCGTGCGGTGGGCGGGGTCGCGTACCTCGCCGACCAGCATCTCCAGGACGTCCTCCATGGCGACCAGGCCCAGCACCCGGCCGCCAGGGTCGGCGACCTGCGCCAGGTGGGTGGCGTCGCGGCGCATCACCGTCAGGGCGTCGTCCAGCGGGAGGGTGGAGGACAGCGTCGTCATCCGGCGCCAGACCCGCTGGGGTACGGCCCGTTCCCGCTCCTCCAGGTCCAGGACGTCCTTGACGTGCAGGTAGCCCATGAAGGCGCCGTTGCCGGAGCGGACGGGGAAGCGCGAGTAACCGGTGCGCACCGTCAGCTGTTCGATCTGCCGTGGTGTCACGTCGGGGCCGACGGTGACGAGCCGGTCCCGGGCGAGGAGGACGTCGGTGACGGGGCGGGTGCCCAGTTCCAGGGCGTCCTCCAGCCGCTCCTGTTCGACCGGCTCCAGCAGCCCGGCCTGCCGGGAGTCCTTGAGGAGCCGGCCGAGCTGGGCGCTGGTGTAGACGGCTTCGACCTCGTCCTTGGGCTCCACCTTGAAGAGCCGCAGGACGAAGGTGGCGCAGGCGCCGAGCGCGGTGGTGACCGGTCCGCACAGGCGCGCGAAGGCGACCAGGCCGGGGCTGAACCACAGGGCCGTCTTCTCGGGTGCGGCCATGGCGAGGTTCTTGGGGACCATCTCGCCGATGACCAGGTGGAGGAAGACCACGGCGGCGAGCGCGACCGCGTAGCCGAGCGGGTGGATCAGGCCCTCGGGGACGTGGACGGCGTGGAAGACGGGCTCCAGCAGCCGGGCCATCGTGGGTTCGGCGACCGCGCCGAGGGTGAGCGAGCACAGGGTGATGCCGAACTGCGCGGCGGCCATCATCCGGGGCAGGTTCTCCAGGCCGTGCAGCACCTGGCGGGCCCGCTTGGAGCCGGCCGCCAGGGGTTCGATCTGGCTGCGGCGTACGGAGACGAGTGCGAACTCGGCGCCGACGAAGAAGCCGTTGGCCAGGACGAGCAGCAGGGCGAAGAGCAGTCGGAGCGCGTTCACCGGCCCACCGCCTCCAGTTCGGCGGGAGCCGTGAGCGGGGCGGTGCGCACCAGCCGGACACGTTCGGCCCGGTAGCGGCGCACCTGGCGGACGGACAGCTTCCAGCCGGGCAGTTCGGCGCGGTCCCCGGGGGCCGGAATCCGGCCGAGCAGGTCGGCGACGAGACCGGCGACGGTCTCGTACGGGCCTTCGGGTACCTCCATGCCTATCCGGCGCAGGGTGTGCACCCGGCAGCTGCCGTCGGCCTCCCAGGAGGGGCGGCCGTCCTCGGCGGCCACGGCGGCCAGCTCGGGGCCGTCGTCCTCCGCGAGGTCGTGTTCGTCGCGGACCTCGCCGACGAGTTCCTCCACGATGTCCTCCAGGGTGACGACTCCGGCGGTGCCGCCGTACTCGTCGACGACGACGGCCATCGGCTGTTCGCTGCGCAGTCGCTCCAGCAGCGGCTGTACCGGCAACGAGCCGGGCACCAGCAGCGGGGCGACGCAGATGCGCGTCACGGTGGTGCGGGCGCGCTCCGCCTCGGGTACGGCGAGGGCGTCCTTGAGGTGGACGACGCCGGCGATCTCGTCGATGCGCTCGCGGTAGACGGGGAACCGGGACAGGCCGGTGGCCCGGGTCAGGTTGAGCACGTCGGCCGCGGTGGCGGTGTGCTGGAGGGCGCTGACCTTCACCCGGGGCGTCATGACGTGCTGGGCGGTGAGTCCGCCCAGGGACAGGGTCCGCACGAAGAGGTCGGCGGTGTCCTGCTCCAGGGCGCCGGCCTGGGCCGAATGGCGGACGAGGGAGAGGAGCTCGCCGGGGGTGCGGGCGGACGCCATCTCCTCGGCCGGCTCCACGCCGAGCGCCCGTACGAGACGGTTCGCCACGGCGTTGAGGGCGGCGATGACCGGCCGGAAGGCACGGGAGAAGGTCTGCTGCGGTCCGGCGACGAACCGGGCCACCTGGAGCGGCCGGGAGACCGCCCAGTTCTTCGGGACGAGCTCGCCGACGACCATTTGCAGGGCGGAGGCGAGCAGCATGCCGATGACGACGGCGGCGCCGGAGACGGCGCCCGCGGGCAGGCCGGTGGCGCCGAGCGGGCCTGACAGCAGGGCCGCGAGGGCCGGTTCGGCGAGCATGCCGACGACCAGCGAGGTGATGGTGATGCCGAGCTGGGTCCCGGAGAGCTGGAACGACAGCTCGCGCAGGGCGGCGACGACCGTGCGGGCACGGCGGTCCCCGTCGGCGGCGGCGCGTTCGGCCTCGGGCCGTTCCACGGTGACGAGGCCGAACTCGGCCGCCACGAAGAAGCCGTTGGCGAGGATCAGGGCGAACGCCGCCACGAGAAGGAGTAGCGGGGTGGTCATGCCGCCGCCTCCGGGGGGAGGGCGGCGCGGGTACTACCGGACGATCCGTCCATTGCTGGAGGGAGTCACTCCTCAAGTCGCAGGTGCCCACGGGCCACAGGGTCCCGGGGCCGGTGGGAGGGCGCACGATCGCGCCCCGCCACCAGGGTAGTCATTGGGATCGCCGCCGCAATGGGACGCAGCGGGGAACGCGGGCTCAGTGCTCCTTCGCACCGCTCCCGCGGGCCTCGGCGAGGGCGCGCAGGGCCCGCGCGTCGCCGATGGCCCGGGCCTTGGCGACGCCGGGCTGGATGCCCAGGACGGGGAGGCTGGTGCCGTCGCTCAGGTCGAGGAAGACCCAGGGATCGCCCGGACGGAGGTTCACCCGGACGATCTGCGCCCATGCCAGGCGGCGGGTCCGGGTGAGGTTGACGACGGTGACGCCCGCCTCGTCCGCGACCACCTTGGGGCGGCTGAGCAGGACGAGGACGGAGCTGAGCAGGACCGCGGTGCAGACGAAGCTGATCCGTTCGCCGGGGTGCAGGTCCAGGAGCAGGGCGATGGCCGTGATGGTGACGAAGATCGCCAGGCCGGCGCCCAGCAGGACGGCCCGGGTGCGGGTCGGCCGGAAGGTGACCGGCAGGGCGGGCGGTGCGGGCTGGGCGGCGGCGTCGGCCATGGTGTGTGCGCTCGGTTCTGCGAGGTTCCGGAGGGTCGGGGTCAGAGACGGCAGGCGTGGATCGAGGTGGTGAGGATCGCGCGCGCGCCGAGCTCGTACAGGTCGTCCATGATCCGCTGGGCTTCCTTGGCGGGAACCATGGCGCGGACCGCGACCCAGCCCTCGTTGTGCAGCGGGGAGACGGTCGGCGACTCCAGGCCGGGGGTGAGGGCGACCGCGCGCTCCAGGTGCTCGGCGCGGCAGTCGTAATCCATCATCACGTAGCTGCGGGCCACCAGGACGCCCTGGAGGCGGCGCAGGAACTGCTGGGCCTGCGGGTCGTCCTGGTCGGTGCCGTTGCCGCGGATGACGACGGCCTCGGAGGTGAGGATCGGCTCGCCGATGACTTCCAGGCCGGCGTTGCGCAGGCTGGTGCCGGTTTCCACGACGTCCGCGATGATCTGGGCGACGCCGAGCTGGATGGCGGTCTCGACCGCGCCGTCGAGGTGGACGACGGAGGCGTCGATGCCCTTCTCGGCGAGGTGCTTGGCGACGATTCCCTCGTACGAGGTCGCGATCGTCATGCCGGTGAAGTCTTCGGGGCCCTTCGCGGTGCCGGGCAGCGTGGCGTAGCGGAAGGTGGACCGGCCGAAGTTGAGCGGCAGGATCTCCTCGGCGCTGGCGCCGGAGTCGAGCAGCAGGTCCCGGCCGGTGATGCCGATGTCGAGCTTGCCGGAGGACACGTAGATCGCGATGTCCTTGGGGCGGAGGTAGAAGAACTCGACCCCGTTCTCGGGATCGACGACCACGAGCTCCTTGGACTCCTTGCGCATCCGGTAGCCGGCCTCATGGAGCATCGCCGACGCCGGTCCGGAGAGTGAACCCTTGTTGGGGACGGCGATGCGCAGCATGGGGCTTCCTTGGGTGCGTAGGTGCGAGAACGGGTGCGGGCGGGGGACCCGCGGGATGTGCTCCGGCCGGGGTCTACAGGTGCGCGTAGACGTCGTCGAGGGAGATCCCGCGCGCGACCATCATCACCTGGACGTGGTACAGCAGCTGCGAGATCTCCTCGGCGGTGGCTTCCTTGCCCTCGTACTCGGCGGCCATCCAGACCTCGGCGGCCTCCTCGACGACCTTCTTGCCGATGGCATGGACGCCCTTGCCGACCAGCTCGGCGGTGCGGGAGGAGCCGGGGTCGCCGTTGGCGGCCTTGAGCTGGAGCTCGGTGAAGAGCTCTTCGAAGCTCTTGGTGGGTTTGTTCGCCATGATGGTCCTCAGAATAAGGGGTCCCCCGCCGCCGCTCAGCGCCAGGGTTCGCTGACGGTCCGCAGGGTCATGGCGGTGGAGACGGCGGCGGTGACCGCTTCGTGCCCCTTGTCCTCGTTCGACCCCTCAAGGCCGGCGCGGTCCAGCGCCTGCTCGTCGTTGTCGCAGGTCAGGACGCCGAAGCCGACGGGGACTCCGGTGTCGATCGACACCTGTACCAGGCCCTGGGTGACGCCCTGGCAGACGTAGTCGAAGTGCGGGGTGCCGCCACGGATGACCACACCGAGGGCGACGATGGCATCGTAGCCGCGACCGGCCAGTACCTTCGCCACGACCGGCAGCTCGAAGCTGCCGGGGACGCGCAGCAGGGTGGGCTCGTCGATGCCCAGCTCGTGCAGGGCCCGCAGGGCGCCGTCGACCAGGCCGTCCATGACCTTCTCGTGCCACTGGGCCGCGATCACGGCGACCCGCAGGTCGCCACAGTTCTTCACACTCAGTTCGGGTGCGCCCTTGCCGCTCACAGCTCTGCTCCTCGTGGTTCGTGTAGTGGGTCGGTACGGGGTGGGATGGTGACGGGGTTACTGGTTGCCGCAGGCCGAGGTGGTCACGGGCCCCTCCAGCCAGGGCAGGTCGTGACCCATCCGGTCGCGCTTGGTGCGCAGGTAGCGCAGGTTGTGCTCGCCCGCCTCGATCGGCATCGACTCCCGGCCGGCGACGGCGATGCCGTGGCCGACGAGGGCGTCCGCCTTGGCTGGGTTGTTGGTGAGCAGCCGTACGCTGCGGACGCCGAGGTCGGCGAGGATCTGGGCGCCGGCCCCGTAGTCGCGGGCGTCGGCGGGCAGGCCCAGCTCCAGGTTGGCGTCCAGGGTGTCGCGGCCGCGCTCCTGGAGTTCGTACGCGCGCAGCTTGGACAGCAGTCCGATGCCGCGGCCCTCGTGGCCGCGCAGGTAGACGACCACGCCGCGGCCCTCGGCCTGAATGCGGGCCATGGAGGCGTGCAACTGGGGGCCGCAGTCGCAGCGCTGGGACTGGAAGATGTCGCCGGTCAGGCACTCGGAGTGCATGCGGACCAGGATGTCGTCGCCGTCGCCGACCTCGCCGTGGACGAGGGCGACGTGTTCGACGCCGTCGACGGTGGAGCGGTAGCCGTACGCGGTGAACCCGCCGAAGGCGGTCGGGAGGTTGACCTCGGCCTCTCGGCGCACGGTCGGCTCGGCGGAGCGGCGGTAGGCGATCAGATCCTTTATGGAGATGATCGTCAGGCCGTGCTTGCGGGCGAAGGGGATCAGCTCGGGCAGCCGCAGCATGACGCCGTCCTCGCCGGCGATCTCCACGATGGCGCCGGCCGGGCGAAGCCCCGCGAGGCGGGCGAGGTCGACGGCGGCCTCGGTGTGGCCGTCGCGGACGAGGACGCCGCCGGGCTTGGCGCGCAGCGGGAAGATGTGGCCGGGGCGGACGAAGTCCGAGGGCTCGCAGGTCCCGGCGGCCAGCAGCCGCAGGGTGGTGGCGCGGTCGGCGGCGGAGATGCCGGTGGTGACGCCGTGGGCGGCGCTCGCGTCGACGGAGACGGTGAAGGCCGTCCTCATCGACTCGGTGTTGTGCTGGACCATCTGAGGGAGTTCGAGCCGGTCCAGCTCGGGGCCCTCCATGGGGGCGCAGATCAGGCCGCGGCACTCGCTCATCATGAACGCGATGATCTCGGGGGTGGCCATCTCGGCGGCGATGACGAGGTCCCCCTCGTTCTCGCGGTCCTCGTCGTCGACGACGACGACCGGGCGGCCTGCCGCGATGTCCCGCACGGCCTGCTCGACGGGGTCGAGGCGGAAGGTCTCCTCTGGGGCGTCTTCGGGCACGTCCGGCACGGGCTTGAGGGTGGTCATGCCGTTGCTCCTTCGAGGGCCGGGGCGGTGGTGGTGCGCGAGCGCTGGTACCAGTCGTACGCGCCCCACAGGACGAGCGCGAAGTAGACGACGTAGACGAGGCCGGAGAAGGCCAGGCCGTTGGTGAAGGCGAGCGGGACGCCGACGAGGTCGACGAGGAGCCAGGCGAACCAGAACTCGACCAGGCCGCGGGCCTGGGCGACCATCGCGACGATGGTGCCGACGAAGATGTACGCGTCGGCCCACGGGCTCCACGACAGGTTCGGGAACAGGGTGAAGAGGCCGCCCACGGCGAGGGTGCCGAGGGCCGCTCCGGCCAGGAGCAGACCGCGCTCGCGCCAACTCGCGGTGCGCACGGCGATGGAGCCGTCCTGGGCCTGCTGCCGGCCGCGCTGCCAGGCGCGCCAGCCCCATACGGCGACGCCGATGACGAGGAGCTGCTTGCCGACGCCGCCGGCGAGGTGGGCGGAGGCGTAGGCGGCGATCAGGATGAGGCCGGACAGGAGCTGGGCGGGCCAGGTCCATATGGAACGGCGCCAGCCGAGCGCGAGGGCGGCCAGGCCCATCAGGTTGCCGATCATGTCGGACCAGATGACCTTCTGGCCCACGATCTCGAACGCCTGGGCGTTGAGCCAGGTCAGGGCGGTCACTGGTGGTCTCCTTCGGTGCGCAGCGGGTTCACTCCGGCGGCCAGCAGCCGTTCCACGTACTTGGCGAGGACGTCGACCTCCAGGTTGACCGGGTCGCCGGGCTGCTTGAGGCCGAGCGTGGTCAGGGCGAGGGTGGTCGGGATGAGGCTGACCGTGAACCAGTCGGCGGCGGCCTCCACGACGGTGAGGCTGACCCCGTCGACGGTGACGGAGCCCTTCTCCACGACGTAGCGGGACAGGTGCGCCGGGAGGGCGACCTTGACGATCTCCCAGTGCTCGGAGGGGGTTCGGGAGAGGATCTCGCCGGTGCCGTCGACGTGTCCTTGGACCAGGTGGCCGCCGAGGCGTCCGCCGAGCGCCATCGGGCGCTCCAGGTTGACCCGCGAGCCCTTGACGAGGGCGCCGAGGCCCGAGCGGTTCAGGGTCTCCTGCATGACGTCGGCGGTGAACTCGCCGTCCGCGGTCTCCACGACGGTCAGACAGACACCGTTGACGGCGATGGAGTCGCCGTGCTTCGCGCCCTCGGTGACGAGGGGGCCGCGCAGGCGGAAGCGCGAGGCTTCGGCGAGCTGCTCGACGGCGGTGACCTCGCCCAGTTCTTCGACGATTCCGGTGAACACTCAGTGCTCCTTGGGGGCGGTGGTGGGGACGGCGGTGACAGGGACGGCGGTGATGCGCAGGTCGGTGCCGACGCGGACGGCCTCGGTGATGTCGAGGCGCACCGCGTCGGCGATGGTGGTGACGCCGGCGTCGGCGAGGGCCGCGGGGCCCGCGCCGAGCAGGGCCGGGGCGAGGTAGCCGACGACGCGGTCGACGGCCCCCGCTTCGAGGAAGGAGCCCGCCAGGGCGGGGCCGCCTTCGAGGAACACGGAGCGCACGCCGCGGGCGTGCAGCGCCGCGAGGAGTTCGGGGACGGCGACGCGACCGTCGTGCAGGGGCAGCCGGAGCAGGTCGACGCCGGGCAGGTGCCGGGTGTCGGCGTCCTCGGCGACCACGAGCAGCGTCGGGGCCGCGTCGTCGAGGACGCGGGCCCCCGGGAGCAGGGCGGCGTGTGTGTCGAGGGCCACGCGCAGGGGCTGGGTGGCCCCTTCGACGCCGCGTACGGCGAGGTGCGGGTCGTCGGCGCGCAGGGTGCCGCCGCCGACGAGGACGGCGTCGGCCTCGGCGCGCAGCCGGTGGACGTCGGCGCGGGACTCCGGGCAGGTGATCCAGCGGCTGCTGCCGTCGGCTGCGGCGCTGCGGCCGTCGAGGGTGGCGGCGTACTTCCAGGTGACGTGGGGGCGGCCCAGGCGTACGGAGGTCAGCCAGGCGGTGTTCCCCGCCTCGGCCTCGGCTTTCAGGAAGCCGCCCTCGGCCTCGATCCCTGCCGCGCGCAGGGTGGCGGCGCCACCACTGGCCTGCGGGTTCGGGTCGGGGACGGCGTAGACGACACGGGCCACGCCCGCCTCGATGAGGGCCTGCGCGCAGGGCCCGGTGCGGCCGGTGTGGTTGCAGGGTTCGAGGGTGACGTAGGCGGTGCCGCCGCGGGCGGCGGGGCCCGCGGCGCGCAGGGCGTGGACCTCGGCGTGCGGGCCGCCGGCCCGCTGGTGCCAGCCCTCGCCGACGACCGTACCGGCGGCGTCGGTGATGACGCAGCCGACGACGGGGTTGGGGCTGGTGGAGCCGAGTCCGCGGGCCGCGAGCGCGATCGCCCGGCGCATGGCGGCGGCACCCGTCTCGGGTGCGGTCTGCGCGGCGTCTGTCGCCACCGGGTCCTCCTGCCTCATCGGGCACGGACTCCGGGGCCTGTCAGGATACGACAGATGAAGCGGGAAGCACACGCGAGGACGCCGGGCCGGAAAAGCGGGTCCCTCCGGTGGTATCCCGTGGGATACGCCCGATGGACCGCCGACGGCGGCGTACCGGTGACTGGCCCGCCGCGCACTGCCTCCCATCCGGACTTTAACCGTCGGTCCAGGAATTTCACCTGGTCAACCGGCCGCCGGCTGCGGACGGGTCGCGGACTATAACCGCCGGTTCGGAATTACACCGACCCCGGAGTGCGCTGCTACTGGTACTAGGGCCAGTGTGCCACGGGCGTTCTGCGCCCATGCGGGTGAGGCGCTGTGGCCTGGATCACAAACCGGCCATTCTCAAGCGGGCCATCGAGCCGGCCGGAGTGCGCGACGGGGTGTGAGCCGGGAGGCGGCCCGGACGGGGTGCGCACTTTGGTCCAGACCTATTGACGGGGTGGTCTAGTCCTCTTAACGTTCCCTTCATCTTCCCCGGGAGGAGGTCCGCCGGCGTGCGCACGCCGCGGGCCAACCAGCGCCATTCCCCTGTGCGTTGAGCCGCCATGTCCTGCCATCCTCCCCTCCCCAGGAGGCACCATGCCGTCCCCCACACGTACGAGAGCGATGCTCCTGGCATCCGGCGCGGCCATCGCCGGACTGCTGGTCGCCGGGCTCTCGACAGGCGTCTCACACGCCGCCGACCAGGAGAGCTGTCGTCCCGACGGGCTCTACAAGACGCCCGGTGTCAACGTCCCGTACTGCTCGGTCTACGACTCCGAAGGCCGCGAGAAGATGGGCGCCGACCATCAGCGGCGCGTGATCGGCTACTTCACCGGCTGGCGCACCGGCAAGGACGGCACCCCCGCCTACCTCGCCAACAACGTCCCGTGGTCCAAGGTCACCCACCTGAACTACGCCTTCGCCCACGTCGGGGCCGACAACAAGATCTCGGTCGGCGCGGACAACGCGAACAACGCCGCCACCGGCATGACCTGGCCCGGCGTCCCCGGGGCCGAGATGGACCCGACGCTCCCCTACAAGGGCCACTTCAACCTGCTGAACAAATTCAAGAAGCAGTACCCGAACGTCAAGACCCTCATTTCCGTGGGCGGCTGGGCGGAGACCGGCGGCTACTTCGGCGACGACGGGAACCGGGTCGCCTCCGGCGGCTTCTACTCGATGGCCACCAACGCCGACGGCTCCGTCAACCAGGCCGGCATCGACACCTTCGCCGACTCCTCCGTCGCGTTCATCCGCACCTACGGCTTCAACGGCGTCGACATCGACTACGAGTACCCCACGACGATGAAGGACGCGGGCAACCCGCTGGACTGGCAGCTCTCGAACGCCCGTCGGGCCGGACTGGTCAAGGGCTACGCCGCGCTGACGAAGTCGCTGCGCGAGCGGCTCGACCGGGCGGGCGCCGCCGACGGCAAGCACTACCTGCTCTCGGTCGCCGCGCCCTCCTCCGGCTACCTGCTGCGGGGCATGGAGACGTTCCAGATGCAGAAGTACCTGGACTACGTCAACATCATGTCCTACGACCTGCACGGCGCCTGGAACGAGTACGTCGGCCCCAACGCCTCCCTCTTCGACGACGGCAAGGACGGCGAACTGGCCGCCGCCGGCGTCTACTCCACCTCCCAGTACGGCGGCATCGGCTACCTCGACTCCGACTGGGCCTACCACTACTTCCGCGGCTCGATGCCGGCGGGCCGCATCAACATGGGCCTTCCGTACTACACCCGCGGCTTCAAGAACGTCCAGGGCGGCACGGACGGCCTGTGGGGCAAGGCCCCGGCCACCGACTGTCCGGCCGGTGCGGGACTGACCAAGTGCGGTGACGGCGCGGTCGGCATCGACAACCTGTGGCACGACCTGGACACGGCGGGCAAGGAGGCCCCGGCCGGTTCCAATCCGATGTGGCACGCGAAGAACCTGGAGAAGGGCGTCGTCGGCGACTACGTCACGAAGTACGGCTTCCCCGCGAACACCACGCTGACCGGCGCCTACGTCCGCAAGTACGACTCCACGCTGGTGGCGCCGTGGCTGTGGAACGACCAGAAGAAGGTCTTCCTGTCCACGGAGGACGAACAGTCCGTGGCCGCCAAGGCCGACTACGTGGTGAACAAGGGCATCGGCGGCACGATGGTCTGGGAACTGGCGGGCGACTACGGATACAACGCCGCCAAGGGCCAGTACGAGACGGGCGACACGCTCACCACGACGATGTACGAGAAGTTCAAGTCGGCCACCCCCTACGGCGCGAAGCGCGCCACGATCCCCATGCCGACCGAAGCGGTCAAGGTGGACGTGGACTTCACCCAGTTCCCGCTGGGCGACTCCAACTACCCCATCAGCCCCAAGCTCAAGATCACCAACAGTACGACGGCGACCCTGCCGGGCGGCACGGAGTTCCAATTCGACTACGCGTCCTCGGCGCCGAACAACGCCAAGGACCAGTCCGGCTGGGGCACGACCGTCATCCGCAGCGACCACACCGGCAGCAACGTGGGCGGGTTGAAGGGCGATTACAACCGGGTCTCGCTCAAGCTGCCGGCCTGGCAGTCGCTCGCCCCCGGAGCCTCGGTGGAACTGGACTTCGTCTACTACCTGCCGACCTCCACCCCGTCCAACTGGACGGTGACCTTCGGCGGCAGGACATACGGGATCGCCGGCGACCTGGCGCGCGGTACGACGGTGGTCGAGCCGGGCGGCACGAGCACCCCCACTCCCACCCCGACCCCCACCACGCCTCCGACCACCCCGCCCACGACGCCTCCCCCAGGGGGAACCTGCACCGCCCCCGCGTACGTCGCGGGCCAGGTGTACACGGGCGGAACGGTCGTCTCCGACAAGGGCCACACCTGGAAGGCCCAGTGGTGGACGCAGAACGAGGAGCCCGGCACCACCGGCGACTGGGGCGTCTGGAAGGACCAGGGCGCCTGCTGACA
This sequence comes from Streptomyces sp. NPDC046557, assembly GCF_040645975.1. Taxonomy (NCBI): domain Bacteria; kingdom Bacillati; phylum Actinomycetota; class Actinomycetes; order Kitasatosporales; family Streptomycetaceae; genus Streptomyces; species Streptomyces sp. NPDC046557. The sequence goes on from NZ_JBEYZH010000013.1 coordinate 65,138, forward strand.
CCGGCGGGTGAGGGCGGGTGACTCCCGCCTACGGGCGAGGACCCGGTGACCCGGCGGCCACCGGGTCCTCGCCCGTAGGCTGCTCCGGTGAACATGCCCGCATCCGCCTCCGCGGCGGACTTCGAGGAACACCGGGGCCGGATGTTCGGCATCGCCTACCGCATGCTGGGCTCCGCGCACGAGGCCGAGGACACCGTCCAGGACGCGTACCTGCGCTGGAGCGCGGCCGACCGCGGCGACGTCGAGCACCCCGGGGCCTGGCTCGCCAAGACCGTGACCCGCCTGTGCCTCACCCGCCTGACCTCGGCCCGGGCGCGGCGCGAGGAGTACGTCGGCCCCTGGCTCCCGGAGCCCGTGCTCACCTCGGACGGCACGCTCGGCCCGCTGGACTCGGCGGAGCGGCGGGACAGCGTCTCCATGGCCCTGTTGGTGCTGCTGGAGCAGCTCACGCCGATGGAACGGGCGGTGTACGTGCTGCGCGAGGCGTTCGCGTACGGGCACGGGGAGATCGCCGAACTGCTCGACCTCACCGAGGCCAACTGCCGCCAGTTGTACCGGCGTGCGGCCCAGCGGGTGGCGGCGCCGCGACCGCGCTTCCGGGCGGACCCGAGCCGGTGGCAGGGCCTGGTGGAGACCTTCATGGCGGCAGCGCGCGACGGGGACGTGGCGCGGCTGGAGAGCCTGCTCAGCGCCGACGTGCGGTACGTGGCGGACGGTGGCGGCGTGGTCAACGCGGCCCGGCGGCCGATCGTGGGGCGGGACAAGGTGGCCCGCTTCCTGCGGGGGGCGCTGGGGAAGTACACGGCGGGCCTGCCGGTCGCCCACGCGGAGGTCAACGGGATGCCGGCTCTGGTGTTCGGCGGGGCGGCGGTGCTGGTCGTGGAGTTCGAGGAGGGCCCGGACGGCGGGGACGCGCTGGTCGGCGGGATGCGGGCGGTCGTGAACCCGCGGAAGCTGGAATTCGTGCTGCGGCAGCTGTCACATCCGGGGAGGCTGCCCGGTCAGGGCTGGTGAACGCACTTTACCGAAAGGACGCACACCACCATGAGCACGATTCTGGTCACCGGAGGAACCGGCACCCTCGGAGCGCTCGTCGTCACCCGGCTGCGGGCGGCGGGCCACGAGGTCCGCGTCCTGAGCCGGCACGCGAAGGAGTACCCGGTCGACCTGCGGGACGGCAGCGGGCTGGACGCGGCGATGGCGGGCGTGGAGGTCGTCGTGCACTGCGCGAGCTCCCCGAGGGGCGGCGACGACGTGGCGGCCGGCCACCTGATCGAGGCGGCCCGACGGGCGGGGACCGTCACCAACGTCGTCTACATCTCGATCGTCGGGGTGGACGTGGTCCCGTTCGGCTACTACGTGACGAAGCACAAGGTGGAACGGCTGTTGGAGGAGTCCGGGCTCGGCGTCACGATCCTGCGGACCACCCAGTTCCACGACCTGGTCGGGCAGTTCGCGGACGCGCTGGGCAAACTGCCGGTGGTGCCGGTGCCGAAGGACGTACGGGTGCAGCCGATCGCGGTCGGGGAGGTCGCGGACCGGCTCGCGGAGCTTGCGGTACCGGTCGCGGCGGGGCGGGTCCCTGACATGGGCGGGCCGGAGATCCGCCCTCTGACAGGGCTGGTCCGCGCCCGGTTGGCGGCGACGGGCCGCCGGCGGTGGGTGGTCCAGGTGCCGCTGGCGGGCAAGGCGTACGCGGCGTTCCGGCGGGGCGGGCACCTGGCGCCGTCGCAGGCCGTGGGTCGGGAGGGCTTCGCGGAGTTCCTGCGCGGCGCCGCCGGCTGAGGGCGGGGCGCGGGGGCGGGTGCGCCCCCGGCTGCGCGAGCGGCCCCGGATGCGCCGGGCTCCGTGGGGCTCCGCCCCACACCCGGCGCCTCAAACGCCGGCGGGGCTGGTTCGTGGCCCCGGTCGCCGGCGGGGCCGGGTCTCGGGCTGGGTTGTGGCCGCGGTCGGGCCGGCGGCGGGCGCGCTTCGGTAGGTTGTCGGCATGACGACCGGGGAAACGGACCTCACGCCCGTGCGCCTGCGCCGTGCCCGGCTCGCGATCGCCGCCGTGTTCTGCGCGCACGGCGCGGTCACCGGTTCGTTCGCCACCCGTATCCCCTGGATCCAGGAGCACGCCGGGCTCGGAGCGGGCTCGTTGGGTCTGGCCCTGGCCTTCCCCGCCCTCGGCGCCGCCCTCGCGATGCCGCTCGCCGGCCGGATCAACCACCGGTTCGGGCCCCGTACCGCGTTGCGCGGCCTGCTGGCCCTGTGGACCCTGTCCCTCGCCCTGCCGAGCCTCGCCCCCGGCCTGGCCGCCCTCTGCTGCGCGCTGTTCGTCTACGGGGCCACCTCCGGCATGGCCGACGTGGCGATGAACGCGCTCGGCGTGGAGACCGAGGACCGGCTCGGCCGCTCGATCATGTCGTCGCTGCACGGCATGTGGAGCGTGGGGGCGCTGATCGGCTCGGCGGCCGGTACGGTCGCCGCCCACACCGGTACCGATGCCCGACTGCACCACCCGATCGCCGCACTCGTCCTGACGACGGCCGGGCTGTTCGCCGTACGGGGCGTCCTGGACCCGCGCGGCGACGCGGAGGCCGAGGCGCCGCCGCACTTCACGCTGCCGCCGAAGTCGGCGCTGCTGATCGGCGCGGTGGGGTTCTGCGCGGTCTTCGCCGAGGGCGCGGGCCTGGACTGGTCGGCCGTCTACCTGCGGGACGTCCTGCACACCGACGCGGGCCTCGCGGCCGCCTCCACCACCGCGTTCGCCCTGACCATGGCGGTCGCGCGGCTCGCCGGGGACCGGGTGGTCGACCGCTTCGGCCCGGTGCGCACCGTGCGGGCGGGCGGCCTGTTGGCCACCGCCGGCGGGCTGTCGGTGGTCGCGGTCCGGCATCCGGCCGGCGCTCTGGCGGGGTTCGCCCTGATCGGGCTCGGCATCGCGGTGGTCGTGCCGTTGGCCTTCGCGGCGGCGGCGCGCAGCGGGCCCGCTCCGGCGCAGGCCATCGCGGGGGTGGCGACGATCACGTACACCTCGGGGCTGATCGCCCCGTCGGCGATCGGGGCGGTGGCGGACGCGACCTCGCTGGTGGTGTCGTTCGTCCTGGTCACCCTGCTGGCGTTCGCCCTGGTCGCGGGGGCGGCGGTGTTGCGGCGCCGGCCGGCGGGCGGGGAAGGCGGCACCCCGGCCAATCGGGACGAACCGGCCACTATCCGGCCGTAGGATGTCCGCTGGCCGGCGCGATACTTGACCGCGTGCAGCCAATATCGACCATCGGGCGGCGGAACGGAAGTGGTGGACATGGGCTTCGGCGTGGGCTGGACCCTGCACGGGGACGGGCGGACGCCCGCCCCCGGCGCGGTGGTCCGGCCGGACGAGCGGCTGTCGTGGCCGCGTACCGTCGGGCTCGGCGCCCAGCACGTGGTGGCGATGTTCGGCGCGAGTTTCGTCGCGCCGGTCCTGATGGGCCTGAACCCGAACCTCGCCATCATGATGTCCGGCGTCGCCACCGTCCTCTTCCTGTTGGCGACGCGCGGCCGGGTGCCCTCGTACCTGGGCTGTTCCCTCTCCTTCGTGGGCGTCGCCGCGACCATCCGGGCGAGCGGCGGGGACAGCGCGGTCGTCACGGGCGCGGTGTTCGTGGTCGGCGGGGCGCTGTTCCTCGCGGGTCTGGCCGTGCAGCGCTTCGGCGCGCGGGTCATCCACGCGGTGATGCCGCCGGTGGTCACGGGCGCCGTGGTGATGCTGATCGGCTTCAACCTGGCTCCGGTGACGGCGTCGACGTACTGGCCGCAGGACCAGTGGACGGCGTTGCTGGTGATGGTCTTCACCGGACTGGCCGTGGTGTGCCTGCCCGGGTTCTGGTCCCGGATCGCGATCTTCCTCGGTCTGGTCTTCGGGTACGCGGTCTCCTGGGTCTTCGACCTCGCCTTCGGCATGATCCACTCGACGGTGGGCGGCGGGCCCGCGGCCGACCACTGGCGACTCGACCTCTCCGCGGTCTCCAAGGCGGACTGGATCGGGCTGCCGGCCTTCCACGCGCCGGCCTTCGAGTGGTCGGCGATCCTCGTGGCGCTGCCGGTCGTCATCGCGCTCATCGCGGAGAACGCCGGACACATCAAGGCCGTCGGGGAGATGACCGGCGACCCGCTCGACGACAAGCTCGGCACCGCCATCGCGGCCGACGGCGCGGCCTCCATGCTGTCCACCGCGCTCGGCGGCCCGCCGAACACCACGTACTCCGAGAACATCGGCGTCATGGCGGCCACCCGCGTCTACTCGACGGCGGCGTACTGGGCGGCGGCGGGCTTCGCCCTCCTGTTCGGCCTGTGCCCGAAGTTCGGGGCGGTCGTCGCCGCCATCCCGGGCGGGGTGCTCGGCGGCATCACCGTGATCCTTTACGGGATGATCGGCCTGCTCGGTGCCCAGATCTGGCTGAACGCCGGGGTGGACCTGCGCAATCCGCTGAACCTGGTACCGGCCGCGGCGGGCATCATCATCGGCGTCGGCGGGGTCAAGCTGCACATCACCGACACGTTCGAGCTGGGCGGCATCGCGCTCGGCACGATCGTGGTGGTCGGCGGCTACCACGCGCTGCGGTACTTCGCGCCCGCGCACCTCAAGGTCCAGGGGCCACTGCTCGACGCGGGCACCTCCGCGTACGACGACCAGGACACTCGGGACGCCCCGGACACGCGCGGTTGACGGAGTTTCGCCCGAACCGGGGAAGCCTACGGCCAAGTTCCCCGAACGGACGGCCCCGGCTGCGAGTCTGCCTCCATGGAAGCGGTGCTCGCGCGGATGCGCGCCCTGGACGAGCGGCTGCCCGCGCACGACGGCGTGGCCGTCTTCAACCGGGTCTACCTGACGGTGACGGAGACGCTCCAGCGGCGCGTCCGGGAGGGGGACTTCCCCGCGCCGCGCCGGGCCCAGACCCTGACGGTCCGCTTCGCCGAGCGCTACCTGGCGGCGGTGGAAGCGGACCGGGCCCCGGCCTGCTGGCGGCCCCTGCTCCAGTACCGCCGCCACCCCGGCGTCCGTCCGCTCCAGCACGCGCTGGCCGGGATCAACGCGCACATCGGGCACGACCTGGCGCTGGCGGTGGTCGCCACCTGCCACCGGCTGCACTGTGAACCGGCGGCGCTGGAAGGGGACTTCGACCGGGTCGGGGACGTGCTGGTCTCCTTGGAGGAGCGCATCCGCGAGGACCTGATGCCGGGTCCCGACCTGCTGGAGGTCGCCGACCCGCTGACGCACCTGCTCGGCTCCTGGAGCCTGGAGCGTGCCCGCTCGGGCGCCTGGGCGGCGTCCCGGCTCCTGTGGACGCTGCGCCGCACCCCGGACATCGCCGAGGAGTTCCGCGAATCCCTCGACGCGAGCGTCGGCCTGGTCGGCCGCTGCCTGCTGACCCCGACGCCCTTGGTTCCGCGTGTGGCCCGGGCCTTCGCGTCCTGACCCCATGTGCGGGCGGGCCGGGCATGAGGACAGCCCGGGCATGAGAACGGGCCGCCGCCGCGCTGGGGGGGAAGCGCGGGGGCGGCCCGGGATCGGGGGTCCGGGGAGGGTCAGTCCTCGGGGAGTTCGACCGGGGCGATCTCGTCGTAGACGTCGCCCGGGCCGGGGTTGGTGGCGTCGGTGGAGCCGCCCAGGTGGTGCATCACGCCCCAGACCGCGTTGAGGGCCGTCTGGACCGCGCCCTCCGCCCAGCCCGCCGTCCAGGAGATGTCGTCGCCCGCGAGGAAGATGCCGCGCTTGTCCTCGGGGAGACGGTCCTGCATGAAGTGGGTGAACAGGCGGCGCTGGTAGCGGTAGTGGCCCGGCAGGTTCGCCTTGAACGCGCCCATGAAGTAGGGCTCGTTCTCCCAGGACACCGTCACCGGGTTGCCGATGATGTGGCGGCGGATGTCGACCTTCGGGTAGATCTCGCCGAGGGACTTCAGCATGACCTCCATCCGCTCGTTCGCGGACAGCGGAAGCCACTTCAGGCTGTCGTCGCACCAGGTGTACGAGAGGCAGATGACGGCCGGCTGGTCGGGGCCGTTGTCCAGCAGGTAGGTGCCGCGGGTCATCCGGTCCGTCAGCGTCATCGACATGACGTCGCGGCCGGTCTCCTCATCCTTGTCCAGCCAGAACGGCCGGTCCACGGGGATGAAGAGCTTGCTGGACTCCATGTAGTGGGTCCGCTCGATCGCCGTCCAGTGGTCGATCGGGAAGAGCGTGTCGTCGCACGCGATCTTCGACAGCAGCATCCACGACTGGGCCGTGAAGATCGCGGCCCGGTAGGTGCGGATGTCGCCGGACGCGTCCGTGACGGTGATCCGGTTGCCGGCCGTGCGGTGCAGGCGGGTCACGGCCGGGCGCGGGGCGCCGTCGTGCAGGGAGGAGAGCGAGGTGCCCTGGGCCCAGTGGACGATCTTCTCGGGCTCGCGCTCCCACATGCGCAGCGGAAGCTGCTGCGAGCCGCCGACGATGCCGCGGTGGTGGTCGTCCGCCTCGGTGTAGACGACGCGCAGGATCTCCAGGATGGAGTTCGGGAAGTCGGTGTCCCAGCCGCCCGTGCCGAAGCCGACCTGGCCGAAGATCTCGCGCTTGCGGAAGGACTGGAAGGCCTGCGACTCGCACAGGAAGCCGTAGAAGGTCTGGTTGTCGAGCTTCTCGACGAGCTTCGCCCAGATCTCGCGGATGCGCGGGACGTCCCGCTCGCGCATCGCGGTGTTCATGTCGGAGAAGTCCGCGCCCTCCTCCAGGCAGGCGTTCCACGCGGCGGCGACGTCGCGGTAGACCTGCGGCAGGTCGGCGATGGTCTCGGCGTAGTGCGTCTCGCCCTTGAGGTCGACGACCGTCGAGGGGGTGGCCTCGGCGAGCGGGTTCGGGAAGGGCTCCGTGACCAGGCCGACGAGGTCGATGTAGTGCTGGAGGGCGGTGGAGGACGGCGGGAAGCGCATCGCGCCCATCTCGGCCGTCAGGCCGTCCGTGCCCGGGCCGTCGAACCCGACGGTCCGCAGCCGGCCGCCGATCTGGTCGGCCTCGTACACGACGGGCTTGAGGCCCATCTTCATCAGCTCGTAGGCGGAGATGATGCCGGACAGCCCGCCGCCGATGATCGCGACCTCGGTACCGTGCTCGGTCGCCGGTATCTGGCCGAGCCCCGCCGGGTGGGCGAGGAAGTCGTCGTACGCGTACGGGAAGTCCGGACCGAACATGGTGATCGGGGGCTGTCCGTCGCTGTGCGGGACGGCGGTGGGCACCGTGGACGTCATGGGGTACGGCTCCTTGCGAACGGACTGTGGCAGGTGGGGGCAGGCGGGGGCGGGCTCAGACGAGGGAGGCGTAGAGCCCGGGGCGGCGGTCGCGCAGGTACGGGTTGGTCTCGCGCGAGACCCGCAGCAGCTCGGGGTCCACGTCACCGATGACCAGCTCCTCGCCGCGACCGGCCCGCGTGCGGGTGACCCCGTCGGGACTGGCGAGGCAGCTGAGGCCGACGAACTCGAACTCGCCCTCGGGGCCGGTGCGGTTGACGTACGCGACGTACATCTGGTTCTCGAAGGCCCGTACGGGGACCAACTGTTCGGCGACGAACTGGAACGGGTGCATCTGCGCGGTCGGGACCAGGAGGAGGTCGGTCCCGGCGAGCGCGTGGGCCCGGACGTTCTCGGGGAACTCCACGTCGTAGCAGATCATGAGGCCGACGCGGAGGCCGTTCAGGTCCGCCTGGACGACGGGGGTGTCGCCGGGGGTGAAGGCGTCCTGTTCGAAGCAGCCGAAGAGATGGGTCTTGCGGTAGTTCGCCGGCGCGCTCCCGTCGGGGCCGATGAGCTGCGCGGAGTTGTAGACCGCCTCGCCCGCCCGCTCCGGGTAGCCGTACAGGACGGCGACACCGTGGCGGCGGGCGATCTCGCCGACGGCGACGGCGGACGGGCCGTCGGCCGGTTCGGCGAGCCCGGGGATGTCCTGGAGGTCCAGCGCGTAGCCGGTCAGGAACATCTCCGAGGTCACGAGGAGCCCGGCCCCGCCCTGTGCGGCACGCGCCGCGGCCTCGTCGAGCCTCTTGAGGTTCTCGGCGGGGTGGCCGAGTACTCCGGAGCTCTGGAGGAGAGCGGTGCGCAGCGGGGGCATGGGCGTACCTCTGTGACGGGTGGGAAGGGTGTCCCTAGACGGTACGTTCGCCCGTTCGACCACGACAAGACGTGTCCGTTGCGCTCGGAGCATCGATTCGTTGCGTCTTTAGGGGCCGCTACGGACATTCGTTGCGCGGGCGCTGCGTGCGCCCCTCATCGCGGAGGCGGGGGGCGCGGGAACGGCGTACGTACGAGGGTACGCGCGGGCCCGCGCCGGTCCGTGCGCCGGGGGTCAGCGGGGGCCTCCGCCGGGCGGCGCGAGGTCGGGGCGGCCCGCGAGGCGGGCGAGGCGGGCGAGGTCTTCCAGGATGTCGGGGGTGTGGTTGCCGACGACGCGGCCGCTCCAGGTGTCGCACAGGGCGGGCACGGTCAGGATCCCGTCGTAGTGGTGTCCGGTGGCCTCGTAGGCGCGGCGCAGCGCCGCGTGGGTGGCGGGCGGGCCGAGGACGGTGGTGCCGACGGAGTCGGCGAGGCCGAGCAGGGAGAGGGCGGTGGTCAGGCTGTGGGAGCGGGGACAGCCGGCGGAGAGGTAGAGGTGGTAACGGTGGGGCTCCGGCGAGAAGCCGGCGCCGATGCGGCCGCGCAGGGTCGGGGCGGGGCCGGTGCGGGGCAGGACCATCTGGAGCATGGCTCTCCTGGGTGGGTGCGGTGGGAGTGACGCGGGGCACGGGGACGCGGGCCACGGGACGCGGGCCGCGGGGCACGGCAAGGGCGCACCGATACGGCGACCGGGCGTGCGGGTGCGCCACGATGGCGGGGCGGGGGGACGGCGCCGGCTGCCCGCCGGGGCGCGGTGCGCCCACGGGACCGGTCCGCGCCGTGCGGCGCCGGCGACGACGGGTCAGGCGCGCTGCGCGCCGCAGACCCGCAGGAGGTCGATGTAGAGGCGCCGGGTCAGCCGGCAGCGGCGGAGGGGCTGGGCCTCCGTGCCGGGTGTCCGGGGCATGTCCACCGATCCCATCCTGTCCTCGGGCATAAAGCGCCCGGTGCGGGCGCTGACGATCCTGACCGTCCCCCGCAGTGTCGTGGCGTCCCGCAGGGCCGTCAAGAAGGCGGACGCGCCGCGATGCCTCCGCCTCCGACCCGAAGGACCCCGCCGCCCATGGCCCCCGACTCGGACACCCTCACCGCCACCGCCGCCCACCCCCTCGACAATCCGGTCTGGGCGGCCCTCACGGGCACGCACCGGGACTTCGCGGAAGTGGCCGGCCGCGCGGCCCGCTACGTGCGCGACGCCAACCCCTTCGCGGCCCTCGCCGATCCGGTGGACCCGCTGGCCTGGGCGGACCTGGCCGCCCTCGTCGGTCCCGGCCGTGAGGTCTGGCTCACCGGCCTGCCCACCCCACCGGAGGGGTGGGAGACGGTGCGGTCCATACCGGGCGTGCAGTTGGACGGCAGCGCGGTGCGGGCCGAGGCCGACCCCGAGGCGGTCCGGCTGGGAGCGGCCGACGTGCCCGAGATGCTGGAGTTGGTGCGCCTGACCGAGCCGGGCCCGTTCGCCCCGCGCACCGTGGAGCTGGGCACGTACCTCGGGATCCGGCGCGGGGGCCGACTGGTCGCGATGGCCGGGGAGCGGATGCGGCCGCCCGGCTGGTCGGAGATCAGCGCGGTGTGCACGCATGCCGACCACCGGGGCGAGGGCCTGGCCGGGCGGCTGGTCCGCGCGGTGGCCGCCGCCGTCCGCGAGCGGGGGGACGTTCCCTTCCTGCACGCCGCCGCCGCGAACACCGGCGCGATCCGGCTGTACCGGTCGATGGGCTTCACCCTGCGCCGCGAGCCGGTGTTCATCGGGCTGCGCACTCCCGACGCCGAGCCGGACGCGACCCCGGGGGCGGCCCCCGGACGTGGCCTCTGACGTGGAAAGGAAGCCGAAACACGCCGTTCATTGAGTGCGGCCGACCGCTCCCGTAGCGTCGGCGCCGGGTTGAGTGATGAACAGGGGGGTGGCGGTGGACACGCAGTGGACGGGCGGCCTCCCCACCCCCCGCCCCGACTCGGACGGGCCGGCGCGGGAGCGGGCCCGGGGCCGGTGGGCGGACGGTGGGGATTCCCGGACGGGGGAGGGGTTTCAGTGCGCGGGGAAGGGTCACACGCGCTGATACCGACGACTTCCCACGGAAAGGAACCGCCATGTCCGACGTCTCCCGCCTGCCGGGTTCCGCCCACCACCACTGGCAGTGGCAGGCCCGTGCCGCCTGTCGGGACCTGGGTTCCGGCCGGTTCTTCCACCCCGCCGGGGAGCGGGGCGAGGACCGTGAGGTCCGGGACGAGGCGGCGAAGCGCGTCTGCGCCGGATGCCCGGTGCGCGCGGCCTGCCTGGAACACGCGCTGACGACCCGCGAGCCGTTCGGGGTGTGGGGCGGCCTCACGGAAGAGGAGCGCCGCGCCCTGCTGGACGACCGCACCCCGGCCCGCGTCTGAGAGGACCGTCCGAGAGGACCTAGGCGGGGGCGCCGGAGGTGAAGCGGCGCAGCAGCGGGGACAGGACGAGGACCGACTTGGTGCGCTCCACGAAGCGCTCGCCCGCGATGCGCTCCAGCACCCGCTCGAAGTGGCGCATGTCGGAGGCGAAGATCTGGACGAGGGCGTCCGCGTCGCCGGTGACGGTCGACGCGGACACCACCTCGGGGTACCGCTCCAGACCTCGCCGGATGTCGTCCGGCGAGGTGTTGTGGCGACAGTAGATCTCGATGAAGCCCTCGGTCTCCCAGCCCATGGCGGCAGGGTCCACACGGACGGTGAAGCCGGTGATGGCCCCTTCCGCGCGCAGCCGGTCCACGCGCCGCTTCACGGCGGGGGCGGAGAGGCCGACCTCGGAGCCGATGTCCGCGTAGGAGCGGCGGGCGTCCTCGGCGAGGGCGTGCACGATGCGTTCGTCGAGATCGTTCAGTCGCACTGCGGGTGGATCACTTCTCTGCTGTGGCCAGTCGGGAGCGGCGGATGCCGTACAGGAAGTAGACCACGAGGCCGACCGCCATCCAGACACCGAACGCGACCCACGTGGCGCCCGGCAGGCTGTACATCATGTAGGCGCAGGCGATGAAGCCGAGGATCGGCGTCACCGGGTACAGGGCCACCTTGAAGGTGCGCGGCATGTCGGGCTTGGTGCGGCGCAGGATCATGACGGCCACGTTGACCAGGGCGAAGGCGAAGAGCGTGCCGATGCTGGTGGCGTTCGCCAGCTCACCCAGGGGGATGAAGGCGGCGAGCGCGCCGCAGAAGAGCGAGACGATCACGACGTTGGCGCGGGGCGCGCCGGTCTTGGCGTCGACCTTGGCGAAGACCTTGGGGACGAGGCCGTCGCGGGACATCGCGAAGAGGATGCGGGTCTGGCCGTAGAGCACGGCGAAGACGACGGAGAAGATGGCCACGACCGCGCCGGCCGCGAGGACGACGCCCCAGAAGCTGTTACCGGTGACGTTGGTCATGATCTGGGCGAGCGCGGCCTCGGTGCCCGCGAAGTCCTGCCAGGGCAGGGCGCCGACGGCGACGAAGGCGACGAGGACGTAGAGGATCGTGACGATGCCCAGGGAGAGCATGATCGCGCGCGGCAGGTCCTTCTTCGGGTTCTTGGCTTCCTCACCGGCGGTGGAGGCGGCGTCGAAGCCGATGTACGAGAAGAAGAGCGTGGAGGCGGCGGCGCTGATGCCGGTGACGCCGAGCGGGGCCAGCGGGGTGTAGTTGCCGGACTTGATGCCCATGACGCCGATGCCGATGAAGAGCAGCAGCGTGACGATCTTCACGCCGACCATGATCGAGTTGACCGTGGCGCTCTCCTTCGCGCCGCGCATCAGGAAGACCATCGCGAGCAGGACCACGACCAGCGCGGGCAGGTTGATCCAGCCGCCCTCGCCCATCGGGGCGGCGATCTTCTCGGGGATCGTGACGCCTATGGTCCCGTCGAGCAGTTCGTTGAGGTACTGGCCCCAGCCGACGGCGACGGCCGCGACGGACACCGCGTACTCCAGGATGAGGCACCAGCCGCAGATCCAGGCGACGAACTCGCCCATGGTGGCGTAGGAGTACGAGTACGAGGACCCCGAGACGGGGACGGAGCCGGCGAGCTCGGCGTAGGACAGGGCCGAGAACAGCGCGGTCAGGCCCGCGAGGATGAAGGAGATCGTCACGGCAGGGCCCGCCTTGGGGGCGGCCTCACCGAGGACGACGAAGATGCCGGTGCCCAGGGTGGCGCCGATGCTGATCATGGTCAGCTGCCACATGGTGAGCGAGCGGCGCAGGGAGCCGCCCTCACCCTGGCCGCCCTCGGCGACCAACTGCTCGACCGGCTTGCGGCGCAGCAAAGGATGGGCAGGCTTGCGGGGCTCGGACGTGAGCGGTGGCGCCTGGCCGGTTTCGAGCACGAAAGGACTCCTTTGACACTGCGGATGGGGACTTTCAGGCGTCGACCGCAGCGGTCCGGAGCAGGAACAGGCGAGCGGGGAGCCTGCCTGGGCATGGGGGACCGCCGAGCAGGCGGTTCGCGCCACTCCACGTACAGCGAGTGAGCCTACGAGCTGAGTGATACCGCCCGTAATGCACCATCCTTGCACATTGGCGCACGATCGTTGCGCGGATCTGTCCCGGATGGTCCTTTGTTGCGCGCGGATGATCGATCACTGCGCAGACCGCCCCACAGCCGTTTTTGGAGGGGTTCGACCGCGCGGGCGGTGAACCCCTCCCGGCGGGGTACGAATCGAAGCGTTCCCCCACCCCACGACCGGAGGCGATGCGTGAGAGCGGTGAGCGGCGCGGACGACGCGTGGCAGGACCCGGGCCCCTTCCTGCGCGGGGTCGCCTGGCTGGACGAGGGCCGGCCGGTGCGCGCCGACCCGGCGGACACCATGCGACTGCCCTGGGACACCGGTGAACGGGCGACGCTGCCCATCGGGGTGCGGTTGGAGTTCACCGCCGGCCGGGCCCGCGCCGTGGAGATCCGCTACCGCGCGACCGTGCCCCGGCCCACCGACGCGCTGCGTGACGTCGCGCACGGCTTCGCCCTCTGGGACCGCCACGGGGCCCTGCGCGAGGTGTGGACCGAGCCCGCCCCGGAGGCCGTCGTCCGGATCGGACTGCCCGGCGGCGGCGGGCCGTTCACCGTCCACCCGCCCGAGGCCCAGTCGCCGCTGATCCTCGGGGTGCGCGGGATCGGTGGCCCCCTCGCCCCCGCCCCGCCGGCCCTCCGCTGGGTGGTGCACGGAGACTCCATCACCGAGGGCTGGTGGTCCACCCGCCCCGCCCACGGCTGGGCCGCGGTCGCCGGGCGGGAACTGGGCTGGGACACCGTCAACCTGGGGTACGCGGGTGCCGCGCGCGGCGAACTCGCCACCGCCGAACAGCTCGCCAAGCTCCCCGCCGACGTCCTGACGCTCGCCTTCGGCACCAACTGCTGGTCCCGTGTGCCCTTCTCCGCCCCGATGCTCTACGAGACCACGCGCGCGTTCCTCGACCTCGTACGGCAGGGCCACCCACACACACCCCTGCTGCTCCTGTCCCCCGTGCTGCGCCCCGACGCGGAGCGCACCCCGAACCGGCTCGGCGCCACCCTGGGCGCCCTGCGAGACGCCATGGAGCGCGCCGTCCACGACCGGATCGCGGCCGGGGACGGCCGGCTGGCCCTGTTGCCGGGCCGGGACCTGCTCGGCCCCGAGCACCTCGCGGACGGGCTGCACCCCAACGACGACGGGCACCGGGTCCTGGGCCTCGCTGTGGTCACGGCCCTGCGGCGCGCCGGGTTCGACGCGGGTTAGGTGAAAGAGCACACACCGGCCGGGCTGAACAGTGCGCTCCCCCGACGACGTGTCCTGCACACATTGCCGACGCTCCGGCGACGGACTCGGCGGACACCACACGTGGGAGACATCACCATGGGCATCAAGCGCGGAACGTCCCTGGCCGCGATCGCGATCGTCGTCACCATGACGGCGACCGCGTGCGGCGGCGACGACAAGGCGGCCGACACCACCAAGCCGGCCGCGGCCGTCGCCTCCCAGGCGCCCGTCGCCGATCCCTACGGGGCCGACCCGGCGGCGGCCGGCGCGCCCGGCGCGTCGGCCGCCAAGGGCGCCGGGCAGCTGGCGATCGCGGCCGACGGCCAGTTGGGTTCCGTACTCACCGACAGCGCCGGTTTCACCCTCTACCGCTTCGACAAGGACACCGCCAAGCCGTCCAAGTCGAACTGCGACGGCGACTGCGCGAAGAACTGGCCGGCGGTCGCGGCCGGTGACGCCACCGCCGCCGCGGGCATGGACGCGTCGCTGCTCGGCGAGGTGGTGCGGACCGACGGCAGCAAGCAGCTCACCGTGGCGGGTTGGCCGGTGTACCGGTTCGCCAAGGACACCAAGGCGGGCGACACCAGCGGTCAGGGCGTGGGCGGCACGTGGTTCGCCGCGGCGCCGGACGGCAAGAAGGCCGCCAAGCCGGCCGCCGCGCCCGCCGGCGCCGGTCAGGCGACGGGCGCGCTGACCGTGGCGAAGGATCCCACGCTCGGTGAGCACATCGTCGACGGCAACGGGATGACGGTCTACCGCTTCAAGCCGGACACCGCCTGGCCGATGGTCTCCAAGTGCGAGGGCGACTGTGTGGCCAAGTGGCCGGTGGTGCCGCCGGTGGACAAGGCGAACGCCAAGGGCATCGTCGAGAAGAACTTCCTGGTGTCGGACCGGCCCGACGGCAAGAAGCAGCAGACGGTGAACTGCTGGCCCGTCTACACCTTCACCGGGGACAAGAAGGCCGGCGACAGCAACGGTCAGGGTGTGGGCGGCACCTGGTACGCGGTCGCCCCCGACGGCAAGCTCATCACGGCCCCGTAGCGGGCCCGGCACGACCCACGGACCGCGCGGCCCCCGTCCTCCCCTCCCCCCGAGGGCCGGGGCCGCGCACCCGTCTTCCTCCACCGTTCCCCCCCGGCGGAGCGGAACCTAGACTCGGCTCCATGCTGCGCGTACTGGCCGTCGACGACGAGAAGCCCCTCCTGGAGGAACTCCTCTACCTGCTGCGCTCCGACCCGCGCGTGAGCACCGCCGAGGGCGCCTCGGACGCCACCGAGGCCCTGCGTCGGGTCACGAGGGCGCTGGAGTGTGGCCCGGACGGGCCCGACGGCATCGACGTGGTCTTCCTCGACATCCACATGGCCGGGTTGACCGGACTGGACGTCGCCCGGCTGCTGGCCGGTTTCGCGGCGCCCCCGCTGATCGTGTTCGTCACCGCGCACGAGGGGTTCGCCGTCCAAGCCTTCGACTTGAAGGCGGTGGACTACGTACTCAAGCCGGTGCGGCCTGAGCGGCTGGCGGAAGCCGTCCGCCGGGCGTGCGCCCAGCTGGCCCGGGCGGCGGAACCCGCGGCCCCGGGGGACCCGGTCGGGGCCCCGGCGTCGCCTCCCCCGGTCGTGCCCGCGCAGCGCAGACCGGCCCCCGAGGTCACCGTCGCCGACCGATCCGCGGAGCAGATCGCCGTCGAACTGGGCGGGGTGACCCGCTTCGTGGCGATCGCCGACATCGCGTACGTCGAGGCCCAGGGCGACTACGCCCGACTGCACACCGACGACGGCAGCCACCTGGTGCGCATCCCGCTGTCCACGCTGGAAGAACGCTGGGCGGCGCGCGGTTTCGTACGGATCCACCGGCGGCATCTGGTGGCGCTCGGCCGGATCGACGAACTGCGCCTCGACGGGGGCACCACCAGCGTCCGTGTCGGGTCGGCGGAGCTCCAGGTCAGCCGCCGGCACGCGCGGGAGCTGCGGGAGCTGCTGATGCGGCAGGCGACCGGCTGACCACCGGACCCGGGGCCGGGGCGCGCGGGCGCCGTCCGGCCCGCGGTGTACGGCATCCGCCGACCGTCCGGCGTGTGCGGGCGCCGTTCGTCGCGCCGGGACGGGCGTACGGCGATCCGGCGGGCCCGTCGGCCGCAGCGGTGGACGGAACCCGCTCCGGCCGAGGGGCCCTTGCGTATCGTGGATCTTCCGGTCCGGGAGGAGCCCCGCACATGCCCGACATCCAGGCGCTGTTGGACGCGCTCACCGGACTGCCCCGGACCCGGCCCGCCGGCCCGGCCGAGGCCGAGGCGCTGCTCGCCCGGCTGCGCAGCGTGGCGGCGCGCTGGGCCGATGTGCTGTACGACGCCCAGGAGGGCGCGCGGCAGCAGGTGCCACCGCGTGCGGAAGCGGCGCTGACGCTGGCCTTCCGGCGGGCGGAGGAGTCGTACGTGGAGCTGGAGATCGCCCTGCGGGACTGCGCGGAACACCGCGACCCGGCCGTCTGATCCCCCACCGTCGCCGGCCGCCCTGCGACCCTTCCGAACCCCCGCGGGGTGACCTTCGGTTCGGCCGGCCTTGTGCCGGATCGCGTCTGTCGCCCGGTCCTCGGCGCTGCGTACACTCCCAAGACCCCTCTCCCTGTCGAAGGACGCGCCGGTGAACCAGACGTACGCGCTGACCGCGGTCACCGTCGTCGTCCTGGCAACCGTGTTGGTCGGAGCGCTGGGTCTGCGCATATCCCGGACCACCTCCGACTTCTACGTGGCGTCGCGCACCGTCGGTCCCCGCCTCAACGCGGCGGCGATCGGCGGCGAGTACCTCTCGGCCGCCTCCTTCCTCGGGATCGCGGGGCTCGTGCTGCTCCAAGGGCCCGAGATGCTGTGGTACCCCGTGGGGTACACCGCGGGGTACCTGGTGCTGCTGGTCCTGGTGGCGGCCCCGTTGCGGCGCTCCGGGGCCTACACGCTGCCCGACTTCGCCGAGGCCCGGCTGGAGTCCCGGACGGTGCGGCGGATCGCGGTGCTGTTCGTGATCGGTGTCGGCTGGCTGTACCTGCTGCCCCAACTGCAGGGCGCGGGGCTGACCTTGGCCATTCTGACCGGGGCACCGCACTGGGTCGGGGGTGTCGTCGTCGCCACGGTGGTCACGGCGGCCGTGGGGGCGGGCGGGATGCGCAGCATCACCTTCGTGCAGGCGTTCCAGTACTGGCTCAAGTTCACCGCCCTGCTGGTCCCGGCGTTCTTCCTGATCGGCGCCTGGGCCGGGGACGGGGCGCCGCGCGCCACCTTCGACGCCCCGGCGGTGTTCCGCGAGCACACCACCGTCACCCCGGCCGAGGACTTGCGGATATCGCTGGCGGCGCCGCTGACGCTGACGGTGACGGGGCAGGTGGACGGCCGCTCGTACGCGGCGCAGCCGGTGACCCTGGCCGCCGGGCAGCACACCGTGCGGGCCCACGCGGTGCTCCGGTTCCCCCGGGACGGCGCGGTGCCCGAGGCCGCGGCACAGGCCCGGCCGGGGGGCGCCGGCCGGTCGGAACGGCTGGCGGGAACCGGGCGGCAACACCGGCTGTACGCCACGTACGGGCTGATACTGGCCACCTTCCTCGGCACGATGGGCCTGCCGCACGTCGCCGTGCGCTTCTACACGAGCCCCGACGGGCGGACCGCCCGGCGCACGACGCTGGTGGTGCTCGGCCTCGTCGGGGTGTTCTACCTGCTGCCGCCGGTGTACGGGGCGCTCGGCCGGATCTACGCCCCCGAGCTGGCCCTGACCGGGGACGCCGACGCCGCCGTGCTGGTGCTGCCGTCGCGGGTGCTGGGCGGACTGCTCGGGGAGCTGCTGGGGGCGCTGTTGGCGGGGGGCGCCTTCGCGGCGTTCTTGTCCACCGCTTCGGGGCTGACGATGGCGGTGGCGGGGGTGCTGCACCAGGACGTGCTGCCGGGGCGCCGGGTGCGCACGTTCCGGTTCGCGGTGGTGGTGGCGATGCTGGTGCCGCTCCTGGGGGCGGTGGTCTCGACGGACGTGCCGGTGGCGGACGCGGTGGGGCTGGCGTTCGCGGTGTCGGCGTCGTCCTTCTGCCCGCTGCTGGTGCTGGGCATCTGGTGGCGCGGGCTGACACCGCCGGGCGCGGTGGCGGGGCTGGTCACCGGGGGCGGGGCTGCGCTCGGCGCGGTAGTGGCGACCCGGGCGGGGCTGGTGCCGGCGGGCTGGGCGCACACCCTGTTGGCGTGGCCGGCGGTGTGGTCGGTGCCGTTGGGGTTCCTGACGATGGTGGCGGTCTCGCTGGCCACCCGGTCCCGGGTCCCGGCCGGGACCGCGGCCACCCTGGCCCGGTTTCACCTGCCGGAGGCCGTCGCCGGGCGCCGGGCCGTGGGCGCCCGGTGGCCGGGGCGGTGACGGGCGCGATGGCAGGGGCGGTGACGGGGGCGGTGCTGCCGGCGGTGGCCGCGCTGGCGACGGTGGGGCTGCCGGCCTTGGGCTGGGCGGCGGGCCGGTGGCACGCCCGGCGCGGGGAACGCGCCACGGGGATGGACCTGGGCACCCCCGTCGAGCGGGCCACCTTCCACACCCTGCACACCGCTTCGCTGGCCGCTCCCCCGCTGCGGGCCGGCCTGACGGAGGACGCGGCCCGCAAGGCCGCCCGGCGGCTGCGGTCGCTGCTGGGTACCGAGGCGCTGTGCCTGACCGACCGAAAGGCGGTGTTGGCCTGGGACGGGCCGGGCGCCGACCACCACCAGCGGCGGGCGATGGCCCGGGTGGCGGGGATGCTGGAGTCGGGGCGGAGCATGAGCCTGCGCACCGGCTGTCAACGCCCCGACTGCCCACTGAAGTGGGCGGTGTTCGCCCCGCTGACCGGCGAGGACGGGGTGCTGGGCGCGCTCGTCGCGTACGGCTCGCGGGAGTCGGCGGTGCTGGTGCGGGCCGCGACGGAGGTGGCGCGCTGGGTGTCGGTCCAGTTGGAGCTGTCGGAACTGGACCGGTCGCGGACGCGGCTGATGGAGGCGGAGATCAAGGCGCTGCGGGCGCAGATCTCCCCGCACTTCATCTTCAACTCCCTCGCCGCGATCGCCTCGTTCGTGCGCACCGACCCGGAGCGGGCGCGTGACCTGCTGCTGGAGTTCGCCGACTTCACCCGGTACTCGTTTCGGCGGCACGGCGATTTCACCACGCTCGCCGAGGAGTTGCGCTCCATCGAGCAGTACCTGGCCCTGGCGGGGGCCCGGTTCGGGGACCGATTGACGGTGACCTTGCAGGTGGCGCCTGAGGTGCTGCCGGTGGCACTGCCGTTCCTGTGTCTCCAGCCGCTGGTGGAGAACGCGGTCAAGCACGGGCTGGAGGACTCCACCGACCGGTGCCGGATCACCATCGCGGCCCGGGACGCGGGTGCGGAGGCGGTGCTCACCATCGAGGACAACGGCGTCGGGATGGATCCGGCCCTGCTGCGCCGCATCCTGGCCGGTGAGCGGGCGGGATCCTCCTCGGGGGTGGGTTTGCCGAACGTCGACGAACGGATGCGGCAGGTCTACGGGGACGACTACGGGCTCGTCATCGAAACGGGGGTCGGCGCCGGGATGAAGGTCACGGTACGGATTCCCAAGTACCGGGCGGGCGTGCACACCTCCGGCCCGCGGGAACGGTCCGACCGGCCTTGAACGTGGCATCCTGCGGGAGGCGCGGCATGACCGGAGGGACCGCCGAGGTGCGGGTCGGGCGAGAGCATCGGCGTGAGGCTTTACGGGACTGGGTGCGCGGCGGCGCGGCGGGCGGTGGGAGCCGTCTGCTCGTGGAGGGGGAAGCCGGAGCGGGGAAGACCGCTCCGGTGCGGGAGGCGCTGGTCGAGGCGCGGACGCTGGGCTGCCGGGTGCGCTACTGCGTCGCGGACCCGCTCGGGGCGGGGCCCGCGCTGCGGGCCGTACTGGACTGCCTGCACCCCGACGGACCGGACCGGGCGGCGGTCATCGCCCTGCTGCGGGAGGCCGATGATCCGGCCCGGCCTGGCGGAGCCCTGCCGGCGGCGACGGACCGGCTGGTGCGGGGTGGAGGCGTGGTGCGCCCGACGGACCGGTGCTTTGCCGTGGTCACGGTGGAGGCGGCGAGGGCCTGCTCATCGGACCCCCCGGCGCCGACCGGTCGAACGGCACCGCCGAACGGCACCGCCGAACGGCACCGTCCACCGGTCGAACGGCGTGGTCGGTCGGCCGGACATGCCCGTGGCCCCGACCCGTCCGAGCGGACGGTCCGGGGCCACGGGAAGGGAATTAGCTCCAGCTGGCGTGCAGGGGCTTGCCCTCGGCATAGCCGGCCGCCGACTGGACGCCGACGACGGCCTTCTCCTCGAACTCGGCCAGCGAGCCCGCGCCCGCGTAGGTGCAGGAGGACCGCACGCCCGCGATGATCGAGTCGATCAGGTCCTCGACGCCGGGCCGCGTCGGGTCCAGGAACATGCGCGAGGTGGAGATGCCCTCCTCGAACAGGCCCTTGCGCGCCCGGTCGTACGCCGACTCCTCCGAGGTGCGGTTCTGCACCGCGCGCGCCGACGCCATGCCGAACGACTCCTTGTAGAAGCGGCCGTCCGCCGACTGCTGGAGGTCGCCGGGGGACTCGAAGGTCCCGGCGAACCAGGAGCCGATCATCACGTTCGACGCGCCGGCGGCCAGCGCCATCGCCACGTCGCGCGGGTGGCGGACGCCACCGTCGGCCCACACGTGCTTGCCGTGCTTCTTCGCCTCGGCCGCGCACTCCAGCACCGCGGAGAACTGCGGGCGTCCCACGCCGGTCATCATGCGGGTGGTGCACATGGCGCCGGGGCCCACACCGACCTTGATGATGTCCGCGCCGGCGTCGATCAGGTCCTTGACGCCCTCGGCGGCGACGATATTGCCGGCCACGATCGGGACCTGCGGGTCCAGCGCCCGGACGGCCTTGATCGCGTTGATCATCGACTCCTGGTGGCCGTGGGCCGTGTCGATGACGAGCGTGTCCACGCCCGCGTCGAGCAGCTGCTTGGCCTTGCCGACGAAGTCGCCGTTGATACCGACGGCGGCGGCGATGCGCAGCTTGCCGTCGGCGTCGGTCGCCGGGGTGTAGAGGGTCGCGCGCAGAGCGCCCTTGCGGGTCAGGAGGCCGACGAGCCTGCCGTCCTGGTCGACGGCCGGGGCCAGCTTGCGGTGGCCGGCGTCGAGCTTGTTGAACGCCTCGCGGGGGTCGATGTCGGCGTCGATGAGCAGCAGCTCCTTCGACATGACCTCGGAGAGCTGGGTGAAGCGGTCCACGCCGGTCAGGTCGTGGTCGGTGACGACGCCGACGGGCCGGTTGTCGGCGTCGACGACGACCCCGGCGCCGTGGGCCCGCTTGGGCAGCAGCGACAGCGCGTCGGCGACGGTCTGGGTGGGCGCCAGGGTGATGGGGGTGTCCAGCACGAGGTGGCGCGTCTTGACCCAGGAGATGACGTCGGTGACGACCTCGATCGGGATGTCCTGCGGGATGACGACGATGCCGCCGCGGCGGGCGACGGTCTCGGCCATCCGGCGGCCCGCGATGGCGGTCATGTTGGCCACGACGAGCGGAATGGTGGTGCCGGTGCCGTCGGGCGAGGAGAGGTCGACGCCCTGGCGGGAACCGACCGCGGAGCGGCTCGGCACCATGAACACATCGTCGTACGTCAGGTCGTACGGCGGCTTCTGGTCATTGAGGAAACGCACGTGCTGAACATCCCAGTCGATCGGAGTTGGCCCTCGACAGGGCAGCCGAGGAAACGCACGTACTTCATTCTCCCATGGCCCGGCGTTTATGCAGCCCGGTCCGATCGTCCAGGACATAAGGGACCACCTGGTCGCTTCCTCCAGACCGAGGCCGTATCCCCGGCTCGTCGCGACCGCGACGGCCGAGCGGCGCAGAGTGGGAGAGGGGGACGGCTCGGGACACCCGCCTCCGGCGGAACACCTGGGAGGAACCATGCCCGCGATGAAGCGCGACGAGACACCCGTTGTTCTGGCGGACGGCGGCCTGGAGGTTCGGATCGAGGAGATCGGCGGTGACCTGAGCGTGGGCTTCTTCCACCTGCCCGAGGGTACGGACCTGGCCCCGGCGCTCGCGGGGCTGCCCGACGACATGTGCCAGTGTCCGCACTGGGGCTACCTCCTCAAGGGTCGACTGCTGATGCGCTCGCACGATGGGGAGACGGTCTATGAGGAAGGGCAGGCCTTCTACTGGGGGCCGGGGCACGTGCCGGTGGCTCTCGCCGACACGGACTACGTCGACTTCTCCCCCAGCGAAGGGATCAAGCAGGTCATCGACCACGTCAAGGGCGGGGCGGGCTGACGGCCTCATCCCGTTCCCGCCGGCTCGCCCACCGGGAGCATTCGGCGGTGGACGGGGCCGGGGCGGTCGGTCAGCGGGGTCACGCTGCCGCCGTGGCGGACGGCGGTGAACTCGGCGGCGATGGCGAGGGCCGTCTCCTCCGGGGTGCCGCCGCCCAGGTCCAGGCCGATGGGTGAGCGCAGCCGGGCCAGCGCGGCCTCGGGCAGCCCCTCCTCCCGCAGGCGGGCGGCCCGCTCGGTGTGGGTGCGCCGAGACCCCATGGCCCCCACGTACGCGAGCGGCAGCCGCAGGGCGAGGGACAGCAGCGGTACGTCGAACTTCGCGTCGTGGGTCAGGACGCAGACGGCGGTGCGGGCGTCGAGCCGGCCCGCCTCCCACTCGGCGGCCAGATGGCGGTGCGGCCACTCCACGACCACCTCGTCGGCGTCGGGGAATCGGGCCGGGGTGGTGAAGACCGCCCGGGCGTCGCAGACGGTGACCCGGTGGCCGAGGAACGCCCCGATCCGTGCCAGCGCGGCGGCGAAGTCGATGGCCCCGTAGACGATCAGCCGGGGCGGCTCCGCGGCCGACTCGACCAGCAGGGTCAGGGGCCGGCCGCACAGCCCGCCGGCCGTCCCCAGCCCGACGGTGCCGGTACGCCCGGCGAGCAGCAGGTCCCGGACCCGTTCGGCGGCGGCCCGGTCCAGGGCGGGCTCCCCGCCCAGGTGGCCCTCGTAGGAGCCGTCGGCGTGGACGGCCAGCGCCCTGCCGAGCTGGCGGGGCGGGCCGGAGACCACCCGGGCCAGTGCCGTCCGCGCGCCGGTCCCGGCGTGGTCGAGCACCGTGCGCAGGACGGGTCGCACGGGGTCGTGCCCCCGTACCGGGGTGATCAACACGTCCAGGATTCCGCCGCAGGTCAGTCCGACCGCGAAGGCGTCGTCGTCGCTGTACCCGAAGCGGTGGACGCCCCCTTTCCCGGTGACGATCGCCTCCAGGCACAGCTCGTGGACGGCGGACTCCACGCAGCCCCCGGACAGGGAACCGAGCGCGGTGCCCCCGGCGTCGACGGCCAGTGAGGCACCCGGCCCGCGCGGCGCGCTCCCGCTGACGGCGACGACGGTGGCCAGTGCGAACTCGCGCCGCTCGGCGCACCAGGTGCGGAGTTCCCCCGCGATGTCCCACATCAGCGGATGTACGCGCGGCGGGGTGCCTGCCCGGGTATGAGCGGCCTCGGCGGCAGGACGGCGGGCGGGCGGGGTCTGGTCGGGCCCTGGTAGGGCAGGGCCGTCGGGTCGGGGAGGCGACCCCCGGCGCTGCCCAGCAACCGGGCGGCGTGGGCGACGCTGGCGAGGGTGGCGTGATGGTGCCAGCCGCGGAAGGAGCGGCCCTCGAAGTCGCGGATCCCGACGGGTTCGCAGGTCTCGGCGAAGTCCAGGGAGACCCGGTCGGTGAGCTTGGCCAGCAGGAAGAGCTGGGCGAGCGGCCGATCACCGATGTTGGTGATCCAGAACTCGGATGGCAGCAGGGCCGCCTCCGTCCAGGCCCCGACGAGCAGCAGCGGGGTGGGGGGCGGCGGGGCGGCCCGCTCCTCGCCGGCGGTGGCCAGGATGGAGGCCGAGGTCAGCAGGGTGACCGCCCCCTCGGCTCGGCCGTGGCGGGTCCATTCGACGACGCGCCGCTGGGAGCGCAGGGAGTCGATGAGTTCCCGGGCGGGCGCGGTGTGCGGGCCGGGCTTGTGGCGCCCGGACCCGCCGAAGGAGACGGGCAGCGAGCCGTCGACCTTGAAGACGAAGGGGACGTCCTGGAGCGCGAACGACTCGACGCACTGCGGGAGGTCGCTGTTGGCGACCTCCATCACCACCGGGCGCCGCTGGAGTTGCCAGGTGGCGGCCATGCGCTGGACGGCGTGTACGGCGTCCTGGGCGGGGGTGAGCGAGCGAGCGGTGTCGGGGATGCCGGCCCGGCGGCGGCGCAGCAGTTCGCTGGTCCACGGGCCGGGGAGGGTGAGGGTCCATTCGACCGGGAAGCTGGCCTCGCTGGAGGCGAGCCAAATCCCCCCGGCCTGCTGACAGTTCGCGGTGCGCCCGAGCTGGGGGACGAACTGCCGGCCCACTCCCACGGAGCGGTCGCCGGCCTTCTCGATGACCATCGGCTGCACCACCCAGGCGAGCGGGCGTTGGGCGGTGCGTTCGATGTGCTGGGCGAGGGACCGGCGTACGGGGGTCCAGTCCCACGGGGATTTGCTGATGAACTGCTGAAGGCTCTGCTCGACGGAACTCGCGCCGGTTCCGGCGATGTTACGGATTGTTTTCTTCCCATTGGTCCGCACAAGACCATTGAGATAAACGCGGGCCCAGTTTCGCTGGTCCCGCCGGGGTAATGACTCGAAGAACAGAGAGATCAGGACATCGATCAACTCGGAGATTTCCTTTGCGGAATCCTCCGGCAGGACTACGCGAGCCATCTGGGCCTCCCCCGCGACCAGCTAGATCCAATACCCTACTTGACCGCGGATAACGGCCGTAGGCCAGGGCGGCTACTTCCTGAGGTCGCCGGCAGTCGCGAGCCGCTCTTCCTCTACCACGAGTGGGATCGGGATCTGGTTCGCCGCGTAGTAGAGCGCGATCAGGAAGTGTGCGACGAGAGTGAGTGGTGCGGAGAAAAAGGACAGGAGTACCGTCATGGGGTAAGCGATCGCCCCCAGACCGAACCGCATTCGGGTCGCCCGGGCGCCATCCTTGTCGACTTGTTCGTGGAAGAGGTGGCCGACCCGGGTGACGTACCACCAGAAGGCGAGGAACGCCAAGGCGTACGCGACGGTGAGCGAGCTGTAGAGGATGGCGGCCGCGTTGGCCGATCCGCCTTCTTCCATGAGGTGTTCGGCGAGAACCGTGGTCGTGTAGGGGATCACCGATACCACCATCAGCACCAGGAGATTCAGGAACAACAGCGGTCGGTCGACCCGCTTGAGGTGGCTGAAGATGGTGTGGTGGTTCACCCACATGACGCCGATGATGAGGAAGCTCACCACATAGGCGGCGTAATGCGGCCACTGCTCCCATACGCCGTGCCAGAACTCCGACCCCGTTTCTTTCGGAACTTTGAGTTCCAGAACGAGAATCGTGATGACGATGGCGAACACGCCGTCGCTGAATGCCTCGACGCGACCGGTTTCGCGCTCCATTGGCTCCCCTTTGTCACTCGTTCCGCGCATGCGGGGAGGGCGCTGCCCCCGCCCTCCCCGCACACGCTACCCAGTTCTCGGGGCTCAGCCGCCGAATCCGGCGGTCTGCCGCCAGATCCGGCCATCGCGGACCACAAGTGTCCCGAACGCGTGCTCCGGTTGTCCGTTGAGGTTCATGATCGCCCGGTAGAAGATCGTGTCCTCGGTCTCGATGTACTCCTGGAGTTCGACGAGCGTGGGCTTGACCGAGAGGTAGCCGGTGAACGTCTCGCGCACGGCCTCGATCCCCACCGAGGCCCCCTCGAAGCGCAGCAGCACCGCGTCGTCCGTGTAGTTCTTCATGACCGCCTCGATGTCGAGGGCGGCCAGCGCCTCCATCTGCCGGACGAAGACGGGGTGCAGCTTGGAGATGTCGTACGTGGCCATGTTCGACTCCACTCTTTCAACGGGAACGGGCTCAACGGGAACGGGCTCAACGGGAACGGGCTCAAC
Organism: Streptomyces sp. NPDC046557; assembly: GCF_040645975.1. Classification (NCBI taxonomy): domain Bacteria; kingdom Bacillati; phylum Actinomycetota; class Actinomycetes; order Kitasatosporales; family Streptomycetaceae; genus Streptomyces; species Streptomyces sp. NPDC046557. The sequence continues at coordinate 90,970 of NZ_JBEYZH010000013.1, forward strand.
TGGTGCCGCGACCGGCTCAACCGGCCGGAGCGGCTGCCGCGGTCGTCCGCGGCGGGGTGGCGAGCGGCAGCCGCACGACCATCCGGGTCTCTCCCGGACGGGAGCGGGCCGTGATCGACCCGTGGTGGCGCTGGGTCACGATCCGGTAGCTGAGGTGCAGCCCCAGGCCCGTGCCCTTCCCCACGTCCTTGGTGGTGTAGAAGGGTTCGAAGATCCGCGGCAGGACCTCCTCGGGGATGCCGCGGCCGGTGTCGACGACCTCCACGACCATGCAGACCCCCTCGGCCCGGGCCCGCAGGGTGAGGGTGCCGGCGCCTTCCATGGCCTCCGCCGCGTTGTCGACGAGGTTGGTCCACACCTGGTTCAATTCGCCCGGATAACCCGTCAGTTCGGGCAGGTCGGGCTCGTACTCGCGTACCAGGGTGATGCCGGAGAGCTTCGACCGGAGCACGACCAGCGTGTTCTCCAGCCCGCCCGTCACCGGGAAGCGCTGTTCGGGGGCCCGGTCGAGGTTGGCGTAATCGCGGGTGGCGGCGACGAGCTGGGAGATGCGCGGGCCCGCGGCCCGCAGTTCGGCGGCCAGGGAGCGGATCTCCAGCAGCGCCGCCAGGTGGTCCAGGGCGGCGGGCAGGGCCGGCTCGCCGATCCCCTCCAGCCGCTCCAGCAGCCAACCCAGCTCCAGCCCGAGGTCCGAGACGCCCGCTCCGAGGAGTCCCGGCCGCTCGGTGCCCGCCTCCTCGGCCCAGTCGGCGATCTCCTCCTCGGCGTCCGCCTGCGCCAGCGGGTCGGCGGTCTGCGGCGGCGGCAGCTTGTCCAACTCGTCGGTGAGCCGGTCCAGCAGGGAGCGTTCGGGCCCCGAGGCCGCCGCGCCCCAGGCGTGCGCGGTGCGGGTCAGCCGCTCCAGGGCGGGTGCCAGCTCCTGCGCCGCCCGGGCCACCGCTGCCGCCGGGTTGTTCAGCTCGTGCGCGAGCCCCGCGGCGAGGGTGCCGAGCGCCTCCACGGTGGCCCGTTTGCGGGCCTGCACCTCGGACGACTTGATCCGCCAGGCCAGTACAGGCAGCAGGACGGCCGCCACACCGTGGCAGCGGGTGAGCATCTCGAAGAACACCGGCTTCGGGTAACCGACGACGGTGGTCGCGGGACCGGACGCGGACGCGGTGGCCACGTAGGAGCCGTCGGTCAGCAGCGGCAGCTCCCCCGTGAAGCGGTGCGCGGCGGAGGGTTTGCCGTCGTGTTCCTCGGCGGCGGCGCTCTCCTCCTCGGTGGAGTGGCGGGTGAGCACCTCCTCCCGGCCGTCGATGACCTTGGTGACGACGAGTCCGCCGGCGAGGAGCACGTGGAAACAGGTGGCCTCGTCACCGTCGCGGAAGAGGACCTCGCCGTCGCTCAGCACCCGGGGTTCGGAGACCGACACCAGCCAGTCCAGTTGTTCCTCGGTGAGACCGGCGAAGATCTCCAGTTCGCGCAGGGCCGACCGCAACTCCGGGCCGCTCATGCGGTGCTCCCCTCTGCCCTGGTACGGGCCGACAGCCGCAAGGTCACGATCAGGGCCAGCGCGCACACCCCGGCGACGGCGGTCATGAAGCCCACGGAGGTGCGGTGCAGACCGTGGATGTTGGTGAGCATTCCGGCGAGTACCGACGGGACGCTCATGGCGAGGTAGGCGAACACGTAGACGGCTGCGGTGAGTTCGCCGCGGTGGGCGGGATCGGCGAGGGTGCTGAGGGCCCGGAAGGAGCCGAGGAAGGCGGCACCCCAGCCGGCGCCCAGCACGGCCGTGGCGATGAGGAAGACGGGGGCCGAGCCGAGTCCGAGCGCCAGCAGCACCAGCGCCAGGCCGGCCAGCAGGCCCAGCAGTCCGACGACGGCGGTGCGCAGCGCCTCGGTACGGCCGAGCAGCAGTTGCGCGGCCGTCGCGGCCCCCGCGAGCAGGGCCACGGTGGCGCCGCCGACCAGGTAGTTGGTGCTGCGCAGCAGGGACAGGGCCAGGTGCGGGCCGAGCGAGAGGTAGAAGCCGCCGACCGACCAGACGGCGACGATGGTGAGCACCAGGACTGCGAAGCGACCGCCCGCGCCCGGCGGTATCCGGATGCGGTGCGGGGCGACCCGGAAGCGGCCGCCCCGCAGCCCCGGTGCGCTCTCGCCCATTCGGACCACCCCGACCAGGGTGAGCGCGAAGGCCCCGACCAGCAGGGCGTAGCTGAGTACGGTCGGGGCGGGCCCGTACTGGACGAGGAGGCCGGCGCCCAGGCCGCCGAGCCCGATGCCCACGGTGGGGCCCGCGCTGTTGACCTGGGCCCCGAGCGCGGGTTTGGAGCGCGGGGTCAGTTCCAGCAGCGCCGCGCCCATCGCCCCCGTGGCCAGGCCGACAGCCAGCCCCTGCACGGCGCGGGCGGCCAGCAGCAGCCCGAGCCCCTGGGCCCCGGCGAACAGGCCCATGGACACGATCGCGAGGACCAGCGCCGCACCGAGCACGGGCCGCCGTCCGAGGGTGTCGGACAGCGACCCGAACAGCAGCAGCCCGGCCAGCACGGTGACGGCGTACAGGGCGAAGACCACGGTGATGGTGCCCGAGGACAGGCCCCACTTCTGCTGGTAGAGCACGTAGAGGGCCGACGGCACGGAGGAGGAGAGCATCAGCAGCACGAGGACGGCACCCACCACCCAGAAGCCGGTGCCTCCGGTCCCACCGGCCGGCCGGCCGGTCCGGTGCGCGATGTCCCCCGTGGTCGTCTTGGTCGGTTCGGCCACTGTCGTCAACTCCCCCGTGTCGGACGGTGATCAGGCGAGCGCCTGGGCCCTCGCCAGCGCGCGGGCCGTCAGGACCCCCGCGAGATGGCCGAGGTACTCGGCCGAGGTGCCGCGGCCCGGGACGAACAGTTCCCGGGGTTCGGCGCGGAAGGCCGCGAGCACGTTGTCCGTCGTGTACGGGCCTCCGCGCAGCCGGTCCTCGACCCCGCGCAGGCGCAGGGCGCGGGCGGTGGCTCCGGTCACCGCGATGCGGGGGCCGTCGGCGGTGACGCGTACGGCGGTCGCGCACAGCGGGTAACGGGTGGCCCGGTCGGCGCTCTTCTCGAAGGCGGCGGCGGATCCGCCGGCCGGCACCAGCAGCGCCGTGATCACACGGCCCTGCGGCACCCCGGAGGCGGCGAGGTCCTCGGCCGTCACCGTCGACCGCCCCCGCGGACCGGCCAGTTCGACCTCCGCGCCGGCGGCCATGGCCGCCACCGGCAGGTCGGTGGCCCGGCCGGTGGCCGCCAGGTTCCCCCCGGTGGTGCCGAGGTTGCGAGCCTGGGGGTCGCCGTTGGCGCGGGCCGCGGCGGCGATCTCCGGGGCCCGGGCGAGCACCAGCGGGTCCGCGGCGAGTTCGGCGAGCGTGGTCAGCGCCCCGATCCGCAGCGTCCCCTCCGGCGTCGTTTCGACGCCCCGCAGTTCCTCCAGGTGCCGTACGTCGACCAGCAGGCGGGCCCGGGCGGCCCCGGCCCGGAGGTCGGGCAGCAGACTCTGGCCGCCCGCCAGGGCCAGCGCCCCGGGGGTTCCGAGGAGGGTCAGCGCCTCGTCCAGACCGACGGGCCGTACGTAGTCGAACTCGGTCAGGATCACTGGGCTTCCCCTCTCAGGCGGCGCCAGACCTTCTCGGGTGTGAGGGGCATGTCGATGTGCCGGACGCCCAGGTCGGAGAGGGCGTCGACGACGGCGTTGACGACGGCGGCCGCCGGCGGCACGGTGGCGATCTCGCCGGCCCCCTTGGCGCCGAGCGGGTTGTGCGGGCTGGGCGTGGTCGTCTTGTCCAAGGAGAAGAAGGGCACGTCGGCGGCGCGCGGTAGGGCGTAGTGGCCCAGGTCGGCGCTGACGAGCCGGCCGTCCTCGCCGTATTCGGCGATCTCCATCAGGGCCTGGCCGAGGCCGTGCACGATGCTGCCCTCGATCTGGCCGAGGACGATCTTCGGGTTGCCGATGTGGCCCGCGTCGTCCACGGCGGTGTAGGACACCACCTCCGTCTCGCCGGTCAGTTCGTCGACCTCGACCACCGCGACGTGCGTGCCGAACGGGTAGTTGAAGTCCGGCGGGTCGAAGTGGGTGGTCTCGTCCAGGGCGGGTTCGATCTCGGGGGGCAGTCCCCAGCCGTACCACATGGCCATCGCCAGCTCGGCGAAGGTCTTCGCGTTTTCCTCGTTGCCCTCTTCGTGGACACCGCCGTTCGCGTAGAGGACCTTGTCCTCGGGGACACCGAGGAAGACGGCGCCCGCCTTCACGAGCTTCGCCTTGAGCTTGCGGGCGGTGAGGGCGACGGCCGGCGCGGCCATGCTGTAGGAGCGTGAGCCGTAGGTGCCCTGCCCGTACGGCGCCTTCTGCGTGTCCCCCTCCAGCACCTGGACCTGCGCCGGGTCGATGCCGAGCTCGTCGGCCGCGACCTGGGCGAAGACGGTGCCGTGGCTCTGGCCGGTGGAGGCGGAGCCGACGGTCACTGTGACCTCGCCGGTGGGGTGGACTCGGATGTTCGCGCTCTCCCAGGTTCCGCCGAGCATGCCCTCCTTCGACATCCGGGTGGAGGGGCCGACCCCGCAGATGGCGACGTAGGTGGCCAGGCCGACGCCGAGGCGTTTGCCGCGGGTGCGGGCCTCGGCCTTGCGGGCGGGCATGTCGGCGTATCCCGAAAGCTCCACTGCCCGGTCGAAGTTGAGCTGGTAGTCCCCGGAGTCGTAGGTCCAGCCGAGCCCGTTGTCGTACGGGAACTTCTCCTTCGGCACCAGGTTCTTGCGCCGCACCGCCGCCGGGTCCATGCCGATCTCGGAGGCGTACCGGTCGACGAGGCGTTCCATCAGGAACGCGGCCTCCGCGCGTCCGCTGCCGCGCTGGGCGCCGAGCGAGACGGTGTTGGTGAAGGCGGCGTAGACCTCGCAGAAGGCGGCGGGGATCTCGTACATTCCGCTGATGGAGCGTCCCATCAGGGCGGTGGCGACTCCGGGGCCGATGGTGGAGGGGTATGCGCCCAGGTTGGCGTAGCTGGTGGCGCGGACGGCGGTGATCCGGCCGTCGCGGGTGCCGGCGAGGGTGACGTGCTGGCGGTGGTCGCGGCCCTGGACGGTGGAGTTCATCAGGCCGGTGCGGGTGTCCACCCACTTCACGGGCCGGCCGAGCGCCTTGGACAGCAGCAGGACCAGCGCCATGTCGGGGTAGAGGTAGCCCTTGGTGCCGAAGCTTCCGCCCACGGTCGGCGCGATCACGCGGAGCTTGTTGAAGGGGATGCCGAGGACCAGGGCGGAGAGCAGGAAGCGGTGGTTGTGCGGGCCCTGGGTGGAGGCGTAGAGCGTGTACTCGCCGGTGGCCGCGTGGTAGTCACCGACCGCGCCGCGGGGTTCGATCGGGCTGTTGATGGTGCGCTGGTTGACGAGGTCGAGTTCGACGGTGACCTCGGCCTCGGCGATGGCCGCGTCGGTGCGGTCCTTGTCGCCGCAGGTCCAGTAGGCGTTCAGGTTGCCGGGCACGGCCTCGTGCAGTTGGGGCGCGCCTTCGGCGAGGGCCTCGTCGGCCCGGGTGACCACGGGCAGCGGTTCGTACTCGACGGCGATGGCGGCGAGCGCGGCGGCGGCCTGGCGCGGGGTCTCGGCGACGACGACGGCGATCGGGTCGCCGACGTGCCGGACGGTGTCACCGGTCAGGACCGGGCGGGCGCCGGGAAGTCCGTAGGGGTGGGGCGGGAAGTGGCTCTCGACCCCGCCGGGTATCCAGATGCAGGGCAGCGGCATGACGTCGGTGAAGTCGGCGGCGGTGGCCACTTGCAGCACGCCGGGCAGTTGTTCCGCGGCCTTGGTCTCGATGGACAGGATCTTCGCGTGGGCCACCGGGCTGCCGAGGATCGCCATGTGGGCGGTGCCCGGCAGGTCGATGTCGGCGACGTACGTGGCCTCGCCGCGCAGGAGTTGCGGGTCCTCCCTGCTGTCCAGCGGCTGTCCCAGCACTCCGTTGCCCTGGAGAGCGCTCTCCCCCGTTACTGCTGTCATCGCCTCACACCTCCTGTCCGGACGCGGCGGTGGCCGTGGCGGTCGCGGTGGCGGTCGCGGTCGCGGTGGCGGGTTCCTCGGCGCGGGCGGCCGAGCAGGCGCGCTGCACTCCGCGCACGACGCTGTGGTAGCCGGTGCAGCGGCACAGGTTGCCGGTGAGCCACTCGCGGATCTCGGGCTCGGTGGGTGCCTCGCGGTCGGCGGTGTTGTCGACGAGTTCGCCCAGGGCCATGACCATGCCGGGGGTGCAGAAGCCGCACTGGGTGCCGTGCTCCTGGCGCAGGGCCTCCTGGAGGCCGGTGAGTTCGCCGCCGGGGGTGGTGACCCCCTCGATGGTGGTCACCCGGGAGCCCGCGGCCGAGGCGGTGAGGATCAGGCAGCTCTTGACGGACCTGCCGTCGAGCCGGACGACGCACGAGCCGCACTGGCCGGTGTCGCAGCCGACCTTGGTCCCGGTCAGTCCGAGGCCGTCACGGAGCCGTTCCACGAGCAGTTCGTTCGGCGGGGCCGAGAACTGCTCGGGTCTTCCGTTCACGTTCAGTGAGAGATCCATGCGAGCGCCTGCGCTTCCGTGAGCGGCCGGTTGTAGAGGGGTCCGCCGGGCTGTTGGAGGATTCCTCCGGAGTGCAGCGGGCCGGTGTCGACGGGGGCGAATCCCAGATCCGAGATGATTCCCGCGACGATTTCCTTCGCTTTCCCGTCGTCGCCCGCAGTGAAATGGGCCAGTCGTTCGCCCGGTGCGGTGCCGGCCACGGCGAGAGTCTCGAAATGCATGGTGTTCAGGGATTTCACGACGCGGGCGCCGGGATACCAGTCGGCGACCAGGTCGCTGGAGCCGCGGCCGCCGAGGTCGGCGGGGGTCCCGGGGCCGCCGAACGCGTTGGTGGCGTCCACCAGGACCTTGTCCTGTACGACGTGCGGCGGCAGCAGCCCCCGTACGCTATCGAAGGGCACCATCAGCACCACCAGGTCGGCCCGGCCGGCGGCCTCGGCGGGGTGCGCCGCCGAGGCCGTGGGGCCCAGTTCGGCCAGCAGCGGGGCCAGGGCCCGCGGGCCCCGGGCGTTGGCGAGCACGACCTCGTGGCCGGCGGCGACCAGGATCCGGGCGAGGACCGTGCCGATCCGTCCGGTGCCGATGATGCCTGTCCGCATTGACGCTCCTCAGTCCATGCCGATCCAGACCGACTTGGTCTGGGTGTAGCTCTCCAGGGATTCGGGCCCGCACTCACGGCCGTAGCCGGATGCCTTGTAGCCGCCGTAGGGCACGGAGGGGTCGTACTGGTTGTAGCAGTTGACCCAGACGGTGCCCGCCTTGATCTGCGAGGCGACCCGGTGGGCGCGCCGCAGGTCCTTGGTGTGCACCCCGGCGGCGAGGCCGTACGCGCTGTCGTTGGCGATGCGTACGGCGTCCTCCTCCGTGTCGAACGGGATGATCGACAGGACCGGCCCGAAGATCTCCTCCTGGGCGATCCGCATCCCGTTGTCGACGCCGGTGAAGACGGTCGGCAGGAAGTACAGGCCGCCCGACAGGCCCGTGGAAGCGCCCTCGGGCGTCCACCCGCTGCCGCCGGTCCGCAGGACGGCGCCTTCCTTCTCGCCGACCTCGATGTACGAGCTCACCTTGTCGAACTGGCCCCGGTGGGCGAGCGGCCCGAACAGGGTGGCCGGGTCGCGGGGGTCTCCGGGCTTGAGGGCGGAGGCCCGCCGCACCAGCCGTTCGACCATCTCGTCGTGGATGGGGCGCTGGAGCAGCAGCCGGGAGCCCGCGGTGCAGATCTCGCCCTTGTTGTAGTAGATGCCGAAGAAGGCCAGTTCCTCGGCGGCGGCGAGGTCCGCGTCGGCGAAGACGATGTTGGCGGACTTGCCGCCGAGTTCCATCGTGACCTTCTTCAGGGTGCCGGCCGACTTGCGGATGATGGCCTGGCCGACGGCGGTGGAACCGGTGAAGGCGATCTTGTCGATGCCGGGGTGGTCGGTGAGGGTCTCCCCCAGTTCCACGCCCGGACCGGTGATGACGTTCAGCACCCCGTCCGGGATCTCCGCCTCCTGGAACAGCTCGGCGATCTTCAGGGCGGTGAGCGGGGTGGCAGGGGAGGGCTTGTGGACGACCGTGTTGCCCGCGGCGAGGGCCGGGGCGATCTTGGTCATCGAGAGCAGCAGCGGGAAGTTGAACGGGGTGATGGCGCACACCACGCCCAGCGGTTCCCGCAGGGTGTAGGCGAGCTGGCCGCCCGCCGGCGCGCGGGAGGAGCCGTCGACACGGGTGACCGCGCCCGCGTAGTAGTGCATGAGCTGGGCGGCCATGGGGGCGTCGACCGTGCTGGAGAAGGCGAACGGCTTGCCCATGTCCACCGTCTCCAGCAGGGCGATCTCCTCCAGGTCCCGCTCGATGAGCTCCCCGACCCGGTTCAGCCGCAGCGCGCGTTCCTGGGCGGACAGTCTGCTCCACGGACCTTCCTCGTACGCCGCGCGGGCGGCGGCCACGGCCGCGTCCGCGTCGGCGGCGGTGGCCTGGGCCACCGGTACGATCTCCCGCCCGTCCACGGGGCTGACGTCCGGTTCGGTCCGGCCGTCCTGGGAAGGGACCCATCTGCCGCCGATGAAGAGCTTCCCGGGGTTGGCGAGGGGCTGGCCGCTCAGCTCACGCTTGGTCATGGCTGCCTTCCGTGTCTGGGGTGCGGGGGGCCTGTCAGCCCTTCGCGAGCTGCGCTAAGAAGGTCTCGGCGAGGGCCTTGGAGGAGTACGGGTTCTGGCCCGTGGTGAGCTTGCGGTCGACGACGACGTGGGAGTCCCAGATCGCCTCGGCCTTCTCGTAGCGGGCGCCGAGTCTGGTGAGTTCGGCCTCCAGGATCAGCGGGAGCCGGCCGGCCATGTTGGTGACGAGTTCCTCGCTGTGCGAGAAGGCCGTCATCCGGTAGCCCTCGAACGGCCAGCGGCCCTCGCCGTCGCGGAGCGCGAGGAGCGAGGTGTGGCCGTGGCAGACGGTGGCCAGCGGCTTGTCCTGGGCGATGGCCCACCGCAGGATCTGGGCGAGTTCGTCGGACTTGGGCAGGTCCCCGATGGCGCCGTGGCCGCCACTGACGTAGATCCCGTCGTAGTCGGCGATGTCCTTCTCGCCGAGGGTTTCGAGCGCGATCGGGTTCTGCAGCTGCGGGGTGTCCTCGATGACCCGGACGTACTCGGCCGCGTTGGCGGCGTCTTCGTCGGGGGAGCCGGCGGGCCGGACCCATTGGAGGAACTGCGGGTCGATGCTGGTCCGGTCGACCGTCGGCGCCCGGCCGCCGATCGTCGCCACGTCCACGGTGTGGCCTGCGGCGCGGAAGAGGGTGTAGGGCACGACGAATTCCTCGGCCCAGAATCCCGAGGGGTGCTGTTCCCCGTCGAGCAGATGGAGCGTGGCCTTTGCCGTCATGACGACGAGGATCTTCATGACTGATCTCCTTGTTCTGGAATCGCTGCCGATTCAACACGCCGCCCGCGAGGGGCGTAAGGGGGGAGCGTCAGGCGCGCGATACTTCGTCACGTGCGTCCAGCGCCGAGATGATGGTGCGGAATTCACCGACCAGGGGGTGGTCGGGATGGGCTTCTGCGAATATGCGCTCGCCGTACAGAGCGGCCATTTCCGGTACGTACGGAAGGATTCCGGCCAGGGGTGCGCCGTAGACCTCCTCGGCGCGCCGGCGGGCGTCCACCCGGTCGACGCCCTCGGGGGCCATGCTCAGGACGAGCGCCCGCCGACAGGCCAGCCGCCCGGCGAGGGAGATGGTCTCCTCGACCCCGGAGAGGTCGACGCGGTCGGCGCGGGCCATGATCAGCACCACGTCGGCACTGGCCATGGCCGTCACCGACTCGTTGTTGAGCCCGGCGTGGGTGTCGAGCAACAGGACGTCGAGCGCGTAGTACTCGGCCAGCCGGTCGAAGCCCTCCGGGAGCAGCCCCACGTCGTAGCCCGTGGACATGAGCTCGCGCAGGGCCGCGGTCCCGGTCCGGGCGGGTACGACGTACAGGCCGGGCACACCGGTCTTCTGGGCCGCGGTCTCGATCTCGCAGCGGCCGAGGAGGTAGTCGGCGAGCGAGCCGGCGCCGGGGCCGATCCGGAACAGCAGGTCCAGGGTGGGCGACTGGATGTCGGTGTCGACCACCCCCACCCGGCGTCCTTCGGCCGCGATCAGCAGCGCGAGGTTCGCCAGTACCGAGGACTTGCCGGTACCGCCGCGGTGGGAGTGCACCACGATGGTCCGGGTCATCAGGCCGCCGCCGTTCGGTCGGCGTGCGGCCCCCGCGCCGCACGTGGCCGGTGCAGGGCCAGCATGGTGACGTCGTCGTGTTGTTCGGCGGTGCCGGTGTGCTCGCGCACCGCCAGGTCGATCCGGTCGACGACGTCCTTGCCGCTCACCGGGGGGCCGGCGAGCAGTTCCAGCATCCGCTCGTCGCCGAGGAAGGTGCCGCGCGGACAGCGGGCCTCGGGTACTCCGTCCGTGAACGCGAAGAGGGTGTCGCCGGGGTTCAGTTGGGCGTAGCCGAGGGTGTAGACGCAGTCGGGCAGGACGCCGACGGCGGGCCCGGTGACGTCGAGCGGGACGGGTACGTCGCCGGAGCCGGACAGCAGCAGCGGCGGGTTGTGGCCGCCGTTGATGTAGACGAGGCTGCCGGTGAGCGGGTCGAGCACGCCGAAGAACAAGGTGGCGAAGTAGCCCTGCCGCAGGTGGTTGCGGGTGAGGTAGCCGTTGGTCGCGGTGACCGCGTTGAGCAGCGGGGTGGCGCCGACGACCGGGGTACGGCGGCTGCCGCCCGTGCGGCCCGCCGCCATCAGGTGCTGGAGTCCGCTGTTCTCGGCGGTGTGCCGCAGCAGCGAGCGGATGAGGGCCATGAAGAGGGCCGCTCCGACGCCCTTGTCGCAGACGTCTGCGACGACCACCGCGAGGCGGCGGCCCCTGGACATCTCGAAGACGTCGTAGAAGTCCCCGGCGACCTGCCGCGCGGGCCGGAAGCGTACGTCGATCTCCCATCCCGCCGGAACGGGCAGCGATTCGGGCAGGAAGCCGGCCTGGATTTCCCGGCCGATCTCCAACTCCTTCTCATATCCCATCAGTTCTGCGCGGGCGTCCGCCTCGCGCAGGGTTCGGCCGAGCCCGGCCCGCTCGGAGCAGCTGTGCAGCCGGGCGCCGACCAGGGCCGGCAGGAACGGCGGTACGAGGTAGTCGTGACCGAGCCGTACGTGCTGCTCCAGGGCGGCGAACTCGGACACGGTCCACACGACCACGATCGGGGCCCCCGCCCAGCGGCGCAGCCGGCGGACGGCCATCCGCACGCTCTCGCCGTCGGCCTCGGCCGGGGCGAGCAGCACGTCCGCGACGGGCAGCACTTCCAGTGGGCCGCGCAGCAGTTCCGTCAGGGTGCGGGGGACGAGTTCCGCGTCCATCAGCCGGAGTGCGTCGAGCAGTTCGGGCGTCGGAGGCGGGTACTCGTCAAGGATGATCACGGTCGTGGAGGGCATGGGTCCGTCCCCTCAGCCTGCACAGTCAGCGGCCCTCACGGTCAGGGTGCTGATGTTTCGGCCGTCCATGCGTGCGTAGCCGAATTCGTCCACGCTGGTGAGTGCCAGGTGGATGCCGAGACCGCCGACCCGCCGCCGTTCCGGGGGGATCCCGGTGGCGGGGGGCAGACAGCCTTCGACGGGGTCGAAGGGAGGTGCGGCGTCCTCGATGACGATCCGCACCCCGCCGGGACCGGAGTGGCCGCGGACGGTGATGCGTCCGCCGCCGCCCCGGTACCCGTGCATGATGACGTTCGTGGCCAGCTCGTCCACGGCCAGCCGGATCCGGTAGGTGGCCTGCTTGTCCAGGCCCGCCCGGCCGGCCAGCCGCAGGACGAACGCGGCGATCTCGCCCAGTGCCCCGACCTTCGCGGGCACGTCCAGCACCGCGGGCTTGCTCGCCAGTTCGACCATGTCGCCCACGGCCGTCAGTCGTCGGAGAGCTGGATGCTCCGGTCCAGTCCGGCGGTGCGGATGGTCCGGGACACGGGCTCGATGGCGCCGACCACCTTGATGGTGACGTGGTCGGCCACCTTCTGTTGGGCGAAGACCAGGGAGCGCAGTCCGGCGCTGGCCATGTAGCCGACGCCGGCCATCCGGATCTCGACGGTGCTGGTGCCGTGGCCCGCGGCCTTCTCGATGGTCTGGTGGAAGTCCGGGGCCGTCTTGGCGTCCAGCTCGCCCGCCAGTTCGATCACGGTGGTGTCGCCCTCGATGCTCAGGGACACGGAAAGCGGCATGTCAGGTCTCCTTCGGTCAGAACGTCCCGGTCGTCTCGGGCTCGTTCGTGCGGCCCACGAGGATCACGACTGAGCGGGGGCCGATCAGGTACTTGCCGGCGTTGTCCAGCTCCTGTTCCGCACCGGGGGTGCGGATGTCGTACGGCGCCTCGGCCGAGGTGTCGGCGAACAGGTGCCAGGTCCGCCCGCCCGGCAGGGCGGGCAGTTCCAGGTCGTGCGGCTCCCAGTGCGCGTTCATGGCCACGTACACCACGTCGTCGTCCCCGGTGCCGCAGCGGGCCACCGCCAGCAGCCGGCTGTCCTGGGACCAGTCGGGCTGCCAGGCCCGCTCCCCGTGCCAGCTGATGTCGGGCAGCCCGAGGGCGTCCCGCATCTGTCCGGTGGGGTGGGAGGTGGAGCGCAGTTCGCGGTGGTGCTTGCGGAAGGCGATCAACTCCCTCGTGAACCGGAGCAGTTCGGTGTTCTCGTCGACCTGGTCCCAGTCGAACCAGGACAGTTCGTTGTCCTGGCAGTAGCTGTTGTTGTTGCCCTGCTGGGTGCGCGCGACCTCGTCGCCGGACAGCAGCATCGGGATGCCCTGGCTGGTGAAGAGGATGGCCAGCGCGTTCTTCATCTGACGCAGGCGCAGTGCGTTGACCTCGGGGTCTTCCGTGGGGCCCTCGGCCCCGCAGTTCCAACTGGCGTTGTCGTTGCCGCCGTCGTTGTTGCCCTCGCCGTTGGCCTCGTTGTGCTTGTCGTTGTACGAGACCAGGTCGGCGAGGGTGAACCCGTCGTGCGCGGTCAGGAAGTTGACCGACGCCGAGGTGCCGCGGCTGGAGTAGAGGTCGGGCGAGCCCGCGACCCGGGTGGCGAGTTCCCCGGTGACCCCGGGGTCGCCCTTGAGGAAGCTGCGGACCGTGTCGCGGTACTTGCCGTTCCACTCGGCCCAGCGGCCGTAGGCGGGGAAGTTGCCGACCTCGTAGAGGCCGCCGGCGTCCCATGCCTCGGCGATGAGCTTGGTGTGTCGCAGGACCGGGTCGAAGGCCAGCGATTCCAGCAGCGGCGGGTTGGGCAGCGGCGTGCCGTCCGCGGAGCGGCCGAGGATGGCCGCGAGGTCGAAGCGGAAGCCGTCGATGTGGTAGTCGGCGACCCAGTGGCGCAGGCAGTCGAGTACGTAGTTGCGCACCACGGGGTGGTTGCAGTTGACGGTGTTGCCGGTGCCGCTGAAGTTGAAGTAGTACCCCTCGGGCGTGAGCATGTAGTACGTGGCGTTGTCGAGCCCCTTGAAGGAGATCGTCGGGCCCTGCTCGTTGCCCTCGGCGGTGTGGTTGAAGACGACGTCGAGGATGACCTCGATGCCGGCCGCGTGCAGGTCCTTGATCAGTGTGCGGAACTCGTCGCCCTGCATGCCGTAGCGTCCGGTGGCCGCGTAGCCGGCCTTGGGCGCGAAGAAGGCGATGGTGTTGTAGCCCCAGTAGTCGTAGAGCTTTTCGCCGGTCTCCGGGTTGCTGCGCGGGTTGTCGCTCTCGTCGAACTCGAACACCGGGAGCAGCTCGATGCAGTTGATCCCGAGTTCCTTGAGGTACGGGATCTTCTCGCGCAGCCCGGCGAACGTGCCGGGCGCCGTGACCCCCGAGGAAGGGTGCCGGGTGAAGCCGCGTACGTGGGCCTCGTAGACGACGAGGTCCTCGGCGGGGATCCGCAGCGGGGTGTCGTGGCCCCAGTCGAAGTCCTGGAGGCAGACCCGCGAACGGTACTGGTAGCCGCGGCTGCGGTCCGGTTCCACGCCCCATACGTCGCGGCCGGCGATCAGCCGTGCGTACGGGTCGGAGAGCACCTGGCGGGCGTCGAAGCGATGGCCGGTGACGGGGTCGTAGGGGCCGTCGGCCCGGTACCCGTACTCGATGTTCTCGTGGTCGAGGCCGAAGACCGTCATCGCGAAGACGCTGCCGGTGCGGAATTCGTCGGGGAACTCCAGTTCGGCCATCGGCTCGGGCTCGCCGCGCTTGTAGATGACCAAGGTCATGGAAGTGGCCTGGTCGGAGAAGACGGAGAAGCTGACCCCGCCGGGGACCACGTTGGCTCCGAAGGGGTAGGGCTTGCCGGCGCGGACCCGGTACCCGCCCACCTCGTGGGTGGGGTAGGCGTCGACGCGCAGCACCTGTTCGGTCGTGGATTCGCTCATAGCGCTGCCTGGGCCTTCGCGGTGGCCGCCGCCGCCTCGCCGGTGGAGAAGAAGTCCAGGAAGCCGGTGGCCGACATGACGAACCGGACTTCCTCGCTCACCCCGTACAGGGTGACGGCGACCCCGGCGTGCTGGGCCTCGCGGTAGACGACGAGCAGGGTGCGCAGGCCGGCGCTGGAGACGTAGGTGACGGCCGTGAGGTCGATGCGCAGCGACCGGCCCTCGCGGACGAGCGGCAGCAGTGCCTGGAGCAGTTGCCCCGAGGTCTCGCTGTTGATCTCGCCGGTGGCGACGAGCACCGTGCCGCCCTTGTTCCGGCGTTCTTTCACGTGAAGAGTCATTGTCTTCTTCCCCTCATGGTGGGGCGCCCCCCGTTGGGCATTACCTGGTGACCGGCCGAAGCCGGACCTTGACCTTGACCCGGCCCTGGACGTCGGGCAGCCGGACCGTGAGGCCCTTCGCGTCGAAGTCCGTCCACGGCTTCTCGTCGATCTCGACGGACGCGACCTCGACGGAGCCCGCGGGCAGGAGGTCGGGCGAGACGCGCAGGACGCGGTCGGGCAGATCCGTGGGGTCGGGCTGGAAGTGGAAGTCCATTTCCCGGCCGTTGATGAGCAGGTTGTTGTAGACGGCGGAGAGGTAGCAGAGTTCCGCCGAGTGGTACATGGACATCGAGTGGCTGCCCTTGAGCCGCTCGGTGCCGAGCAGGTAGGGCGTGCCGCTGGCGAGCACGTTGAAGTAGACGGCTCCCTCGTCGTGGTCGAGGAAGAAGGTGTTGTAGAACGCCTCCGCCTGCCGGGCCTCGCGCAGGAAGTCGTCCCCGCCGGTCGTGCCGTTCAGGATGAGGTAGGCGAGGATCGCCTGCTCCTGCTGCCACCACGCCTTGCGGTCGTGCCAGGCGAAGCGGTACGACTCCTCGTCGCCCTCCTTCACCCGCTCGACCACGTCGTACCAGCCGCCGCGCTGGCGGTCGCTGCCGACGGCGGGCATGATCTCGCCGATCTTGCGGGCGAGTTCCTCATAGGCCGGCTTGGCCTTGAGGGAGTTCATCCGCATCAGGTTCCAGGCGATCTTGAGGTTGTGGCCGACCACGGCGCGGTTCTGCTGCCAGCTGTGCGTCGTGTCGTGCGACCAGTCGCGGTAGAAGCGCTCCTGGACGAAGGGGCTGTTCTTGTAGTCCGGGAACTTGTCCGCGATGGTGTCGAAGGTGTACTCCAGGAAGTCGGCGTACTTCTGGTCGCCGGTCGCCAGGTACAGGTTGATCAGGTAGGCGGGCGCGTGGTCGCCGACCGAGTTCCAGTTCTTGCGCTCCGCGTTCTCGCCCAGCGACTCGTGGTCGGCGCTGAAGAGGATCGGGTCGATGTGTGAGTAGTAGCCGCCCAGTTCCTCGTCCTTGAAGAACTTGTCGAACAGTCGGATGGTGGCGTCCGCGTCGTTCTTGATCCGTACGTCACCGGTGACGCGGTACGTCTGGATGGGGCCGGCCAGGGCGTAGATCTGCTCGTACATCGGGATCGCGTCGTAGTCGTCGGAGAACTCCGAGGTGAACAGCTTGCGTTCGCTGTCCCCGTCGACGCGGATGCCGTGGTACCAGAAGACCACGTCCTCCTCGCTGTCCACGACCCGCATGTGCTTGCGCAGGTACTCGGTGCCGCGTTCGGCGACCTCCAGGTACTCGTCCTTGCCGGTCAGCAGGTAGGCGGAGGCCATGCCGTAGACCAGACGGGAGATCGTGTCGGTCTCCTGGACGTGGCTGGCGGTCTTGTCGCCGCCGAGCCGGATCTCGGTGCGGTACTGGGCGAAGTCCACCGGTCCGTCGCCGAACTGGGCCCGCTTGTAGAAGTCGGCCAGCGACTCGATCTGCTTGATCCACCAGCTGGGCTCCTCGAACCGGTAGTCCTCGGCGCTACGGCCGAGGAAGACCAGGCGCTTGGCGTCGAAGCGCCCGCCCGACTCCGGGTAGTGGACGCCGTAGACGAACAGGAGCCGGCCCGCCGAGAGCATCTCGTCGATGTGTCCGGAGGCGTCGATGTACGGCTCGTCGAGGTTGCGGACCAGCTCTGCGCTCGGATCCCCGGCCAGCGACACGTCGAACTCGCGGCCGTCGGAGGTCTTCAGCCGCAGCAGCCGGCTGTGGGAGTCGAAGCGGACGACGTAGCCCGCGATCGTGTCGGAGAAGGAGAAACCCACGGCGTCAGCCATGTTTCACACACCGTCCTTGTCGTGAGAGCTGTCGTCCTCGTATCCCTGGCTGACCTCGACGATCACCCCGTCGGGATCGCGGACCCACACGGTCCGCCACCCGCAGATGAAGTCGTCGAAGTCCAGCGGCCCCAGGGTCACTTCCGCCGCGTCGCCCAAGTCCGCGAGGAACGCGTCCACGCTGTCGGTCTGGAAGGCCAGATGGCGCATCCGCCCCGGGCCCTGTGGCCCGTCTCCCCCGGCCGTGTCGGTGGGGACCCCCGGTGCGGGCCGGGCCGGTTCGCTGTCGGCCGCGAAGAGTTCCAGGTACGCGTCCCCCTTGCGCAGGAACACGATCTGCGACTCGCCGAGGTCGACCACCCGGGCCCGGGCGAAGCCGAAGTACCGGGTGTAGAACTCCTCGGTGGTCTTCTGGTCCGTGCAGTTCAGGCCCACGTGGGACCAGACCATCCGCCGCATCAGCCGGCCCCCCGGCCCCGCCCCGCCGCGATGAGCTCGATGATCCGGCGGGCGAAGAGGTGGTGGTGGGCGCCGGTGCGCCCGGTGACCAGGTCCCCGTCCACCACCACGTCCTCGTCGACGTACTGGGCGCCCATGTTGCGGACGTCACCGATCAGGTTGTTATGGCAGACGACCTTGCGACCGCGGACCTTGTCGGGGATGGAGGCGGCCAGCCACATGCCGTGGCAGATGATCCCCTTGAGGACCGTCGGCTCCTCGAACGCCCGGCGCAGCAGCTCCGCGGCGGGGGCGAGGACGTCCACGTCCTCGGTGTAGCGCAGCCGGTCGGCCACCATGCCCGAGGGCACGATGATCGCCGCGTACCGGCGCAGCTCCTCGTCGCTCAGCCCCTCCAGGGACTTGTCGGCGGTGAACGGCGCCCGGTATTCGTGGCCGGTGAAGGTGATGGAGTCGTTGCCCCACAGCCGGGTCAGGAAGTCGACCTCGGCGCCCTCCTCGGCGAACCGGCGTCCGTAGTAGAAGATCTCGGGCTCGTAGAAGTCGCTCTCGACCAGGACCGCGATCCGGGTCCCGGACAGCGCGCCCTCGCGCAGTACGACGTCAGGCACGTGACACCCCCCTCAGGAAGTCCGCCGCGCGCTCCGCGATCATCGCGATGGCGGTGTGGCAGTTGCCCGACGGGACGGCGGGCATCACGCTCGCGTCGACGACGCGCAGGTTCCGTACGCCGTGCACCCGCAGTTCCGGGTCGACGACGGAGAGGTCGTCGATGCCCATGCGGCAGGAACCGGCCTGGTGGTGGTAGCTCTCGGACTTCTGCTTCACGAAGGTCCGCAGGTCCTCGTCGCTCACGTAGCCCGGCCCGGGCTGGAGCTCCTGCTTGTACCAGGGCGAGAACGCCGAGGTCGCGAAGAGCTCCCGGGCGAGTTTCACGCCCTGCACCATCCGCTCCAGGTCCCACCGGTCGCCCAGGTAGTTCGGGTGGACCAGCGGGTGGGCCAGCGGGTCTGTGCTCGCGAGCTTGATCCAGCCGCGCGAGACGGGCCGTACGACCCCGGGCAGGATACTCACCGTGTTCGGGTGGTCCTGGCCGACGATCACGTCGAACGGCACGTGGACGAAGGCGATCTGGAGGTCGGGCGCGGGCAGGCCGGGTCGGGAGGACAGGAACAGAGCGCTCTCCGACAGGTTCTGCGCGGGTGCCGGCAGTTCCTGGGTGACCTCGGCCATCAGCCCGGTCAGGACGTGGTTGTGGAAGTTCTCGCCGACCCCGGGAAGGGCGGCGGTGACCCCGATGCCGTGTTCGCGCAGCTGCTCGGGGTGCCCGATGCCGGAGAGCAGCAGCAGCTTGGGGGACTCGATCGCCCCGGCGGCCACGATCACCTCGCGGCGGGCCCGTACGGTGTGCGTCCCGGGTCCCGTGGCGGCGCTGTGTCCGTCGCCCACCACCCGGCCCGGGATCGGGGCGGGCGGTGCGAGCCGCACGTACTCGACGCCGGTGCAGGTGTCCCCGTCGAAGAGCAGCCGGGTGGTCTGCGCCTGGGTGCGCAGGGTCAGGTTGGACCGCTCCAGCGCCGGCTCCAGGTAGGCGGCGAGTGCGCCCTGGCGGCGGCCGTCCGCGACGTCGATGTGGTGCCAGCCGGTGCCGAAGAGTCCGCGCCGGGGCCCGTCGGTGTTGAAGTCGGCGATCTCCCGGTGGCCGAGCTCGACCGCCGCGTCGATGAAGGCGCGGGAGGTCGGGTTCGGGTGGTGCCGGCCGGCGTGGGTGATGCGCTGCGGGCCGTCGGTGCCGGTGGTGGCGGCCGTGGCGTCCTCTTGACCCTCCAGGAGGGCGAAGTAGGGCAGCACGTCCTCGTACGCCCAGCCCGCGGCGCCCTGGTAGGCCCAGTTGTCGAAGTCCGAGGCGTGGCCCCGGATGTGCATCATGATGTAGAGGTTGCTGCTGCCGCCGGGGGCCTTGCCGCGCGGTTCGTACGTACGGCGGCCGTCGAGCCCCGGCTGCGGGACGCTGGTGTAGCCCCAGTCGACGGGTCCGCCCAGCAGCTTGTACCAGGAGGACGGATCGTCCACCTCGGGCGGGATGCGGTCGCCGCCGGCCTCCAGGACGAGGACGGAGACGTCCGGGTCCTCGGAGAGCCGGTTCGCCAGGACGCTGCCGGCGGTACCGGACCCCACGATGATGTAGTCGTACTCATCTCTCGCCATCACGCCGCCCTCAGCCCTGGCCGAGCACCTGGAAGGGCACGGTGTCGTGGTGGTTCGCCATGTAGACGATCTTTCCGTCCACGATCCGGAAGAAGTTCATGACCTCGGCCTCGATGACCTCGCCGGCGGGGCCGACCGCGGTGACGTGGGAGACGGCCGCGGCCTTCTCCCCGTCGACGAGGAAGTGCGCGGGCTCGTTCCGGAAGCTCCGGTACATCGTTCCCATGCCCTTCATCATCGAGCGCAGGACGTCCAGGCCCTCGATGTGTCCGGCGAGCTGCTCGTCCATGACCTGGTCGTCGGCGAACAGGTCGCACCAGCGGTCCCAGTCCCCGGCATTGGCGTACTCGTAGTACTTCCGCAGAATCTCTCGTGCGTCCGACGCGCTCATCGCGCTCATCCCCCTATCGGTCCCTGCGGGTTCCGTCCGGCGCGAAGGGCGCCCAGAACTGGCTGAAGGCGGTAGCCGTGTCGCCGAAGAGCCCGTCGCGGCCCTCGACGATCCGGCCCTCGCGCCACCGCATGTAGTGGAAGACCGGATAGTCCATCCGCTCGTACGGGGACCCGCTCGCCCCGTCCGCGCCGTCGCGCACGGCGACGTTGCGGCACACGTCGGCGCTGCAGTCGTCACCGACGAGCACCGCCTCGATGTCCATCCGGAAGGTGCCGCCCGTGAGCTTGTGGGTCTGCCCCATCAGCTCCAGGAAGGCGTCCAGGCTCTCGTACCAGCCGGCGAGCGGGTGGTTGCCGGGCACCAGCCAGCGCAGGTCCTCGGAGTAGAACTCCAGGATGCGCGCCCGGTCACCGGAGCCGAGCGCCTGGTAGGCCGCCCGCACCCGCTCCCGTGTCACTTCGGTCATCGCCCCTCCTCCTACGTCTTCGCAGCCGGTCAGAGGGAACCGGAACCGGGCATCGGCGCCAGCTCGTTGACGGTGTACTGCTTGATCAGCGGGCCGTCCTGGCCGGCCACCACGACCCAGGTCTGGTCGGCGTCGAACCCGAGCCACTGGCTGCGCGCGGCCGGCGGGTCCCAGATCTTGGCCTGCCAGTTCACGAGGACCCGTACGATCGCGCGGTCGCCCTCGATGACGGGCTCGACCTTCGTGACGGTGTGGACCTCGTCGAAGAAGCGGGAGGTCACGGCCGCGTACCAGCGGCCGAAGCCCTCGTGTCCGAGGAAGGTGTCCTCGGGGACCTTGAACTCCAGGTCCTCGGTGATGAGGCCGAGCACCCGGTCCAGCGGAAGGTGCTGGTCCAGCGCCACGTACCAGTTCTCGGCGAAGCTGCGGATCGCGTCCTCGGTCAGCCGCTCGGCGGGCATGCGGTCTCCTCCTGTCCGTACCGGTGCAGTGATGTCAGGGCGTGGTGCGGGGGTCAGATCTGGATGTCGACGAGGTACGGGCCCGGGTGGTCCAGCATCCGGCCCACGGCCGCGACCGCCTCGTCCGGCTTCTCCACCCGCGTCCCGTCCGCGCCGAGGGCGCGGGCCAGCCCCGCGAAGTCGATCTCGGGGTGGGAGAGGTCGAAGGAGCCCGGGAAGTCGTGCTCGGCGATGTCCCGTTCCCGCCAGTACTGGGCGATGTTGTCGTCAAGCAGCCGGTACTTGCGGTTGTTGCAGACCACGAACTTGGCGTCGATGCCGTGCCGGACCGCGGTCCACAGCGTCTGGTAGGTGTACATCGACCCGCCGTCGCCCGCGAAGCCGACGACGAGCCGGTCGGGCCGGGCCAGCTTGGCGCCGACCGCTCCCGGGAAGCCCACCCCGAGCGAACCGCCCCGAGTGAGGTGGTAGTCGCCCGGCCGCTCGGCCGGCAGGTACCGCGTGACCAGCGGCGAGGTGGTCAGCGCCTCGTCGAAGACGATGAGGTCGCCCCCCGTCCGCTCGGCGAGGGTCCGCAGGAAGACGGCCATCGGCGTGCCGTCGGTGTCCCGTACGTCCGCCTCCGCGGCCCGCTCCCGGGCGCGGGCGGCCAGCCGGCCGGCCGCGGCGGCGCGCTGCCGGGTGGTCAGCCGGTGCTCCAGTACGCCGGCCAACGCGCGCAGGGCCTGCTTGGGGTCGGCGGCCAGGCCCAGGTCCACGGGGTGGTTCTTGGCGATCTCGTAGGCGTTGAGGTCGATGTGCACGACCCTGGCGCCGGTCCTGAAGGGGCTCTCCAGCTCGGGGAACACCTCCGGGAAGACATAGGTGCCGACGATCAGCACCCCGTCGGCGTCGCCTATGAGGCCCTTGCTGTGCGGGCCGAACATGTGGCCCGTTTGGCCGCGGCGCAGCGGGTGCGACGCCGCGATGTTGACCTCGGAGGAGTCGACTTCGTACACGTCGGCGCCCAGCAGCTCGGCGACGGCGACGAGTTCGGCCTGCGCCCCGGAAAGCGCCACCCCGTCGCCGATCAGAACGACCGGGTGTTCGGCGGCGGCGAGCAGCTCGGCCGCCCGGCCCACCGAGGCGGGTGAGGGCGCCACGTCCGTGCGCGGCACCGTGGCGGGCAGCACGGGCTCGGAGTTCGGCTCGTCCAGCACGTCCATCGGCAGGGCCACGAACACCGGTCCGCGGGGCGGGGTCAGGGCGATCTTCACGGCCCGCCGGATGGTGCGGAGCACCGAGCGCGGGTCGGTGACCCGGGTCGCGTACTTCGTCACCGGCTTGGCCATCGCCACCAGGTCGGAGGCCATTTGCGCGTCCATGGCGTCGTAGCGGACCCCGGCGTCCCCGGCGACCACGACGAGCGGGGTGTGGCCGCGCAGCGACTGGTAGAGCATGCCGATGCCGTTGCCCAGGCCCACCCCGGAGTGCAGCTGGAGCAGGGCCGCGCCGCCGGTGGCCCGGGCGTATCCGTCGGCGATGCCGGCGGCGACGGTCTCCTGGAGGGCGAGGACGTAACGGAAGTCCGTTGCCGCGTCGACGGCGTCGAGGAATCCCTGTTCGACCGTCCCCGGATTTCCGAACATCACATTCAGGCCGTCGGCCTTGAACTGCTCGATCAGCCTTTCCCGTCCGGGAGTGGCTTCCATGAATTCCCCCTCTTTTCCCAGCGGTCAGCGGACTACCAGCCGTACCGGGTGAGTCCGTCCTCCAGGACTTCCACGATCTTCTGCCCCGTCAGATAGGAATCGGGGGTCGACCGTCCGGTGACGAAGGGGAAATCGACGATCACCGACAGCGGGTGGCCGAAATTCCCGTGGTACGCGCCGCTCGGGCCGGTGGCGTCGCGCAGGATGTACTCCAGCGGGTACGGCGGCGGTCCCATGTTGAAGTCGGTACCGAGGAATCCGGTTCCGTCCTTGTAGTCGTATTCCTTGCAGTGGCCGGTGACGTGCTTGCCCCAGATGATGCTCTTGCGGTCGCCCCAGTCGCGGGCGAAGGCCAGACAGGCCACCCCGTAGCACTCGGCCGCCACGACCTTGCCGGCGTTCTTGAAGGCCAGGATCAGGGCGTGGACCCGCTCGTTGTTGGCGAGGTCGGCGATGGGGCCGCTGCCGCCGACGACGAGGATCGCGTCGAAGGAGGCGATGTCCTCCTGGAGCTTGTCCAGATCGCGGTGGTACTGCTCCAGCTTGGGCAGGTAGTCCTTGTCGCTCGTGTACGGGCGCTCGGGCGCCCACGCCTCGATGTCGAGCGGCGAGTCGAGCCGGCTCGACTGCTCGAACTCGCGGCCCAGCCGGGCGTTCTCCTCCGTGGTCACCGACCGGCCCAGCGGGGGGTCGATGTAGTGGGCGTCGAGGCTCGGCGGAAGTGCGTGGGCGCGCTTCCCGGTCGGCGTGGCGAATACGACTTCATAGCCCCGCTCGTCGAACTTCGATACGGGCCCGATCAGTTCTTCGGCCCAGTAACCGTGTTCGGAGACAATGACCAGAATCTTTCTGCTCACAGATTCCTCCAGGCGCCGCCTGTTGTGTTGGCGTCCCCCACCCTGCTTGTGCCCGGGGCCTGCGTCAAAGCGCCCGTATGCGACTTCGTGAGGTAGAAGGGCGGGCCGCCCCGACACCTCATGTAGTCGCCGTGCGAGGTCATGAAGTAGCCGCCGTACTCCATGACTTCGGCCGAATCGATGAACCTGCTCGGCACCCCCGACTTATGGTCTGGACGCGCCCGTGATTAACCGGCGTGACGAGCGGTACGAGTGCGCGAGGAGAGGGACGGGGACGATGACGATGGACCTGAAGTGCACACACATCGACCAGATACGTCCGGTGAAGCCCGGGACCGACGGCTGCGAGGAGTGCCTGGCGACGGGGGACGGCTGGGTGCACCTGAGAATGTGCCTGAGCTGCGGGCACGTCGGCTGCTGCGACTCCTCGAAGAACCGCCACGCCACCCGGCACTACCGCACCACCGAGCACCCCATCGCGGCCTCGCACGAGCCGGGCGAGGACTGGGCCTGGTGCTACACCGACAAGCTGATGCTGGACCCCGCGTGAGCGCGGCCCCGGAGCGCGCCGCCGCTCCCTCCCCCGCCGCTGCCGCCACCGGCTCGGCTCCCGCCGCCGCTCCCTCCCCCGCCGCCACCGCTCCCTCGCCCACCCCGTCCTCCGCCGTGGCCCAGACCGGGTCCACCGCGCCGGCGACCACGGCCGGGCACGCCTCGGCCGCCGCCGAGCGGTCCGAGAACCGCAAGCCCGTCATCCTCGCCGTGGACGACGACCCGCAGGTGCTGCGGGCCGTGCGGCGCGACCTGCGCAGCGCGTACGGCGACCGCTACCGGGTGCTCGGCGCCTCCTCGGCCGCCGACGCGTTCAAGATCCTGGACTCCCTCGACGAACGCGGCCACGACCCCGCGCTGTTCCTGGTGGACCAGCGGATGCCCGACGTCACCGGGGTGGAGTTCCTCCTGGAGGCCGTCAGCCGCTTCCCCGACGCCCGCCGGGTCCTGCTGACCGCGTACGCGGAGACCGACGCGGCGATCACCGCCATCAACCGGGTCCGCCTGGACTACTACCTGCTCAAGCCCTGGGACCCGCCGCACGAGCGGCTGTTCCCGGTGCTGGACGACCTGCTGTCGGACTGGCTCGCCACCTACCGCCCCGCCTACGACGGGATCATCGTGGCGGGTCACCTGGTGTCCCCCGGCACCCACGCCGTCCGGGACTTCTTCACCCGCAACGGCCAACCGTTCCGCTTCCTGAACGTCGAGCGCGACCCCGAGGCGCTCACGGTGATCGCCGCCGCCGACCCCGACGCGGCGCTGCCGCTGGTCCGCTTCCCGGACGGGGCGGTGCTCTCCGCGCCGACCGACACCCAACTCGCCCAGCGCCTGGGCCTGGCCACCACCGCCTCCCGCCCGCACTACGAGTGCGCCATCGTCGGCGCCGGTCCGGCGGGGCTGGCGGCCGGGGTGTACTCGGCGTCCGAGGGGCTCTCCACGCTGATGCTGGACTCCCGCGCCCCGGGCGGCCAGGCCGGCACCTCCAGCCTGATCGAGAACTACCTCGGCTTCCCGTCGGGCCTCTCGGGCGGCGACCTGACCCGCCGGGCCACCATCCAGGCGTCCCGCTTCGGCGCCGAGATCCTGCACCCGGTGGAGGTGGTCTCGCTGACCCGTGACGACCCCGCGAAGATCCTCACCCTGGCGGACGGTACGGAGATCAGCGCGGAGACGGTCCTCCTCGCCACCGGTGTCTCATACAACCGGCTGGAAGCGCCGGGAGCGGACCGCTTCGAGGGCGCCGGGCTCTACTACGGCGCGGCCACCACCGAGAGCTCGGCCTGCATCTCGCAGCACGTGTTCATCGTGGGCGGCGCCAACTCGGCCGGACAGGCGGCGGTGCACTTCGCCAAGTACGCGGCCCGCGTCACGATCCTCGTCCGGGCGGCGTCCCTCGACGCCAGCATGTCCCGCTACCTGATCGACGAGATCGCCCGCACCCCCAACATCGAGGTCCGGGTCCGCACGACCGTCCTGTCGCTGGACGGCGACGAGCACCTCGAACGGCTGACCCTGCACAACGCCGACACGGGCGAGGACACCGAGGTCCCGGCGCGCTTCATGTTCACGTTCATCGGCGCCCGCCCGCACACCGACTGGCTGGCCGGGGTGGTGGAACGCGACGAGTACGGCTTCGTCCTCACCGGCTCCGACCTGATCTCCAACGGCGGCGAACTCCCCGCGGAGTGGAGCCTGGAGCGCGCCCCGTATCCGCTGGAGACCAGCGTTCCCGGCGTCTTCGCCGCGGGCGACGTCCGCGCCCACTCCGTCAAGCGCGTCGCCTCCGGCGTCGGCGAGGGCGCGATGGCCGTCTCCCTGATCCACCGCTACCGCTCGATGGGCTGAACCCTCCGGAGCACCAGCCGAGAGCGAACGCGAAATCCTTGCGATCAAGAAGGAAGCGGATGCAACGTTGATTACATGATTACAGCCGAGCAGCAGACACAGCTCCGTACCTGGTTCGCGGACCGCCTGCCGGTGGACGTCTACGAGTCCCTGGTCTCCGTCACCGCCGACCGCGAGGAGATCACCGTCATCGGGAACCTCCCGGCGAACGAGTCCGTGAAGGACTTCCGCGAACGCACCCGCGAGCAGCGCATCGAGGTCGCCCGCGAGGCGGAGGAGCTCTACCGCCGCAAGGTGTCGTGGGGCGTCCGCTCCGGCGACGAGACGACCCTCTTCACCCACCTCGCGGTCCCGGTGATGACCCGGCTGCGCCAGTCCGAACGCCAGGTGCTCGACACCCTGGTCGCGGGCGGCGTGGCGCGCAGCCGGGCCGACGCGCTCGCGTGGTGCGTCCGCCTCGTGGGCCGCAACACCGACGCCTGGCTCGCCGAGCTGCGCGAATCCCTCGACACGGTCCAGCGGGTCCGCTCCCAGGGCCCCGACGTCAAGGCGGACATCAAGAAGTCCGAGTCCGAATAGCGGAAAACCTCGCCGGGCGCGCAAGATCCCGGAAAGGTAGCCGGGACGGGATCACCGACTGCAGGGAGAGGCTCACACGATGACCACCACCGTCGAATACATCCGCTACCGGATCGCAGCGGACGACCAGCCGGCGTTCGAGGACGCCTACGCGAGGGCCGCCGAGTCCCTGGCCGCCTCGCCCGAGTGCATCGACTACGAACTCGCCCACAGCGAGGAGGAGGCCGAGCGCTACATCCTCCGGATCCGCTGGACGTCCGTCGAGGACCACCTCCAGGGCTTCCGCAAGGGCGATCAGTTCCCGGCGTTCTTCGCCGCGATCCGCCCGTACCTGAACAACATCGAGGAAATGAAGCACTACCGGGTCACCGACGTCTTCGGCACGGGAAAGGCCGCCTCACAGTCATGAGCACCACGCCCGACACGACGCCCACCATCTACGAGTGGATGGGCGGGGCCGAGGCCATGAAGCGCCTCACGGACGTCTTCTACGCGCACGCCCTCCAGGACGAGATCCTGGCGCCCGTCTTCGCCGGCATGGACGCGAACCACCCGCAGCACGTCGCCGTCTGGCTGTCGGAGGTCTTCGGCGGCCCCGCCGACTACTCGGCCCACCACGGCGGTCACCAGCACATGGCCACCAAGCACCTGGGCCGCGGCATCACCGAGCAGCAGCGCCGCCGCTGGGTGGAGCTGCTCATGGACACCGCGGACGAGGTCGGGCTGCCGGCGGACCCGGAGTTCCGGGCGGTGTTCGCCTACTACATCGAGTGGGGCACCCGGATGGCCCTGATCTACTCGGGCCCCAACCCGCCGCCGGTCGACGCGGCGAAGATCCCCGTCTGGTCCTGGGGGCAGACCCCGCCCTGGATCCCGAAGTCCTGACCGGGGCCGGGGCGCTGTCGGAGCCACCCGGCGGCGCACCCGGCCGGCTCAGCCCCGTCGGCGTCCCGCGAGGTGCCCGCCGCCCGGCCGGCACGACCGTCAGGCCAACACGACCGTCAGGGGGACCACGCCTCCGGCGCTGCCCCCGCCCTCGAACCGGCCGTCGCCCTCGGGCTCGGCCTTGCCGTCGCCCTCGCCATCGCCCTCGCCATCGGCCTGCCAGAAGTCGACGGCCTGTTCCAGGATCTCGCGCAGGGTCGCCCACTCCCCCGGCCGGTCCCGCGCGTAGTCCTGCCAGGAGGTGACCGCCACCAACCGCCCCGGCGCCTGTGGCAGCCAGGACAGGTCGGTCAGCACGTCCGCCAACGCGTCCCAGTTCCCGCCGAACCACTCCGGCGCGCGGAGCGCGTCCCCGCACCGCCGCAGCAGCTCCGCCTTGCTCCCGACGCCGTCCAGGTCCAGCCGCAGCGTCGTCCAGCCCGCCTCGTCGGCGGCGGCCAGCGCCGGGCCGAGCGGCCCCGCTCCGAGGATCATCGCAGAACCGCCCTGAAGGTGTCGTAGTGGTCGTCGGTGTAGAAGAACTCCCCGCCCCCACCGGTCACGATCCGCCGGGCACCCCGGTCGCGTTCGCCCGGTGTCCGCACGGTGAACTCGTGGTAGTAGCCGCGCGCGTGCGGCGGCAGGGTCTTCTCGAAGTTCCCGAAGACGGTGCCGTCCTGCCGGTACGGGTACGGGCCGCCCTTGTCGATCAGCGCCAGCACCTCGCGGGCCTGCGCCGGCAGGGCCCCGGCGCGTACGGTGGCCATCCCCTTGGCCCACCCGGGCACGGCGGCGCGCGCCCCGTCGCTCGGGCTCGCGGTGCCGGGGCTCGCGGGAGCGCCGGTCCGCGCCGCCCCGGGGGTCTTCCCCGCGCAGCCGACAGCTGCCACCAGCGCGGCACAGAGGAACAGCGCCCCGAGCACGCGTAGCAACGATCGGGGCACGTTCCGAAGGATCATGCGCCGATCGTGCCAAATATCCGGTTCGCCCGCGAGTCGCGGGGACCGGGACGTGAAGACGGCTTAGAGCGCGGCCATCTTGGTATAGGGACTCAGGATGCGTTTTTGGACCGACCCGAAGTCGACGAGGACAGCGATCCCCTCCTCGATACCGACGACACGGCCGAGGCCGTGCTCGTCGTGAGTGACCCGGTCGCCGACGCTGAACTGCCGGAGCGGCGGTTCCACGGGGGCCTTGAACGGGCTGGACGGCAAATGGCGGCGAGGTACTGCTGACTTTGTCATTGACTCCAGTATGCGCCCAGCGGGCCGCCCTGCGGTCCGCCGTTCGGATCTCAATTCCGGCACCATCCGCACCAGGAGGGCACGGAAGCGGGCCTCGCGGCCCCGATCAGTCGTCCGGATCGGCCCGTTCCAGGGCCGGACGCAGCCCCGGCTGGGACTCCGTCAGCAGATAGTCCGCCACCGCCGTGTCGGTGACGAGACTGGTCACCAGGCCCGAACGGAGCACAGCCCCGATCGCCGACGCCTTGCGCAGCCCGCCGGCGATCGCCACCACCTCGGGAATCCGGCGCAACCGGTCCGCCTCCACGGTGATGCAGCGTTCGCCGAGGTCCCGGCCGACCCGCCGACCCTCGGCGTCGAACAGGTGTGCGGACATCTCGGCGGCCACGCCGAGCGAGGCGTAGTGCGCCCGCTCCTCGTCGCTCAGCATGTCGTGCACGGTGGAGATGCCGGGCTCCCACGAGCCGATCGACACCGCCGCGACGGTCACCTTGTCGAAGTATTCGAAGGCCCGCGCGATGCCAGTCTGGCTGCGCAGCGCGGCCGCCGTCGCCGGGTCGGGCAGCAGCATCGGCGCGTAGATGGGGTGCGCGTCGCCGCCGGAGACCTGCGCGGCGCGCCGTACGGCCTCCACCGAGCCCCGCTCCGCCGTCCCGGCGTCGTACACGCCGGTCAGCTGGACCACGGTGCAGGGCGGCAGCCGGTGCAGGGAAGCCGCCATGTGGATGGTCGAGCGGCCCCAGGCGAGACCGAGCACGTCGCCCTCGTTGACCAGCTCGCCCAGCAGGTCGGCGGCGACCGCGCCGAGGTTCTCCGGGTCGGGGGCGTCCTCGGTCGCGTCGGCCGGCGATTCGACCACCACGGCGTGCCGCAGCCCGTACCGGGCCCGCAGCGCGTCGGAGCGCTCGGCGTCCAGCTCCGCGGGAACCCTGATCTCGATCCGTACGAGGTCGCGTTCGAGGGCGGTCTCCAGGACCCGGGCCACCTTGAAGCGGCTCACGCCGAACTCCTCGGCGATCTGGATCTTGGACTTGCCCTCCAGGTAGAAACGGCGCGCCATGGCCGCCGCCTGCACCAGCTCCGCGGGTCCCATCCGCAGGGCTGACCGTCCCGCCGACATTGCAGACACCGCGTTCTCCTCACTGCTGTTCACATTCTCGACTCGCCGTTCATCCTGTCAGATCCGACGGCCGTTGATCAGCCCGCACAGCCCCCGTTCGCCGAGCTGTTCATCGAGCGTTGGCCCCGTGGTCGCAAGCCCAGGGCGCCGCCGCGATCGCCGCGCCCGCCTGCTCCCGCAGCGTCCGGACCGCGGCGGCCGGATCGGGCGCCCCGTAGACCGCGCTCCCGGCGACGAAGACGTCCGCCCCGGCCTCGGCGACCCGCTCGATCGTCGAGGCCGAGACCCCGCCGTCCACCTGGAGCCACAGCTCCAGCCCGTGCTTGGCGATCATCTCCCGGGTCCGGCGGATCTTGGGCAGCATGATGTCCAGGAACGCCTGACCGCCGAAGCCGGGCTCGACGGTCATGATCAGCACCATGTCCAGTTCGGACAGGATGTCCTCGTACTGCTCGATCGGGGTGGCCGGCTTGAGCGCCATGGCCGCCCGGGCACCCTTCGCCCGGATCTCCCGCGCCAGCCGCACCGGCGCCGCGGCGGCCTCGGCGTGGAAGGTGACCGACCCCGCGCCGGCCTCGACGTACTGCGGGGCCCACCGGTCCGGGTTCTCGATCATGAGGTGCAGGTCGAGCGGAATGTCCGTCGCGCGGCTCAGGGACTCCACGATCGGCACGCCGAGGGTGAGGTTCGGGACGAAATGGTTGTCCATGACGTCGACGTGCAGCCAGTCGGCCCCCTCGACGGCGTTCGCCTCCTCGGCGAGTCGGGCGAAGTCGGCGGACAGGATGCTGGGATTGATCTGAACGGCCATGCCCCAAGCGTGCCATGCCCAGGCCCACATCCGGCCACGCCCCCGCAACTCCCCCTCCGCCCCGCACACCCGGCCGCCCGGTACCCCTGCCAGGGGTCGTCTAGCTGGGCGGCGCCCCGCGCAAATGGCGCACGAGCTGCTCCAGGGCGGCCCAGCTCTCGGCACTCTCACCGTCACCGAGCGCGTAGTAATAGCCGGGCCGGGCGCTGAGTCCCAGCCGCACCGGTGGTTCCTTCAGTGGCGTCCTGCTCGCGGTGTCCCGCCCGACCTCCCGGACCTCCTCCGGGCCCAGCACGAAGGCGTAGGGCAGCGGCGGGGGCTCGAAGCGCGGCGGGGCGCTGAGGTCTCGGCGCGCCTGGCGCACCTGGCACATCATGGTCTTCAGCCCGTGCCGGGTCACCAGCTCGTTTGCCAGCTCCGGCAGTGCCTTCAGGGCCGGCTCCTCACCCTCACCGTGGCCGACGGTGAGGGTGATGTCCTCCTCCACCCCCTCCGGGGTGCGGATCACGCACAGGGTGGCGACGGCGGGCCGGTCCGGGCTGCCGACGACCACCGTCCAGGTGGGCCGCATGGATGGCGTGTTGTGCGTACCACCTGGACGGCCGGGTGGGCACCGTCGCCCGAATGCATCGATGTCGGGCGGGACCCGCCAGCCGGGTGGCCCGTGCCGTTCTCCACGCGCCCGGGGCCGCCCGCGCCTTCGAGGACCTTCGGCTCTTCCTTGACCGGCGCGGTCTCGTGCTCGTGGACGTTGGGCAAGTCGCTCTTGTGCGGTTCCCTGACGGGTTCGGTGTCGGGAACTACGTTGCCGTGCTCGTCCCTGATGTACCCGTCGGCGCCGATGACGCTCTTGTTGCCCGCGGGGTCGACGTACTCATGCCCCGGAGGCATGCTCTCCCCGACACCGGCGGGGTGGGGGGCTCCGTCGCCAGGATGCGGCGAGGCACCGGAGGGCATGTTGCGGGCCATGTCGTCGATGCCCGCCCGGCTGGCCTTCAGACCCTCCATGAGGTCGCCGACCTTGAACTTGGTGACGACCGCCGCCTTGCCGATGCGGGACCGGCCGTCACTGGTACACGCTTGCGTCGCAGTCGGACGGCTCGTGCGCCTGCTGCGTGGGAGGACTCCCCGCCCATGCCGACTTCGGACGGGCAAAGAGCGGGGGCCTGCCGCCCGCGAGCGCTACGCCGTGCGGCGCAGGAGGGCCAGGTACATCGCGTCCGTGCCGTGCAGGTGGGGCCAGAGCTGGACGTCGGGGCCGTCGCCGAGGGCGGGGACACCGGCCATGTACGGGCGGGCGTCGATCAGTTCCGCCGACACCCGCCCCGAGGCGCCCGCGCCCCGGCCCGTCAGGACGTCGTCCACCACGACCCGGGTCTCCGCCAGGTGCGGCGAGCAGGTCGCGTAACCCACGACGCCGCCCACCCGCACCGCCGCCAGCGCCTCCCGCAGCAGCCCGCGCTGGAGCGGTGCGAAGCCCTCCAGGTCCTCGGGCCGGCGCCGCCACCGGGCCTCGGGGCGCCGGCGCAGGGCGCCGAGTCCGGAGCAGGGGACGTCCACCAGGACGCGGTCGAAGGTGCCCGGCAGCCACGGCGGGCGGGTGCCGTCCGCCGTGATGACCTGGTACGGGCCGGGGTTGCCGGCCAGGGCCTTCTCCACGAGACGCGCCCGGTGCGGCTGCTTCTCCGAGGCGAGAAGGAACGCCCCGCGCCGTGCCGCCAGCGCCCCGAGCAGCGCGGCCTTGCCGCCCGGCCCCGCGCAGCCGTCGAGCCAGCGCTCGTCGCGGCCCTCCACCGGCGCCGCCGCCAGGGCCATCGCCACGAGCTGGCTGCCCTCGTCCTGCACCCCGGCGCGGCCCTCGCGCACCGCCTCCAGGGCGCCCGGCTCGCCGCCCTCGGCCATCCGTACCGCGTACGGGGACCAGCGCCCCGGCAGCGCCGACTCCTCGCCCACGGCCTCCAGCAGTTCCTCCGGCGTGGAGCGGCCCGGGCGTGCGACGAGGGTGACCTCGGGCCGCTCGTTGTCGGCTTCCAACAGGTCCTCGATACCGGCCCGGCCGCCGCCCAGCGCGTCCCACAGAGCGCTGACGACCCAGCGCGGGTGCGAGTGGTAGACCGCGAGGTGTTCCTCGGCGTCGTCCTCGTACGGCGGCGCGACCCGCTCCAGCCAGCCCTCCAGGTCATGCGCGGTGATCTTGCGCAGGACGGCGTTCACGAACTTCGCACGCCCGTCCCCGAGCACGACGCGGGCCAGTTCCACGCTCGCCGAGACGGCGGCGTGCGGGGGGATGCGGGTGCCGAGCAGTTGGTGCGCGCCGAGCGACAGCACGTCCAGCACCGGCGGGTCGACCTCGCGCAGCGGGCGGTCGATGCACGCCTTGATCACCGCGTCGTACGTGCCCTGCCGGCGCAGCGTCCCGTACACCAACTCGGTGGCCAGGGCGGCGTCGCGCGCCTGGAAGCTCTCGTCTTGGCGGGCCTTGCGCAGCAGCGGCGGCAGCACGAGGTTGGCGTACGCGTCCCGCTCGCCCACCGCCCGCAGCACCTCGAAGGCCAGCATCCGGACGGGGTCCTTCTGCGGCCGGCGGTAGGGCTTGCCCTGCTTGCCGCCCTGGGGGCCGGACGGCTTGCCGTTGCCGCCGGCGGGGGTCCGCCGACGGGCCTGACGGGGCTGACGGGGCTGTTCGCTCACGTGAAAGGTGCTCCGGTTGTACGTAATGCCTGGGGTGTCGAAGAAGGTGAAGCGGTTGGTGTGGAGGACGGTGAAGCGGGTGGTGTGGAAGACGGTGGGAAAGGGCGTGGGCGGCCGGTATCAGCCTACGTCGGCTCCGCCCAGCCGCTCGCCCGGCGCGATCCGCACGCCGCGCGCCCAGTCGGCGCCCTTCATCGGCTTCTTCCCCTGGGGCTGCACCCACAGCAGTTCCACGGCGTGCGAGCCGGTGCCGACGTAGACGTTGTTCTTGGCGGGAGCGAGCACGCCGGGCTCCAGCTCCGTGCGGTCGGGCAGCGGGGCGACGGAGACCAGCTTGAGGCGCTCGCCGCGGAACACGGTCCACGCGCCCGGCGCGGGGGTGCAGCCGCGCACCACGCGGTCGACGCGCATCGCGGGGGCGTTCCAGTCGATCCGGGCGTCCTCGACGGTGATCTTGGGCGCGAGGGAGATCCCGTCGGCCGGCTGCGGCACGGCGCGCAGGGTCCCGTCCTCGATGCCGTCCATGGTGGCGGTCAGCAGGCCCGACCCGGCGAAGGCCAGCCGGGTCAGCAGGTCGCCGCTGGTGTCCGTGGGGCGGATCTCCTCGGTCACGTGGCCGTAGACGGGGCCGGAGTCGAGGCCCTCCTCGATGAGGAAGGTCGAGGCGCCGGTGACCTGGTCGCCCGCCATGATCGAGTGCTGGACGGGCGCGGCGCCGCGCCACGCGGGCAGCAGCGAGAAGTGCAGGTTGACCCAACCGTGCTTGGGGATGTCGAGGGCGCTCTTGGGGAGCAGCGCCCCGTAGGCGACGACCGGGCAGCAGTCCGGCGCGATCTCGCGTAGCCGCTCCTGAAAGTCCGGGTCGCGCGGTCGCACGGGCTTGAGGACCTCGATCCCGGCCTCCTCGGCGCGCTCGGCGACGGGGCTGGCGACGAGCCGGCGGCCCCGCCCGGCCGGGGCGTCGGGCCGGGTGACGACGGCCGCGACTTGGTGCCGCCCGGACACAATGAGTGCGTCCAGGGCTGGCACAGCGACCTCTGGCGTGCCTGCGAAGACAAGCTTCACCGGGTCATACCTCGTTTCTGGGCTTCTGTGGCGGCCACGAGGGGCTGCCAGCAGCGCACCAGTCTGTGACTCCACCCACCGCTTACACGGCGGGTTTCCAGCCAGAAGGCTGCGGTCCAGCCCGAACCGTCCCCTCATGGGGCGGTTTGAAAATACCACAGGCAGGGAGCGCCGCTCCCGAGGCGGCAAAGAGGGGGCGTACCGAGACACGCGCGCCTCTCGCATATGCCGACACGCCCCCAGAGCGTGACCTGGGCGCCCGCTGACGCGTTGGTCAAAAGAGATTGACCGAAACGGGCCGCGATTGAGAACGGTGTCTGCGGCCCGATCCGCTCTTCAGCACCGGTTCGAGAGGCTTCTTCATGGCCGACCACGCCACCCACGACGCGCAAGCAAGGGCCAGCCTGCATCTCCTGGTGCGGGACATCGAGCGGGTCCGCCGGCAGGTGGACGCTCTGCGCACGCTCACGGCCCAGCTCGGCAACGTGTACCGCCCGCGCCGCTCCGGTCCCTCCACGGGCTTCGTCGTCTACGGCAGGGCTCCCGCGCCCACCGTCCGGCTCGCGCAGGAACTGCGGGACAGCGTCGAGACGCTGGTCACCGCCGCGGTGGACTTCGACCGCTCGCTCGGCTTCTCATGGGACGCCGTCGGTTCGGCGCTCGGCGTCACCAAGCAGGCCGTGCACCGCCGTTACGGGGCCCGGCGCGCGCAGGCCGCCGAGCCCGTCGAGGCTCCGGCGGACGGGACGACCACCCGGACCCTGGGACCGCTCCCCACCATCCCCGCGGCGCGCTCCGTACCGCCCCAGCCCGCACGCGAGGAGTCGGCCGCCGGGGCGCACGGCGCGGCGGTACCCCGCTCGCCCGCCCTACCCGGCCCGCGCAACGGCTGATCCCGGGGCCCGCCGCCGGGACGCCGACCCCTGACGGCCGGGCGCTCCCGCCGTGACACCCCCCGTCCCCGGCGTGGCGGTCCTCCCCCGAGGCCGCTCCCGCCGGGGGCGCTCGCCGTCGCGGACCCCGTACGGGAGCCCCTCAGCCGATGTCCGGCGGGTCGATCCTGATCCGGACCGATTCCGCGGGCGTCACCCCGCGGGCCAGCCGGGCGGCCTGCGCCTTCTTCAGCGCCCTCGCCAGTTCCGCCCCGCTGCCGGGCCGCACCCGGATCAGGACCCGCTCCCCGGGCGACGGCGCACCGCGCCGGCCGGGCAGCGGCACCGGGCCAAGGATCTCCGCGTCGGGCGGCAGTTCCGCGGCGGCGAGGAACGCCTCCAGTGCCTCGGGCCGGCCGGCCACCGCCGCCATCCGGGACACCGGCGGGAAGCCCAATTGGGCGCGCTCCGCGAGCTCCCGCACCGCGTGCCCGACCGGATCCCAACGCACGAGGGCCTGCACCGGCCGCAGCGTCGGCTCCGCGACGACCACCACCTGTCCCTCCCCACGGACCAGCGAGGCGGCGCCGATCCAGCGCCGCAACGCCTCCTCCCCGGCCCGCAGGTCGGGCCGGGTGAGCATGGCCCAGCCGTCCAGCAGCAGCGCGGCGGCGTATCCGGCGCCGGCGGCGACGGGCTCCGCCCCGGGGGTGCACACCACCAGCGCGGGCCGGTCCGGCACCTCGTCCAGCACGTGATCTCGGCCGGAGGTGCGTATGGGCACGGCCGGGAACGCGCGCCCCAGTTCCTCGGCGGTGCGCCGCGCCCCGACCACTTGGGCCCGCAGTCGGAACGACCCGCACTCCTCGCAGTGCCAGGAGGGCTCCCCGCGCCCGCACCACCCGCACCGCAGGTCCCGCTCGTCGGGCGCCTCCAGCGGCCCGGCGCAGACCCGGCAGCGGGCCGGTGCCCGACAGCGTTCACAGGCCAGCCGGGGTACGTAGCCGCGCCGGGGCACCTGTACGAGTACGGGCCCGCTCCCCAGCCCCTCGCGCACGGTCTCCCAGGCCAGGCTGGGCAGCCGCGCGGCGCGGGCGGCCTCGTCGCGGGCCAGCAGTTCGTCGCCCACGGTCCTGATCCGGGGCGCGCAGGCCCGTACCGTCTCGCGGTCGGCGACCACGGGCCGGGCCCAGCCGGACTCGACCAGTTGGGCGGCCTCGACGGTGCAACTCGTGCCCCCGGCCAGGAAGGCGCAGCCGTCGGTCACCGCGCGCAGCTCCAGCACCTCGCGGACGTGCGGGAACGGCGCGTGGTCGTCGCTGTGGCTGGAGTCCCCGTCGTCCCAGACGGCGACCAGTCCGAGGTCCCGTACGGGTGCGAACATCGCGGCGCGGGTGCCGACGACGGCCCGGACCGAGCCCCGGCTCACCGCGAGCCACTGGCGGTAGCGTTTCTCCGGCCCGGACTCGGCGGTCAGCAGCGCGTGCCGGCCTTCGCCGAGGAGGGCGGTGAGCGCCGCGTCCACCCGGGCGGCGGTGCGGCCGTCGGGCAGGACGGCGAGGGCGCCCCGGCCCGAGGCGAGGGTGGCGGCCATCGCGCGGGCGAGTTCGTCGGCCCAGCCGGGCCCGGGCAGGGCCGTCCACACGGCGCGGGGGCCGCCCCCGCCGGCCAGGGCCCGCAGGAAGGCGGGACCGGCCCCGTACCGCTGCCAGCCGCCGGGCTCGGGCGCCGGGGGCGGCGGCAGCGGCTCCGGCGAGGGCTTGGCCTCGGCGCGGGCACTGCGCGGGGGCAGGGCGAGCTGGAGGACATCGGCCAGGCTGCCCGCGTACCGGTCGGCGACGGCGCGGGCGAGCGCCAGCAGGCCGGGGCTGAGGACGATCTCGGGGGAGACGACCTGGGCCAGGGCGGCCAACGCCCCGTTGTAGTCGGATTCGGCGCGCCGCTCGACGATGAAGCCGTCGATCAGGCCGCCGCCCTCGCGGCGGCCGCCGTGCACCTGGTGGGAGCCCGCGCCGAAGCGGACCCGGACCCGAACGCCCGGACGCGCGGTCTCGGCCAGTTCGGCCGGCACCGCGTAGTCCCAGAGCTGGTCGAGGTGGAGTACGCCCTTGTTGACGAGGACGCGGGCGACCGGCAGTTCCTCGGCGAGGGCGGCGCCGCGCCAGGTGCGGGGCTTGGCCTTGGGTGCTTTGGCCTTCGCCTCGGCCACGATGTCCCGGATGAGCGCGAGCTGCTCCGGCGGGCCGCCGGGATCCCGCTCCCCGCCCCGCTGCTCCGACTCGTTCGCGCTGCTCACACCCGCATTCTTACCAAACGGCACCGACACCCGGACATGCGCGAGGCCCCGGACCCCATCGGGGTCCGGGGCCTCGCGCGGGAAGTGACTACAGCCCGGCGGCGGCGCGCAGGGCGTCGACGCGGTCGGTGCGCTCCCAGGTGAAGTCCGGCAGCTCGCGGCCGAAGTGGCCGTAGGCGGCGGTCTGGGCGTAGATCGGGCGCAGCAGGTCCAGGTCGCGGATGATCGCCGCGGGGCGGAGGTCGAAGACCTGGCCGATGGCCTCTTCGATCTTCGCGGTGTCGACCTTGGCGGTGCCGAAGGTCTCCACGAACAGGCCGACGGGCTCGGCCTTGCCGATGGCGTACGCGACCTGCACCTCGCAGCGCGAGGCGAGACCGGCGGCGACCACGTTCTTCGCGACCCAGCGCATCGCGTAGGCGGCCGAGCGGTCGACCTTGGACGGGTCCTTGCCGGAGAACGCGCCGCCACCGTGCCGGGCCATGCCGCCGTACGTGTCGATGATGATCTTGCGGCCGGTCAGGCCCGCGTCACCCATCGGACCACCGATCTCGAAACGACCGGTCGGGTTCACCAGGAGGCGGTAGCCGTCGGTGTCGAGCTTGATGCCGTCCTCGATGAGCTGCGCGAGCACGTGCTCGACGACGAACTCGCGGATGTCCGGGGCGAGGAGCGAGTCCAGGTCGATGTCGGCGGCGTGCTGCGAGGACACGACGACGGTGTCGAGGCGGACGGCCTTGTCGCCGTCGTACTCGATGGTGACCTGCGTCTTGCCGTCAGGGCGCAGGTACGGGATGGTCCCGTTCTTGCGGACCTCGGAGAGCCGGCGGGACAGCCGGTGCGCGATGTGGATCGGGAGCGGCATCAGCTCGGGCGTCTCGTCGCAGGCGTAGCCGAACATCAGGCCCTGGTCGCCCGCACCCTGCTTGTCCAGCTCGTCCTCGTCGCCCTCGACGCGCTGCTCGTAGGCGGTGTCGACACCCTGGGCGATGTCGGGCGACTGCGCGCCGATGGACACCGACACGCCGCAGGAGGCGCCGTCGAAGCCCTTCTTCGAGGAGTCGTAGCCGATCTCCAGGATCTTGTCGCGGACGAGCTGCGCGATCGGCGCGTACGCCTTCGTCGTCACCTCGCCCGCGATGTGCACGAGACCGGTGGTGATGAGGGTCTCCACGGCCACACGCGAGGTCGGGTCCTCGGTGAGGAGCGCGTCGAGGATCGTGTCGCTGATCTGGTCAGCGATCTTGTCGGGGTGACCCTCGGTCACGGACTCCGAGGTGAAAAGGCGACGGGACACAACGCTCCCTGGGGTTGCAGCGGCTGCTGGCTGATCATTTGGCGGAACCCTACCGGGGGCTGCGCCCGGACGTGCTCCAAGTGCAGTTTATCGGTCGCCACCGTTTGCCGGACCACCCGTCTCGCCTTGTGGGAGCCGTGTGACCTGCGGCACTACATTCTGGCGTACGGATTCGCCGTCCGGAAGGCGATCCGCTCAGGCGCGTCGGGGCGCGAGTCGCGGTGCGACCTGATCCCAGATGGCGTCCGCGAGGACTTCCTTCGGTCCATGGGGAACGGCGGACTCGCTGCCGTCGGAGGACAGGATGACCGCCTCGTTCTCCTCCGAACCGAAGGTCTTGGTCTCGCCGACCTCGTTGACGACGAGCAGATCACATCCCTTGCGGCGGAGCTTGGCCCGTCCGTTGGCCAGGACGTCGTCGGTCTCGGCGGCGAAACCGACCACCACTTGGCCCTCACGGGCCCGCTCCGCGGAGACCTCCGCCAGTACGTCGGGGTTGCGTACGAGCGCCACCGGCTCGGGATCCTGCCCGTCCCGCTTCTTGATCTTGCCGCCCGCGTAGGAGGCGGGCCGGAAGTCGGCCACGGCCGCCGCCATCACCACGGCGTCGGCGTCGGCGGCGGCCTTCAGGACCGCCTCCCGCAACTGGAGGGCGGTCCCGACCCGTACGACGTCGGCGCCGGCGGGGTCGGCCAACGCGGTGTTGGCCGCGACGAGCGTGACCCGGGCGCCGCGCGCGACGGCGGTGCGGGCGAGGGCGTAGCCCTGCTTGCCCGAGGAGCGGTTGCCGAGGAAGCGGACCGGGTCCAGCGGTTCCCGGGTGCCCCCGGCGCTGATCACCACGTGCCGCCCGGCCAGGTCCGGCTTGCCGACGCCCCGGGCGAGCACCCCGCGACACACCTCGAAGATCTCGTCGGGGTCGGGCAGCCGCCCCTTGCCGGTGTCCTTGCCGGTGAGCCGGCCGACGGCGGGTTCGATCACGACGGCGCCGCGCCGGCGCAGCGTGGCCACGTTCTCCCGGGTGGCGGGGTGCTCCCACATCTCGGTGTGCATCGCGGGCGCGAAGACCACCGGGCAGCGGGCGGTGAGCAGCGTGTTGGTGAGCAGGTCGTCTGCCAGTCCGTGGGCGGCCTTGGCCAGCATGTCGGCGGTGGCCGGGGCGACGACGACCAGGTCGGCGTTCTGCCCGATGCGCACGTGCGGCACGTCGTGGACGCTCTCCCAGACCTCGGTGGAGGCGGGGTTGCCGGAGAGCGCGGCCCAGGTGGCCTCTCCGACGAAGTTCAGCGACGCGGCCGTCGGCACCACCCGTACGTCGTGGCCGGACTCGGTCAGTCGGCGGAGCAGCTCACACGCCTTGTAGGCGGCGATCCCGCCGCTGACCCCCAGCACGACCTTCGGCTTACCCACCACGCACTCCCCTTCGAGCCTTCGGGCCCTGAGCCTTCGAGCGACATCTCTGCACCTATGACACACCACAGGCCCGGCAGATGTTCTGCCGGGCCTGTGGTGAAAGGAATTCCTGGTGCCTTACTGAGCCGGGGCCTCGATGGCCTCGGAGGTCAGCAGACCCGCGTTGATCTCGCGCAGCGCGATCGAAAGCGGCTTCTCGTGGACGTGGGTGTCCACCAGCGGGCCGACGTACTCGAGCAGGCCCTCACCGAGCTGCGAGTAGTACGCGTTGATCTGACGCGCGCGCTTGGCCGCGTAGATCACGAGGCTGTACTTCGAGTCCGTGGCCTCGAGCAGCTCGTCGATCGGCGGGTTGATGATGCCCTCGGGCGCAGTCATGGAAGAGGACACGCTCTACCTTCCGAAGATGGGTGAAAGATCTTGCGTCGTTCGGACAAATACCGAACAACGATCAGACAACGTCCATCAAGGCTAGCAGCTCGCGCGCCACGTCCTCGACGGAGGTGTTGACCAGGGTGGTGTCGAACTCGGTTTCGGCAGCAAGTTCGATCTTGGCGGCGCCCAGCCTGCGCTCGATGACCTCGGCCGACTCGGTACCGCGCCCGGTGAGGCGGCGGACCAGCTCGTCCCAGCTCGGGGGCGCCAGGAAGACCAGCTGGGCCTCCGGCATCGACTGGCGGACGAGCCGTGCGCCCTGCAGGTCGATCTCCAGCAGGACCGGCTCGCCGTTCTCCAGGCGTTCCAGCACCGCGCCGCGCGGGGTGCCGTAGCGGTTGCCCGCGAACTCGGCCCACTCCAGCAGCTCGCCGTTGGCGATCAGCTTGTCGAACTCGTCGTCGCCGACGAAGAAGTAGTGGACACCGTGTCGCTCACCGGGCCGCGGCTTGCGGGTGGTGGCCGACACCGAGAGCCATACCTCGGGGTGGACCCTGCGCATATGCGCGACGACCGTGCTCTTGCCGACCCCTGAGGGGCCGGAGAGCACGGTCAGCCGCGGACGAACCTCTGCTGCCATAGAGCGATTATCCAGGTTCCAGGGACTGCCTGAGAACGCCGGGAGAACTTCGGGCGACGCCTCAGGCGCCGCTACCGCCGAACTCACGCTCCAGAGAGGCGATCTGGTTGGAGCCGAGACCTCGGACACGCCGGGATTCGGAGATGCCGAGGCGCTCCATGATCTGCTTGGCGCGGACCTTG
This sequence comes from Streptomyces sp. NPDC046557, assembly GCF_040645975.1. NCBI lineage: Bacteria > Bacillati > Actinomycetota > Actinomycetes > Kitasatosporales > Streptomycetaceae > Streptomyces > Streptomyces sp. NPDC046557. The sequence continues at coordinate 132,062 of NZ_JBEYZH010000013.1, forward strand.
CCCACGCCGGGCAGCGACTCGAGAAGGGCGGAGACCTTCATCTTGCCGATGACGTCGTTCTCCTGTCCCGTCTTGATCACGTCGTGGAGGGAGGCGCCGGAATGCTTGAGTCGATTCTTCACCTCGGCCCGCTCCCGGCGAGCCGCGGCGGCCTTTTCGAGCGCTGCTGCGCGCTGTTCAGGGGTAAGGGGCGGAAGAGCCACGCCTACGTCACCTCGGATGTCGAACTGTCGGATACGGACCGGCATGGAGCCAGGAGGCACCACACCAGGCGAGCGCCCGAACAGCGGCGATCCTGCTCCGCTGTTCGTTGACTCTGCTCGGAGACTAGCGGCCTGGACCGCTCCAGTCAGCGAGAACGGACGAAAAGTCCTGGTCAGCCTCCGTTGAACCGTACATCACGGACAAACTACCCCGGTTTTGTCCGGTCGTGGACGTTCGGTTTTCGTCAAGCGGTGCGACGGACCCCCTGCGCGGAAGTCCGTCGCCACTCACCGCGCCCGCTCAGGCGGAGCCGCCGCGCGGATCTCGGCCGCGAAGCCGGCCGCCGCCGCTCGCAGCGCCGCGATGTCCGGGCCGTGCTTCAGCACGCCCCGCGAGACGTTCGGGACCACGTTGCCGACGGCCTTGCCGAAGACCGCCGGGAGGTCGGCGGCGGTGGCACCCTGCGCACCGATGCCGGGCGCGAGGAGCGGCCCGTTGATGTCCAGGTCGAAGGAGGAGAGGTCGCCGAGAGTGGCGCCGACGACGGCACCGAAGGAGCCCATCGGCTCGGCTCCCGCGTTCTCCGCGGCGAGGTGGGCCAGCATCGTCGCGCCGATCGACCGGCCGTCGGAGCGCACCGCGCGCTGGACCTCGGCCCCCTCGGGGTTCGAGGTGAGGGCCAGGACGAAGAGTCCGGCGCCCGAGCGGCGGGCCAGGTCCACCGCCGGGGCGAGCGAGCCGTAGCCCAGGTACGGGGAGACCGTCAGGGCGTCCGAGAACAGCGGGGAGTCCGGCGAGAGGAACGTCTCGGCGTAGGCGGCCATCGTCGAGCCGATGTCCCCGCGCTTGGCGTCCATGACGACCAGCGTGCCGGCCGCCCGGGCGTCGGCCACGGTCCGCTCCAGGACCGCGATGCCCCGGGAGCCGAACCGCTCGAAGAAGGCGGCCTGCGGCTTGAAGACGGCGACCGAGTCCGCGAGGGCCTCGACGACCGTGCGGGAGAAGGTCTCCAGCCCGGCGATGTCGTCCTCCAGGCCCCACGACTCCAGCAGGGCGGCGTGCGGGTCGATACCGACGCACAGCGGGCCGCGGGAGTCCATCGCCGCCCGCAGCCGGGCGCCGAACGGGGTCACTGTGGTCGCAGAGGTCACTGGGATGCCTTCCGGGTCTCGGCGCCCACCGCGTCGGCGAGCGTCTCGTAGGGGCTGTCGGCCAGGCGCTCGGCCAGGCCCTTGTGGATGGCGCGGGCGTAGCCGGGACCCTCGTAGATGAAGGCGCTGTAGCCCTGGATCAGGGTGGCGCCCGCCAGGATGCGCTGCCACGCGTCCTCGGCGTTCTCGATGCCCCCGACGCCGACCAGGACCAGCCGGTCCCCCACGCGGGCGTACAGGCGGCGCAGGACCTCCAGGGAGCGCGCCTTGACCGGGGCCCCGGACAGGCCGCCGGTCTCCTTGACCAGCGCGGGCTCGGACTTCAGGCCCAGGCCCTCGCGGGCGATGGTGGTGTTCGTCGCGATGATGCCGTCCAGGCCCAGCTCCAGGGCGAGGTCGGCGACGGCGTCCACGTCCTCGTCGGCGAGGTCGGGCGCGATCTTGACCAGCAGCGGGACCCGACGGTCGGTCACCACGCGGTCGGCGGCCTCCCGTACGGCGCTCAGCAGGGGGCGCAGCGACTCGGTGGCCTGGAGGTTGCGCAGCCCCGGGGTGTTCGGTGAGGAGACGTTCACGACGAGGTAGTCGGCGTGGCGGGCCAGGCGCTCGGTGGAGGCGACGTAGTCCGCCACCGCCTCTTCCTCGGGCACGACCTTCGTCTTGCCGATGTTGACGCCGACCACGGTCCGGAAGACCGCCTCGCGGGCCGCCAGGCGCCGGGCGACGGCCTCCGAGCCCTCGTTGTTGAAGCCCATCCGGTTGATCAGCGCCCGGTCGGGGACGAGGCGGAAGAGCCGCTTCTTGGGGTTGCCCGGCTGGGGCTGGGCCGTGACCGTGCCGATCTCGACGTGGTCGAAGCCGAGCATCGACATGCCGTCGATGGCGACGGCGTTCTTGTCGAAGCCGGCGGCGAGGCCGAAGGGGCCGTGCATGCGCAGGCCGAGGGCCTCGGTGCGCAGTTCCCGGTACCGGGGGGCGAGGGCGGCGGCGACGAAGGTGCGCAGCACGGGGGTGCGGGCCGCGAGGCGGATCCAGCGGAAGGCCGTGTGGTGCGCCTGCTCGGGGTCCATCCGCTTGAAGACGAGGTCGAAGAAGAGTTTGTACATCGGCGTGGTGGTCCTTCTGCGCTCATGAAGAGGGGGACACCCGTCGCTGTCGCGAATCCGGTGTCCCCCTCCTCGTACGGCTACTGGTCTCGGGCCGCGATCAGGTGCTCGGCGTGCTCCTGGAGGGAGCGGACGCCTACGTCGCCGCGGTTGAGCGCGTCGATGCCCTGGACTGCGGCGGCGAGCGCCTGGACCGTCGTCAGGCACGGGACGCCGCGCGCCACGGCCGCGGTACGGATCTCGTAGCCGTCGAGGCGGCCACCCGTGCCGTACGGGGTGTTGACGATCAGGTCGACCTGGCCGTCGTGGATCAGCTGGACGACGGTCTTCTCGCCGTTCGGGCCCTCGCCCTCGCTGAGCTTGCGCACGATGGTGGCGTTGATGCCGTTGCGGCGCAGCACCTCCGCGGTGCCGGAGGTAGCCATCAGCTCGAAGCCGTGGGCGACCAGCTCGCGCGCCGGGAAGATCATCGAGCGCTTGTCGCGGTTGGCGACGGAGATGAATGCCCGGCCCTTGGTGGGCAGCGGTCCGTAGGCGCCGGCCTGCGACTTGGCGTAGGCCGTGCCGAAGACGGTGTCGATGCCCATGACCTCGCCGGTGGAGCGCATCTCCGGGCCGAGGACCGTGTCGACGCCGCGGCCGTGGATGTCGCGGAAGCGCGACCACGGCATCACGGCCTCCTTGACGGAGATCGGCGCGTCCAGCGGCAGGGTGCCGCCGTCGCCGTTCTTCGGCAGCATGCCCTCGGCGCGCAGCTCGGCGATGGTGGAGCCGAGCGAGATGCGGGCGGCGGCCTTCGCCAGCGGGACCGCGGTGGCCTTCGAGGTGAAGGGGACCGTGCGGGACGCTCGGGGGTTCGCCTCCAGGACGTAGAGGATGTCGCCCGCCATCGCGAACTGGATGTTGATCAGACCGCGGACGCCGACGCCCTTGGCGATGGCCTCGGTGGAGGCGCGCAGGCGCTTGATGTCGTAGCCGCCGAGGGTGATCGGGGGCAGGGCGCAGGCCGAGTCGCCGGAGTGGATGCCGGCTTCCTCGATGTGCTCCATGACGCCGCCGAGGTACAGCTCGGTGCCGTCGTAGAGGGCGTCGACGTCGATCTCGATGGCGTCGTCGAGGAAGCGGTCGACCAGCACGGGGCGGGTCGGGGAGATCTCGGTGGACTCGGCGATGTACGACTCCAGCCGGGCCTCGTCGTAGACGATCTCCATGCCCCGGCCGCCGAGCACGTACGACGGGCGGACCAGGACCGGGTAGCCGATCTCGTCGGCGATGGCCTTGGCGCCCGAGAAGGTCGTCGCGGTGCCGTGCTTGGGCGCGGGCAGGCCGGCCTCGGCGAGGACCCGGCCGAAGGCGCCGCGGTCCTCGGCGGCGTGGATGGCCTCCGGGGAGGTGCCGACGACGGGGACGCCGTTGTCCTTGAGCGCCTGGGCGAGACCGAGGGGGGTCTGGCCGCCGAGCTGGACGACGACGCCGGCGATCGGTCCGGCGAGCGACTCGGCGTGGACGATCTCCAGCACGTCTTCGAGCGTCAGCGGCTCGAAGTACAGGCGGTCGGAGGTGTCGTAGTCCGTGGAGACGGTCTCCGGGTTGCAGTTGACCATCACGGTCTCGTAGCCGGCGTCGCTGAGCGCGAAGGAGGCGTGGACGCAGGAGTAGTCGAACTCGATGCCCTGGCCGATGCGGTTCGGGCCGGAGCCCAGGATGATCACCGCGGGCTTGGTGCGGGGCGCGACCTCGGACTCCTCGTCGTAGGAGGAGTAGAAGTACGGGGTCTTCGCGGCGAACTCGGCGGCGCAGGTGTCGACCGTCTTGTAGACCGGGCGGACGCCGAGGGCGTGGCGCACCTCGCGGACGACGTCCTCGCGCAGGCCGCGGATCTCGGCGATCTGGGCATCGGAGAAGCCGTGCCGCTTCGCCTCGGCGAGCAGCTCGGGGTGGAGCTTCTCGGCGGCGGCCAGGTCGTCGGCGATCTCCTTGATGAGGAAGAGCTGGTCGACGAACCAGGGGTCGATCCTCGTGGACTCGAAGACCTCTTCCTGGGTGGCTCCGGCCCGGATGGCCTGCATGACGGTGTTGATGCGGCCGTCGGTCGGGCGGACGGCGGTGGCGAGGAGCTCGTCCTTGTCGCCGGGCTCGCCGACGAAGGTGAACTGCGAGCCCTTCTTCTCCAGCGAGCGCAGGGCCTTCTGGAGCGCCTCGGTGAAGTTGCGGCCGATGGCCATGGCCTCGCCCACCGACTTCATGGTGGTGGTGAGGGTGGCGTCGGCGAGCGGGAACTTCTCGAAGGCGAAGCGCGGGGCCTTGACGACGACGTAGTCGAGCGACGGCTCGAAGGAGGCCGGCGTCTTCTCGGTGATGTCGTTGGGGACCTCGTCGAGCGTGTAGCCGATGGCCAGCTTCGCGGCGATCTTGGCGATCGGGAAGCCGGTGGCCTTCGACGCGAGCGCCGAGGAGCGCGAGACGCGCGGGTTCATCTCGATGACGATGACGCGGCCGTCGACCGGGTCGATCGCGAACTGGATGTTGCAGCCGCCGGTGTCGACGCCGACCTCGCGGATGATCGCGATGCCGATGTCACGCAGCCGCTGGTACTCGCGGTCGGTCAGCGTCATGGCCGGGGCGACGGTGATCGAGTCGCCCGTGTGGACGCCCATCGGGTCGAAGTTCTCGATGGAGCAGACGACGACCACGTTGTCCTTGGTGTCGCGCATCAGCTCCAGCTCGTACTCCTTCCAGCCGAGGATGGACTCCTCCAGGAGCACCTCGGTGGTCGGGGAGAGCGTCAGGCCCTGGCCGGCGATGCGGCGCAGCTCCTCCTCGTCGTGGGCGAAGCCGGAGCCGGCGCCTCCCATGGTGAAGGAGGGGCGGACGACGACGGGGTAGCCGCCGAGCGTCTCGACGCCCTTGATGACGTCGTCCATCGAGTGGCAGATGACCGAGCGGGCGGACTCGCCGTAACCGATCTTGGCCTTGACGGCCTCGACGACGCCCTTGAAGAGCTCGCGGTCCTCACCCTTGTTGATGGCCTCGACGTTGGCGCCGATCAGCTCGACGCCGTACTTCTCCAGCACTCCCTGCTCGTGCATGGAGATGGCGGTGTTCAGCGCGGTCTGGCCGCCGAGGGTGGGGAGCAGCGCGTCGGGGCGCTCCTTGGCGATGATCTTCTCGACGAACTCGGGGGTGATCGGCTCGACGTACGTGGCGTCGGCGATCTCCGGGTCGGTCATGATCGTCGCCGGGTTGGAGTTCACCAGGATGACCCGCAGGCCCTCGGCCTTGAGGACGCGGCACGCCTGGGTGCCGGAGTAGTCGAACTCGGCGGCCTGGCCGATGACGATCGGGCCGGAGCCGATGACCAGGACGGACTGGATATCGGTGCGCTTAGGCACGCTCGGCCTCCATCGGGACGGTGTTCATCAAAGACGTGAAGCGGTCGAAGAGGTACGCGGCGTCGTGCGGGCCGGCGGCCGCCTCGGGGTGGTACTGGACGGAGAAGGCCGGCTGGTCGAGCAGCCGCAGTCCCTCCACCACGTTGTCGTTGAGGCAGACGTGGGAGACCTCGGCGCGGCCGAAGGGGGTCTCGGACACCTTGTCGAGGGGCGCGTCGACGGCGAAGCCGTGGTTGTGCGCGGTGATCTCGACCTTGCCGGTGGTGCGGTCCTGCACCGGCTGGTTGATGCCGCGGTGGCCGTACTTCAGCTTGTAGGTGCCGAAGCCCAGCGCGCGGCCGAGGATCTGGTTGCCGAAGCAGATGCCGAAGAGCGGCGTCTTGCGGGCGAGGACGCCCTGCATGACGGAGACCGCGTGGTCGGCGGTGGCGGGGTCGCCGGGGCCGTTGGAGAAGAACACGCCGTCCGGCTCGACCGCGTACACGTCCTCGACGGTGGCGGTGGCGGGCAGCACGTGCACCTCGATGCCGCGCTCGGCCATCCGGTGCGGGGTCATGCCCTTGATGCCGAGGTCGATGGCCGCCACGGTGAACTTCTTCTCACCGATGGCGGGGACCACGTAAGCGTCCTTCGTGGCGACCTCGGCGGAGAGGTTCGCGCCCTTCATCTGCGGGGCGTCCTGGACCTTCGCCAGCAGTACGGCGTCGTCCATCACCGCCTCGCCGGAGAAGATGCCGACGCGCATGGCGCCGCGCTCGCGCAGGTGGCGGGTCAGGGCGCGGGTGTCCACGCCGCTGATGCCGACGACGCCCTGTGCGACGAGCTCCTCGTCCAGCGAGCGCCGGGAGCGCCAGTTGGACGGGACGCGGGCGGGGTCGCGCACGACGTAGCCGGAGACCCAGATGCGCGAGGACTCGGGGTCCTCGTCGTTGACGCCGGTGTTGCCCACGTGCGGGGCGGTCATCACGACGACCTGCCGGTGGTACGACGGGTCGGTGAGGGTCTCCTGGTAACCGGTCATGCCGGTGGAGAACACGGCCTCGCCGAAGGTCTCCCCCACGGCGCCGTAGGCGCGGCCCCGGAAGATCCGACCGTCCTCCAGGACGAGTACGGCGGGAGTCTTGGCTGCTCCCCTGGTGGAGGTCGTCATCGTTCGGCGCCTTCCGTCGTGATGGTTGGGTTCATGAGGTTGATGGCTTCGACCCAGGCGGCGTGTTCGGCCGCCCGGTCGGAGCGGAATCCGGAGTCGATCAGCTTGTCGCCGTGCGCCCATGTGACGACGAGCAGACCGCCCTCGGTGAGTACCTTGCCCGCGATTCCCTTGTCGAGGCGGGCGCCGCGCAGCCGCGCGGCCGGTACGAAGAAGTCGGTGGCCCCCGGACGGACCACGTCGAGGCCCGCGTCGGTGAGCGTGAGCTCGACCCGGCTGCGCACTCCCAGACCGTGGGCGACGATCCGGTCGAGCCACTGTCCGGCGGTGGTGGACCCGTGGTACCGGCCGGTCAGCGCCAGCCGGTGGGCGGGCAGACCGCTCGGGGCGGCGGGCAGCTCCGGCAGATCGCCCTGCAGGGTGCCGCGCCATTTCCAGCCCTGCCGCATCAGCCAGTAGACGAACGCCACGAAGACGAGCAGACCAATCACCCACGCGATGCGGGCGCCCCAGTCCGTCACCTCCGCCGACTGTCGTTCGGCGGCCTCGGCGGCCAGTCGGATTACTGCAGGTGTCACGCCAACGTCCCGTCCACGACCGTTGCCCGGCCCCGCAGGAAGGTGTGAGTGACGCGCCCCGGCAGCTCACGGCCCTCGTAAGGCGTGTTGCGGCTGCGGGAGGCGAAGTGTGCGGGGTCCACGACACCACGGTACGAGGTATCGACCAAGGTCAGGTTCGCGGGTTCACCTGCCGAGACGGGCCGGCCGTGGTTCTCCAGGCCGCCGATGCGCGCCGGGGCGAAGGACATGCGCTCGGCCACGCCCGCCCAGTCGAGCAGCCCGGTCTCCACCATCGTCTGCTGGACGACGGACAGCGCGGTCTCCAGGCCGACCATGCCCATGGCGGCGGCGGCCCACTCGCAGTCCTTGTCCTCGTGCGGGTGCGGGGCGTGGTCGGTGGCGACGATGTCGATCGTGCCGTCGGCCAGGGCCTCGCGCAGGGCCATGACGTCGCGCTCGGTGCGCAGCGGCGGGTTGACCTTGTAGACCGCGTTGTACGAGCGCACCAGCTCGTCGGTGAGGAGCAGGTGGTGCGGGGTGACCTCGGCGGTGACGTCGATGCCGCGGGACTTCGCCCAGCGGACGATCTCCACGGAGCCGGCGGTGGACAGGTGGCAGATGTGGACTCGGGAGCCGACGTGCTCGGCGAGGAGCACGTCACGGGCGATGATCGACTCCTCGGCGACGGCCGGCCAGCCGCCCAGGCCCAGCTCGGCGGAGACGACGCCCTCGTTCATCTGGGCGCCTTCGGTGAGGCGGGGCTCCTGGGCGTGCTGGGCGACGACGCCGCCGAACGCCTTCACGTACTCCAGGGCGCGGCGCATGATCACGGCGTCGTCCACGCACTTGCCGTCGTCGGAGAAGACGGTGACGTGTGCGGCGGAGTCGTGCATGGCGCCAAGCTCGGCGAGCTGCTTGCCCTCCAGGCCGACGGTGACGGCGCCGATGGGCTGGACGTCGCAGTAGCCGGACTCCTTGCCCAGGCGCCAGACCTGCTCGACGACACCGGCGGTGTCGGCGACCGGGAAGGTGTTCGCCATGGCGAAGACGGCGGTGTAACCGCCGGAGGCGGCGGCGCGGGTGCCGGTCAGGACGGTCTCGGAGTCCTCGCGGCCGGGTTCGCGCAGGTGGGTGTGCAGGTCGACCAGGCCCGGCAGGAGCACCTGGCCGGCGGCCTCGATGACCCGGGCGCCCTCGGCTGACAGGTCCTGCCCGACCTCGGCGATGGTGTCGCCGTCGATCAGGACGTCCTGCGCCTGGCCACCGAGTACCTTCGCCCCGCGGATAAGGATCTTGCTCATGGTTACTTGCTCTCCTCGGTACGCGCGGCTGGGGTGGTGGTGACGGCGGGCTCGGAGCCGCCGAGCAGCAGGTACAGGACGGCCATCCGGGTGGAGACTCCGTTGGCGACCTGTTCGACGGCCGTGCAGCGGTCGGAGTCGGCGACCTCGGCGGTGATCTCCATGCCCCGGTTCATCGGGCCGGGGTGCATCACGATGGCGTGCTCGGGCATCTTGGCCATGCGGTCGCCGTCGAGCCCGTACCGGCGCGAGTATTCGCGCTCGGTCGGGAAGAAGGCGGCGTTCATGCGTTCGCGCTGCACACGCAGCATCATCACCGCGTCCGACTTCGGCAGCACCTCGTCCAGGTTGTACGAGACCTCGCACGGCCAGCTCTCGACGCCGATCGGGACCAGCGTGGGCGGGGCGACGACGGTGACGTGCGCGCCCAGCGTGTGCAGGAGCTGGACGTTGGAGCGGGCGACCCGGCTGTGCAGGACGTCGCCGACGATCGTGATCCGGCGGCCGTTCAGGTCCTTGCCGAGGCCCGCGTCGCGTCCGACGAGGCGGCGGCGCATGGTGAAGGCGTCGAGCAGGGCCTGGGTGGGGTGCTCGTGGGTGCCGTCGCCGGCGTTGACGACGGCGGAGTCGATCCAGCCGGAGGTGGCGAGGCGGTATGGGGCGCCGGAGGCGTGGTGGCGGATGACGACGGCGTCGGCGCCCATCGCCTCCAGGGTCAGGGCGGTGTCCTTGAGTGATTCGCCCTTGGAAACCGAGGAGCCCTTGGCGGAGAAGTTGATGACGTCGGCGGAGAGCCGCTTGGCGGCCGCTTCGAAGGAGATCCGGGTGCGGGTCGAGTCCTCGAAGAAGAGGTTCACGACCGTGAGGCCGCGCAGGGTGGGCAGCTTCTTGATCGGCCGGTCCGCGACGCGGGCCATCTCCTCGGCGGTGTCGAGGATGAGGACGGCGTCGTCGCGCGTGAGATCGGCGGCCGAGATGAGGTGGCGCTTCATCTGGGTGCTCCGTAGGTCGGGAGGGCAGGCGGCGGGGCGGGCGGCAGGCAGGCGGGCGCTCTGGCGGGTGTCGCGGGCAGGGCAGGCTGCGGCCGGGGCACCCGTGGCGGGACCCGGACCGGTCGGGCTACTGCTGCCCGGCTGCCCGGTCGGTCCGCTGGCCGAGCAGTACGGCGTCGCGGCCGTCCTCCTCCTGGAGCTGGACCTTGACGGTCTCCCGCAGCGACGTGGGGAGGTTCTTGCCGACGTAGTCGGCGCGGATCGGCAGTTCGCGGTGGCCTCTGTCGACGAGGACCGCGAGCTGGACGGCGCGGGGGCGGCCGAGGTCGCCGAGGGCGTCCAGGGCGGCGCGGATGGTGCGGCCGGAGAAGAGCACGTCGTCGACGAGGATGACCAGGCGGCCCTCGATGTCGTCGCCGGGGATCTCGGTGCGGCCGATCGCGCGGGCCGGCTTCAGCCGCAGGTCGTCGCGGTACATGGTGATGTCGAGGGAACCGACCGGGATCTTCGTACCGGTGATCTCTTCGAGCTTGGCGGCCAGCCGGCGGGCGAGGTAGACGCCGCGGGTGGGGATGCCGAGGAGCACCACGTCGTCGGCGCCCTTGGCGCGTTCGACGATCTCGTGGGCGATGCGGGTCAGTACCCGCGCGATGTCCTGGGCGTCCAGCACGGGACGCATGACATCGGAGCTCTGCTGGGTGTCCATGGAAAGGACCTCCTTCTCCGCCTCACGGGACGGACCTTAAAGGACGTCTGATGTTCGCGTTCCACCGTAGCAGGGAGACGGCCCCCGTCCGTCCACCGGGCACCGGCCGGGACCCCTAAGTAGGGGTTGAAGAGCATTCGGCTTGACGCATCCAAGTAACGCTGCGTAACCTCACAGTGAGTTACCAGCCGCGCGGCGGAGCCGCACGTGGTCATGCCGTCCATGTCGTCACAGCGTCACAGCGTCCGGGAGCGTTATGTCCAGCGAATACGCCAAACAGCTCGGGGCCAAGCTCCGCGCCATCCGCACCCAGCAGGGCCTCTCCCTCCACGGTGTCGAGGAGAAGTCCCAGGGCCGGTGGAAGGCCGTGGTGGTCGGTTCGTACGAGCGCGGGGACCGCGCCGTGACCGTCCAGCGCCTCGCCGAGCTGGCGGACTTCTACGGCGTGCCGGTGCAGGAACTCCTGCCGGGCACCACCCCGGGCGGAGCGGCCGAGCCGCCGCCGAAGCTGCGCCTGGACCTGGAGCGCCTGGCGGGCGTGCCCGCCGAGAAGGCCGGCCCGCTCCAGCGTTACGCCGCGACGATCCAGAGCCAGCGCGGCGACTACAACGGCAAGGTGCTCTCGATCCGCCAGGACGACCTGCGCACCCTCGCGGTCATCTACGACCAGTCCCCCTCGGTCCTGACCGAGCAGCTCATCAGCTGGGGCGTGCTCGACGCGGACGCCCGGCGCGCCGTGGCCCACGAGGACATCTAGCCCCACCAGGACGTACGCGTCCCACCGGGCCCAGGCCCAGCAGAAACGTTACCGGCGGGTGCCGGACCCCCGGGGGTTCGGCACCCGCCGTCGTGCGTGGTGCGCCGGCGTACGCCCGCGCACGAACGGAGGGCCCGCGACGCCGTGAAGCGTCGCGGGCTGGCACCGATCAGGGCGGCGAGGAGGAGGACGGAGAGCGCCTCGAAGGGCAGCACCCAGTGCCGGAAGAGGATCTCGCCGGAGACCTTCGTCGAG
>NZ_JBEYZH010000014.1:0-135807 GCF_040645975.1 Streptomyces sp. NPDC046557
CACCCCCCTACTACAACCTTCTCCCTCCCCACCCCCACCCCCAACCCCCGCCCCCCCCCGCCGCCCGCGGCGGGGGGGGGGGGGGGGCGGCCCCCCCCCCCCCCCGAAACCCGGCTCCGCCGGGCACCGGGCTCCGCCCGGACCCGCGCCTCAAACGCCGGCGAGGCTGAAAATGCCGACCCCGCGCCTCAAACGCCGGGCGAGGCTGATTTTGCGGCCTGGCGCCTCAAACGCCGGCGGGCGGGAAGATACGCCCCTTTCGGGCCTGAAAGACGCGGCCCCGGGCAGCCGGGGACTGGACCCGCCGGCGGGGCCGAAAGACGCGCTACGGCAACGCGCGCCGCATCGCGCGGTGGGGGATGCCCGCCTCCTGGAACTCCGGTCCGTAGGCCACGTAGCCCAGGCGCTCGTAGAAACCGAGGGCGTGCGTCTGCGCGCCCAGGTCCACGGCGGTGAGCCCCAGCCGGCCGGCCTCCGCCTCGATGGCCCGTACCAGGGCCGCGCCCACGCCCAGCCCCCGCGCGGCGGCGCTCACGGCGAGCCGCCCGAGGGAGCCGACCTCCGGGGAGCCGGTCTTGCCGAGGGCGTCCGGCCCGTACAGCAGCCGGCCCGTGCCCAGCGGCTTCCCGTCGGGCCCCTCGGCCAGCACGTGCACGGCGCCCGCGTCGTAGGCGTCGTACTCGATCGACTCCGGTACGGACTGCTCGACCACGAACACTTGGTGGCGCACCGCGAAGCACGCCGCGCGGTCCGCCTCGCCGGCCGCCACGCGAACGGTGAAGGAGGTCACTCGCTCTCGGCCCGGATCACGTCCAGGGCGTGCTGGAGGTCCGCCGGGTAGCCGCTCTCGAACTCCACCCACTGGCCGTCGGCGGGGTGCTCGAAGCCGAGGCGGACGGCGTGCAGCCACTGGCGGGTCAGCCCGAGCCGCTTGGCGACGGTCGGGTCGGCGCCGTAGGTCAGGTCGCCGACGCAGGGGTGGCGGTGGGCGGACATGTGCACGCGGATCTGGTGCGTACGACCGGTCTCCAGCTTGATGTCCAGCAGCGAGGCCGCGCGGAACGCCTCGATCAGGTCGTAGTGGGTGACGGAGGGCTTGCCCTCCTGCGTCACGGCCCACTTGTAGTCCGCGCTGGGGTGCCGGCCGATCGGCGCGTCGATGGTGCCGCTCATCGGGTCCGGGTGGCCCTGCACCAGCGCGTGGTAGCGCTTGTCCACGACGCGCTCGCGGAACTGGTTCTTGAGCGAGGTGTACGCGCGCTCGGACTTGGCGACGGCCATCAGGCCGGACGTGCCGACGTCGAGGCGGTGCACGACGCCCTGGCGCTCGGACGCGCCGGAGGTGGAGATCCGGTAGCCGGCGGCGGCGAGGCCGCCGATGACGGTGGTGCCGGTCCAGCCGGGGCTCGGGTGGGCGGCGACGCCCACCGGCTTCATGATGACCACGATGTCGTCGTCGTCATGGACGATCTCCATGCCCGGGACCGGCTCGGCGACGAGCTCGACCGGCCGCGCCGGCGCGGGCATCTCGACTTCGAGCCAGGCGCCACCGTGCACGCGCTCGGACTTCCCGACGACGCTGCCGTCGACCGCCACCTTCCCCGCGGCCGCGAGCTCGGCCGCCTTCGTCCGGGAAAATCCGAACATACGGGCGATGGCGGCGTCGACGCGCTCGCCCTCAAGGCCATCGGGAACGGGCAGGGTGCGGATCTCGGGAATCGTACTCACCTGTCGAGTATGCAGGACTCGGCAGACGAGCAGTCCCTCGATCAGTCCTCGTGGACGGTGCCGTCCGGGTCCAGGCCCTTGAAGGAGAGCAGGACGATCAGGATGCCGCCGCACACGATCGCCGAGTCCGCCAGGTTGAACACGGCGAAGTGGGCGGGCGCGATGAAGTCGACGACGGCCCCGCGGAAGACCCCCGGCGAACGGAAGATCCGGTCGGTCAGGTTGCCCAGGGCGCCGCCCAACAGCAGGCCCAGCGCGATCGCCCACGGCAGGCTGTAGAGCTTTCGGGCCAGCCGGACGATCACCACGATCACGGTGGCCGCGATGCAGGTGAAGATGATCGTGAACGCCTCGCCGAAGCCGAACGCGGCCCCGGGGTTGCGGATGGCCTCGAACTTCAGCAGGTCGCCGACGACCTCGATGGGCTGTCGGTGTTCCAGTCTGGCGACGACGACCATCTTGCTTCCGAGGTCGATCAGGTACGCCAGTACCGCCACGACGAGCAGCGCCGCGATCCGCCGGCGCCCCTTGGGCGCGGTCGGCTCCGGCTCCGCGCCGTCCCCGACGTCCGGCGTACCGATGATGCGCTCCGCCTCTGCCACGTGAGTCCCTCGAACTAGCACGAACCAGGTTCCCGGCAGGTTCCTGGACCCTGACGAGACACGAGAGTACGTCAGGGTGCCGTGGGCCGCTCCGCCTGCCCGGGCCGGTTCAGTGCCGTCGCTCCTGCTTCTGCTTGCAGTCCACGCACAGGGTGGCCCGCGGGAACGCCTGCATCCTGGCCTTGCCGATGGGCTTGCCGCAGTTCTCGCAGAAGCCGTACGTGCCCGCCTCCAGGCGCTCCAGGGCCCGCTCCGTCTGCTCCAGCATCAGGGTGGCGTTCGCCGCGAGGGCCAGCTCGGACTCCCGGGTGATGTTCTTGGTGCCCGTGTCGGCCTGGTCGTCGCCTGCGCCGTCGCCCGAGTCCCGCATGAGACCCGAGATCGCCTGCTCGGACGCCTCCAGCTCGGCGCGCAGCCGCAGTACCTCGCCGGTCAGCTCCGACCTGGCTTCGGCGACCTCGTCCGGCGTCCACGGGTCCTCGCCGGGGCGTACGGGCAGCTGGCCGGGGGCCACGGGGCCGGTGGCGGCGGGGGCCGCCTTGGGGAGGCCGCTGGTGGCGGCCTCGGCCGTCTTGCGCGTCGCGCCGGTGCTCTTCTTGGCAACCACTGTGCGGGCTCCAGTCTCTTTCGCGGCCTGCGCCGCCCCCTCGGCCACGGCCGTTTTGGCCGCGGTCTTCCTCGCCGTCGTCTTCTTGGCGGCGGCCGTCGCCTTCTCCGCGGGCGCCGTCGGCGCCTTCTTCGCGGCTGCCTTCTTCGCGGGTGCCTTGCCGCCGGCGGATGCCGTGGTCGCGGGCGCCTTCTGCACAGCCGTCTTGTCCACCACTGCCTTCTTCCCGGGTGTCTTGGTCGCGGATGACTTCTCGGCAGATGCCTTCTCGGCGGGTGCCTTCTCGGCCGCCGACTTCTTCCCGGGCGCCTTCTTCGCGGGTGCCTTCTTCGCGGGTGCCTTCTTCGCGGGTGCCTTCGCCTCCGGTGCCTTCCTCTCGGCCGCCTTCTTGCCGCCGTCCTTCTCCGCGGTTCTCACGCCTTTCACGGATTTCACGGCCGCCTTCTTCGCGGCGGGAGCCGTCGCGGACGTCTTCCGGGTGGCGGCCCCCTTCCCGGCCGGGGCGTCCGTCTCGGCGCGGGCCCCGGCAGCCTTTTCGACAGCCTTCTCGGTAGTCCCGGCGGTCTTCTTCGCCACCATGGCCGCGGCCCCTTCACATACTGTGATCATTGCTCGCGAATCGTGCCGGAACGATAAATCGGCTCCGGCCGCGCGGCAACGGGGCGCGCATCCGTCGTGGTCAACCTGCATCCGTTGTGCCCAGCCGGAAGCCCGGTAATCCGCCCCTCCCGTCCCGGCGGGGCGCCGACCGGCCGCGTCGGCCCATCCGGGTCATCCGGGGCGCCCCGCCGGGCCCGCCCGCGCCCCCTCCCCGACCGGTAAACCGGTCGGCCGCGCACCGCCCCGCCCCGTACACTGGGCCCAGCGAAAGGCATGGATGGGGACGAGTAGCGTCGGACGCAGCCAGGAGCGACCCGGGGACGGTGAGAGCCCGGGGGCGAGCGCGATGCGAAGGATCACCCCGGAGCCGCCGGAAGAAAGCCGTCACGACGGCGAGTAGAACCGGCTTCGCACCCCAATGAGGGGGCCACCGGCGCTGCCGGCGGCCAAGGAGGGTGGTACCGCGGGAGCAGTCGGCTCTCGTCCCTCCGGACGGACGTCGCATCCCGCCGGAGGAAGAGTTCAGCCTCATGACCACACCGCCGCAGTACCGCCCGGTACCCGCCCAGGTCGACCTGCCTGCCCTTGAGCACGCCGTTCTCGACTTCTGGCGCGAGAACAAGACCTTCGACAAGACCCTGGCCCAGTCCGAGGGCCGCCCCGAGTGGGTCTTCTACGAGGGCCCGCCCACCGCGAACGGCATGCCCGGCGCCCACCACATCGAGGCCCGCGTCTTCAAGGACGTCTTCCCCCGCTTCCGCACCATGCGCGGCTACCACGTCGCGCGCAAGGCCGGCTGGGACTGCCACGGCCTGCCCGTCGAGCTCGCCGTCGAGAAGGAGCTCGGCTTCAACGGCAAGCAGGACATCGAGGCGTACGGCATCGCCGAGTTCAACGCCAAGTGCCGCGACTCCGTCACCCGCCACACCGACGCGTTCGCCGAGCTCACGACCCGGATGGGCTACTGGGTCGACCTGGACGACGCCTACCGGACCATGGACCCCGAGTACGTCGAGTCCGTGTGGTGGTCGCTCAAGGAGATCTTCAACAAGGGCCTGCTCACCCAGGACCACCGCGTGGCCCCCTGGTGCCCGCGCTGTGGCACCGGCCTCTCCGACCACGAGCTGGCCCAGGGCTACGAGACGGTCGTGGACCCCTCGGTCTACGTGCGCTTCCCGCTGACCTCCGGCCCCCTCGCCGGTCAGGCCGCCCTGCTGGTCTGGACGACCACCCCTTGGACCCTCGTCTCGAACACCGCCGTGGCCGCGCACCCGGAGGTCACCTACGTCGTCGCGAGCAACGGTCAGGAGAAGCTGGTCGTCGCCCAGCCGCTGCTGGAGAAGGCCCTCGGCGAAGGCTGGGAGGCCACCGGCGAGTCCTTCACCGGCAAGGAGATGGAGCGCTGGACGTACCAGCGCCCGTTCGACCTCGTCGAGTTCCCCGAGCCCGCCCACTACGTCGTGAACGCCGAGTACGTCACGACGGAGGACGGTACGGGTCTGGTCCACCAGTCCCCCGCCTTCGGCGCCGACGACCTCGCGGTCTGCCGCGCGTACGGCCTGCCGGTCGTGAACCCGGTCCGCCCCGACGGCACCTTCGAGGAGGACGTCCCGCTGGTCGGCGGCATCTTCTTCAAGAAGGCCGACGAGCGGCTGACCGCCGACCTCGACGCCCGCGGCCTGCTCTTCAAGCACATCGCCTACGAGCACAGCTACCCGCACTGCTGGCGCTGCCACACGGCCCTGCTCTACTACGCGCAGCCGTCCTGGTACATCCGCACCACCGCCGTCAAGGACGCGATGCTGCGGGAGAACGAGAAGACGAACTGGTTCCCGGACTCGGTCAAGCAGGGCCGCTTCGGGGACTGGCTGAAGAACAACATCGACTGGGCGCTGTCCCGCAACCGCTACTGGGGCACCCCGCTGCCCATCTGGCGCTGCGAGGAGAACCACCTCACCTGCGTCGGCTCGCGCGCGGAGCTGTCGGAGCTGTCGGGCACGGACCAGTCGGACCTGGACCCGCACCGCCCGTACATCGACGACGTCACCTTCACCTGCACCCACGAGGGCTGCTCCCTCGAAGCGGTGCGCGTCCCCGAGGTCATCGACGCCTGGTACGACTCGGGTTCGATGCCGTTCGCGCAGTGGGGATACCCGTACAAGAACAAGGAGATCTTCGAGAAGCGCTACCCGGCGCAGTTCATCTCGGAGGCCATCGACCAGACGCGCGGGTGGTTCTACACGCTGATGGCGGTCGGCACCCTGGTGTTCGACAAGTCGTCCTACGAGAACGTGGTCTGCCTGGGCCACATCCTCGCCGAGGACGGCCGCAAGATGTCCAAGCACCTGGGCAACATCCTCCAGCCCATCCCGCTCATGGACCAGCACGGCGCGGACGCGGTGCGCTGGTTCATGGCGGCCGGCGGTTCACCGTGGGCGGCGCGCCGGGTGGGCCACGGCACGATCCAGGAGGTCGTCCGCAAGACGCTCCTCACGTACTGGAACACCGTCGCCTTCCAGGCCCTGTACGCCCGCACCGCGAACTGGGCGCCCTCGGCGGCCGATCCGGCCCCCGCGGACCGCACGGTCCTGGACCGCTGGCTGCTGTCGGAACTCCACACGCTGACCGCCGAGGTCACGGAGGCGATGGAGTCCTACGACACCCAGCGCGCCGGCAAGCTGCTGTCCTCCTTCGTGGACGACCTTTCCAACTGGTACGTGCGCCGCTCGCGCCGCCGGTTCTGGCAGGGCGACGCGGCAGCGCTGCGCACCCTGCACGACGTGGTCGAGACGGTGACCCGACTGATGGCCCCGCTGACCCCGTTCATCACGGAGCGGGTCTGGCAGGACATGATCGTGCCGGTCGCCTCGGACGCCCCCGAGTCGGTGCACCTGTCGTCCTGGCCGGTCGCGGACGCCTCGGCGGTGGACCCGGTCCTGTCGCAGCAGATGCAATTGGTGCGCCGCCTGGTGGAGCTGGGCCGCGCGACGCGTGCGGAGTCCGGGGTCAAGACCCGTCAGCCGCTGTCGCGGGCGCTGGTCGGGGCCGTCGGTTTCGACGCCCTGTCCCCCGAGCTCCAGGCCCAGATCACGGAGGAGCTGAACGTCTCCTCGCTGGCCTCCCTGTCGGAGGTGGGCGGGTCGCTGGTGGACACCACGGCGAAGGCCAACTTCCGCGCGCTGGGCAAGCGTTTCGGCAAGGGCGTGCAGGATGTCGCGAAGGCGGTGGCCGCGGCCGACGCGGCGGCGCTGTCCCTGGCCCTGCGCTCGGGCGAGGCGTCCGTGGAGGTGAACGGCGAGCCGGTCACCCTCACCCCGGAGGAGGTCATCATCACGGAGACCCCGCGGGAGGGCTGGTCGGTGGCGTCCGACTCGGGTGCCACGGTGGCGCTGGACCTGGAGATCACCCCGGAGCTGCGGCTGGCGGGCCTCGCCCGGGACGCGATCCGGCTGATCCAGGAGGCCCGGAAGAACTCCGGCCTGGACGTGGCGGACCGGATCGCCCTGCGGTGGTCGGCGTCGGACGCGGAGGTCGTGACGGCCCTGACGGACCACGCGGCGCTGATCGCGGACGAGGTCCTGGCGACGGACTTCGCGCAGGGCCCGGCGGACGGCGCCTACGGCGCCGAGTTCACGGACGAGGCCCTAGGCCTGACGTTCCGCCTCCGCAAGGCGTAGCCGCTCCGGCCGGCTGTGGCCCGGGCCCCCGCGCGGGGGGTCCGGGCCACAGCCGTATCCCGCCCGGGAGCCACTGCGAGGGCCGTCCGGTGCCCCAGCCTCAAGCGCCGGCGCGACTCAAGGTCACTACACGGCGCTCCGCGCCCGCGCCTCAAGCGCCGGCGAGGCTCAAAGACCGGGGCTCCGCCTCCGCCCCGTAGGCGCCCGCTCCGCGCCCGCGCCCTCAATCGCCGGGCGGGCTGAATCATTCTCGGCCCGGGGCCAAAACCAGCCCCGCCGGCGTTTGAGGCGCGGCGGCCACATTCAGCCCCGCCGGCCTGAGGCGCGGATCCGGGGCGGAGCCCCAAACGGGCCGCACCCGACGGCCGGACAGGGGCCAAACCCCAGCCCCGCCGGCGTTTGGGGCGCAGGGTCCGGGGCGGAGCCCTGGCACACGCGCCGCACCCGGGTGCGGAAACGGGCCGGGCCCGGTGCCCCCGAAGGGGAACCGGGCCCGGCCCGTGAAGCGACTGCCGACAGAGGCGGCGGCGGCTTAGTTGTCGTCCTCGTCGATCAGGAACCCCCGCATGGGAGACGGCGCCTGCATCGGCTGCGGCGCGGTCGGCCGCACCGGAGCCATCGGCTGCGTCATCGCCGGGGACATCTGCTGCTGGCCGCCGTAGGACGGACCGCCGCCCATCTGGGAGGGACCGCCCATGGGGGACGGGCCGCCCATGGAGTGGCCCATCGCACCGGCCGGAGCCATCGACGGGGACGGCGACGGCGGCAGCGCCGGACCGGCCGGGTTGCGCGGCGGGGCGAGCGAGTCGTCGGCCTGGGTCTCAAGCTGGCGCAGCTGCGACTCCAGGTAGGACTTGAGGCGCGTACGGTACTCGCGCTCGAAGCCCCGCAGGTCCTCGACCTTGCGCTCCAGCGTGGCGCGGGCGGACTCCAAGGAGCCCATCGCGACGCGGTGCTTCTCCTGCGCGTCCCGCTCCAGCGCGTCGGCCTTGGCGCGGGCGTCCCGCTCCAGGCCCTCGGCGCGGCTACGGGCCTCGCCGACGATCTTGTTGGCCTCGGAGCGGGCCTCCGCGATCGCCTGGTCGGCGGTCTGCTGCGCGAGCGACAGGACGCGGGCGGCGCTGTCGCCACCGGGGCCCTGCTGCGGGAGCTGCGGCTGCTGCTGGTGCATCGGCTGACCCATGGGCTGCATCTGCTGCCCCATCGGCTGCATCTGCTGGCCCATCGGCTGACCCATGGGCTGGCCGAGCGGGTTCTGGCCGCCCATGGACTGCTGCTGCATGGGCTGCTGGCCCATCTGCTGCTGCTGGCCCATCTGCTGCTGACCCATCTGCTGCTGGCCGCCCATGGTGTGCTGCTGCATGGGGCCGCCCATCGGGCCCGGGCCCTGCGGACCATGTCCGCCGGGGCCGGAGGGCAGCTGCGGCTGGCCACCCGGCAGCTGGGGCGGGCCCATCTGCGGCTGCTGCTGCGGCGGGCCGGATATGGCCGCCGGGACGGGGCCGCCGGGGCCTCGCTGATCCTGGGGCTCCGGCTTGCGCATGCCCTGCTGCTGCTGGTTCTGCGCGGCGGCGCGCGTGGCGGCGGCCAGCTTGGCGCGCAGGTCCTCGTTCTCGCGCAGCAGGCGCGTCAGTTCGGACTCGACCTCGTCGAGGAAGGCATCGACCTCGTCCTCGTCATAGCCTTCTCGCAGGCGGACGGTCGTGAACTGCTTGTTCCGCACGTCCTCGGGAGTCAGCGGCATGTCTTCTTCACCTCTACGTAGTCGTCGGCAGTCGGCAAGACCGTATCGGGACTGTCCCCGCGCGCGCGGAGAAGCTCATCGTTCACACGCTTCTCGCAGCGGTGCTCACGAAACTGATGAGGATGTAAACGATGATCATCAGAACGAAGAAGGACAGGTCGAGTGCCACGCCCCCGAGACGCAACGGCGGGATGAAACGCCGGAGAAGCTTGAGCGGTGGATCGGTGACAGTGTAGGTGGCCTCCAGAACGACCACCATCGCCTTGCCGGGTGTCCATGAGCGTGCGAACTGGAACACGTAGTCCATGACCAGTCGGAAGATCAGCACGATAAGGAAGCACATCAGCGCGATGTAGACCACCTGCAGTGCGACGCCCATCCCGCGCTTCCCTCTCCCCTGCTCCCGCTCTGTTCCCGGCCCCGTGTCTGACGGATCGGTCTAGCTTTGGTTGAAGAACCCGCCCTCCGCGATGCGGGCCTTGTCCTCCGCCGTGACATCGACGTTAGCAGGCGACAGCAGGAACACCTTCTGTGTCACGCGTTCAATACTGCCGTGCAGACCGAACACGAGTCCGGCGGCGAAGTCGACCAGACGCTTCGCGTCGGTGTCGTCCATCTCCGTGAGATTCATGATCACCGGAGTGCCCTCACGGAAGTGTTCCCCGATGGTACGGGCCTCGTTGTAGGTCCGGGGGTGCAGCGTCGTGATGCGGTACGGCTCCCGCTCGGAGACGACCTTGGGCATGATCACGGGGGCGTTCTTCTCCATGTTGGTGCGGTCAGGTGTGATGGATGCCACGGGTGCGATTCGCGCCGGACGTCCGCTTTCGACCGGTGCCGGGCTGGGTTCCCGTGGCGCCGGAGGCTGTACGACCCGTACCGGTTCGTCCGTTACGGGCGTTTGGTGCGCGGGTGGCTGACGCCGGCGATCCCGTTCCGGCTCCGGCTCCGGCTCGAACTCGTCATCGGGGTCGTACCCCGGATTGTCGTACCGGTCGTCCTCCACGAGGCCGAGGTAGACCGCCATCTTGCGCATCGCGCCGGCCATTCTCCGAGTCCTCCGCTCTGTGGTGGATCGCCCTGTCGCAGGTGCCGCCGTACCGGCGAAGGCTTTGTCGGCAATGTCACCAACTGCCCGCGATCCACGTGGCCCGTCCGCTCATCGGCGGAAATGACCATATTTTCTGCTGTGGTCCGACTTTCTTCGCGACGTTACCCGAGCCGGGGTCTCGCGCCGAGTACCGCAGTGCCGACGCGCACATGTGTCGCACCGGCCGTCACGGCCTGTTCCAAGTCCGCGCTCATTCCGGCCGATACCATCGTGGCAGCCGGATGGTCGGCGCGCAGGCCGGATGACAATTCCATCAGCCGCTCGAAGGCCGCCTGTTCGCGTCCCGCGTAGGGACCCGCCAGCGGGGCCACGGTCATGAGACCGTCGAGCCGCAGTCCCGGCGCGGCGTCCACGAGTTCCGCCAGTTCCGGGAGCAGGTCGGGCGCCGCCCCTCCCCGCGCGCCCCGTTCGCCCGACTCGGCGTCGAGGGCGATCTGTACGAGGCAGCCGATCTCGCGCCCCGCGTTCAACGCCGCCGCGGACAGCGCCGTGACGAGCTTCGGTCGGTCGACCGACTGCACCACGTGCGCGTATCCGGCGACCGAACGGACTTTGTTCGTCTGCAACTGGCCCACGAAGTGCCAGTCGAGCGGCAGATCCGCGCAGGCCGCGGCCTTGGGGGCGGCGTCCTGGTCGCGATTTTCCGCCACATGACGGACACCCAGGTCCGCCAGCAGTCGTACGTCGCTCGCCGGATACGTCTTGGTGACCACGATCAGCGTCACCTCGTCCCGTACACGGCCGGCCGCCGCGCACGCGGAGGCGATCCGCCCCTCCACCCGCGCGAGGTTCTCCGCGAGTTCCGACTTACGGTCCATCATATTTCAGTCCAACCAGACATATCCGGCCAGCCGCCCGGTCACCCGGTCGCGGCGGTACGAGAAGTGGTCCCGCGACTCCAGTGTGCAGACCGGGGATCGCCGACTGTCGGCCACCCCCGCCTCGGCCAGTTGCGCGTGCACCCCGGCGACCACGTCGACGGAGGGCGTTCCCCGACGGGTCTCGCCCCAGGCGGCCGGAACCACCTCCGACACCGCCGCCCGCATCTCGGCCGGCACTTCGTAACACCGTCCGCAGACGGCCGGTCCGGTACAGGCGATCACGCGGGCGGGGTCGGCGCCGAGGGCGGTCATCGCCTCGACGACGGCGGGCACCACGCCCGCGACCAGCCCCGGCCGCCCGGCGTGGGCGGCGCCCGCGATCCCGGCGACCGGGTCGGCGAGCAGGACGGGCACGCAGTCGGCGGTGAGCACCGCGAGGGCGAGCCCCCGACGACCGGTCACCACCGCGTCCACCGCCGGGACCTCCCGGTCGGCGCCCCACGGTCCGTCGACCACCGCAACGTCCCGGCCGTGCACCTGGTTCATCCAGACGACCCGTTCCGGGTCGACGCCCAGGGACGCGGCGGCCCGCGTCCGGTTCGCGCGAACGGCGGCCGGGTCGTCTCCGACCGCGCCGCCGAGATTGAGCTCCTCGTACGGAACGGCGCTCACCCCGCCCCACCTGTCGGTGAAGGCGAAGTGCGCGCCGTTCTCGCTGTGGTGTGCCAGCGTCACTTCAAGAAGTCCGGTACGTCCAGTTCCTCGGCCGGGCTGTCCGCGTAGGGACGGGCCGTCGGGACCTGCGGTGCCGGGGCGGCCGCCTCGACCGGGATCTCGACCGGAGCCGGGGGGTCCTCACGCGGGGTGACCGTGCCGAGTCCGCCGAAGGCCGGGCGAACCGGCTCGGGGGCGGCGCGGACCGGCGCCGGGGCCGGCTCCTCGCGCTTGGTGGACGCGGCGCCGATGACGTTGTCCCGGCGGGCCGGGGGCTGTCCGCCGTCGAACCCGGCCGCGATGACGGTGACCCGCACCTCGTCGCCGAGCGCGTCGTCGATGACGGCGCCGAAGATGATGTTGGCCTCGGGGTGCGCGGCCTCGCTCACCAGCTGCGCGGCCTCGTTGATCTCGAAGAGACCGAGGTCCGAGCCGCCGGAGATGGACAGCAGGACGCCCCGGGCGCCGTCGATGGAGGCTTCCAGCAGCGGCGAGGAGATCGCCATCTCGGCGGCGGCCACCGCGCGGTCGTCGCCGCGGGCCGAGCCGATGCCCATCAGGGCCGAGCCCGCCTCGGACATCACGGACTTGACGTCGGCGAAGTCGAGGTTGATCAGGCCCGGGGTGGTGATCAGGTCGGTGATGCCCTGCACGCCCGAGAGCAGGACCTGGTCGGCCGACTTGAACGCGTCGAGCACGCTGACCTGGCGGTCCGAGATGGACAGCAGGCGGTCGTTGGGGATGACGATGAGGGTGTCGACCTGTTCGCGGAGCTGGGCGATGCCGTCCTCCGCCTGGTTCGCGCGGCGCCGGCCCTCGAAGGTGAACGGCCGGGTGACCACACCGATCGTCAGGGCGCCCAGCGAACGCGCGATGTTGGCGACGACAGGTGCGCCGCCCGTGCCGGTGCCGCCGCCCTCACCGGCGGTGACGAAGACCATGTCGGCCCCCTTGAGGACCTCTTCGATCTCCTCGCGGTGGTCCTCTGCCGCCTTGCGGCCGACGTCCGGGTTGGCGCCGGCGCCGAGGCCCCGGGTGAGTTCACGGCCGACGTCGAGCTTGACGTCGGCGTCGCTCATCAACAGCGCTTGGGCGTCCGTGTTGATGGCGATGAACTCGACGCCCTTGAGACCGACCTCGATCATTCGGTTGATGGCATTGACACCACCGCCGCCGACACCGATGACCTTGATGACTGCGAGGTAGTTCTGCGGTGCTGCCACGTCGAAGGCCTCTCGCCTCGAGTTACGTGTCGCCGCCTCGCGGGCCTGCGTTGCGACGACTGATGCCGAAATGGGGCGGTCCGTACGCGCCGACCCGAACCCTCACCCTGAAGTTTAGGGTGAGAGAGTGTGTCTGTTCCTTGGACTCTTCCGAACAGGACACTAAGTCGACAAGTAGCGCGTGTTCAACGAACACGCCGAACCTCCCGTTTTTCTTTTCACCCTATGTGATCACCCGTATCGCTGGCCAACCAGGGTGCGACGCCGTTCGACCGGACGTCAACTCCCGGACACCGCAGGGGCGGTGGGCACGCTCACGTCGAAGTGCCCGGCGCCCGGCGCGGCTTTCAGCAGAGCGGTCAACGCCCGCCCCTTCGCCTCGCCCAGTTCACCGCTCCCCCACACGACCGTACGGCCCCGCGTCAGCTGGAGCACGACCGAGTCGTAGGACTCCACCTTGACCTGCACGGCTTCTCTGGCGACGGCTTCGGGAAGGCTCCCGGCGATGCCCACGGCCTCGCGCAGCAGCCGTTCGGCGTCGAAGCGACGACCGCTCGGCGAGCGTTCCGCGACCAATTCGAGGACCGGGACACCGGTGGGCGCTTTCGCCACCGTGTCGAATCGCACACCCGAAGCGTCCACTTCGACGAACTTCGCGTCCTTCCTGATGAGCAGGACGGGTTTGCGTTCCTTCACTTTCAGACCAATTCCGTGCGGCCAGGCCCGCACCACATCGACCGAATCGATACGGGGCAGCCGGCGGAGCAACCGGCTCTCGATCTCGTCGCTGTCGACGCTCACCAGGGGCGCGCCGACGGGCACGGCCGCCGCCGCGAGCACCTGCTGCTCGGTGAGCACGTCGGTGCCCGCGGCGGTGACCTTCTCGACGCGGAGCCAGGAGGACCCGTAGAGCACCCAGGTGCCGGCGGCGGCGAGGAGCACCGCCGCGACGAGCGAGGCGAGCACGAGGACCCGGCGCGATCCGGTGCCGGGCCCGCGCGGGCCGCTCCGCTTCGACGACTTCGGGCCGCCCGGCGGCGTGGGAGCGCCGGAGCCCCCGCCCTTGGGGCGGGGCCGGCCGGGGCCGGGATTGCCTCGCTGTGCGGTCGTCGCTCCGGCCACTCCTGTGCCTCCTGGCTAGCGGTTACTGCGTGCGGCGATCGCCTCGTAGACCAGGCCGACGAGCAGTTCGTCGGCGTCCCGGCGGCCGAACTCGGCGGCGGCGCGGGACATCTCGTAGAGGCGGTGCGGGTCGGCGAGCACCGGGAGGACCTGACCGAGCACCCACTCGGGGGTCAGTTCCGCGTCGTCGACGAGCAGGCCGCCGCCGGCCTTCACCACCGGCTGGGCGTTGAGCCGCTGCTCACCGTTGCCGATCGGCAGCGGTACATAGGCGGCCGGAAGCCCGACGGCGGAGAGTTCGGCGACGGTCATCGCGCCCGCGCGGCACAGCATCATGTCGGCGGCGGCGTACGCGAGGTCCATCCGGTCCACGTACGGTACCGGGACATACGGCGGCATCCCGGGCATGTTGTCGACACGCGGCAGTTCGTTCTTGGGGCCGACCGCGTGCAGGATCTGGATTCCGGAGCGCTGGAGGGTCGGAGCGACCGCCTGGATCGTCTCGTTGAGGCGGCGGGCGCCCTGCGAGCCGCCGGAGACGAGCAGGGTGGGGAGGTTGGGGTCCAGCCCGAAGGCGGCGCGCGCCTCGGGGCGGACGGCGGCCCGGTCCAGGGTCGAGATCGAGCGGCGCAGCGGGATGCCCACGTAGCGGGCGCCGCGCAGCTTGCTGTCCGGGGTGGACACCGCGACGGCGTGCGCGTACCGGGAGCCGATCTTGTTGGCCAGTCCGGGCCGGGCGTTGGCCTCGTGGACGATGATCGGCACCCCGAGGCGCTTGGCCGCGAGGTAGCCGGGCAGGGCCACGTAGCCGCCGAAGCCGACGACGCAGTCGGCCTTGGTGCGCTCCAGGATCTCCTCGGCCGCCTTGATCGTGCCGCGCAGCCGTCCGGGGACGGTGATCAGCTCGGGGGTGGGTTTGCGGGGCAACGGAACGGCGGGGATCAGCCCCAGCTCGTAGCCGCGCTCGGGCACGAGGCGGGTTTCGAGTCCGCGTTCCGTGCCGAGGGCGGTGATGCCCACGGAAGGGTCCTGCCTGCGCAGGGCGTCCGCGAGGGCGAGCGCCGGCTCGATGTGGCCGGCGGTCCCCCCACCGGCGAGTACGACATGCACCGAAATTCACCGCTCTCCGGACGGACGCCTGGTGACGCGCCGTCTCATCGACTTCCATCTCAGCCCGGTCCGCAGCCGGCCGTTCTTCGGCTGCCGCATCGCGAGCGCCGCGCGCGCCGCCGGCTCCCCCCGCGCGAAGGCGATGAGCAGTCCGACCGCGAACATGGTCGGCAGCAGGGCGGACCCTCCGTAGGAGAACAGCGGGAGCGGGACCCCGGCGATCGGCAGCAGACCGAGCACCGCACCGATGTTGATCACGGCCTGCGCCGTGATCCACGTGGTCACGCCTCCCGCGGCATACCGTACGAAGGGGTCCTCCGTGCGTCCGGCCACGCGGATACCCGCATAGCCTAGAGCCGCGAACAGGGCGAGCACCGACAGCGTCCCCGCCAGACCCAGTTCCTCACCGGTGATGGCAAAGATGAAGTCCGTGTGGGCTTCGGGGAGTTGCCCCCATTTTTCCACACTCGCACCCAGACCGGAACCGAACCATCCACCGGACGCGAGTGCGTAGATCCCGTGCACGGCCTGCCAGCAAAGGTCGTTCTTGCCCGGTTCTGTCGCACCGATGCAGGCGAGCCTGTCCATCCGGTGCGGGCTGGTCTTGATCAGCAGTACGACGATCACACCCGCGAAGGCCAGCACGCCCGCGAACATCCTCGTGGGCGCCCCGGCGAGCCAGAGCAGCCCGAACAGGATCGCCCCGAGGATCATGGCGGTTCCCATGTCCCCGCCGAGCATGATGAGTCCGAGCAGCAGGAAGGTCACCGGCACGAGCGGCACCAGCAGGTGCTTCCACTGGCTCAGCAGCCCCTTCTCACCCTTGCGCGCCAGCAGGTCGGCGCCCCACAGGATCAGCGCCAGCTTGCCGAACTCGCTGGGCTGGAGCATGAACGGGCCACCGAGGGAGATCCAGTTCTGGTTGCCGTTGATCGACACCCCCATCCCGGGGACCTGGACCAGGGCCATCAGGAAGAGGGTTCCGGCGAGCACCGGATAGGAGAGCGCCCGGTGGAGTTTGACCGGCATCCGCGAGGCGATCAGCAGCAGGCCGGCGCCGATCAGGGCGGCCAGGAACTGTTTCTTGAAGAAGTAGGCGTCGCCCAGGCCCAGCTGGAGCGCCTTGATCATGGAGGCGGAGTAGACCATCACCAGTCCGAGGACGGTGATGAGCAGCGAGCTGCCGAAAATCAGGTAATACGCGGTGAGCGGACGGTCCCAGGCTTTGCGCAACTGCCACTGCGTGCGCCGGAGCCCGGCGAGCGGCCCGCGGCCCGCGGGGCCGCCGGGGCGGGGCGCGGGGCGTTTGCGGCCCTGCGCCCGGACCGTCTTCACGGAGGTGGCGGCTCTGACCGCCTTCACGGCCTTCACGGCCTTGGTGGCGGACGGCCGCCGTCCCGGCAGGACTTGTCTGGCCGGCATCTGTGATCTTCCCCTCCACTCGTACGAGGCGAGCAGCCGGTCGGGGAGGGACACCTGCCCTGGGTCGACCTAGGCGCTCTCGGCGGCCAGTTCGCGTACCGCGTCGGCGAACGCGTCCCCACGCTTGTTGTAGTTCGCGAACATGTCCATCGAGGCACAGGCAGGTGCCAGCAGGACGGTGTCGCCGCGCTCGGCGAGCCGGGCCGCTTCCCGGACCGCTGCGAGCATCGCCCCAGTGTCGGTCCGGTCGAGGTCCACGACCGGGACCTGCGGGGCGTGTCGCGCCAGCGCCTCGGCGATGAGGGCCCGGTCGGCGCCCATCAGCACCACGGCGCGCAGCCGCTCCGCCGACTTCCGCACGAGTTCGTCGAAGGTCGCGCCCTTGGCGAGGCCGCCGGCGATCCAGACGACGGGTTCGAAGGCGGCGAGGGACGCCTCCGCGGCGTGCGTGTTGGTGGCCTTGGAGTCGTCGACGTACGTGACTCCCGCCACCTCCGCGACGTGCGCTACCCGGTGCGCGTCCGGCCGGAAGTCGCGCAGGCCGTCACGGACGGCGCGGGGCTCGACCCCGAAGGCGCGGGCGAGGGCGGCGGCGGCGAGCGCGTTGGCGATGTTGTGCGGGGCCGGCGGGTTGACGTCGCCGACCTCGGCGAGTTCCTGGGCGTTCTTCTGCCGGTTCTCGACGAAGGCGCGGTCCACGAGGATGCCGTCGACGACGCCGAGCATGGAGGGGCCGGGGGCGCCGAGGGTGAACCCGATGGCCCGGCAGCCCTCTTCGACGTCGGCCTTCTCGACCAGTTCCTCGGTGGCCCGGTCGGCGACGTTATAGACACAGGCGACGGTGTTGCCCTCGTAGATCCGGCCCTTGTCGGCGGCGTACGCCGCCATGGAGCCGTGCCAGTCGAGGTGGTCGGGGGCCAGGTTGAGGACGGCCGCGGAGTGGGCGCGCACCGAGGGCGCCCAGTGCAGTTGGTAGCTGGAGAGTTCGACGGCGAGTACGTCGTACTGCTCCTCGCCGGTCACCACGTCGATGATGGGGGTGCCGATGTTGCCGACGGCCGCCGTCCGCAGGCCCGCGGCGCGCAGGATGGAGGCGAGCATCTGCGTGGTGGTGGTCTTGCCGTTGGTGCCGGTGATCGCGAGCCAGGGGGCGGCGTCGGGGCCGCGCAGCAGCCAGGCGATCTCCACGTCCCCGACGACCTCGACACCGGCTTTCGCGGCCGCCTCGAAGAGCGGGCTGTCGGGCTTCCAGCCGGGCGAGGTCACGACCAGGTCGGTGCCCTCCGGCAGCGTCTCGGCGTCCGCCAGGCGTACGGAGATCCCCGCCGCCTCCAGCTCCGCAGCGCGGGCCCGGTGTCCCTCGCTGTCACCGCCGTCGACGACGGTCACGACCGCGCCGAGGCCGGCCAGGGCGCGGGCGGCGCTGACGCCGCTCACGCCGAGGCCGGCGACGGTGATGTTCTTGCCCTGCCAGGACGTCACTTGTCCGCTGCCCATCCCGCGTAGAAGAGTCCGAGGCCCACGATCACGCACATGCCCTGGATGATCCAGAAGCGGACCACGACAAGGACTTCGGACCACCCCTTGAGTTCGAAGTGGTGTTGGAGCGGGGCCATCCGGAAGACGCGCTTCCCGGTCGCCTTGAAGGACCCGACCTGGATGACGACCGACATGGTGATGAGGACGAAGAGGCCGCCGAGCAGGGCGATCAGGAACTCCGTGCGGGAGCAGATCGCGAGGCCGGCGAGGGCGCCGCCGAGCGCGAGCGAACCGGTGTCACCCATGAAGATCTTGGCGGGCGAGGTGTTCCACCACAGGAATCCGAAGCAGGCGCCCATCAGGGCGGAGGCGACGACCGCGAGGTCCAGCGGGTCGCGGACCTCGAAGCAGGCCGCCGGGTTGGTCAGGTCCTGCGCGTTCACGCAGGACTCCTGGTGCTGCCAGACACCGATGAAGGTGTACGCGCCGAAGACCATCACCGCGGCGCCCGTGGCCAGGCCGTCGAGGCCGTCCGTGAGGTTCACGCCGTTGGACATGGCGAGGATCATGAACAGCGCCCAGACCACGAACAGCACCGGGCCGATCGCCCAGCCGAAGTCCGTGACGAACGACAGCTTGGTGGAGGCCGGGGTGAGCCCGCGCGCGTCCTTGAATTGGAGTGCGAGGACCGCGAAGGCGATGCCGACGATCAGCTGGCCGGCCATCTTGGCCTTGGCCCGCAGACCGAGCGAGCGCCGCTTGACGATCTTGATGTAGTCGTCCAGGTAACCGACCAGGCCCATGCCCGCCATCAGGAACAGGACCAGCAGACCCGAGAAGCTCGGCTCCTCGCCCGTGATCACCTTGGTGAGGGCGTACGCGATGAGTGTGGCCAGGATGAAGGAGATACCGCCCATGGTGGGCGTGCCCTTCTTGCCGGCGTGGCCGCGCGGGCCGTCGTCGCGGATGAACTGGCCGTAGCCCTTGCGGGCCAGCAGCTTGATCAGCAGCGGGGTGCCGATGACGGTGAGGAACATGCCGATGACACCGGCGAACAGGATCTGCCTCATCGGTCGGCGGCCTCGCCTTCGAGCAGAGCCTGTGCGACCCGCTCCAGACCGGCGGACCTGGAAGCCTTCACCAGCACGACGTCCCCCGGGCGCAGTTCACTGCGCAACAGGTCGACCGCCGCCTGCGCGTCGGACACGAGCACCGACTCCTCACCCCACGAACCCTCGTTATATGCGCCCAGTTGCAGCCAGGACGCTTCCCTGCCCCCGACTGCGACGAGCTTGCTCACGTTGAGCCGGACGGCGAGCCGTCCCACCGCGTCGTGTTCGGCCAGCGCGTCGTCACCGAGTTCGGCCATGGGGCCGAGCACCGCCCACGTACGACCCCCGGTCGCCTGAGCGGCGGAGCCCATCGCGGCGAGCGCTCGCAGAGCGGCCCGCATGGACTCGGGGTTCGCGTTGTAGGCGTCGTTGACGATGGTGACGCCGTCCGCGCGCTCGGTGACCTCCATCCGCCACCGGGACAAGGTGCCCGCCCCGGAGAGCGCGGTGGCGATCTCCTCGGCGGACATGCCCAGAACATGGGCGACCGCGGCCGCGCCGAGCGCGTTCGACACGTGGTGCTCACCGTACAGGCGCAAGGTCACGTCACTGCACCCGGTGGGTGTGTGGAGTGTGAAGGACGGCTGGCCCTGGGGCGTCATCCGGACATCCGTGGCCCGTACGTCGGCGTCCTCCGCCTCGCCGAAGAAGACCGTACGGGCCTTCGTGCGGGCGGACATGGCGCGGACCAACGGGTCGTCCGCGTTCAGGACGGCGACGCCGCCCTCGGCCTCGGACGGCAGGGCCTCGACCAGCTCGCCCTTGGCCTGGGCGATGGCCTCCCGGCCGCCGAACTCGCCGATGTGGGCGGTGCCGACGTTCAGCACGAGGCCGATGCGGGGCGGGGTGAGCCCCGTGAGGTAGCGGATGTGGCCGATGCCGCGGGCGCCCATCTCCAGCACCAGGTGCCGGGTCTCCTCGGTGGCGCGCAGCGTGGTGATCGGCAGGCCGATCTCGTTGTTGAGGTTGCCCGGCGTCCACACGGTCGGCGCGTGGTGCTGGAGGACCTGGGCGATGAGGTCCTTGGTGGAGGTCTTGCCGGCCGAACCGGTCAGGGCCACCACGTCGGTGCCGATCCGGGCGACGACGGCGCCGGCCAGCGCCCCGAGGGCCGCGACGACGTCGGGGACGATGACGGCGGGCACATCGACGGGCCGGGTGGCGAGGACGGCGCGGGCGCCCGCCGCGATGGCCGTGGCGGCGTAGTCGTGGCCGTCGACGCGTTCGCCGACGAAGGCGGCGAACAGGCTGCCGTCCGCCACCTCGCGGGAGTCGAACACGACCGGGCCGGTGACCAGGACGGACGGATCCGGTATGTCGTGGAGCTGCCCGCCGGTGATGTCGGCGATCTCGGCGAGGGAGAGGGGGATCACGGGGTCACCTCGGCCTGGGGGGCCTGCTGTTGGCGTTCGATGGCGGCGCGGAGCACCGCGCGGTCGTCGAAGGGGCGGACGACACCCGCGGTGTCCTGGCCCTGCTCGTGGCCCTTGCCGGCCACCAGGACGGTGTCACCGGGCCGGGCCCGCGCGACGGCGGCGGCGATGGCCGCGGCCCGGTCGGCGTCGACCAGGACGGCGCCCCGCTCGGCGGGCGGTACGGAGACGGCCCCCTCGAACATCGCGGCGAGGATCGCGAGCGGGTCCTCGGAGCGCGGGTTGTCGGAGGTCAGGACGGCCGTGTCGGCGAAGCGGGCGGCCGCGGCGCCCATCGGGGCGCGCTTGGTGGTGTCCCGGTCGCCGCCGCAGCCGAGCACGATGTGCAGCTTGCCCTCGGTGACCTCGCGCAGCGCCCGCAGCACCGATTCGACGGCGTCGGTCTTGTGCGCGTAGTCGACGACGGCCAGGAACGGCTGTCCCGCCTCGACCCGCTCCAGCCGGCCGGGGACCCCGGGGACCGCGGCGACGCCGTCGGCGGCGGTCTGCGGGTCGAGGCCGGCGGCGGCGAGCGTGACGATCGCGGCGACGGTGTTGGCGACGTTGAACGGGCCGGGCAGCGGCGCGGTGGCCCGTACCCGCTGCCCTTCCGGGCCCAGCAGGGTCAGCGTGGAGTCGGCGGCGCCCAGCGCCACGTCCTCGGCGCGCCAGTCGGCGGCGGGGTCGCCCGAGGCGGAGAAGGTGACGATCGGGATGGTCGCCTCCTTGGCCAGGCGGCGGCCGTACTCGTCGTCGACGTTGACCACTCCGAGGCGGGCGCGGCGCTCGGTGAAGAGCTGCGCCTTGGCCTGGAAGTAGTCCTCCATGTCGGAGTGGAACTCCATGTGCTCGGGGCTGAGGTTGTTGAAGACGGCGACGTCGAAGACGCAGCCGTCCACCCGGCCGAGCACCAGGGCGTGGCTGGAGACCTCCATGGTCACGGCCTCGACCCCGCGTTCGCGCATGACGGCGAAGAGGGCCTGGAGGTCGGTGGCCTCGGGGGTGGTGCGCTCGGACTTGATGCGCTCGTCCCCGATGCGCGTCTCGACTGTGCCGACCAGGCCCGTCGCGCGTCCGGCGCCGCGCAGGCCGCCCTCGACGAGGTAGGCCGTGGTGGTCTTGCCGGAGGTGCCGGTGATGCCGAGCTGGAGCAGGGCCTCACCGGGGCGGCCGTAGATCTCGGCGGCGAGCTCGCCCATCCGGACGCGCGGGTCGGCGACGGCGAGTACCGGCAGTCCCGTCGCGGTGGCGCGGTCGGCGCCGGCCGGGTCGGTCAGCACGGCGGCGGCGCCGAGGGCGGCCGCCTGGGCGGCGAAGTCCGCCCCGTGCAGCTTGGCGCCGGGCAGGGCCGCGTACAGGTCGCCGGGGCGCACGGCGCGGGAGTCGTGCGTGATGCCGGTGATCCGCGTCGTTTCCGTCCGCGGCTCGGCTCCTGCCGTTCGGACGCCCAGCAACTGCGCCAGCTCGCCCAGCGGGGTCGGGCGGACGGAGAGGGGCCGGGGCGCTCCCGGCGGCGCTGCCGGGGCGTCTTTCTGGGGCGTTCTGGGCTGATCAGCGTGGGACACGGCGGTGAGCGTACCGGGCGTGGCGGGCCGCTCGCGAAGCGAGGGCCCGGCGGCGGCGTCGGGGGCCGACTGGTTCCCGGTTTTCGGGGTGATCGTTGTCACTGATGGTGCCTCACGCGTCTCTGGCTGGGCGGTCGGTTCACTGGCCGGGCTGCGGGCTGGTCCGGGGTGCGGGCTCCGGGGCCGGCGGGGGTGCGACGTCGTAGGTGACGGGCAGCCCGGCGGGGGCGGTTCCGGTGGGGGCGACCTGGAGGGTCTTGAGCGCGAACTCCATGACCTGCTTGTAGATCGGCCCGCAGATCTGGCCGCCGAAGTAGCTGCCCTTCGTAGGGTTCTGGATGGCGCAGTAGACGGTGATCCGCGGGTTGTCGGCGGGTGCGAACCCGGCGAAGGAGGCGGTGTAGCCCTTGTAGCGGCCGGTGGCCGGATCCACCCGGTTGGAGGTGCCGGTCTTGCCGCCGACCCGGTAGCCGGGGATCCGCGCCTTGATGCCGGTGCCCTCCTGGTCGTCGACGACGGATTCGAGCATCTGGGCGAGGGTCTTTGCGGTCTCCGGGCTGACGACGCGCGTCTGCCCGGGCGCCTTGGCGGGGGTGAAGCGGCCGTCGGGGCCCTTGGTGCCGCGGACCAGCGTCGGCTGGATCCGGACCCCGCCGTTGGCGATGGTCGAGTACACCGAGGCGGCCTGCATGGCGTTGAGGGAGAGGCCCTGGCCGAAGGGGATGGTGAACTGCTGCGAGGTGGACCAGTCCTCGGGTTTGGCGAGGATGCCGCGGGACTCGCCCGGGTAGTTCAGGCCGGTGGGCTGCCCGATGCCGAACTTGTTCAGGTAGGAGTAGAGGACCTTGTTCGCCTCGCTCTGCGTGCTGCCCAGCTGACCGGTGGCGAGGATCGTGCCGATGTTCGAGGACTTGGCGAGGACCCCGTTGAGGGTCAGGTACCAGGTGGGGTGGTCGATGTCGTCCTTGAAGAGCCGGTCGCCTCGGTGGAGCCGGTTGGGGACCTCGACGTGGGTCTCCGGGGTGGCCTTCTTCTCCTCCAGCACGGCGGCCATCGACATCACCTTGGCGGTGGAGCCGGGCTCGTAGACGTCCTGGAGGGCCGCGTTGCCCATGGCGGCGGAGCTGGCCTTGCTGAGGTCGTTGGGGTCGAAGCCGGGGGCGTTGGCCATGGCCAGCACCTCGCCGGTGCGGGTGTCCTGGACGATGACGTAGCCGCGGTCGGCGCCGGACTTCTCGACCTGCTCGGTAATGGCGCTCTGCGCGGCCCACTGGATGTCGCGGTCGATGGTCAGCTCGATGTCGTCGCCGGGCACGGCGGGCTTCTCGCTGGATCCGGCGGTGGGGACGCGACGGCCGCCGGACTGGGCGTAGGTGAGTTCGCCGTCCTTGCCGGCCAGCTTCTTGTCGAGGGCGGACTCCAGGCCGCCGCCGCCCTTGCCGTCGGCGTTGACGTAACCCAGTATCCCGGCGGCCAGGTCGCCGTTCGGGTACACGCGCTTGCTGCTGTCCTCCTTGAACACTCCGGCCAGGACGTTGGCGCCGGGCCCGTTGTTCTTCCGGTCGGCGGCCGCCTTGTCGGCGAAGACCTTCTGGAGGTTCTTGATCTGGTTCCAGACCTGGGGGGTCTGCCGGCGCGCGAGGACGACGTAGCGGGAGTTCTTGGTCCCCAGGCGGCCCGCGATCTCCTTGGCGTCCTTGCCGAGGATCGGCGCGAGGAGGGCGGCGGCCTGCTCGGGGGCGTCCGGGGCCTTGCTCTCCTGCGGGGTGAACATCTTCGGGTCGGCGGTGATGTCGTACGCGTCGACGCTGGTGGCCAAGGCCACGCCCCTGCGGTCGGTGATCTCCCCGCGCTCGGCGGCCAGGGTGTAGCTGGCGAAGCGGTTCTCGGACGCCTTGGCGGAGTAGGCGGAGGCGTCGACGGCCTGCACTTGGAGGAGTCGGACGACGAAGGCGAGCATCACGAGGGTGAGGGCGACGCTGACCAGACGCAGTCGGGGTTTGGGGCTGCCGAGGCGGATGGTGTGGGGGGTGCGCGCGGGGCCGGGGCGGCCGGTGGCCCGCGCCCGCGCCGGGCCGGGCACCCTGCGTCGGGGCACCTGCGGGCTCACGTCCGCGCCCCGTGCCGCCGGCCCGTCGTGGTCGTCGGTGTGGTCGCCGCCTTGGTCGTCGGCGGCGCCGCTGCCGGGGCTCCGCGCCCGACCCCGTGCCTCGGTGGCCGGCGGGGCTGGATTCGGTTCACGACGTCACCTTCCGGAGGAGGGCGAGCCCGCCGGGCTCGGGGTGGGGGAGATCGACGCGGCCGGCGGTGCGGCCGGGCTCTGGGAAACCGGCGGTGCGGCCGGCGGGGGCGACGGCGGGGGCGGTGTATCGGCCGCCGTCGGTGTTCCCGCGACCTTCCCGTCCGGGCCGATGAAGACCGGGCTGCCGCCAGGCACCAGGCCCAGCTCGTGCGCCCGCCGCTGGAGCGCGTCCGGCGCCGAGTACCCGTCCACGTCCCGCTGCAGCTCCTGCTGCTCGTCCCGCAGGACGGTGGTCTCCTTCTTCAGCTTGCTGAGCTGGAAGGAGCCCTGGTTCAGCGCCGAGTTCAGCAGCAGCAGGCTGATCAGCCCGCCGCCGAGCAGGGCCACGACCAGCAGGACGAACGGCATCCGCGCCGCCTGCCCGGACGTGCTCTGGCCGGACGTGCTCTGGCCGAACCCGCCCTGACCGGCCCCCGCGCCGCCCCCGCCCCGCAGCAGCCCGCGTTTCGTCACAGTCGCGCCTCCCGGATGCGCTCTACCCCGCGGAAGCGCGCCGGGGCGGCCCGCCGGTTCTCGGCGATCTCCTCCTCCGTCGGGAGCTCCGCACCGCGGGTGAGCAGTTTCAACTTCGGCTGGTAGCGCTCGGGCACGACCGGGAGCCCCGGCGGCGCGGTGGAGGTCGCGCCCGCGGCGAAGACCTGCTTCACCAGCCGGTCCTCCAGCGAGTGGTAGGACAGCACCGCAACGCGGCCGCCGACCGCGATCCGGTCCACGGCCGCCGGGATCGCCCGCTCCAGCCCGGCCAGTTCGGCGTTGACCTCGATCCGCAGCGCCTGGAAGGTCCGCTTCGCCGGGTTGCCGCCCGTCCGCTTCGCCGCCTGCGGCAGCGCCTCGCGGATCACCTCGACCAGTCGGGCGCTGTTCGAGAACGGTTCCCTCGCGCGCT
This sequence comes from Streptomyces sp. NPDC046557, assembly GCF_040645975.1. Classification (NCBI taxonomy): domain Bacteria; kingdom Bacillati; phylum Actinomycetota; class Actinomycetes; order Kitasatosporales; family Streptomycetaceae; genus Streptomyces; species Streptomyces sp. NPDC046557. The sequence goes on from NZ_JBEYZH010000014.1 coordinate 25,238, forward strand.
CGCGCACGATCGCCGAGACGATGCGCTTGGCCTGCTTCTCCTCGCCGTACTGGCGCAGGATGCGGACCAGCTCGCCGGGCGCGTAGGTGTTGAGGACCTCGGCGGCGCTGATGCCGGTGGTCTGGTCCATCCGCATGTCGAGCGGCGCGTCCTGCGCGTACGCGAACCCGCGGTCGGCCTCGTCGAGCTGCATGGAGGAGACGCCGAGGTCGAAGAGGATGCCCTGGACGGTGGGGATGCCCAGGCCGTCCAGCACCTCGGCGAGGTCGGCGTAGATGGCGTGTACGAGGGTGGCCCGCTCGCCGAAGGGCGCGAGCCGTTCGCCGGAGAGCCGCAGGGCCTCCTTGTCCCGGTCCAGGCCGATCAGGTGGACCTCGGGGAACCGGGTGAGCAGGGCCTCGCTGTGGCCGCCGAGGCCGAGGGTGCAGTCGACGACGACGGCGCCGGGCCTCTCCAGCGCCGGGGCCAACAGGTCCAGGCACCGCTGGAGCATCACCGGGACATGTCGGGACTCGCTAGTCAAAGCGCCCTCTCAGATAACGGCGCGGCAGGCATACGCCGCGCCGCGCACGCGGAGTGTTACCAGGGGGCCGGGCGGCCGGTGAGGGCCGGGCCCCGGCCGGTTCGCGTCACTTTAGTGCAACGGTCGCCACGGTCAACGAACCGCCCCGCGCGCGGTGCGCCCCACTGTGGGCCAATCCGCAAAAGCCGCCAATCACCCGAACGGCCGACCCCGCCCCACCCCTGTGGGTTAGCTCACAACAAACCCCGTTGACGTTCTTTGTCCCCCCTCACTCGATGCCACAACGGGCTGTGACCACTAACGTCGTACCCATGACGACTTCCGCATCGCTGCCCGCAGACCCGGCAACCCAGGCAACCGGCGGCCGCTCCGTCACGGACCGGCTGGTCGAGGCGAACCGGCGCTACGCCGCCCGATTCACAGACCCCGGCATGGACGCCCGTCCCGTGCTGAAGGTGGCCGTGGTGGCCTGTATGGACGCCCGACTCGACCTGCACAAGGCCCTCGGGCTGGAACTCGGCGACTGCCACACCATCCGCAACGCGGGGGGTGTGGTCACCGACGACACGATCCGTTCGCTCACCATCAGCCAGCGGGCGCTCGGCACCCGCGCGGTGATACTGATCCACCACACCGGCTGCGGCCTCGAAAGCCTGACCGAGGACTTCCGGCACGAGCTGGAGGACGAGGTGGGCCAGCGTCCCGCCTGGGCCGTGGAGGCGTTCCGGGACGTCGACCAGGACGTCCGCCAGTCCATGCAGCGGGTCCGCACCAACCCCTTCCTGCCCTTCAAGGACGATGTGCGAGGCTTCGTCTTCGACGTGCACACCGGGCTCCTGCGGGAGATCGATCCCGTCTCCTGAGTGACACGGCGCCGCAACGCCGTCAAGAATGCGGGGTGACGCCACCCGGGAGCCGTCGGGCCCGGCGTCCGCCCCCTCGCGCGATCGGGGGGTTTCGGGGTGGGCCGGTTCATGCGCCAAGGGGCGTCGGCCCTGGGAAAGGCCGAGGAGAACCAGGTGACCACGTACGACGATCGAGCGAGCCTCGCGGATCTGACCAGCACGGCGGAGCGGGTGCGCCACTCGGTCGAAAGCGTCATCGAGGGCAAGCCCGAGGTCGTCCGCCTCGCGCTGACCGTCCTGCTCGCCGAGGGCCACCTGCTCATCGAGGACGTGCCGGGCGTCGGCAAGACGATGCTCGCCAAGGCGCTCGCCAAGTCCATCGACTGCTCGGTGCAGCGCATCCAGTTCACCCCGGACCTGCTGCCCTCCGACATCACCGGCGTCAGCATCTACGACCAGCAGCGCCACGAGTTCGAGTTCAAGCCCGGCGCGATCTTCGCCCAGATCGTCATCGGCGACGAGATCAACCGAGCCTCGCCGAAGACGCAGTCGGCGCTGCTGGAGTCGATGGAGGAGCGGCAGGTCACCACCGACGGCACCACCTACGCGCTGCCCAGCCCCTTCATGGTCGTCGCCACCCAGAACCCGGTGGAGATGGAGGGCACCTACCCGCTGCCCGAGGCCCAGCGCGACCGGTTCATGGCGCGCGTCTCGGTCGGCTACCCCAGCCGCGAGGCAGAGCTCCAGATGCTCGACGTGCACGGCGGCGTCTCCCCGCTCGACGACTTCCAGGCCGTCGCGCACGCCCACGACATCGTCAAACTGATCGAGGCCGTCCGCGAGGTGTACGTGGCCGAGCCCGTGCGCCGGTACGTGGTCGAACTGGTCTCCGCCACCCGCGGTCACCCGGACCTGCGCCTGGGCGCCTCGCCCCGCGCCACCTTGCACCTGCTGCGCGCCGTCAAGGCGTCCGCCGCGCTGTCGGGGCGCGACTACGTGCTTCCCGACGACGTCCAGCAACTGGCCGGGCCCGTCCTCGCGCACCGGCTGCTGCCCACCGCGCAGGCCCAGCTCAACCGGCGCACCGCCGAGCAGGTCGTCGTCGACATCCTCCAGCGCACCCCCGTCCCCGCGCACGCCCGCGGCGAGATGCCGCCCGGCGCGGGCATCCGGGGCTTCTGATGAGCGCCGGTGCCCCGCACGGCGCCGGCGGGACGGCCCAGGGGACCGGCGGCCTGCGTGCCTCGCTGTCCGGGCTGACCACCCGCGGCCGGTCCTTCCTGGCCGCCGGGGCCGCCGCCGCCGTGTGCGCGTACGTCCTGGGCCAGAGCGAACTGCTCCGGGTCGGGCTGCTGCTCGCCCTGCTGCCGCTGATCTGCGTCGCCGCCCTGCACCGCACCCGCTACCGGGTCTCCGGCAGCCGCCGGCTGACCCCGGACCGGGTGCCCGCCGGCGGCGAGGCCCGGGTGCGACTGCGCATGGACAACGTGTCCCGGATGCCCACCGGACTGCTGATGCTCCAAGACCGGGTGCCCTACGTCCTGGGGCCGCGGCCCCGCTTCGTACTGGACCGGGTCGAGCCGGGCGGCCGCCGCGAGGTGTCCTACCGGGTCCGCTCCGACCTGCGCGGGCGCTACCCGCTGGGCCCGCTCCAGCTTCGCCTGACCGACCCGTTCGGGATGGTCGAGCTGACGCGCTCGTTCAGCACCTACGACACCCTGACCGTCGTCCCGCGCACCGAGGCGCTGCCCCCGGTCCGGCTGGGCGGCGAGTCCTCCGGGTACGGCGACGGCAGCCGCCGCTCGCTGGCCCTGGCCGGGGACGACGACGTCATCCCGCGCACCTACCGGCGCGGGGACGACCTGCGCCGGGTGCACTGGCGTTCCACCGCCCGCTACGGCGAGCTGATGGTGCGCCGCGAGGAACAGCCGCAGCGCAGCAGGGCGACCGTCCTGCTGGACACCCGGCAGGGCGCCTACGAGGGCGCGGGACCCGACTCCGCCTTCGAGTGGGCGGTGTCGGGGGCCGCCTCCACCCTGCTGCACCTGCTGGAGCACGGCTTCTCGGTGCGGCTGCTGACCGACACGGGCAACTCGGTCCCCGGCGAGGCGGGCGGCGGGTTCTCCTCCGGCGCCCAGGAGTCCGCCGAGGCGGCCGGGCTGATGATGGACACCCTCGCGGTCGTCGGCCACTCCGACGGCGCGGGTCTCGCCGGTGCCCACGAGGCACTGCGCGGCGGCGTGGGCGGCGGCGGCTTCGCCTCGGCCGGCTCCGACGGACTCCTCATCGCCTTCTTCGGGGACCTGGACGACGTACAGAGCGAACTCGCGGCCCGGATGTGCCGGCGCAGCGGGGGCGCGGTGGCGTTCGTCCTGGACCCGGCGGCCTGGACCGGGCTGCCCTCGCGGGTGGAGGAACCGCTGCGCCGGCTGCGCGACGCGGGCTGGACGGCGCTCGCGGTCCCGCCCGGGGCCGCCTTCGGCGAGCTGTGGCGCCAGGCCGGTGCCGTCTCCTCGGGTACGACCGCGCGGGGCACGACCGCTTCGGGAGGCCGCGGATGAGCGGGCAGGCACGAGTCACGCTTTTCGCGCTGCTGGCGACCCTGCTCACCTCCTGGTCGCTGACACCGTTGGTGGAGTCCCCCGGCTGGCTGGCGCAGGCGGCGTTGCTGCTGGCCGTACAGAGCCTGGTGGGGGCCGGCGCCCGGCGGTTGCCGGCGGGCCCGGCCCTGACGGTCGGCGCGCAGGTCCTGGTGTCCCTGCTGCTCCTGGCGTTCCTGTTCGCCGGGAAGGCCGAGAACTCCTCGGGCGGGGTGCCGGGCTACTTCCTCACCGACTTCGGTTCGCTGTTCGGGCAGGGCGTCCGGGACGTCGGCGAGTTCGCCATACCGGCTCCGACGACCGACGGCATCCGGATGCTGCTGCTGTCCGGGGTGCTGTTGATCGGGCTGTTGGTGGACCTGCTGGCCGTGACGGTGCGCTCCGCCGCCGCGGCCGGGCTTCCGCTGCTCGCGCTGTACTCGGTGGCCGCCGGGCTGTCGGCGGGCCGCGGCGGCGCCTGGCTGTCCTTCGTCATGGCCGGCTGCGGCTACCTGCTGCTCCTGCTCGCGGAGAGTCGCGACCGGCTCGCGCAGTGGGGTCGGGTGTTCGGCGGGGCGGCCCCGGGGTCCGGTGGTGTCGGGAGCGGCGGTGAGGCCGTGGCCCCCGTACGGACCGGGCGACGGATCGGCGCCGTCGCGCTGGGCCTGGCGCTGGCCCTGCCGTTGGCGCTGCCGGCCATGGGCGGCGGGATGCTGGGCGGTGGCGGCGACGGCTCCGGCGGTGCGGGCGGCGGGACGATCTCGGCGGTCAACCCGCTGGTCTCCCTGCAGAGCAGCCTCAACGCGCAGGACAACCGGGTGGTGCTGCGCTACCGCACGGACAGTCCGCAGCTCTCCGAGCAGTACCTGCGCATCCTGGCGCTCGACGAGTTCGACGGCGTCAAGTGGCAAGCGTCCGGGCGGCCCCTGACGGACGTCCCGCCGCGACTGCCGAACCCGCAGGGGCTCGTCGACCCGGAGATCCGGCGCGGCGCGTCCGAGGTGCGCACGACCGTCTCGGCGGCCGAGACGTACGCCCAGCGCTACCTGCCGATGCCCTACCCGGCGACGCAGGTGGACATCGGCGGGAAGTGGCGGTTCGAACCGGTCGGCCGGACCCTGGTCGGCGACCAGCTCGGCAAGGACACCTACCAGAACGTGCAGGGCGCGCAGTACACGGTCCGGAGCCTGCTGCTCCAGCCGACGGCGGAGCAGCTCCGGCACGCCCCACCGACCGACCCGCTGGTCATGAACGAGTACACGCGGCTGCCGGACAACCTTCCGCCGGTCGTCGGGGACACGGCCCGGCGGGTCACCCGGGGCGCGAAGGACAACTACACGCGGGCCGTGATGCTCCAGGACTTCTTCGCGGTCAGCGGCGGCTTCCGCTACGACACGACGGTGTCCTCGGGGACGGGGTCGCAGGCCATCGCCCGGTTCCTGAACGACAAGGAGGGCTTCTGCATCCACTTCTCGTTCTCGATGGCGGCGATGGCCCGCTCGCTGGGCATCCCGGCGCGGGTCGCGGTCGGGTTCACCCCGGGCACCAAGCAGTCGGACGGCAGCGTGAACGTGACGATGCGTGACGCGCACGCCTGGCCGGAGCTGTACTTCGAGGGCGCGGGCTGGACCCGCTTCGAGCCGACGCCCCGGTCCGGTATCTCGCTGCCGGACTACAGCCGCGCCGACGCCCCGCAGACCCAGCCGTCCGCGCCGACCGCCCTGCCCTCGCCGAACGAGTCGCAGCCGACGGCCGCCCCGTCGCAGACGGACGCCTGCCCGCCGGACCTCAAGAAGCTCGGCGAGTGCGGGGCCCCGGTCCTCGGACAGGACGCGGGAGCGGGCTCCGGCGGTGTGTCGGCCCTGGCCGTGCTGGGTTGGACGGCGGGCGCGCTGATGCTGCTGTCGCTGCCGCTGCTCCCGGTGGTGTGGCGCAGGCGGCTGCGACAGCGGCGGCTGGCCGCGCGGGACGTGCTGCTCGCCTGGCGGGAGCTGGGTGACGCGGCCTGGGACGTGAACATCCCCCCGGACGAGGCGCTGTCGCCCCGCCGGGCGGCCGGGCGCATCGTCGAGCGGGGTCGGCTGGAGGGTGACGCGGCCCGGGCCGTGCACCGGGTGGCGGGCGCGGTGGAGCGGGCGCTGTACGCCCCGCCGGGCGCGGAGTCGCCGTACGAGGGACCGGCGGGCGACGTCCTGGTGGCGCGGGCCGGGCTGCTGGCGGCGGTGTCCCGGGGCACCCGGCTGCGGGCCCTGCTGCTGCCGCGTTCGGCCGCCCGGGTGGGTTGGGCGCTCTCGGCCCGGTGGTCGGCGTTCGTCTCGGCGCTCTCCGCCCGCGTGGCGGCGATCCGCCTCCCGCTGCGGGGGCGCGGCTGAGGGGTGGATACCCGCCGGTGCGGCGGGGCCCGATCCCCCCGAGCCCCGCCGCGACCGGCGTACCCACCGGGTTTCCCCTCCCGGTGCGGGACGGGGAACCGGTGCCGGGCGAGGACCCGGTCCCGCTCCGCGGCCCCGTGTCCGCGGTGCGGGCCGAGCGGCCCCGTCCGTCGCCCCCAGTCTGCTGTTCACACAGGTGGGAGCCCATCCGTACAGGTACTCATTTCGAGGCCCGGGGACGTCTGGGTACGGATACTCAGTTCTACGCCGCGACCCCCGCCCGGCGGCACCGCCGACCGGGGGTCACCCGCCGGTGTCAACGGCTCCCGCTGACACGGCCCCGCAGCAGCAGGGACAGCGCCGAGTGCACGTCGTCCAGCGAACGCTCGCTCTGGAAGGACTGCCAGTCCAGCGCGGCCACCAGCACCATGCCGACCATCGCCGCCGCCGTCAGCGGCACGTCGATCTCCGCACTGAGTTCCCCGCGCTCCACGCCCTCGCGCAGCACCGTCTCCACCACGGCCACCGCCTCCCGGCGGACAACCATCAGCGTGGACTGCCACGCCCGGTTGGTGCGCCACAACTCTGCCACGTACAGCTGGGTGAAGGCCGGGTAGCGGTCGATGAAGACCAGGCCCGCGCGGATCATCTCGTCCAGCGCCTCGACCCGGGTGCCGCCCCGGGCCTCGGTGGACTCCGCCGCTTCCCGCAGCGAGGCGGTCAGCAGCCCCACCCCGTGGCGCAGCAGCTCCTCGAAGAGATCGGTCTTGCTGGCGAAGTTGTAGTAGACGGTGCCTTTGGCGACGCCCGCCCGCTCGGCGATCTCGTCGACCGTCGTCGCGGAGAATCCCTGCTCGGCGATGAGGGTGACGGCCGCTTCGTAGAGCTTCTGCCGGGTCGCCCGCCGCCGGCCGCTGCCGGCACCCGTACCGGTGCTGCTGCTTTCCATGGCGCTGATTCTCACAGGTCACCGGCTCCCTAAAGGCTCAGTTCGGGGTGCAGCCGGTCCATCGTCCACACCTGCTTGCCGCGGGCGGCGAGGGCGGTGAGGGCGAGCGCCCCGGCCGTGAAGGCGGCCAGGACCGCGCAGCCCGTCCACACCGGCGTGAGGTCACCGCCGGTGATCAGCCGGCGCAGGCCCTCCACGACGTACGACATCGGCAGGTACGGGTGGACGGCGTTGAAGAAACCGGGGCTGGTCTGGACGGGGTACGTGCCGCCCGCCGAGGTCAGTTGGAGCATCAGGAAGGCGAGGACCAGGATGCGTCCGGCCGCGCCGAACTTGGCGTTGAGCCACTGGACGATCGCGGCGAAGCAGGCGGTCACCAGCGCCAGGAACGCGATGGTCAGCGCCGGGCGCGACATCTCCAGGCCGAGGCCCCAGTGGAGTACGGACATCAGCGCGGCGACCTGGGCGACGCCGATCCCCGCCACGGGCAGCCAGCCCGCGAAGGCGATCCGCCACGGCGAGGCGCCCGTGGCCAGGGCCCGCTTGTTGAGGGGCGCGATCAGCATGTAGGCGACCATCGCGCCGACCCAGAGGGAGAGCGGGATGAAGTAGGGGGCGAAGCCGGTGCCGTAGTTGGGCGCCCGGTGCAGGGACTGGTTGGCGAGCCGGATCGGGTCGGCCATGACCTGGGTACGGGCGTCGCGCGCCTGCTGGTCGTAGTCGGGGATCTTGCCGGCGCCGTCGTGCAGGCCGCCGGCAAGCTCGCCGGTGCCGTCCACCAGCTTGTACATGCCGCCGTCGAGGGTGTGGGCGCCGTCGCCGAGCTTGCCCACGCCTTCACCGAGGGCGCCGGAGCCGCCGGTGGCGGTGCCGAGGCCGGTGTGCAGCTTGGCCATGCCGGTGGCGACCTGGTGGGCGCCGGTGTTGAGGGCGTTGACCTTGGCGACGGCCGAGTCGAGGTCGGAGGAGAGGCCGGGGGCCGCCGCGGCGAGGGCGTTGGCCTTCGTCTCCAGGTCCGTGACTTGGCCGCGGAGGGTGGTGAGGTCGCCGTTCGTGTCCTTGAAAACGTTGTTGACGTCTCCGGCCAGCAGGGCGCCCTCGGCCGCGTCGTCCTTGAGCTTCTTGAGGGTGGGGCAGGAGGTGAGGTGCGGCTCGGCGCCCGGGGTGACGCAGTGGTCGGTGTAGTACGTGGCGGCGTCGGTGGCGACCCGCTTGGTGACGGACGCCGCGGCGGGTGCCTTCTCGGCGAACTTGTCGAGGTGGTTGTTGACCACCTTGGCGGTGTCAGCGACCAGACGGGCGGTGTCGGCGAGGGACTTGGGGTCCTTGACGAACGGACGTGCCTTCGCGGCGGCGCCGTTGACCTGGTCGGCGACCATCTGGGTGCCGTCGGCGACCTCCTTCGTACCGGTCTCCAGCTGACCGGCGGCGGAGTTCAGCTTCTTGAGACCGCCGGTGAGTTCACCGGACTTCTCCTTGGCCGTGTCGAGGCCGTCGGCGAGCTCCTTGGCGCCCTGCTGGGCCTTGCCCGCGCCGTCCTTGAGTTTGTCGGCGCCGTCGGCGGCCTCGGCGGTCTTGTCGTGGAGGTCGGAGAAACTGACGAAGATCTTGTCGAGGAAGCCTCGAGAGGCGTTGGTGGACGCCGCCGCGCGGACCTCGGAGAAGACGGTCTTCGAGATCGAGCCGACGATGTAGTTGTTCGCGTCGTTGGTGCGGACCTGGAGGGCGCTGGTCGCGGGGTCCGCGCCGGAGCTGGAGGCGATCTTCGCGCTGAAGTCGGCGGGCATGGTCAGCGAGAGGTAGTACTTCCCGTGTTCCAGCCCCTTGGCCGCCTCGTCGGCGTTCACCTCACGCCAGTCGAAGGTCTTGCTGGTGTGCAGCTTCTTGGTGATCTCGTCGCCCGCCGCGATGCGCTTGCCGTCGACGGTGGCGCCGCGGTCGGCGTTGACGAGTGCGACGGGGATCTTGTCGAGGCGGCTGTACGGGTCCCAGAACGAGCACAGGTACAGCGCGCCGTAGAGCAGGGGCAGGAGGAGCAGCGCGACGAGGGCGGCGGCGGGGAGCTTGCCCCGGCCGAAGCGCTTGAGCTCAAGCGCGGCGAGCTTCGGTGAGCGCATCGTCGGCCCCCTTCGTGTTCGTGTCGTCGTCGGTGTCCGCGTCGGTGTGGCCCTTGTCGGTGCGGTCCGCGTCGGTGCGGTCCCCGTCGGTGCGGTCGTGCTGGTCGGTTGCGGCGGCGTCGGGCGCGGACCCGGCGGTGTCGGGCCCGGCAGCCGGCGCGGTGGGCGGCTCGGACTGTGCCGCCGCCTCGCCGGCTGCGCCCAGGCGCAGGACCGTCGCGTCCCGCGGCGCCTCGCTGCACGCCGCGAGGACGGTGGTGCCGCGCTCGGCGAGCGAGCGGAGCAGGGCCCAGGCTTCGGCGCTCTGGGCGGCCGGGAGTTTGAGGTCGACGTCGTCCAGGGCCAGCAGCCGGGGCTGCGCGAGCAGGGCGATGGCCACCGAGAGCCGCAGGGACTCCAGCCGTTCGAGGTCGCGCACCGAGGTGCGCGGGCCCTTGGGCAGGGTGGCGAGGTCCAGTCCGGCGGCGGCGAGCGCCTCGTCGATCCGGGCAGCGGTGGAGATCCGGCGCTCGCCGCTCGGGCGCAGCAGGGCGCGCACGGGGCCCTCGTAACGGCGCTGGAGCAGGGCTCCCTCGCGGAGCTGTTCGGCGACGGTGAGGGCGGGGTCCAGGTCGTTGACCCCGGGTACGTGGGCGAGGGCGGAGATCCGGCGGACCGCTGCCATCTTCTTCGGCAGCCGGTGGCGACCGATCTCGGCATGCCCCTCGGAGGACTTCATGCGGCCGGTGAGGGCGAGCAGGAGACAGGTGCGACCGCTGCCCGAGGGGCCCGCGATGGCGATGAGCGAGCCGGGCTCCGCTTCGATGGCCACCCCGCGGAACACCCAGCCGCGCGGGCCCCTGAGTCCGAAGCCCTCGGCCTTGACGGCCGCGCCCTGTGGGCTGTCCATGCCGTCCCCCTTCTTTTGAACTGACCGGTCAGTTCAAAAACTACCAGGCTTAGTTGTACTTCGCCTCCCGAGGGGCCACAAATGGCCACCTTGGCGACAAACCGCAGGTCAGCGCGATTGTCAGTGGGGCCCGTCACGATGGGGAACAGGCAGCGGAACAGTTGCCCGGCACCATCCAGCGGTTCGCAGCAGTACGCATCGACAGGAGGTTCGTCATGGCCACACCGTCCCCGTCCCCTGTCCACCCCGTCCCGAGGAAGTCGGCGGCCCCACCGGCCGCCCTCGACCTGCTCGCCAAGGCCCATGACGGCCTGGCCGAGGCTGCCCTTCTGCCCCGGCCCAACGAGCGGTACGCCACCGCCCACCTCGCCGCCCTGCGCGCGGCGGCGGCCGTCCTCGCCGCCCGCGGCAGGCCCGAGCCGGTGAACCCGCGGCGGCGACCTCGCATCCGCAGCGCGTGGGAGGTACTGCCGGAGATAGCGCCGGAGCTGACGGAGTGGAGTGCGCTGTTCGCCTCGGGCGCCGCCCGTCGGGCCCGGGCGGAGGCCGGCATACCGGATGCGGCGACCGGCCGGGACGCCGACGACCTGGTCCGCGAGGTGGGCATGTTCCTGCGCCTGGTCGAGCGGATGTTGGCGCTGCGGCCCGTCGCCCCGGGCGGCCGGCAGGGTCTGCCGCAACCCCGGTCGGAGCGTCCGCAGGCGGGATGACCTGCCCGGCTGCGGGAGGCAATAGGGTGGGGCCTGCACCGCTTCACCCTCCCCCAGCTACCGCTGGGACGTGCCCCTACGCCGAGGAGTCATCAGTCGTGTCGGACACTTCCCGCCCCCGCGCCTCGCTCCGCACCGCCGTGGTGTGGGAGGTCCTCAAGGAGGTCCTCGACCGCCGGGTGAAGGCGACCGGCCGGGACGTGTTGGACGTACTGGACACCGGCGGCGGCACCGGCAAGTTCGCGGTACCGGTGGCCCGGTTGGGCCACCGCGTCACCGTGGTCGACCCCAGCCCGAACGCCCTGTTCGGGCTGGAGCGCCGGGTCGCCGAGGCGGGCGTCGCCGATCTGGTGCGCGGCGTGCAGGGTGACGCCCAGGGCCTCCTGGACGTGGTCGAGCGGGACGCGTACGACGTCGTGCTGTGCCACGGCGTGCTGGAGTACGTGGACGACCCGGCCGAGGGTGTGGCCAACGCGGTCGCCGCCCTGCGCCCCGGCGGTGTCCTCAGCCTGCTCGCCGCCGGCCTCGGCGGAGCCGTACTGGCCCGCGCGCTGGCCGGGCATTTCACCGAGGCCCGCACCGCCCTGACCGACCCGGCCGGCCGCTGGGGCGCGGGCGACCCCGTACCGCGCCGCTTCACCGCCGAGCAGCTGTCCGAGGTGGTGGGTGGAGCCGGACTCGACGTCGGCTCGGTGCACGGCGTCCGGATCTTCGCCGACCTCGTCCCCGGTGTGCTGGTGGACACCGAGCCGGGGGCGGTGGAGGCGCTGCTGCGTCTGGAGGAGGCCGCCGCCGAGCTGCCGGCCTTCCACGCGGTCGCCACGCAGTTGCACGTCCTGGGCGAGAAGCCCGCCTGATCTGCGGAGCTCTCGTGAGCGGGGTTCGCCGGACACCCTCCGAACGGGCCGCCGTCACCGTATGATCGAGTGCACCGGTCGGCATGGCGGAACGGTCATCGGGGAATAAGCGCCTCAATGACCACGCCCGCGGCGGTGCGGTCTGGCGCTGCGCTCGTTCGAGGCGCGCCTTTCCGGCAGTGCTTTTCCAGGCGGTGCTTTTTCGAACCTGGCGTAGAGGGCGGGTGTCACGGGGGCGATTCCCCGCCTATCCTGAAAGGGACCCCTGGTCGCTCCCCCCGCGACCGACGGATGAGGAGGACTCCCGTGCCGCTCTCGGAGCACGAGCAGCGAATGCTCGAGCAGATGGAGCGAGCGCTGTACGCCGAAGACCCCAAGTTCGCGACAGCGCTTGAGGGAAGCGGACTGCGTACGTACACCCGGCGACGGGTCTACCAGGCAGTCGCAGGCATTGTGGTGGGTATCGCGCTCCTCATGACCGGTGTGATCTGGCAGAGCGTGCTCTGGATCAGCGTGGTGGGATTCCTCGTCATGCTGGCCTGCACGGTCCTGGTCGTCACCGGGTGGCGCAGAGCCCCGAAGCCTGGCGAGCAGCCCGTCTCCGGAAGTGCAGGTGGTTCGGCCCGCGGGCAGAACCGGCAGCGTCGGTCCATGATGACCCGCATCGAGGAACGGTGGCAGCGCCGCCGGGACGATCAGGGGCAGTGACCCCGTATGGCTTCGTGAGGGACGGCCGCCGGATGGCGGCCGTCCCTCACGCATACGGCCCGCTCCCATACGGCCCGCTCGCGCCCGGCGCGCCCGGCCCTGCGGCCGCGCCCGGCGCGCCCGGCCCTGCGGCATGATGGCCCGATGACCGTCCTCCCCCTGGTCTTCACCAGCGGCTGGGCCAGCGGGATCAACGCCTACGCGGTGGTCCTCCTGCTCGGCGTCTTCGGCGCGACCGGGCTGAGCGACGACGTTCCGGCCTCCCTCCAGCGCCCCGACGTCCTGATCGTCGCGGCCGTGCTGTTCCTCTGCGAGGCCGTGGCCGACAAGATCCCGTACGTGGACTCCGTGTGGGACTCCGTCCACACGGTGATCCGCCCCGTCGCGGGGGCGGTGGTCGGCGCCCTGCTGGCCGGGCAGAGCGGCTCGCTCTCCCACATCGCGGCCGGTGCGATCGGCGGCTCCACAGCACTGGCCAGCCACCTCGTCAAGGCGGGCGCCCGCATGGCGGTCAACACATCGCCGGAGCCGTTCAGCAACATCGCGCTCAGCACCGCCGAGGACCTCGGCGTGGCCGGCGTCGTCACCTTCGCGATGTTCTACCCGTGGGCGGCGGCCGTCATCGCCGCCGTCCTGCTCGCTTCGGGCCTGGCCCTGGTGATCTACCTCTGGACCCGTATCCGCCGCTACCTGCGCCGCCGGGCCCGGCGCCGCGAGGAGAAGCGGCTCGCGGCCGAAACCCGCCGGACCGCCGGCGTCCCGCCGTACTGACCGCGACCGACCCGGGCCGGTCTCGACTGACCCGGGCTTAACGGGACTGACCTGGCTCGGTCCGTGTGCGCGGCGCTCGGTAGGCTCCCCGCATGGCACGAATTGCGGTGATCGGCGCCGGCATGGGCGCGATGGCGACGGCGGCCCGGCTGGCCGTGGCGGGCCACCAGGTGACGGTGTACGAGCGCACGAGCACGTACGGCGGCGCCGTCGGACGGTACGAGCGCGACGGCTTCGCCTTCGACACCGGCCCCGGACTGCTGCACCTGCCCGCCGTCTACCGCGACCTCTTCGTGAAGACCGGCAAGCGGCCCCTGGAGGAGTGCGTCGAGCTCGTCCAAGTCGACCCGGCAGTTCGGCACGTACTGCCCGACGGTGCGGCGGTGACCCTGCCCAACGCCTCGCGCGGCGGCGCGGCGGCCGTCTTGGACGACGCCTTCGGCACCGGCGCCGGGGACCGCTGGAGCGCGGTGCTCGGCCGCGCCCGGGACGCCTGGAACGCCACCCGCCGACCCCTGCTGGAAGAGCCGCTGTGGCCCGACTGGCAGGTGCTGGGCGCGGACCCCTACCCCGCGGTGCGCAAGAGCGGCCTGCTGCGACGCCGGCCGCCCACCCTCGCCGAAATCGCCGCGCGCGAACTGGGCGGCCCGCTGGGCGACCTGCTCGCCGAGCGGGTGCTCGCCTACGGGGTGGACCCCGCGACCGCGCCCGCCGCCGCGGCGGTGCTGCCGTACATGGAGCAGACCTTCGGGAGTTGGTACGTGCGCGGCGGAATGCGGGCGCTGGCCACCGCCGTCCACGAGCGGTGCCGTGAGCGGAAGGTCGACTTCGTCTTCGGCTCCGAGGTGCGGGAGGTCGTACAGCGCGACGGACGGGCCGCCGGGCTGCTGCTGGCCGACGGTGAGGTGGCGGAGGCCGACGCGGTGGTGTGCGGAGTGGACCCGAGGGCACTGGCGATCCCGCTCGCTCCCGGTTCCACGCCCGCCCGCGGCGGTGCGGGCCTGCGCTCCCGCTCCACCCTGTTCCTGGCCCTGCGCGGGGCCCGCCCGGCGGATGCCGTGCACCGCACCCTGGCGGGGGCCGGCGTCACCGTGCTGCGCCCGGACGACCCGGCCACGGCGCCCGACCCGGAGCACGAGGCCGTCACCGTACAGGCCGTCGTGGATGCCGCAGCGGCGCCTTCGGCCGAGGACCTGCTGGCGGCGGCCGCCCGCGCCGTGCCCGGGCTGCGGGAGCGGCTGCTGTGGCACGAGCTGCGCACCCCGGCCGACATCGCCGACGTCACGGGCGCGGAGGACGGCGCGGTCCCGGCGCCCGCGCTGGCCGGGGCCGGCGGGCGGCTGCTCTACCCCGCGAACACCACCGCCCTGCCCGGCCTGTACCTCGCGGGCGGCTGGGCCCACCCGGGCGGCGGCCTCCCGCACGCGGGAATGACCGGCGCCCTGGTGGCCGGGCTGATCGTGGAGGGCGCCGGCTTCCGCGGCTCCCGCTGACGACAGCCCGGGGGGCTCAGTAGCGGTACTGGCCGTACTCGCCCGGGTCGCCCTGGTACGGGTAGCCCTGCGGCTGCTGTGGGGGTTGCTGGTCCTCCGGCGGGTAGGGCTGGGCGGCGTCCCGCTGTTGCGGCACCCAGACCCCGCCGGGAGGGGTGTCCATGGAGTACTGCTGCCGGCCGTAGTCGCCGTACGCGGTGTAGTCGTACTGCTGCGGGGCGACGCCGCCGCCGGTGCCGATGTACGGGTCCGAGTAGGCGGCGTAGACCTGCTGTTCGGCTCCCGGGTAGCCCGCGGAGTAGTCGTAACCGCCCTGGTTCTGCGGGTCGTAGTAGGCGGCGAACTGGTGGGCGTCCTGCTCGGGCGAGGTGAACGGCGGGGCGAAGGCGGCCGTCTCGGCGGGGTGTTCGGAGTACGCCGCCGCCTGGGGCGCGAAACTCTGTATGCCGTAGGAGCCGGTCTCCTCGGGCACGGGCTGCGGGGTGAACACGTCCTCGTCCCCCGCGTCCAACGCGTCCCGGTCCGCCGTCTGGTGCCCGGACGACGCCTCGTACTCGGGCAGGTCGCGCTCGGCGCCGTACTCCAGCGCCGTCACCTCCAGCGCGGGCTCCGGACGCGGCGGTCGCGGGGCGCCGCCACTGCGGCGGCGTCCGCCCTTGCGCACCGGCTCCCCGCCCCGGCGCAGCGCCCAACCGGCCACGAAGCCCTTGCGGAAGGAGAGCGTCACCAGGGTCTGGCCCACCGCGAAAGCGCTCGCGCCGACGGCGATGACCAGCACCGACGGCAGCACCACCCCGGCGACCACGCCGACGAAGCCGGCGAAGGCGAGCAGGCGCCAGCGGAGCCGGGCCTTGTACTGCATCAGGACCTCGGCAAGCAGCCACAACGCGACGAAGCCGAACGCGATGTAGAGGACCGTCATTCCCATGCATGGCCCCTCTCGTACGGCCGACCGCGCGGGAAACGGGGGCCGGCCGATCAGGCCCGCTGGTGCAGACCCAGGTTTTCGTAGATCTCGAGAGTCGCCGTGGAATTGTTCAGCGTGATGAAGTGCAGCCCCGGGACACCCTCGGACAGCAGCCGCGCGCAGAACTCCGTGGCGAACTCGATGCCAATGGAGCGTACAGCCGCCGGGTCGTCCTTGACCGCGAGCATGCGGTCTTTTACCGCCTCGGGGAAGACGGCGTTGCTGAGCTGGGGCAGTCGGTCCAACTGCTTGATCCCCACAACAGGCATGACCTCGGGGATGATCGGGGTCTCACAGCCCGCCTTCTGCACGCTGTCACGCAGCCTCAGATAATTCTCCGGGTCGAAGAACATCTGCGTGATGGCGTAGTCGGCGCCGGCACGGCACTTGTCCACGAAGTGCCGGATGTCCGTGTCCCAGTCCTCGGAGCGGGGGTGCATCTCGGGGAAGGCCGCGACGCCCACGCAGAAGTCGCCGGACTCCTTGAGCAGGCGCACGAGGTCTGCGGCGTAGTCCACGCCCTCCGGGTGCTTGACCCAGGGGCCCATGGGGTCGCCCGGCGGGTCACCGCGCAGCGCGAGCATGTTGCGGATCCCCGCGTCGGCGAACTGTCCGATGACGTGGCGCAGCTCCGCGATGGAGTGGTCCACGGCGGTGAGGTGCGCGACGGGGGTCAGGGTGGTGTTCGCGGCGATCTGCTCGGTGGCGCGGACGGTGCCGCCGCGGGTGGAGCCGCCGGCTCCGTAGGTGACGGAGACGAAGCCGGGGGCCACCGCTTCGATCCGGCGCAGCGCGTTCCACAGGTTGCGCTCGCCCTTCTCGGTCTTGGGGGCCCAGAACTCGAAGGAGTACGAGCGCCCGGACGCGAGGAGGTCGCGGACCGTGTGTGCACGGTCCGACCAGGTGGAAGCGGTACCAAAGGCCATACGGGCAGGTTAGACGGGGGTGGGCACCCGCCGTAGCCCGGTCCGCCAATTGGACAGCTTTTTGGACACCCGTGGCGGCGGGAGGTCGTCGGCCGGTCAGGCGCGCTCGCGGACCCGCTTGGCGAGCTCGTTGGCGGCGGCGCCGGGGTCGGTCGCCTCGGTGATGGCCCGTACGACCACGATGCGGGTGGCCCCGGCGTCGAGCACCTGGTCCAGGTTCGTGGCGTCGATGCCGCCGATGGCGAACCAGGGGCGGTCCTGGCGCAGGGAGGCCGCGTACCGGACGAGGTCGAGGCCCGGGGCGTAGCGGCCGGGCTTGGTGGGGGTGGGCCAGCAGGGGCCGGTGCAGAAGTAGTCCACGCCGGGCTCGGCGACGGCCGCGTCGACCTCGGACTCGCCGTGGCAGGAGCGGCCGACGAGGACCTTCCGGCCGAGGATCGCCCGGGCGGCGGGGACGGGGATGTCGCCCTGGCCGAGGTGGAGCACGTCGGAGCCGATGGCGTGCGCGACGTCGGCACGGTCGTTGACGGCGAGCAGCTTGCCGTGGCGGCGGGCGGCCTCGGCGAAGACCCGGAGGTGTTCGAGTTCCTCGCCGGCCTCCATGCCCTTGTCGCGGAGCTGGACGATGTCCACGCCGCCGGCCAGGGCGGCGTCGAGGAACTCGGGGAGGTCACCCTGCCGCTTGCGGGCGTCCGTGCACAGGTAGAGCCGGGCGTCGGACAGCAGCATGGGTGTACCCCCGGTGGTCGTGGCGGTGTACGGGCCGCGGGTGGCCCGTACACCGTGTGGATCAGCGCCTGTGGATCAGTGCCTGTGGAATCAGAGGGCGAGCGCCTGAGCGCGGCGCTTCACCTCCGTGCCACGATTCTCGCTCAGCGCCTGCGCGGGGGTGCCGGGGAGGGTCGGGTCGGGGGTGAACATCCACTCCAGGATCTCCTCGTCGGAGAAGCCGTCGTCACGGAGCACGGTCAGCAGACCGGTGAGGCCCTTGACGATCTTGTCGCCGTCGATGAAGGGGGCGGGGACCTGGAGGGAGCGGTTCTCACCGCGGCGCACCGCGAGCAGCTGACCTTCCTTGACCAGCTGGCGGACCCGGGTCACTTCGATGTCGAGCATCTCTGCGATGTCGGGGAGGTAGAGCCAGGCGGGGACAAGGGCATCGATCTTTGCGTCAATCTCGGTCACGGGCACAAGCCTGCCATCTCGGACTCGCCGCCGGTACCTGGGCCACCCCGTCCGGGTTGGGGCCGGGTCAGACCGACGCCGATTTGAGCGGGGTGTCGGAGTCGGAGACCGCGGCCGCGGAGAGCACCGTGCCGGCCTCGATCAGCCGGCGCCCCTGAGCCAGGTCCCGGGGCCGCCCCACCGCCAGGACCGCCACCAGCGCCCCGTCCCGCAGCCAGCACACCGACCACGACGCGCCCGCGGGATCGCCGCGCCACACCATCTCGTCCGCCCCGCCGTGGTGCCCCGCGTACTGCACGAACCGCCCGAACTGCTCCGACCAGAAGTACGGCACCGGGTCGTAGGGCTCGGTCTCCACCGCCTCCCCCGCGACCACGTTGGCCGCGACCACCCTCGGGCCCTGGAGCGCGTTGTCCCAGTGATGGACCAGCAGCCGCTCCCCGTACCGCGCCGACGGGAACGACGCGCAGTCCCCCACCGCGTACACGCCCGGCACGGAGGTCCGCAGCCGGGAGTCGGCGGTGACCGAACCGTCCGCGCCCAGCTCGACCCCGGATCCGGCGAGCCAGTCCGTCGCCGGCCGCGCCCCGACGCCGACGACGACCGCGCCCGCCTCCAGCGTCCGCCCGTCCGCCAAGTGGACCCGACCCTCCTCCACGGACGCCACCCGGGCCCCGGTCAGCAGCTCCGTGCCCGCCTCGGCGTACCAGCGCCCCATGGGCTCGGCGACCTCCGCCGGCACGGCACCGGCCAGCACCCGCTCCGCCGCCTCGACCACGGTCACCGCGCAGCCCGCCTCCCGGGCCGCCGTCGCGAACTCCGCGCCGATCCACCCGGCCCCGACCACCACCACCGGCGGCGCCGCCGCGAGCACCGGCCGCAGCCGGGTCGCGTCGTCCAGCGTGCGCAGCAGGTGCACGCCGGGGACCCCGTCGGAGCCGGGCAGGGTCAGCGGGCGGGCGCCGGTCGCCAGGACCAGGACGTCGTACGGGACCGGGCCCGCCTCGGTGTCCACAACGCGCGCGTCCGCCCGTAGCCCGGTGACCTCGACGCCGAGCCGCAGGCCGATGCCGAGGGCCTCGAAGTCCACGTCGAAGGCGGAGCCCTCGGCCTTGCCGAGCAGCACCGCCTTGGACAGCGGGGGCCGGTCGTAGGGCTGATGGGGTTCGGCTCCCAGCAGGGTCACGGGGCCGGTGAAGCCCTGTTCCCGCAGGGCGACCGCGGTCTGCACCCCGGCCATTCCGGCACCGACGATGACGACGCCGCTCTGAGTCTGTTCCGTCTGCTCGCTCACGCGGCCCACCCTAATCTCCTGACGTTTCATCAGGAACATGCCCGGGGGAGGCAGCCTTACCCGGCATGCGCGGCGGGGTTAGTCTGGCCACCGTACCTATCGCGGGAGTCCGGACGCACCGGGCTGAGAGGGAGGCTGGCCGGCCTCCGACCGTACGAACCTGATCCGGGTCATGCCGGCGAAGGGAGGGGCTGGACGCCCATGCACTCATCTCGGAGGGGATCCCCGAAGGGATCCGACGTCCTCGTCATCGGGGGCGGCATCATCGGCCTGGTCACCGCCTGGCGCGCCGCCCGGCGCGGACTGCGGACCGTACTGGCCGACCCGGCCCCCGGCGGCGGCGCCGCCCAGGTCGCGGCCGGCATGCTCGCCGCCGTCACCGAACTGCACTACGGCGAGGAGACCCTGCTCGGGCTCAATGTCGCCTCCGCCGCCCGCTACCCGGAGTTCACCGCCGAACTCGCCGAGGCGAGCGGCGGCATGGACATCGGCTACCGGGCCTGCGGCACCCTCGCCGTCGCGCTCGACGCCGACGACCGCCTCCACCTGCGGGAGCTGCACGCCCTCCAGCGCCGCTGCGGCCTGGACTCGCAGTGGCTGACCGGCCGCGAGTGCCGCCGCCTGGAGCCCATGCTGGCCCCGGGCGTACGCGGCGGTCTGCGGGTCGACGGCGACCACCAGGTCGATCCGCGCCGGCTGACGGCCGCGCTGCTTGCCGCCTGCGAACGCGCCGGTGTGGCCGTGCACCGGGCGGCCGCCGCCCGGCTCCTCGTCACCGGCGACCGGGCCGCCGGCGCCCTGCTCGACGACGGTACGGAGCTCCGCGCCGGCCAGACGGTCCTGGCGGCGGGCTCGCTCTCGGGTCGGTTGCCCGGGGTGCCGCCGGAGGTGGCGGTTCCCGTGCGGCCGGTGAAGGGCCAGGTACTGCGGCTGACGGTGCCCGCCCCGTACGCGCCGTTCCTGTCCCGGACCGTACGGGCGGTCGTACGCGGCAGCCACGTCTACCTCGTGCCGCGCGAGAACGGCGAACTCGTCGTCGGCGCGACCAGCGAGGAGCTGGGCTGGGACACCACCGTCACCGCCGGCGGGGTCTACGAACTGCTGCGGGACGCCCACGAACTGGTACCGGGCATCACCGAACTGCCGCTGACCGAGACCCGGGCCGGGTTGCGGCCCGGCTCCCCCGACAACGCCCCGCTGCTGGGGCCGACCGCGCTTCCCGGCCTGCACCTGGCGACGGGGCACTACCGCAACGGGGTGCTGCTGACCCCGCTCACCGGCGACGTGATGGCGGAACTGCTGGCCACCGGCACGCTGCCGGAGATCGCCCGCCCCTTCACCCCGCGCCGGTTCACCGAGGCACGTCAGGAGTCGTACGCATGACCATCTCCGTCAACGGCGAGCCGCGCGAGGTCGCGGCCGGCACCACGCTCGACGCGGTGGTCGCCACCTTGACCCCGGCCTCCAAGGGGGTCGCCGCGGCCCTCAACGAGACGGTCGTGCCGCGCGGGCGGTGGCCGCACACCCTGCTGGACGACGGCGACCGGGTCGAGGTCCTGACCGCGGTGCAGGGAGGCTGACCCATGGCGGACGACGTCTTCACCCTCGGCGGCCGGAGCTTCTCCTCCCGCCTGATCATGGGCACGGGCGGCGCCCCGAGCCTGGACGTGCTGGAGCGCGCGCTGGTCGCCTCCGGTACGGAACTCACGACCGTCGCCATGCGCCGGCTGGACCCGACGGTCCAGGGCTCGGTGCTGTCGGTGCTGGACAAGCTCGGCATCGCGGTGCTGCCGAACACCGCGGGCTGCTTCACGGCGGGCGAGGCCGTGCTGACGGCGCGCCTGGCCCGGGAGGCGCTGGGCACGGACTGGATCAAGCTGGAGGTCGTCGCGGACGAACGCACGCTGCTGCCGGACGGCGTCGAGCTGCTGGACGCCGCCGAGATCCTGGTCGACGACGGCTTCACCGTGCTGCCGTACACGAACGACGACCCGGTGCTGGCGCGGAAGCTGGAGGACGTGGGCTGCGCGGCGATCATGCCGCTGGGCTCGCCGATCGGCTCGGGGATGGGCATCCGCAACCCGCACAACTTCGAGTTGATCACGGAGCGGGCGGGCGTGCCGGTGATCCTGGACGCGGGGGCCGGTACGGCGTCGGACGCCGCGCTGGCGATGGAGCTGGGCTGCGCCGGGGTGATGCTGGCCTCGGCGGTGACCCGCGCGCAGGCGCCGGTGCTGATGGCGGCGGCCATGCGGGACGCGGTCACGGCGGGCCGCCTCGCGTACCGCGCGGGCCGCATCCCCCAGCGCCGCTTCGCGGAAGCCTCCTCCCCGAAGGACGGCCGCGCCACCCTCGACCCGGAACGGCCGGCGTTCTGAGGGTGCGGGGCGGGATCGGGGGTACGGGTCCGCGCCCGTACGGGGGCCCCGCCCCGGGGCGGGGCCCGCGGGGGCGGAGGCGCCGCACGCGGCATCGTCACAGCTGGGCTGCAAGGCGACCCGCACCGGCAGGGCCCGCCGGGGCGGCTCGTAGAATCGCCGGGTGGACACGACCCTGGATGACCCCCTCGTCGGGCAGACGCTCGACGGCCGCTACCGCATCGACGCCCGCATAGCGGCCGGCGGCATGGCCACGGTCTACCGGGCCCTCGACACCCGCCTCGACCGTGTCCTCGCGCTCAAGGTGATGCACCCGGCGCTCGCCGCGGACGCCGCCTTCGTCGACCGCTTCATCCGCGAGGCGAAGTCGGTGGCCCGCCTCGCGCACCCCAATGTCGTCGCCGTTTTCGACCAGGGCACGGACGGCCCGTACACGTACCTGGCGATGGAGTACGTCTCCGGCTGCACCCTGCGCGACGTGCTGCGCCAGCGCGGCGCCCTTCAGCCGCGGGCCGCCCTCGACATCCTCGAACCGGTCCTCGCCGCCCTCGGCGCCGCGCACCGGGCGGGCTTCGTCCACCGTGACATGAAGCCCGAGAACGTCCTGATCGGCGACGACGGCCGGGTGAAGGTCGCCGACTTCGGTCTGGTCCGCAGTGTCGACACGGTCACCAGCACCACCGGTTCCGTCCTCGGCACCGTCTCGTATCTCGCCCCGGAGCAGATCGAGAACGGCGTCACCGACACCCGCGTGGACGTGTACGCCTGCGGTGTCGTCTTCTACGAGATGCTCACCGGAGGCAAGCCGCACACCGGCGGCACCCCCGCCCAGGTGCTGTACCAGCACCTCAACGAGGACGTTCCGCCCCCGTCGGCCGCCGTGCCCGGGCTGCCCGCCGGCCTCGACGGGCTGGTCGCGCACGCCACGGCCCGCGACCCGCGGCTGCGGCCCGCCGACGCCGCCGCGCTGCTGGGCCTGACGTTGGAGGCCCGCGCCGGGCTGAGCGAGGCCGAGCTGGACGCGGTACCGCCCCAGGCGCTCCCGGGTGAGCGGGCCGCGAGCGAGGACCGCACCAGCGTCATCCCCCGGCCCGTCGCCCCGGTGGGCGCGGCTGCGGCCGACGGCGTCCACCACACCTCGCGTCTGACGACCCCGCCGCCCCCGGCCCGGTCCCGCCGCCGGTCCCGGCCGCGCGGCCTGTACCTGGTCGTCGCCGGGGTTCTGGTGGCCCTCGGTCTCGGCGTGGGGGTCTGGTACATCAATTCGGGCCAGTTCACGAAGGTGCCCAACCTCCTGGGCAAGACGGAGGAGCAGGCCCGCTCCGAGCTGTCGGCGGCCGGTCTCGGGGTGAAGGGGGTGGACCGCAAGTTCAGCGAGGTGTTCGACCGCGGCACGGTCATGAACACCGACCCCCAGGGCGGTAAGCGCATCCGCGGCAACGGCGCGGTGACGCTGACGCTCTCCCGCGGCCCCGAGGTCGTCAGCGTGCCGGCGGTCAAGGGCAAGACGCTGGACGCCGCCAAGGCGGAGCTGACCTCGGCCGGGCTCGCACCCGGCATCGTGACGCAGGCCTTCAGTCAGGACGTCCCCCAGGGCGCGGTGATCAGCACCGACCCGGAGGGCGGCCAGAAGCGCGCGCCCGACACGGCGGTTGCGATCGTCGTCAGCAAGGGCCGCCCGATCCAGGTCCCGAACGTGGCAGGCCGGCCGGTGGACCAGGCCCGCGTCGCGCTCCAGGACCTCGGCCTGAAGGTGGAGACGGCGGCCGAGCAGGTCGACTCCCCCTCCCCCGCCGGTACGGTCGCCAACCAGTCGGCCGCCGCCGGTACCCAGGCCGCGGCTGGTGACACGGTGACCCTCACGGTGTCGAAGGGTCCGCGCCCGGTGCCGGTGCCGAACGTCACGGGCCAGGACGCCGAGGTGGCCCGCAAGGCACTGGAGGCCCTGGGCTTCAAGGTGAAGGTGGAGCGTCCCTTCTTCGGCTTCAGCAACACGGTCGACGCGCAGTCGGTGTCGGGCGGTCAGAGCGCCCCCGAAGGCAGCACGATCATCATCAGGACCAAGGGGCTGTAAGTGCTCGTCGACCGGGCCACCGACCAAGCAACCGACCGGGCCGCGGCGCGCCGCAACCCCGTGGGCGGCCACGTACCCGTGGCCGGCGGGCTCGCCTCGATCGGCCTGACGTACGCGCGCGAGATGGGCGCCGAGGCCGTCCAGGTCTTCGTGGCCAACCCGCGCGGCTGGGCCACCCCGATCGGGAACCCGGCGCAGGACGAGCTGTTCCGGGCCCAGTGCGCGGCGGCGTCCGTTCCGGCCTACGTACACGCGCCGTACCTGATCAACTTCGGCTCCCACACCGAGGCGACCGTCGAGAAGTCGGTGGAGTCCCTGCGCCACTCGCTCCGTCGCGCCCGGGAGATCGGCGCGCTCGGGGTGGTCGTGCACACCGGCTCAGCCACCGGCGGCCGATCGCGCGAGGTGGCGTACGCGCAGGTCAGGCAGTACATGCTGCCGCTGCTGGACGAGCTCACGCACGACGACGACCCGTTCCTGCTGCTGGAGTCCACCGCCGGGCAGGGCTCTTCCCTGTGCTCGCGCACCTGGGACTTCGGCCCGTACTTCGACGCGCTCGACCACCACCCGAAGCTCGGCATCTGCCTGGACACCTGCCACATCTTCGCGGCGGGTCACGACCTGGCGGAGCCGGGCGGCGCCAAGCAGACGCTGGACCTGCTCGTGGACACGGTGGGCGAGGGGCGGTTGAAGCTGATCCACGCCAACGACTCCAAGGAGGGCGTCGGCGCGCACAAGGACCGCCACGCGAACATCGGGCAGGGGCACATCGGGCGGGAGGCGTTCGGCGAGCTGTTCTCGCATCCCGCGATGGAGGGCGTACCGCTGATCATCGAGACGCCGGGCGGAAAAGAGGGCCACGCCGCGGACGTGGCGCTCCTGAAGGAGTTGCGCGAGGCGCACGCATAACACCTGGGGAATACCCCTGGGGGGTATACGGTTCCGGTATCCGCAGGAACGTGCCCCGCCTCACGAGAAGAGGCGGGCGTCCCCAGGAGGCTGACGATGGACCACGCACACGCGCACCACGACCACGCACACGGCGGCCACGCACACGCGCACCACGACAGCTCCGGTCCCGCCCCCGTCGGCTGGGCCACGGCCGCCAAGGCCACCCTGCACTGCCTCACCGGCTGCGCCATCGGCGAAGTGCTCGGCATGATCATCGGAACCGCGCTCGGCTGGGGCAACGCGGCCACGATGATCGCGGCCATCGCCCTCGCCTTCTTCTTCGGCTACGCGCTCACCCTGCGCGGCATCCTCGGCGCGGGCGTCGACACCCGTACGGCCGTCCGGGTGGCACTGGCCGCCGACACCCTCTCCATCGCGGTGATGGAGCTGATCGACAACGGGGTGATCGCGCTGTGGCCGGGCGCGATGGACGCGCACCTCTCGGACGCGCTGTTCTGGACGACGCTCGCGCCATCCCTCGCGTTGGCCTTCATCGTCACGACGCCGGTGAACAAGTGGATGATCGGCCGCGGCAAGGGTCACGCGGTCGTCCACCAGCACCACCACCAGGTCCTTCGGGGACCTGGGGGAAGCTAGACCTCGGGCCCGTCGCCCGGCTCCTCCTGGTACGAGTAGCGCTGCTCGCGCCAGGGGTCCCCGATGTTGTGGTACCCCCGCTCCTCCCAGAAGCCTCGCCGGTCGGCGGTCATGTACTCGACGCCGCGGACCCACTTGGGCCCCTTCCAGGCGTAGAGGTGCGGCACCACGAGCCGCAGGGGGAAACCGTGCTCGGCCGTCAGCAGTTCGCCACCCTGGTGGGTGGCGAAGACGGTCCGCTCCGAGGAGAAATCATCCAATCGCATGTTCGAACTGAAGCCGTACTCGGCCCACACCATCACATGCGTGACCTGCGGTGCCGGCGGGGCCAGTTCGAGGACGGTCCGCGCGAGCACGCCACCCCATTCGGCCCCCTGCATGCTGAACTTCGTCACGCAGTGCAGGTCCGCCACGACGGAGTCGAACGGCAGGGCCGTGAACTCCTCGTGGTTCCAGCAGTGCTTCTCCCCGTCGGCCGTGGCCCCGAAGACGCGGAACTCCCAGCGGTCGGGCTTGAACTTGGGTACCGGACCGTAGTGGGTGACCGGCCAGCCCCGCTGCAACCGCTGCCCCGGAGGGAGCTCGAACTGCTCTGCTCCCGGAGATTCCCGGCTTTCCGGCTGACCCATGTCTCCATGGTGACAGACGCCGTGGGGTGGTCATGACCAGCTTCGGGCCGATCCGGGCAAGTCACGATAACTCCCACTAAGGAGGCACTTACTGGACTGCCCCGGGGGACGGTGGAAGGATGCGCGCACTGCCCAGTCACCTAGCCGACATTGCTTGGAAGGAGCCTCTGCGATGCAGGGCGACCCCGAGGTCCTTGAGTTTCTCAACGAGCAGCTGACCGGCGAGCTCACGGCCATCAACCAGTACTGGCTGCACTACCGCATCCAGGACAACAAGGGCTGGACGAAGCTCGCCCACTACACCCGTGCCGAATCCATCGACGAGATGAAGCACGCGGACAAGATCACCGAGCGCATCCTCATGCTCGACGGCCTGCCGAACTACCAGCGTCTTTTCCACGTGCGCGTCGGCCAGACGCTGACGGAGATGTTCCAGGCGGACCGGCAGGTCGAAGTGGAGGCGATCGACCGCCTGCGGCGCGGCATCGAGGTCATGCGCGGCAAGGGCGACGTCACCTCCGCGCGCCTCTTCGAGGAGATCCTGGCGGACGAGGAGCACCACATCGACTACCTCGACACGCAGCTGGAGCTCATTGAGAGCATCGGCGAGCCGCTCTACATCGCCCAGCAGATCGAGCAGCCGGAGAGCTGAGCCCGCTGCCGGGGTGGTCAGGCCGGGGTGCTCAGGCCGCGTCCGCCGGCACGGGCCGGGCCACCGGTGCGGACTCGGCGGCGAGCACGGCCGCCGTCCGGCCCTTCTCCAGCAGCTCGCGGCGCGGGCACGCGCCGCGGCCGAGGAGGCCCTGGATGGTGCGGACGCACGATCCGCAGTCGGTGCCGGCCTTGGTGGCCGAGGCGATCTGCCGGGGGGTGCAGGCCCCGGCTTCCGCGTGTTCCTTGACCTGCTTGTCGGTGATCCCGAAGCACGAGCAGACGTACACGCGGTTCACCTCCTGGGAGTGGACGGGGTCGGACGAGCCACTCCTATTCGGTGAGGCTTACCTAACCGTACCTAAGGTGAGGGTCCCCTAAAAGACCCGGATACGACAGTGGGGCGCGGATCACACGGATCCGCGCCCCACCGTCACGAGCCGCTTACTGGTCGCGGTACATCTCGGCGACCAGGAACGCCAGGTCCAGGGACTGGCTGCGGTTGAGGCGCGGGTCGCAGGCCGTCTCGTAGCGCTGGTGCAGGTCGTCGACGAAGATCTCGTCGCCGCCGCCCACGCACTCGGTGACGTCGTCACCGGTGAGCTCGACGTGGATGCCGCCCGGGTGGGTGCCCAGGGCCTTGTGGACCTCGAAGAAGCCCTTGACCTCGTCGAGCACGTCGTCGAAACGACGCGTCTTGTGGCCGGAGGCCGCCTCGAAGGTGTTGCCGTGCATCGGGTCGGTGACCCAGGCGACCGTCGCGCCCGAGGCCGTGACCTTCTCGACCAGCTCGGGAAGCTTGTCGCGTACCTTGTCGGCGCCCATGCGGACGACGAAGGTCAGCCGCCCCGGCTCGCGCTCGGGGTCCAGGCGGTCGATGTACGTCAGCGCCTCGTCCACGGTGGTGGTCGGGCCGAGCTTGATGCCGATCGGGTTGGCGATCCGCGAGCAGAACTCGATGTGCGCGTGGTCGAGCTGGCGGGTGCGCTCACCGATCCAGACCATGTGGCCTGAGGTGTCGTACAGCTTGCCGGTGCGCGAGTCGGTGCGGGTCAGCGCGCCCTCGTAGTCGAGGAGCAGCGCCTCGTGGGAGGCGTAGAACTCCACCGCCTTGAACTCGGCCGGGTCGGTGCCGCACGCCTTCATGAAGTTCAGGGCGTTGTCGATCTCCCGCGCGAGCTGCTCGTAGCGCTGCCCGGACGGGGAGTTCTTCACGAAGTCCTGGTTCCAGGCGTGCACCTGGCGCAGGTCGGCGTAACCACCGGTGGTGAAGGCGCGCACCAGGTTCAGCGTCGACGCGGACGCGTGGTACATGCGCTTCAGCCGCTCCGGGTCCGGGATCCGGGCCTCTTCGGTGAAGGCGAAGCCGTTGACGGAGTCACCGCGGTAGGTCGGCAGGGTGACGCCGTCGCGGGTCTCGGTGTCCTTGGAGCGCGGCTTGGAGTACTGGCCGGCGATGCGGCCGACCTTGACGACGGGCACGGAGGCCGCGTACGTCAGGACGGCGCTCATCTGGAGCAGCGTCTTGAGCTTGGCGCGGATGTGGTCGGCGGATACGGCGTCGAATGCCTCGGCACAGTCGCCGCCCTGGAGCAGGAACGCCTCGCCCTTGGCGACGGCTCCCAAGCGGGCGCGCAGCTGGTCGCACTCACCCGCGAACACCAGGGGCGGATACGACTCGAGGTCCGCGACGACAGCGCGCAGTGCCTCGGCATCGGGGTACGAAGGCTGCTGCGCCGCGGGAAGGTCTCGCCAGGTCGCCTTGACGGCGGGGGCGTGGTTTTCAGCGTTCACGGTCACCTCGTACACATTACGTCGTCACGCGGGACGTCCAGCCCGATGCCCACTTCGTGAGACGGGTGTCTCCGGATATGGGGGACGCGGTCCGGAGGCTTCGCCTCCGGCGGGTCATCCCCTAGGCTCGGCGGCATGTACGCGCACTCGAACCAGAACTGGTGGTGGCCCGCTCCCGGCGGCCCGCTGCTCTCGCGTACGTAACGACACGAGCGACACGAAGGCCGCCCCGAGGGGCGGCCTTCGGCGTATGCCGACGCGGGCCGCCCCTCCCTCCGGAAGGACGCCCCGCCCCATGACCACGGACCTCAGCCGCCTGCTGGACGAGTCCTGCCCCCCGTTCGCCCTGCTGCGCCGCCGCACCCCCGGCCGGGACCACGACACCGTCGAGGTGCTGCTGGGCCCGGTCCACGAGGCCGAGCGCCTCGCCGACCTGCCCGTACGGGAGCTGCCCACCCTCGCCCTGGTGCCGTTCCGGCAGATCCGCGAGCGCGGGTTCGACGTGCGCGACGACGGGACCCCGATGAGCGTGCTGGTCGCCGAGGACGCCTACGAGGTCCCGCTCGCCGACGCGCTGGCCGCGCTGCCGGACCACGCGGTACGCGTCGAGGGCGGCCGTTTCGATGTCCCCGACGAGGAGTACGCCGCCACCGTCGAGCGCGTGATCCGGGACGAGATCGGGCGCGGCGAGGGCGCGAACTTCGTCATCCGGCGCACCTTCGAGGGCCGGATCGACGGCTTCGGGCGGGCCGACGCGCTCGCCCTGTTCCGGCGGCTGCTGCTGGGCGAGCGCGGCGCGTACTGGACGTACCTGGTCCACACCGGGGAGCGGACGCTGGTCGGCGCCAGCCCCGAGGTGCACGTGCGGATGTCCGGCGGGACGGTCGTGATGAACCCGATCAGCGGGACGTACCGGTATCCCGCCGGGGGACCCACGGCCGAATCCCTCCTGGCGTTCCTCGGCGACCGCAAGGAGACCGAGGAGCTGTCGATGGTGGTCGACGAGGAACTCAAGATGATGTGCACGGTCGCCGCCTTGGGCGGTGTCGTCGTCGGACCACGGCTCAAGGAGATGGCGCACCTCGCGCACACCGAGTACGAGCTGCGCGGGCGGTCCTCGCTGGACGTCCGCGAGGTGCTGCGGGAGACCATGTTCGCGGCCACCGTGACCGGCTCACCCGTGCAGAACGCCTGCCGGGTGATCGAGCGGTACGAGAGCGGCGGGCGCGGCTACTACGCGGGCGCCCTCGCGCTGCTGGGCCGGGACGGCGCCGGAGCGCAGACGCTGGACTCCCCCATCCTGATCCGCACCGCCGACATCGCGCCGGACGGGACCCTGCGCGTGCCGGTCGGGGCGACCCTGGTGCGGCACTCCGACCCGGCGGGCGAGGTGGCCGAGACCCACGCCAAGGCGGCCGGGGTGCTGGCGGCGCTGGGGGTCCGACCGGCGGCGCCCCGCCCGGTGTCCGCCGGGGCGGCCTTGGGATCCGACCCTCGGGTGCAGGCGGCCCTCGCGGCCCGGCGGCACGACCTGGCGCCGTTCTGGCTGCGGATGCAGGACCGGCCGGCGGGGGCGACCGGTCACGCGCTGGTGGTGGACGGGGAGGACACCTTCACGGCGATGCTGGCCCATGTCCTGCGGGTGACCGGACTGGAGGTGACCGTGCGCCACTTCGACGACCCGGGCCTGCGGGGGGCGGACCTGGCGTGGGAGGGCCCGGTCGTGCTGGGCCCCGGGCCGGGGAACCCGGCGGACGCGGCCGACCCGAAGATGCGGACGTTGCGCGCGCTGGCGGCGGACCTCCTGGCCGGGCACCGGGGCGGCCTGCTCGGGGTCTGCCTGGGCCACGAGCTGCTGGCCGCCGAACTCGGGCTGCCGCTGATCCGCAAGGCGGAGCCCGCGCAGGGGGCGCAGACGCGGATCGACCTGTTCGGGGAGCCGGAGGTGGTCGGGTTCTACAACACCTACACGGCGCACTGCACGGAGCGGGACGCGCAGCGCTTGGCGGCGCGCGGGGTCGAGGTGGCCCGGGACCCGGCGAGCGGTGAGGTGCACGCCATGCGCTCGGCGGCGGGCTTCGCGGGGGTCCAGTTCCACCCGGAGTCGGTCCTGACCCTGCGCGGCGCGGAGCTGCTGGGCGACCTGTTGACGTCCGTCCGCGCGGGCGCCCCGGCGTAGGCCTTCGGGGTGGGGGCGGCGGCTCGGGACGGCCGCGCGGCCCCTACCCCGCCGGTGTCAGGGTGTTCCCGGAGCGGCGGCCGGCCAGGTAGTCGGCCACGTTGGCCACCGTCGCGCCGACGATCTGTCCGACCGCGTCGTGCGTGTAGTACGCCTGGTGGGAGGTGACCACCACGTGCGGGAACGTGAGCAGGCGCGCCAGCGTGTCGTCTTCCGGGGCCTCCAGGGACTTGTCGAGGAAGAACACGCCGGCCTCCGCCTCGTACACGTCGAGCCCCACCCCCGCGAAACGCCCGTCGCGCAGTTCGTCGACCAGTGCCTCGGTGTCCACCAGACCGCCCCGGCCGGCGTTCACCAGGATCGCGTCGTCCTTCATCAGTCGCAGGGCCGCGCCGTCGACGAGGTGGTGCGTGGTGTCGAGGAGCGGCAGGTGCAGGCTGACCAGGTCGGAGGCGACGAACAGCTCGTCCTTGTCGACGTAGCGCATGCCCAGCTCCACGCAGGCGGGGTTGGGCTCGACGTCCCAGCCCAGCAGGTTCATCCCGAAGCCGTGGGCGATCCGGGTGAACGCCTCGCCGATCTTGCCGGTGCCGAGGACGCCGACGGTGCGGCCCCGCATGTCCCGGCCCATCAACCCGTCCAGGCGGAAGTCGAAGTCCCGCGTCCGGTTCGACGCGCGGACGATGCGCCGGTTCACGGCCAGGGCGAGGGCCCAGGCGAACTCGGCGACGGAGTGGGGCGAGTAGGAGGACACCCGGCTGACCGTGAGACCGAGTTCCCGGGCGGCGTCCAGGTCGATGTTGTCGAAGCCGGTGGAGCGCTGGGCGATCATCTTGGTCCCGGCGTCGGCCAGCGCCCGCAGGACCCGTGCGCCGAGGTCGGCGTTGACGCTGGTGGAGACGATCTCGTAGCCGGCGGCGAGGGGCGCGGTGTCCTCGGTCAGGAAGACGTCCAGACAGCGCACGTCGTGGTGGCCGGCGAACGCCTTCTCGATCAGCGGCCTCTCGTCGGCCTGCACCCCGAATGCCAGGATCTCCACGTGCGCTCCCGCCGGGCCCGGAAAAGACGGATCATGGGTCGTTTCGTCACGATACGACCCATGATCCGCGGGTGCGCTCCGGCTCAGCCGAAGAACACTCCGGCCTCCGCGTACAGCGCCGGGTCCACCGTCTTCAGCTTCGAGGTGGCCTCGATGATCGGCACCCGGACGATGTCGGTGCCCTTGAGCGCGACCATCTTGCCGAAGTCGCCGTCGCGGACCGCGTCGATGGCGTGCAGCCCGAACCGGGTGGCCAGCCACCGGTCGAAGGCGCTGGGCGTGCCGCCGCGCTGGACGTGTCCCAGCACGGTCGTACGGGCCTCCTTGCCGGTCCGCGCCTCGATCTCCTTGGCCAGCCACTCGCCGACGCCCGACAGTCGGACGTGTCCGAAGGAGTCCTTGGTGGTGTCCTTGAGGACCATGTCGCCGTCCTTGGGCATGGCGCCCTCCGCGACGACCACGATCGGCGCGTAGCTCGACGTGAAGCGGGAGGTCACCCAGGCGCACACCTGGTCCATGTCGAAGCGCTGCTCGGGGATGAGGATGACGTTGGCGCCGCCCGCCAGGCCCGAGTGCAGGGCGATCCAGCCGGCGTGGCGGCCCATGACCTCGACGACCAGGACCCGCATGTGGGACTCGGCCGTGGTGTGGAGCCGGTCGATGGCCTCGGTGGCGATGCCGACGGCGGTGTCGAAGCCGAAGGTGTAGTCGGTGGCCGACAGGTCGTTGTCGATGGTCTTCGGCACGCCGACGCACGGAATGCCGTACTCCTCGAACAGTCGCGCGGCGACGCCCAGGGTGTCCTCGCCGCCGATCGCGACCAGGGCCTCGACCTCGTGCTTGGCGAGGTTCTCCTTGATCCGCCGGACCCCGTGTTCCTGCTTGAACGGGTTGGTGCGGGAGGAGCCGAGGATGGTCCCGCCGCGCGGCAGGATGCCCCGTACCGCGGCGATGTCGAGGGGGACGGTGTCCCCTTCGACGGGTCCGCGCCAGCCGTCCTTGAAGCCGACGAACCGGTAGCCGTACTCCTGGACGCCCTTGCGCACGACGCCCCGGATGACCGCGTTGAGACCAGGGCAGTCGCCGCCGCCCGTCAGCACTCCGACCTTCATGGAATTTCCCTTCGCCACAGGGCCCGCTGGGGGCGCGGGGCCCGCATGACGGTCACGCTAGTGGTGACTCAGGTCACAGCAAGGGGCGCGGATGGGTCAATTCCGCTCGGATCAAGGGGCGTTGCGTCTACCCGTTCACTCGTACGAGGACGTGAGTACGACGTACGACCGCGATTACGCGTCGTCCAGGCCGCGCTCTATGGCGTACCGGACGAGCTCCACCCGGTTGTGCAACTGGAGCTTGCCCAGGGTGTTCTGGACGTGGTTCTGGACCGTGCGGTGGGAGATGACCAGTCGTTCCGCGATCTGCTTGTACGACAGGCCCTTGGCCACCAGCCGCAGCACCTCGGTCTCGCGGTCGGTGAGCTGCGGTGCCCTCGGCTCGTCGGCCGCGACCGGCGCGGGGTCGGTGGCCAGGCGCCGGTACTCGCCGAGGACCAGGCCCGCGAGACCGGGGGTGAAGACCGGGTCGCCGGCCGCGGTGCGACGGACGGCGTCGATCAGCTCCTGCGCGCCGGCCGACTTCACCAGGTAGCCGGTGGCGCCGGACTTGACGGCCTCCAGCACATCGGCGTGCTCGCCGCTGGCGGACAGGACGAGGACGCGCAGCGCCGGGTTGGCGCCGACCAGTTCCTTGCACACCTGTACGCCCGGCATGCCCGGCAGGTTGAGGTCGAGGACCAGGACGTGCGGGGCGGCCGGGACGGCCCGGCGGACCGCCTCGGGGCCGTCCCCGGCGGTGGCGACGACGTCGAAGCCGGCGGCGGCCAGGTCGCGGGCGACCGCGTCGCGCCACATCGGATGGTCGTCGACGACCATCACCTTGATCGCGCCGAACGCTCCGGCCCCACCGGGCTCGTTGAGCTCGTTGAACTCGTTGGCCTGCGTCATCGGGTGCTCCCCCTCGGTACTTTCAGTTCCACTTCGGTGCCCTGTCCGGGGACGGACACCAGCTCGGCGGTGCCGCCGAGATCCCGCAGTCGGCCCCGGATCGACAGCGCCACGCCCATCCGACCCTCGCCCTCGGCCTGGTCGAGCCGGCCGGCCGGGATGCCCGGCCCGTCGTCCCGGACGGTGACGATCACCTCGTCGCCCCAGTCCTCGACCAGGATCCAGGCCCGGGCCCCCTCTCCCGCGTGCTTGCGCACGTTGTCGAGTGCGGCGCCGACCGCCGCCGCCAGCTCGCGGGCGGCGGGGACCGGCAGCGGCACGGGGCTGCCCGGCTCGGCGAAGGTCACCCGGGACCCGGCGTGCGGGGCCAGCAGGGTCCGCAGGTCCAGCTCCCCCTCGTCGGCGCCCGGCTCCTCCGCCTCGTAGGCGTCCACGAGCGCCCCCGAGGACTGGTCCCGGGAGACCCTGGAGGCCGGCAGGAGCCCGCTGGAGACCAGGGTGCGCAGCGCCACCTCCTGCTCCCCGGCCATCCTGCCCAGCTCGGCCGCCTCACCGCCCAGTTCGCAGCCGCGCCGCTGGACCATGGCGAGCACCTGGAGGACCCCGTCGTGGATGTCACGGGCGAGGCGTTCGCGCTCGCGGGTGGCGGCCTCGATCTCCAGCGCGCGGGCGAGGGTGGCCTCGCTGGCGCGGGCCACCTCGACGACGTAGCCGATGGCGAGGGAGGCGACCCACACCAGCAGCACGTTGTGCAGGGTGTCGCGGGTCGGATCACCGCCGTGGATGACGATGTTGGCGACGGCGACGGGCGTGGAGGCCAGACCGGCCCAGCGCCAGCCGCCCTTGAGGGCGAAGGCGAGGACGGAGCCGGCCGTCCAGATGCTGGGGAGGGTGGGGCCCCCGGCGCCGATCCGCTCGTGGGTGTCGGCGAGCGGGGTGAGCAGGATGCCGGCGAGCGCGACGGTGAGGTCGGCGCCGAGGAACCGCTTGGTGCAGCGGGCGGCGCTCGCCACGCCCCGGTAGGTGGCCAGGGTCCATACGGCGAGCACGGCGAGGTAGCCCACCGCGACCGACGGCCGCTCGAACTCCTTGTACGAGGAGGCGAACAGCAGCACCGCGTAGACCATGGTGAGGAGCCGGTAGACCGTCAGGGCGCGCCAGAGCGGCTGCTCGACCGACATGCGTACGACGCGTTCGCGTTCCGCCAACTCCCCCACCCCCGCGCGCGGGCGCCGGAGCCCCCGCCCGTTCCTACTCCTTGACCGTCTTGGCGGCCTTCTCCGCGTCGGCGATCTGCCGCTTGGCCGCCGTCGCGTAGATGTCCACGTACTCCTGGCCGGAAAGCTTCATGATCTCGTACATGACCTCGTCGGTCACCGAGCGGAGGATGAACCGGTCGCTCTCCATGCCCCGGTAGCGGCTGAAATCGAGCGGCTTGCCGATCCGGATGCCCGGGCGCATCAGCTTGGGCACCACCTTGCCGGGCGGCTGGATCTTCTCCGTGTCGATCATCGCCACCGGGATCACCGGGGCGCCGGTCGCGAGCGCGACCCGGGCCAGCCCACCGGGCTTGCCCCGGTAGAGGCGGCCGTCGGGTGAACGGGTCCCCTCGGGGTAGATACCGAACAGCTCACCGCGCTCGATGACCTCGATGCCGCTCTTGATGGCGGCCTCGCCGGCGCCGCGCGCGCCGGAACGGTCCACGGGAAGCTGGCCGACGCCCTTGAAGAAGGCGGCCGTCAGCTTGCCCTTGACCCCGGGGGAGGTGAAGTACTCCGCCTTCGCGATGAAGGTCACCTTCCGGTCCAGCACGGCCGGCAGGAAGAAGGAGTCGGAGAAGGACAGGTGGTTGCTCGCGAGGATCGCCGGCCCCTCGGCGGGAATGTTCTCGAGGCCCTCCACCCACGGCCTGAAGGCGAGCTTCAGTGACCCTCCGATGGAGAACTTCATAGCGCCGTAGATCAACTCGAAAGCCTTCCTGTGTCTGTCGAACAGACCTTAACCCCTGGCCGCCGCAGGAGCGGCCCGACGACCCTGGTCGGTGCCGGCGCGGTCGCGTACGGTGAAGTCACACAGCGCTACGTACCCCCCACCCTTTCAAAGGAGTCCCTGGTGCCCGTCCTCCTTGGAGCAGAGCCGTTCCGCCACGAGGGCGGGCCGGTCGGCGTGCTCCTCTGCCACGGCTTCACCGGTTCCCCGCAGTCGCTCCGCCCCTGGGCCGAGTACCTGGCCGAGCGGGGACTGACGGTGTCGCTGCCGCTGCTGCCCGGACACGGGACCCGGTGGCAGGACATGCAGCTCACTGGCTGGCAGGACTGGTACGCCGAGGTCGACCGCGCGCTGCGGGAGCTGCTCGAACGGTGCGAGCAGGTGTTCGTGTTCGGGCTGTCGATGGGCGGGGCGCTGAGCCTGCGGCTGGCGGCCAAGCACGGGGAGTCGATCAGCGGACTGGTGCTGGTCAACCCGGCCAACAAGGTCCACGACCCGCTGGCGTTCGCCCTTCCCGTGGCGCAGCACTTCATCCGCTCGACGCCGGGCATCGCGAGCGACATCGCGAAGCCGGGGTCGGTGGAGATCGGGTACGACCGGGTGCCGACGCGGGCCGCGCACTCCGTGCGCCGGTTCTTCCGGCTGGTCGACGCCGAACTGCCGCAGGTGACCCAGCCGGTGCTGCTGCTGCACAGCCCGCAGGACCATGTCGTACCGCCCGCGGACTCGGCGCGCATCCTGGCCCGCATCTCGTCCACGGACGTGACGGAGACACTGCTGGAACAGAGCTACCACGTCGCGACGTTGGACCATGACGCGGAGCGGATCTTCGCGGACAGCTATGCGTTCGTCGGGCGGCTCGCGAAGAGCGTCGGGCGGGAGGGGGCGGCCAGCGGTGGCTGAGCACGAGGAGTCGTCCGGGGGTGTGCCCCCGTTGGACGAGGAGGCGGCGTGGGCGGCGATCGTCGCCGGGTACGGGCAGGAACCGCCGGACCCGCCGGGGTCCAGACCGTTCCGCCCGATCGAGAACCTGATGCTGCCGGAGGAGGACGTCCGGCCGGAGCCCGAGCCCGAGCCGGAGCCCGCGCCGGGGCCCGAGCCGGAGAAGCCGCTGGGCGGCTCGGTGGTCTTCGCCCCCGGCGTGTCCCTGGCCCCGACCCCGGGCCCCCGCGACCACACCCCTGCGGAGCCGGAGGACGGCGACGGCGAGGGCCACTTCGTCCCCCCGGAACCGGAACTCCCGCCGGCGGACGCGACGTCGAAGTTCGCCTGGCTGGCGGTGGTGGGCGGCCCGGTCCTGCTGCTGCTGGCGGTGCTGTTGCAGTGGGAGATGACGTGGTGGCTGACGACGCTCGGCATCGGCGGCTTCCTGGGCGGGTTCGCGACGCTGGTGGCGCGCATGGCCCACGATGACGACGACGAGGACGACCCGGGCCGCGGCGCGGTGGTGTGACCTTCTCTTCTTGCGCCGCTCGCACGGCTCGGCGCCGGGGCGCCGCCGCGCAAGCGCCCCCGGCGGACGGAGTTCGCCGCAGCGGTGCGAAGCCGGGGAGGCCCGCCAGGGCCGAGCCGTGCGAGCGGCGCGTCAAAAGGGCGAGCGGCGCGTCAAGAAGGAGACAGGCGCAGGGCCGCCAGGACCGGGAGGTGGTCCGTGGCCGCCTGGAGGTCCCGCTCCGCAACCCCCGGCAGGCCCCGCGGGACGCCGCAGCCCAGGACCTCCACCCCCCGCGACGCGAACACCGCGTCGATCCGCCTCGGCGGTCCGGACCGCGTGAACGTGTGCTCCCCGCCCCAGGGCGCCACCGCCCACCCGTCCTGCATCCGCGACGCCAGCCGCCCGAACGCCGGCCCGTCCGGGGTCTCGTTCACATCGCCCGCCACGATCGCGTACGGCGTGTCCATCGACCGCACCCGCTCCAGCAACAGCTCCGCCTGCGCCGCCCGCTCCCCCGCGTTCAGCGACAGGTGCGTGCTCACCACCCCCACCCGCACCGCCGCCCCGAACCGCACGACGGCCGTCGCGAAGCCCCGCCGGTGCAGCCCCGGCGTCAACGGCAGCAGGACGTCCTCGGTCCGCTCGACGAAGGCCCGTAGCGAGCACAGCAGCAGCGGCCCGGCGGCGCTCCCGCCCCCGCTCAACACCACCAGGTCACACTTCGCGGCCAACCGCGCCGCGTGTTTGCGCCACCGGAAGAACAGCGGCGCCTCCTGCACGAACACCAGGTCCGGCTCGCACGCCCGGATCACCCGGACCAGCGCTTCCTCGTCGTCGCGCAGCGAGCGCACGTTGTAGCTGAGGACCCGGATCACGGCGGAACCGTCGGGCTCCGTAAGGGACTTCGGCAGCGTGGCCGACAGCGAAGGCAGCTCCATACCGCCCCACCCTACGCAGCCGCCCGCCGCTCCCCCAGGGGGCGCGGCGGGCGGCGGGCAGCGTGCTTCGAGCCTGGTCAGCCCTGGCGGGCCAGGTCCGCCGCGCCGACGAGTCCGGCCTTGCCGCCGAGCTGCGCGGCCAGCACCTGCGCGTGCGGACGCCACGCGCCGCCGATCAGCCAGCGCTTGAAGGACTTGCGGATCGGGTCGAGCACGAGGTCGCCCTCGTCGGAGACCCCGCCGCCGACGATGAACGCCGACGGGTCGAACAGCGACGCCAGGTCGGCCAGCCCCGCCCCGGCCCAGCGGGCCAGTTCGCGGAAGGAGTCGACGGCCACCGGGCAGCCCTGCCGGGCCGCCTGGCTGATGTGCTTGCCCTCGATGCCCTCGGGGGTGCCGTCGCCGAGCCCGAGCAGGATCGTCGCGTTCTCGGGCGTGGCCTTGGCGCGCTGCTTCGCGTACCGGACCAGCGCGCGGCCGGAGGCGTACTGCTCCCAGCAGCCCTGGCTCCCGCACCCGCACAGCAGGCCGTCCGGGACGACCCGGATGTGCCCGAACTCCGCGGCGACGCCGAAGCGACCGCGCCGCAGCTTGTTGCCGATGATGATGCCGCCGCCCAGGCCGGTTCCGAGGGTGATGCAGATGACGTCGTCGTGGCCCTGGCCGGCGCCGAAGCGGTACTCGCCCCAGGCCGCGCAGTTCGCGTCGTTCTCGACGACGACGGGGAGGCCGATGCGCTGCTCGACCTTGTCCTTCAGCGGCTCGTGCCGCCAGTTGATGTTGGGGGCGAAGAGCACGGTGGCGCGCTTGTCGTCCACGTACCCGGCGGCGCCGATGCCCACGGCGTCGATGGTGTGGTTGCTGCCGACCGCGGACACCGCGGTGCAGATCGCTTCCGTCACGCCGTCCGGGGTCGGCGGGGTGGGCACCTTGTACGTCTCAAGGATGGTGCCCTCTTCGTCGACCACGCCGGCCGCGATCTTCGTGCCGCCGATGTCGACGCCGATGGTGAGTCCCATTAGTCCCTCGGTTTCCGGTCAAACCCCGCCACGGCCAACCGTACCCGAGCCCGGCGGAGGTTCAGTCGAGATCGATCCGCTCGGCGGGCCCGGCGCCCGGGTCTTCGTCGTCGCCGTCGCCGTCGCGGGGGGCGGCGTCCTCGGCCCGCGGGGTCCACGTCGAGGTCGGCGTCGTCGGCCGTTCGCGCGTCCAACGGCGCTCGTGGCCCTCGACGGCGGAGCGGTAGGCGGCGAGCAGCTCGGAGCCGGCGGCCGCGAGGTGGTCGAAGACCTCGGGGTTGCGCTCGACCACGGGCTTGACGGCGGTCTTGGCCTGGTCCACGAACTGGCGGACCGCGCCCTGGGCGGCGGCGCCCAGCAGCGGGTTGTTCAGCGCGGAGACCTTGTCGGCGACGGCCTCGAAGAGCTTGAACAGTTCCTCGGCGGCGGTGCCGGTCCCGCCGCCGGTGCCGTTGTCCCCGGCGCCCCGCTCCGCGCGCAGGCGCTCCTTCTCGGCGGCGAGGTCCTCGGCGCATGCCTTGGCCCACGCGTCGTCGTCGGTGGGGCGGTCGGTGGCCTCGCTCATGGCGGACACTCCTGCGGCGGCTGCGATACGTGCGGTACGGGCTACCTTCGACGGTACCCGAACGGCGGTACGGGAATCAGCGCGCGCGGGGCCAAAGCTGCGGGTCCGGGGTGAACCGGACGCGGAGCACGCCGTCGGCGAGGGCGGCTCCGGAGACGCCGCAGCGGCGCAGCGCGGACGGCAGCGGAACGATCCTGCGGTAGGGCCCCGCCGCCAGGAGCAGCTCGTCCCCGCGCCGCACCAGGTCGAGGTCGGCCTTGCGGGCGCCGGGCAGCGGGATCGCCCAGACGAGTACGCCGTCCTCGGCGCGCCGGTCCTCGACGGTCCAGGCCGGGCGGGGCGCGGGCGCCGCGGGGACGATTCCCGGGGCGGAGCCGGCGAGCCGGGCGGTGTCCTCGGGCCCCTCGGGCTCCCGTCCGAGGTGCGGAAGCGGGATCACGGGGAGCTCGGCGGCCCACTGGGCCGCGTACTTCTCCCGCTGGGCGACGAGCCCGGCCGGCCAGGGGTCGGCGCCGTCCCGGGACAGGGTCCGGTTGGCGACGAGGGACCCGGCCGGGAGCTGGTGCAGGGCGAGCCCGAGGCGGCCGGTCCGCAGCGCGCGGTCGGCGGCGGGGCCGGGCTCGGCGACGAGCCGTACCTCGGTCGTGGGGGCCTCGACGACGGCTTGCACGGCCGCGAGTTCCTCGTCCCAGCGGGCAGCGGCCTCGTAGAGCCACTGCGCGGGCATCGGCACCCCGGCGAGCTGGGCCAGTACGGGGCGCAGGGCGCGGGCGGCCTGCCGTTCGGCGGGCAGCAGCCGGGCGAGGTAGCGGCGCAGCTGGGCGGGGAGGGCGAGGGTGGTCACCGTCTGGTGCAGCGGGGGCATGTCCACGATGACCAGGTCGGTGTCGGGGGCCGCGGCGGCCCGCCGCAGGGCGCGGAGCAGCGCGAACTGTTCGGCGCCGGGCAGTTCGGTGAGTTCCTCGGCGCCGAGGGGGCGGCTGCCGAGCATGCCGAGGAGGGCCGCGCCGCGTTCCTGGAGGGCGACGAGTTCGGCCCGGAACTCCTCGCCGGAGTCGATCCGCGCGACCCGCAGCCGGGGTTCGTCCCGGTCGACCAGCGCGCCGAGCGGATCGCCGGGGTCCGCGGACAGCAGCAGGACGCGCCGCCCGTCCCGCGCGGCGGCGAGCGCGGTGACGGCGGCCACGGTGGTCCGCCCGGCGCCACCGGGTCCGGTGACGAGCAGGGTGTGCATGCTGCGGTGCTCCTCGATGCGCTGCGGTTGCCTCACGGCCCGGCCGCCCCCGCACCGCGCACCCGCGTCACAGGTCGGCGGACCGGCGGTCCGGCCGGCCGGCGGATCGCTGTTCAGGCGGGTTCGACGCGCTCAGGCGCGTTCGACGGGCTCAAGCGGGTTCGACGGGCTCAGGAGGATTCGACGCGCTTCTTGAGGCCGGCCAGGGCGCGGTCGATGATGACCTTCTCCGCCTTGCGCTTGATCATGCCCAGCATCGGGATCTTGACGTCCACCGTGAGCTGGTACGTGACCTCGGTGCGCTTGCCGCCGTCCACCGGGGTCAGCTTGTACGAGCCGTCCAACTGGCGCAGCATCTGCGACTTGTCCAACGTCCAGCTGACCTCGTCCCCGCCCTTCCAGGTGTATGCGAGCGTGTGGTCGTCCTTGATCGCCCCGGCGTCCAGCAGCAGCCGGACCTTCTGCGCGCGGCCTTCGGCGTCGGTCGCCAGCACCTCAGCCTCCTTCACCTCGCCGGTCCACTCGGGGTAGCGGGCGAAGTCGGCGATCACGGCCATGACGTCGGTCGGGGCCGCCTCGATCGTGATGCTCGAGCTGGTGTGTTCCGCCATCGCGGTCGCTCCTCCGGGGAGTTCGACAAGTGTGTGGGGGCCTCCGGCCGCCGGGTGAAGGCTACCGCGCGTGCGGACCCCACCACTCCAGGGCCTCCCCCGGTACCGGCGGCGCCGCACCGCTCACCATTCCAGCGCCCACGGCCGTCCCGTCGCCGCGAAATGGCCGACGTTCACGCACTCCGTGGCCCCGATCCGCATCCGCCGGGCCAGGGGCTGGTGGACGTGCCCGAAGAGCGCGTAGCGCGGCCGTACCCGCCGGATCGCCGCCAGCAGGGCCTCGCTGCCCCGCTCGAACCGCCGGGCCACCGTGTCGTAACAGAGCTCCGGCACCTCCGGGGGGATGTGCGAGCACAGCACGTCCACCTCGCCCAGCGCCTCGACCTTGGCCGCGTACTCCTCGACGTCCACCTCGTACGGTGTCCGCATCGGCGTCGGCAGGCCGCCGCCGACGAAGCCGAAGACCCGGCCGCCGATCTCCACCCGCCGGCCGTCAAGCACGGTCGTGCCGGGGCCGGCGTACTCCGCCCACAGTCCCGGGATGTCGACGTTGCCGTAGGTGGCGTACGTCGGGGTCGGGAACGCGGCGAACATCTCCGCGTACTGGCGCCGCACCGCGCCTTCGATCAGCCGCTCCCGGTCCAGTCCGGCCCACAGCTCCCGTCCGAGTTCGCGCGCCTCCGCGAACCGGCGCCGGGTGCGCAGCTCCACGATCCGGTGGGCGTTCTCGACGCCGAACAGGTCGGGGAAGATGCCGCGCGAGTGGTCGGCGTAGTCGAGGAACAGGACGAGGTCGCCCAGGCAGATCAGCGCGTCGGCGCCGTCACCGGCCCGCGCGAGCGCCTCGGTGTTGCCGTGGACGTCGCTGACGACGTGGACCCGCGTACGACTCTTCCTGCCACCCATGCCGCCACCCTAGGGGCGCCTGCGCTCCTCGGGTAGGGGCATCCTCGCAAGTGGCCGGACCTGCGGTTACTTCCGAGTCGTCAGCGGGGTCGACTAGTGTCGGCAGGGGACCACCGCGTCATGTGACGCACGGAACATCTGGCCGGTTCCCTCTATCGTGAACCCACTACCGGTGGGTAACGTCCGGTCGGTCCACACGGTGGCGATGGCGCCCAGAGGAGCAGCAGTCTTGCGCGAGTTCAGCCTTCCGGCCCTGTACGAGGTCCCGTCGGACGGGAACCTGACGGATCTCATCCGCCGCAACGCCGCCCAGCATCCCGACACCGCCGTCATGAGCCGCAAGGTCGACGGCCGGTGGCAGGACGTGACGGCGACCGAGTTCCTCGCCGAGGTCCGCGCCGCGGCCAAGGGCCTGATCGCGGCCGGCGTCCAGCCCGGCGAGCGCGTCGCCCTGATCTCCCGCACCCGTTACGAGTGGGTGCTGTTCGACTTCGCGATCTGGAGCGCGGGCGCCGTCACCGTCCCCGTGTACGAGACCAGCTCGCCCGAGCAGATCCAGTGGATCCTCGGGGACTCCGGCGCCGCAGCGGTGATCGCCGAGAGCCCGGGGCACAGCGCGACCGTGGCCGCCCTGCGCGACCGGCTGCCGGAGCTGCGCGAGGTCTGGGAGATCGAACAGGGCGCCTTCGAGACGCTCAAGGCGGCCGGCGCGGAGATCTCCGACGACGAGGTCGACCGGCGGTGCTCGCTCGCGAACGCCGACGACACGGCCACCATCGTCTACACCTCGGGCACCACCGGCCGCCCCAAGGGCTGCGTGCTGACCCACCGCAACTTCTTCGCCGAGTGCGGCAACGTCGTGGAGCGCCTCAGCCCGCTGTTCCGCACCGGCGAGTGCTCCGTGCTGCTCTTCCTCCCGGCCGCGCACGTCTTCGGGCGCCTGGTGGAGGTGGCGTCCGTACTGGCGCCGATCCGCCTGGGCTGCGTACCGGACATCAAGAACCTGACCGACGAGCTGGCGTCCTTCAAGCCGACGCTGATCCTCGGGGTGCCGCGCGTCTTCGAGAAGGTCTACAACTCGGCGCGCGCCAAGGCCCAGGGCGACGGCAAGGGCAAGATCTTCGACGCCGCCGCCGAGACGGCCATCGCCTACAGCCGCGCCCTCGACGCCCCGGGCGGCCCGTCCCTCGGACTTCGGCTCAAGCACAAGCTCTTCACCAAGCTGGTCTACAGCAAGCTGCACACCGTCCTCGGCGGGCGCGGCGAGTACGCGATCTCCGGCGGAGCCCCGCTGGGCGAGCGCCTCGGCCATTTCTTCCGCGGCATCGGCTTCACGGTCCTGGAGGGCTACGGCCTGACCGAGTCCTGCGCGGCCACCGCCTTCAACCCGTGGGACCGGACGAAGATCGGCACGGTCGGCCAGCCGCTGCCCGGGTCGGTGGTGCGCATCGCCGACGACGGCGAGGTGCTGGTGCACGGCGAACACGTCTTCACGGGCTACTGGAACAACGATGCGGCGACCGCCGAGGCGCTGTCCGACGGCTGGTTCCACACCGGCGACGTCGGCACCCTCGACGAGGACGGCTACCTCGCGATCACCGGGCGCAAGAAGGAGCTCATCGTCACGGCCGGCGGCAAGAACGTGGCCCCCGCGGTGATCGAGGACCGTATCCGCGCCCACGCGCTGGTCGCGGAGTGCATGGTGGTCGGCGACGCGCGGCCGTTCGTGGCCGCGCTGGTCACCATCGACGAGGAGTTCCTCGGCCGGTGGGCGGCGGAGCACGGCAAGCCGGCCGGGGTGACGGCGGCGGACCTGCGCGAGGACGCGGACCTCATCGCCGCCGTCCAGCAGGCCGTGGACGACGGCAACGCGGCGGTTTCCAAGGCGGAGTCGGTGCGGAAGTTCCGCATCCTCGCCGCCCAGTTCACCGA
Organism: Streptomyces sp. NPDC046557; assembly: GCF_040645975.1. NCBI lineage: Bacteria > Bacillati > Actinomycetota > Actinomycetes > Kitasatosporales > Streptomycetaceae > Streptomyces > Streptomyces sp. NPDC046557. The sequence goes on from NZ_JBEYZH010000014.1 coordinate 69,347, forward strand.
GGAGTCGGGCCACATCACGCCGTCGCTGAAGCTCAAGCGCAATGTGGTGGCGAAGGACTTCGCGGACGAGATCGACGCCCTCTACCGGGGCTAGGGGGTCCGGCGCCGGGCGCCTTACCGGGCGCTCAGCGCGGGTCCTCCGCGAGGATCCGCGCCATGTTCCGCTCGACGAGGGCGGTGATCGTGACGAACGGGTTCACGCCCAGGGAGCCGGGGATCAGCGAGCCGTCGACGACGTACAGCCCCCGGTAGCCCTTGGCCCGGCCGTAGTCGTCGGTCGCGTCGCCGAGCACGCAGCCGCCGAGCGGGTGGTAGGTGAAGTCGTCGGCGAAGGGTTTGTTGTCGCCGAACAGGTCGTAGCGGTAGATCGTGACGTTGGCCCGGTTCACGCGGTCGAAGAGGTTCTTGGCGGCGGCGACGGACGGGGTGTTCTGGTCCCGGGTCCAGTTCAGCCGCGCCGAGTCGCTCGCCGCGTCGTACGTGAAGTGGCCGCGTTCGGGGTTCTTGGTGATGGCCAGGTACATCGAGATCCAGTGCTCGAACCCCATGGGCAGTGGGGCGATCTCGGCGAAGACCGGGTTGGCCGTGTTGTCCCAGTCGTCGATGCCGAGTGCGGGCATGGTGGCCTGGTTCGCGCCGACGGTGTCCCAGAGGTGGTTGGCGCGGGCGGTCATGACGTTGCCGTTGTGGCCCCAGCCCAGTCCGACCTTCTCCCCCAGCGCGGGCAGGGTGCCCGTCTCGCGGGCGCGCAGCAGGATCTCGGTGGTGCCGAGGCTGCCGGCCCCGAGGAAGAGCTGCGCGCAGCCGAGTTCGCGGGTCCGGGTGACCCGCCCGGTGAGGTCGATGGTGCGGACGGTCAGCACGTACCCCCCGGCCGGGTCCTGGCGTACGGCGACCACCCGCTGGAGGGTCTCGATGGTGACGTTGCCGGTGCCGAGGGCGGCGGCGAGGTAGGTCTTGTCGAGGCTCTTCTTGCCGTGGTTGTTGCCGTAGATCACCTCTCCGGCGAGGGCGGATCTGGTGGCGGTGCCGGCCGCCTCGCGCCGCATGTAGCCGAAGTCGTAGACGTTGGGCACGAAGGTGGTCTTGAGCCCGGTGTTGTGGGCGTGTTTGCGGGAGATCCGGGCGAAGCGGTACCACTCGGTGGACTCGAACCAGGCGGGGTCGATGTCGTTGACACCCAGCATGGCGCGGGCGCGGGGGTAGTAGGTGCCGTACATCTCGTCGGCGTCGACGCGGGGCAGCACCTCGGTGAAGTAGGTCCTGCGGGGTGTGGGCGACATGCCGCCGTTGACGAGCGAGCCGCCGCCCACGCCGCGTCCCACGTACACGGACATGCCGCCGTAGTTCACCCGGTCGAGGACGCCGGGGTACGGGTTGATGTCGCGGTTGACGACGTCGAGCCAGAGGAACTGGGCGAGCGGGGCCTCGGTGCGGTTGCGGAACCACATGGAGCGCTGGTCGGGGGCGGAGGTGGAGGGGAACACCTTGCCGTCGGGCCCGGGAGTGTCCCAGAGCCGGCCCATTTCGAGGACGACGGTCCGCACGCCGGCCTGCCCGAGGCGCAGGGCCGCGACGGCGGCCCCGTACCCGGAGCCGACGACGATGGCGGGGGCGTACTGGGCGGCGGGCGGCTCGACGGCGGCGGCCGAGGAGAGTCCGATACGGGTGAACCCGAGGGCGGCGGCGGTCTGGAGGGCGCCGATCCCGAGGAGTTGACGGCGCGTCAGGTTGGGGGTCATGGGCGCATCATGAGCGGGTTCCGCCCAACCGGCCATAACGCACACTGACACGCTTGTGAGTAACAGTCAGACATGTCGCGACCGTAGCCCGGTCCCGCCCGCGTCCGCCCGGTTTGCCGGACCGGGTCCCGAGATCGACCGCGAGGGGCGATAATCCCCTCCCCGCCCCGCGAAGGTGGGGGCGGGGACTACAACAGCTCGCGCAGGCGCTCCGCCAGCAGGTCCCAGCGCCACTTCTCCTCGACCCAGGCCCGGCCGCGCTCGCCCATCCGGCGGCGCAGCTCCGGGTCCAGCAGCAGGGTCACGATCCGGTCCGCGGCCTCGTCCGGCGCCCCGCCCCGGACCACCCAGCCGGTCTCCCCGTCCAGCACCGCGTCCGGCGCCCCGCCCGAGTCGCCCGCGACCACGGGCAGGCCGGTCGCGGAGGCTTCGAGGTAGACGATGCCGAGGCCCTCGACGTCGAGGCCGCCGCGCCGGGTCCGGCACGGCATCGCGAACACGTCCCCGGCGCCGTAGTGGGCGGGCAGTTCCGCCCAGGGGACCGACCCGGTGAAGAGGACCGAGTCGGTGACGCCGGTCGAGGCGGCCACCGCCCGCAGGTCCGCCTCGTACGGGCCGCCACCCACGATCAGCAGGACCGCGTCCGGCACCGCAGCCAGGATCCGCGGCATGGCCTCGATCAGGGTGTCCTGCCCCTTGCGGGGCACGAGCCGGGACACACACACCACCACGGGCCGGTCGGTCAGGCCCAGCCGGGCCCGTACCGCCGCCCCGCCCGAGCCGGGGTGGAAGGTCTTCTCGTCGACACCGGGCGGCAGTTGGGTCATCCGCGCCGCCGCCCGCCGCGTCAACGCCGAGGCGATCCGGGTACGCGTGTACTCCCCCAGGTAGGTCAGGGTGTCGGTGCCCTCGCCGATCCGCCGCAGCAACTGCCGGGCGGCGGGCAGTTGCGCCCAGCCCGCCTCGTGCCCGTGCGTGGTCGCGACGATCCGCCGGGCCCCCGCCCTCCGCAGCGCCGGGCCCATCAGCCCCAGCGGGGCCGCCGCGCCGAACCACACCGACTCACAGCCGTGTTCGCCCAGCAGTTCCACCGCCCGCCGGGTCACGCGGGGCGTCGGCAGCAGCATCGTCGTCCGGTCGCGCACCACCCGGAACGGCTGTTCCGCGTCGAAGGCGGCGGTGGCCGCGCGGCCCTCCTCGTCGCGCTTCCAGGTGGAGGCGTAGACGACGATCCGGTCGGGATCCAGCCGCAGCGCCATGTTGTGCAGGAATGCCTGGATGCCGCCCGGTCGCGGCGGGAAGTCATTGGTCACGATCAGCGTCTTGTGCATCGCCAGCCAACGTACCCGACGCCCCCGCTCCTATCCGAGCTGCTCCCGCAGGGCCTCGCGCCAGGCCCGGGTCAGCTCGGCCTCGTCGACCCCCAGGGTCTTCTCCAGGGCCGTCGGCAGGGGTGCCCGGCCCGCCTCCTCGTACAGCCGCACCAGCGCCGCGTCCCCCCACCTCGCCGCGATGAGCCGGCAGGCGAGCCACGCGCCCTCGTACGACCGTGCGGACGCCTCCGGGTCGCCGCCGAAGGCGAAGTCGGCGTCCGCGGGCAGCGCGCCCGGCAGCTCGCCCCGCCGCACCGCGCGGGCCAGCTCCGGCGCGGCCTCGGCCGGGCCGCGGTCGCCGGCCCGGTACGCGGCCCAGTCCGCGAAGCCTTCGGACAGCCACAGCGGGGTCTTCGCGGAGGTCGCGGCGCGGGTGGCCACATGGGTCGTCTCGTGGGTCAGCACGACGCCCCGGCCCGCCTCGGACAGGCCCGCGTACCCCTCCGGGTTGACCACGACCCGGTCGGCCGGGGCCGGCCCGGCCCCCACCCGGCCGGTGGTGACGGCGCCCATCCCCCGGTAGGCGTCGGCAGGCCTGCCGAGCAGCGCCGCCATCGCGTCGAGGGTCGACGGGACGAGCACCACCACCCGGCCCGCCCAGGGCCGCGGCCAGGCGGCGCTCACCGCGGGCACCGCCCGGTCGGCCTCCGCCGCGATCCCGGACAGCGTCCGCTCGCCCTGGCCGACGCCCAGCACCAGCGCGTGCGCGCCCCGTACGGCCGTCACCGCGCCCTGGTCCCACAGCTGCGGCGGCGCGCCCGGCGCGGGCCGGTCGGCCGCGACCCGCCAGCCGTCCGCGCCGGCCCGTACCAGTTCCACCTCGCGCCGCGCGTCCGCCGGGGCGGCGTCGTAGCCGGCCAGCCGGTAGTGCAGGGCCGCCCGCGCGAAGGCGCGCGCGCCGTCCCGACGCACGGAGGTGACCTCGTAGGACCACCCTTGCAGCGGGATACCGGCGAGCCGGGCGGGCGGGGCGGCGGCCCAGTCGGCGACGGCCCGCCGGACAGTGGGGTCCGTTGTGTCGGCGGGAGCGGCGCCGCAGCCGGTCGGGAGCGGGCACAGCAGCAGTGCGAGCGTGAGGGGGCGTACGAGGCGCACGAGGCGCACGAGGCGCAGAGGGCGTACGAGGCGGCGACCGGGGGGCACCAGCCGATCGTACGCACCCCGCCCGTCAGGGCCGGGTCACCGAGGACACCGGCATCATCCCGACCGGGTCGTAGCGCACCCGGGCCCCGGGGTAGGGGGCGTGGACCACCTGCCCGTTGCCGACGTACATGGCGACGTGGCTGGCGTCCGAGCGGTACGTCACCAGGTCCCCCGGCTGCGCCTGCGACAGCGGCACCCGCCGGCCCGCGTACCGCTGCTCCTGCGAGGTGCGCGGCAGGGACACCCCGGCCTGGCGGTAGGACCACACCATCAGCCCGGAGCAGTCGAAACCGGACGGGCCGGTGGAACCCCACACGTACGGCCGTCCGACCGCGGCCCGTGCCGCGCGCACGGCGGCCGCGGCCCGGGACGAGGCGGGCACGGCCGAGGACAGGTCGGGCAGCGCGTCGGCGCGGTCCCCCGACCGCGAGGCCCGTTCGAAGTCGGCGCGCTCCTCGGAGGGCATCGCGTCGAGCAGCCGGCGGGCCTCCGCGAGCTTCGCCGTGATGTCCCGCTTGTGCCGTGCGACGTCCGAGCGGAGGGCCTCCAGCTCGGCCAGCTTCCCGGACGCCTCCTGGCGCTCCTGGCCGAGCCGGCGCTGCTCCTCGCGCAGTTCGGCGAGTTGTCGGGCCTGTCGGCCGCTGAGCCGGTCGAGGACGGCGGCGTTGTCGAGGTAGCCGTCGGGGTCGTCGGACAGCATCAGCGCGAGGGCGGGGTCGAGGCCGCCGGAGCGGTACTGGGCCCCGGCGAAGGCGCCGAGGACGCCGCGCATGGTGTTGATGCGGTCCTGGCCGCGGGCCACGGCGTCCTGCGCGCGGCCGATCTCGGCCCGGAGCTTGCCGGCCTTCTCGTCGGCCTCGTTGAAGCGCTCGGTGGCCTGCTCGGCCTCCTCGAAGAGCCGGTCGACCTGGGCGCGTGCGCCCGCCGGGGGCTCCCGGGGCAGGCTCGGGGCCGCGCTCGCGACGGCCCCCGTCAGAGCGACGGCGGCGCCGGCCGCGGCGGCGGTGAAGGCGGTGAGCTTGGTGCTCCGGTCGAGGCCGGTGAGCCCGGGCCGGCGATGGGACGCCACGTGAAACCGCTCCCTTGCGCTGCGCGCAGCCCGGGTCCGCCCCCCGTGGACGGCCGTGTGCCGGGTTCCGCGCGGCAGACAGTAGCCGCGCCGCCGGGCACCGACCAACGACCGTCCGGGGGTACACACGCCGACGCCCCGTCGGAGACGCAGGTCACCGGCGGGGCGTGCGGTCAGGGCGACGCCGCGCGATTCGCCCGGATGGGCGGTGTACGGCGCGTCCCCTGGGGGCTCGGCTCAGCCGACGCGGACGCCGAACTGGAACGGCATGTCGTCCATCGGCTCGTACTTGACGCCGCCGGTCGGGCCCGGGTGGGAGGCATGAAGGACCTGGCCGTTGCCCGCGTACAGACCGACGTGGTGCAGGTCGTCGAAGAAGAACACCAGGTCGCCCGGCTGGAGCTGGCTGCGTCCGATGCGCGTGCCGTCGTTCACCTGGGTGAAGGTGGTACGGCTGATGCTGACGCCCGCCTGCGCGTACGCCCACTGGGTGAGCCCGGAGCAGTCGTAGAGGTCCGGGCCGGTGGACCCCATGTGGTACCCCTTGCCCTCCTGCGTCGCGGCGGCGGCGAGCGCGGCTCCGGCCCGGCCGGAGCCCTTCACCTTGCCGGCGCTTTGGGCCGCGCTTTTGTCGGCCTTGGTTTCCTCGTCCTGGAGCTGTGCCCGGTCCTGCGCGCTCAGCGTGTTCAGCTGGGCCTGGGCCGCGGCGAGCTTGTCCTGGGCGGCCTTCTTCTGCTCGCCGAGCTCCTTGCGGGTGGCATCGAGGTCGGCGAGCTTGCCGGCGGCCTCCTGGCGCTGCTGGGCCAGGGAGCGCTGCTTGGCCTGGATCCTGCCGATGGTCTCGATCTGCTTTCCGCTCAACTGCTGGAGCGTGGACGCCTTGTCGAGGTAGCTCTGCGGGTCGTTGGAGAGCAGGAGGGTGAGGGACTGGTCGATGCCGCCGGTGCGGTACTGGGCGCTGGCCATCGAGCCCAACGTGTTGCGCATGTCGTTGAGTTCGAGCTGGCCGCGCGCGACCTGGTCCTGGAGCTGCGCTATCTCCTTTTCGAGCTTGTCCTGACGGTCCTTGGCTCCGTCGAACTTCTCGGTGGCCTGCTCCGCCTCGCCGTAGAGGGCGTCGACCTTGGCCTTGACCTCGTCCTTGTTGGGCTTGTCCGGGGCGGCCATGGCCGACTGCGAGGAGAGGGCGACAGCTGCGGCGGCGAACGCGGTGAGCGCGGTCACGCGCGAGCGGCTCGGCTGCTTGGGTCGACGGTGGGACGCCACGAAGGCGAGCTCCTTCTTCCTCACGCCGCCGGAACGGAACGCGACACGCTCGGCGGCACCTTCGCCGTCACCCCGAATGAGTGACCTACCGCACGAAGGTTTGAACAGACCCTAGTGACCCGGCTGCGATCAGTTCAAATCCCCGGGAGCAAAAAATCGCCCCCTCACCGACTTCTTCACACGCCGTCGACACTGGGTGCCGGGGAGTTGACGGTACGTTCCGACGACGCACCGCCAATTCCGGCATCTATCGCGCTACTTGGTGAGAAGGGTCGATCCGCCGCATCAACGGGCGAACGTCACGAAACGCGCGAAAGCCGCTTGAGCAACAAGGCGGACGTAACCGGACGGGCTCCGTACTTGGCCACGCCGTCCGCGACCTCGCGGTCGGTGGACACCACGACCACCGGGCGGCCGGACGGCTCGGCCCGCACCAGTTGGCGGATCAGCTCGTCCGCCGTGACGCCCGCCTTGGAGAAGAGCACGCGCACCCCGCGCGGCGGCGCGAGCAGCACCGGCGCGGCCAGCTCGGCACCGTCGAAGACACAGGTCATCTCCGCGCCCGTCTGGGCGGCCAGCATCGACAGGCCGCCCAGCAGCCGCAGCCGCTGCTTCTCCAGTGGCATCGTCGGGTAGCCGGTCTTCGTCACGTTGTAGCCGTCGACCACCAGATGCGCCTGGGGCAGCGCCAACAGCTGGTCCAGCAACGCCGGATCGGTCTCGGACAGGGCCCGTGCCGCGATGTCCTTGGGCGTCATCCGGCCGGGCTCCACCGCGTCAACCGTGTCCGCGGGCCGCGTGGAGACCGGCGGCAGCGCCAGCTCGCGGCGCAGCCCGGCAGCCGCGTCGAGGACGGTGTCCAGCAGCAGCCGCAGTCGCATGTCCTCGATGCTGCGTCCCTCGCGGGTGGCCCGGCGCGAGGTCTCCAGCGCCGATTCCACCTCCGCCAGACGGGACTTGAGCCGGCGGCTCTCACTCTCGGCGGCGGCGACCCGGGCGGCCGCGTCACCGCGGATGCCGTCGACCTCCGCGGTCAGCTTGCGCAGGGCCGCCTCGCCGCGCTTGACGTCGCTCTGGGCGCTGCGCAGCTTGCGCTGAAGCGATTCCGCTTCCTTGCGGACGGCGTCGAGCTCGGCCCGTACCTGCTCGCCGCCCGAGCGCTGCGAAGCGCGCGCGTGGGCCAGTTCCTCGCGCAGCCGCTCCAGCTCGCGCCGGGTCTCGTCACCGACCCGCTCGGCGTCGGCGCGCTGGACCTCCTCGCCGGCGGCGGCGACCAGCTTGACCCAGCCGGGCGGCCGCAGGATGTACGCGGCCGCCGCCACGTCCAGCGGATCGGCGGCGGCGGGCGGGGCCCCGCACTCCAGCGCCCCGGCGAGTTCCCTCTGGGCGTCGCGGAGCTTCTCGGCGACGCGCCCGCGGAAGACGGGGTCCGTCTCCACGGCCGCCGCCATCGCGTTCCCGGCGAACTTGGCGCGCCGGGTCGGGGTGAACCGGGCGTACTGGCGCAGCTGCGCGGGAAGGTCCGCGACCGTCAGACCGCCGAAGGCGTCCGAGACGAGCGCGATGACCCGGCGCCGCACGCCTTCCGGCAGCGGGCGGTCGAGCACCTCCGCGGCGTCGCCGGCCGCGTCGGCCGGCTCAGCGCCGCTTGCTGGCTCCACAATCCGTCACCCCTACCGTGATCTACTGTGGGCCCGGCTCCCGTCAGGAGTCCGAGCCCGGCCTGTCCACGAGCTCGATCTGGTCCACCGCGTTGCACCAGCGGCAGCGGACCGACTCGATGGTCTCATTGACCACCTCCCGCTCCTCGACCGTGGGCTCCCCGGCGAGGTCCAGGTGGACGTACTCCACGACCTTCGACGAACGGGTGACGTCGAAGCGCGTGAGGTTGCCGCACAGGGTGCAGCGCCACCGGGTGGTGGCTGTCGGCAGGGGAACCGTCATCAGGCCGCTCTCTCCTTCGTAGCTCATTCAATTAAAGCCGCCCGCCGGAGCCGTCGGGGGCCTATGGCGGCCTTCGGCGGGCCGCGATACGCAACCACGTCACCCTACGGCCTGGCACCGCCCGGACGGGGGCTCTGCTGCGTCATGCTCTGTCGCATGATCGTAAGGTGGCAGGCTGCCCTGGCGGAGGCCGTGCGGGGCCCGGTGGTCACCCGCGCGCTGATCGCGGGCTGCTGTGTGGTGTTCGTCCTCGGGCCCGCCTCCGGTCTGAACCCGGTCTACGGGACCGGTGACCTGTTATTGGAAACGGGGACCGCGTACTTCCGGCGCTGGGGCGTGGTCCCGGACGGGCTCTTCGGGGGGACGGCCCGGGCCCTGCTGACGCCGCTGACGGCGCTGTTCGTGCACGGGAGCTGGCTGCACCTGCTCGGCAACATGCTGTTCCTGCACGTGTTCGGCGCGATGGCGGAGGAGCGGATGGGGCGCCCGGCGTTCCTGCTCTTCTACGTCGCCACGGGGTACCTGGCGCTGGCGACGTACGCGGCGGCCCACGCCTCCTCGGACCAGACGCTGGTCGGCGCGTCGGGGGCGATCTCGGCGGTCCTGGGGGCGTTCCTGTGTCTGTTCCCGCGGGCCCGGGTGACGAGCCTGTTCCCGTTCCTGTTCTTCCTGCCGCTGCGGTTCCCCGCGTGGATCGTGCTGATGTTCTGGTTCGTCCTGCAATGGCTGGCGGCGCACCGGGCGGCGAGCGGGCCGGGGGTGGCGTACCTGGCACACGTGGTGGGCTTCTCCGTCGGGTTCGCCTACGCCTGGGTGCGGTATCGGCGTACGACTAGAGTGAGGCGACCAGTGACTGCCGGCGAGGGAGACAGCCAACCGTGATCACCGCGATCGTGCTCATCAAGACCAGCGTGGACCGGATTCCCGAGATCGCCGAGTCCATCGCGCAGCTGGACAGCGTCAGCGAGGTGTACTCCGTCACCGGCACCTACGACCTCATCGCGCTGGTCCGCGTCGCCCGCCACGAGAACCTGGCGGACATCATCCCGGGCCGCATCAGCAAGATCCCGGGTGTGGAGGCGACGGACACCCACGTGGCGTTCCGCACGTACTCCCAGCACGACCTGGAAGCGGCCTTCGCCATCGGCCTCGACGCGTAGCCCCTGGCCGGGGTTCTGACGGGGCGGGGTTCCGCCCCCGCGCCCGACGCGGGCCCGGCGTAACCCGGTCCCGGTGCCCCGCGCCCGACGCGCACCCCTCCGGCCGGCCCGTCGGCCGAACCGGTCCGAGCGGCCCCGCCGAGAGTCCCGGTCGAGGTGGCCGACGTGCCGACGCCCGGAGTCGCCCGCACCGGTTCGGCCCGGCCCCGGCCCTCCCCCGCTCGCCGCGCGCAGACGGCGCTCCCCGCCCCGCGCGGCCGGCCGATCACCTCCACCACGGCAGGCCAAGGCCCGTCGTTCCCACCCCGACGCCCGAACCACCAGCCGCGACCACCGCGGACGGAGCCCGGCACGGCGGCCCGGAGCCGGGGGAAGCGCTCAGCGCCGAACGGCGCGCCGAGCGCCCCGGCGGGACGGAAGGGGCTCGCCCGCCGCTGGCCCCGACCACCGCCCGCGCGTGCGCGACGCCGGACCGCCCGAGCCGGATCCCCGGTGCCCGGCGCCGGCGGCGCCGGGCATCGGGAACCACGAGCGCCCCGACGGTACGGACGCCCCCGGCCCGGGGCCGTATCCACCGCCCCGCCAACAGCGGACGGAGTACGACACAGCGGCGCGAAGCCGAAGGGGCACGGACCGGGCGCATCCCCGGCCCGTGGACGGCGGGCGGACTCGGCGCGGCCGAGCGAAGCCCGGGTGGTCCGCCAGGGCCGAGGCGTGGCAGCGGCGCCACAAGATCAAGAAACCGGCACGCAGCGGCCTTCCTCCGTGCGGTAGCTCCACTTCGCGCCGTCCGCGACCAGCTCCCGCACCGCGCGGACGAAGCGGTCCACGTGCTCGTCGGGGGTGCCGGCGCCGAAGCTGACGCGGATCGCGTTGAGCGACCTCCCCCAGCCTTCGGCCGGGGGGACCCCCACCTCGCTTCGCTCCCCCGGCGCCGCCTCCGGCGCTCCGCATTCGCCCTGGGTCTGCGGCTCGCTGCCCAGCAGCGTCCGCACCAGCGGGTGGGCGCAGAACAGGCCGTCGCGGACGCCGATCCCGTACTCGGCCGACAGCGCGGCGGCGAAGTGGGAGCTGTTCCAGCCGTCCACCACGAAGGAGATGACGCCGACCCGCGGGGAGTCGTCGCCGAACAGGGACAGCACCCGGACCTCCGGGACCCCCGCCAGGCCCTCGCGGACCTTCGCGATCAGCTGCCGCTCCCGGGCGACGAGGCCCTCGAAGCCCGTCTCCGTCAGCGCCCGGCAGGCGGAGGCGATGGAGTAGACGCCGATGACGTTCGGGGAGCCGGCCTCGTGGCGGGCGGCGGTGGTGTGCCACTCGACGTCCACGCCGCCGTCCTCGCGCCGGGCCACCTTCCGCGAGGCGCCGCCGCCGGCCAGGTACGGCTCCGCCTCCCGGAGCCAGTCGGCCCGCCCCGCCAGAACGCCCGAGCCGAACGGGGCGTACAGCTTGTGCCCGGAGAAGGCGACCCAGTCCACGTCCAGTTCCCGCACCGAGACGGGGTGGTGCGGCGCCAGTTGGGCTGCGTCCAGCACGATCCGCGCGCCGTGGGCGTGCGCCGCCGCGGCGAGTTCCCTCACCGGCCACAGTTCACCCGTGACGTTGGACGCGCCGGTGACGCACACCAGCGCCGGGCCGTGGGGGTCCCGTCCGGCCAGCGCCCGCTCCAGCGTGGCGATGGCCTCGTCGGGGGTGCGCGGCGCGTTGAGGTAGGTGACCCGCGCGTCGGCCCACGGCAGCAGCGAGGCGTGGTGCTCGGTCTCGAAGACGAACACCTGGCAGTCCGCGGGGAGTGCGGCGGCGAGCAGGTTCAGCGAGTCGGTCGTGGACCGGGTGAAGATCACCTGGTCGGCGGGGCGGCAGTCCAGGAACTCGGCGACCGTGACCCGGCTCTGCTCGAACAGGTCGGTGGAGAGCTGCGAGAGGTACCCGGCGCCGCGGTGCACGCTGCCGTAGTACGGGGCGTACGCGGCCACGTCGTCCCACACCCGCTGGAGCGCCGGCGCGCTGGCCGCGTAGTCGAGGGCCGCGTAGGTGACCTCGCCGCCGGTGACGAGCGGGACGGTGACGTCCCGACCGAGCACGGACAGCGGCTCGACACATACGGCGTCGGCGCGCACGGCGTCGGCGGAGGCGTGCTCGGCGGTGGCGTTCAGGGATGCGGACATGGCGGTGTCTCCCGGCAGGCAGGGCGGAATGGCTTCGGTGTCTGCCCGTACGCGGGTACGGCTCGGCGGCCGTCCGGGGTACGGGGATGCCTCGGGGTCCGGGTACGCGGAAGCGACCCTGTTCCGAGGGGTGAAGAAGGGGCGGAGACGCCCTATCGCATTCGCTTGCTCACGGAAAACGCTCCTCGAGGACCAGGATCCCTGGTGTCGAGGGATCCGCGCTTGCCGTAGACCTCACTGCCTACGGCCTGGTCATCACCCGGGGCACCCCGCCACGGAAGGAGGGTTGCCGGACAGCGAGCCGGGGCCAAAACGCTGTCACTCGTGACCTGGTCAGCATCCTGCCACAAGATCCCCCACGCGCAAGACCCCGGTCCACATTCCGGACCGGGGCCCATCGCCGTACCGGGGACCTACGCGTTGCTGGCCGCGACCCAGCGCTCCAGCGCCGCCCGCGCCGCGCCCGAGTCGATGGATTCGGCCGCACGGGTGATGCCCGCGGCGATCTGCTCCTCCAGCGAGCCCGTGCCCGGGTCCAGCGCCACCAGGGCCGCCGCCGAGTTCAGCAGGACGGCGTCGCGTACGGGACCGGTCTCGCCGGCCAGCAGCCGGCGGGCGACGTCCGCGTTGTACGAGGCGTCCTCACCGCGCAGGTCCGCGACGCCCACGATCGGGATCCCCACGTCGCGCGGGTCGAACGGCAGCTCGGTGACGGTGCCCTCGCGGACCCACCAGACCCGCGAGGTGGCGGTCGTGGTCAGTTCGTCCATGCCGTCGTCGCCGCGGAAGACCAGCGCCGAGGAGCCACGCTCCGCGAGCACCCCGGCGACGATGGGCGCCACCCGGGGGTCGGCCACGCCCGTGGCCTGCGCGCGCACCTGCGCCGGGTTGGTCAGCGGGCCGAGGAAGTTGAAGGTGGTCCGGATGCCCAACTCCTTGCGGGCCGCCGCCACGTGCCGCAACGCGGGGTGGAACTTGACGGCGAAGCACAGGGTGATGCCGGCCTGCTCGGCGACCTCCACCACCCGGGCCGGGGTGAGGTTGAGATTGACGCCGAGCTTCTCCAGCACGTCGGAGGAGCCGCTCGCCGAAGAGGCGGCCCGGTTCCCGTGCTTGACCACCTTGGCGCCCGTTCCGGCCACCACGAGCGCCGACATGGTGGAGATGTTGACCGTCTTGGCGCCGTCCCCGCCCGTGCCGACGATGTCCACCGTCCGGCCCGGGACCTCGATGAGGTTGGCGTGTTCGTACATGGCACGCACCATGCCGTTGATCTCCGCGACGGTCTCCCCCTTGGCCCGCAGCGCCACCATGAAACCGGCGATCTGCGCGTCCGTGGCCTCGCCGCGCATGATGCGGTCCATGGCCCAGGCGGTGTCGTCCGGGCCGAGGTCCCGGCCGGTGAGCAGGGCATCGAGGAGACCCGGCCAGCCGCGGGCCGCCACGCTGTCGCCGCCTGCCGGGGTCACAACGTTCATGGTCCGCTCCTGCTGCTCGGGAAAGTTCCACGTCGAATGGGGTGCGGAGCCCAGCCTATCCAGCGGGGGCGGACGGCGAAGAGCCCCGTCCAGACCCTGGACGGGGCTCTCACCGTGGCGACACCAGGATTGACCTGAATCAATCCCTCAAGCGGTCATGCGGGGATCAGTGGTGGCCGTGGCCGCTCTGGATCTCCTTGTACTCCTCCACCGTGGGCTTCGGAATCTGGTTGTTCTCCGCGTAGAAGCCCTTGCTCAGCTTCGCGCGGAGCTTCTCCGTGGCCTTGGGCTTGCGCTCCACGCCGTTCTCGTCGACCGTCGGGCCGAGTTCGACCGGCCGGTACTGCTCGTGCGAGGTGAGCGTGTGGAGCTTGGCCTGCGGCAGCGGCTCGTGGATCTCGACGAACTCACCGTGCGGCAGCCGCTTGATGATGCCCGTCTCGCGACCGTGCAGCACCTTGTCGTGGTCCCGACGCTGGAGGCCGAGGCAGATGCGCTTGGTGGCGATGAAGGCCAGGACCGGGACGACGAAGAAGCCGATCCGGACGAACCAGGTGATGTTGTTGATCGAGAGGTGGAAGTACTGCGCGAACATGTCGTTTCCACCGCCGATCAGCAGGACGATGTACTCCGCGATCCAGGCGACACCGAAGGCCGTGCGGGTCGGGACGTTGCGCGGGCGGTCCAGCAGGTGGTGCTCACGCTTGTCCCCGGTGACCCAGGACTCGATGAACGGCCACACCGCGATCGCGCCCAGCACCAGCGGGAAGAGCAGCAGCGGGATGAACACGCCCAGGACGAGGGTGTGGCCCCACAGGTTGATCTCCCAGCCAGGCATGGCACGGATCAGGCCTTCCGGCATACCCATGTACCAGTCGGGCTGCGCGCCGGTGGACACGTGGTCCGGGCGGTACGGGCCGATCGCCCAGATCGGGTTGATCGAGGCGAGCGCCGCGATGGCCGCGATGACACCGAAGACCAGGAAGAAGAAGCCTCCGGCCTTGGCCATGTACACCGGCAGCAGCGGCATGCCGACGACGTTGTTGTTCGTCTTGCCGGGACCCGCGTACTGCGTGTGCTTGTGGTAGAAGACCAGGATCAGGTGGGCCACCAGCAGGCCCATCATGATGCCGGGCAGCAGCAGGATGTGGATCGAGTAGAACCGCGCGACGAAGTCGCCGCCGGGGAACTCGCCGCCGAAGAGGAAGAACGACAGGTACGTGCCGACGATCGGCACGGACAGGATCGCGCCCTCCATGAAGCGGACACCGGTGCCCGAGAGCAGGTCGTCCGGCAGGGAGTAACCGGTGAAACCGGTGAACATGCCGAGGACCAGCAGCAGGAAGCCGAAGATCCAGTTGACCTCACGCGGCTTGCGGAACGCGCCGGTGAAGAACACGCGCATCATGTGCACGACCATGGCCGCGACGAAGATGAGCGCCGACCAGTGGTGGATCTGCCGGATGAGCAGACCGCCGCGGACGTCGAAGCTGATGTCGAGCGTCGAGGCGAACGCCTCGGACATCGAGACGCCCTGCATCGGCACGTACGGGCCGTGGTACACGACCTCGTTCATGCTCGGGTGGAAGAACAGCGTCAGGTACACACCCGTGAGGATGATGATGATGAAGCTGTAGAGGCAGATCTCACCGAGCATGAAGGACCAGTGGTCCGGGAAGATCTTGCGCATGTTCGACTTGGCCAGGCTGTAGATGCCCAGGCGGCCGTCGGCCCAGTCCGCTACCCGCTCGCCGGCGGGCGCTTTGCGCTGACTGTCGGTGGTGGTGGCAGTGCTCATCCGCGCTCCCAGAATGCAGGACCGACGGGCTCTTCGAAGTCGCCGTGCGCTTCGAGGAAGCCTTCGTCATTGACGCCGATCCGCAGCTGCGGAAGCGCGTGACCAGCGGGGCCGAAGATGACTCGGGCGCCGTCGGAGAGGTCGAAGGTGGACTGGTGGCACGGGCAGAGCACGTGGTGCGTCTGCTGCTCGTACAGGCTGATCGGGCAGCCGACGTGGGTGCAGATCTTGGAGAAGGCCACGATGCCGTCGTGGGACCACTCCAGCTCCCGCTTGTCCTTGATGTCCTGCGGCTGGAGCCGGACGATCATCAGGGCGGCCTTGGCGATCTGGTTCTGGAAGTCGTGCTGCGTCTCCTCCAGGCCCTCGGGCATGGCGAAGGTCAGCGAACCGACGACCACGTCCTCGGGACGCAGCGGCTCCATCGTGTTCTGGTTGATGAGCAGCTTGCCCTTGGCCCACAGGGTCTTGCGCAGCTTGTCCTCGGGCAGCGGGCCCAGATCGCGCATGATCATCACGGCGGACAGCGGCAGCATGGCCAGCGCGCCCAGCATGGTGTTGCGGATCAGCGGACGACGGCCGATGGCCGACTCGCTCGCGCCGTCGGCGAAGTCCTGGAGGACCTTGGCCTTGACCTCCGGCGGCGCCGCGATGGCGTGGCGCTCGTCGGCGACCTCCACGTCGGACATCAGGGTGCGGGCCCAGTGGACCGCGCCCGCGCCGATGCAGAAGAGGGCCGTGCCCAGGGTCAGGCCGAGGGCGAAGTTCAGGCCGCTCACCTTCCCGATGGGGAAGATGTAGACGTACCTGTCGACGGGGATGGTCACGTACGCGGCGATGAAGCCGATCGTGGCCAGCATCGACAGCGTGAACAGCATCGCGACCACGCGCTCGGACCGCTTGGCGGCCCGCTCGTCGATGTCCTGGATGCGCGGCTTGTGGACCGGCAGGCCGGGGTCGGCGAACGGGTCGTCCGCGACTGCTACGCCACCGTGGTGCGCGTCGCCCTGCTCGCTCGGCAGGTGCTTCTCTTCGGGAATGTCTTGGCTACTCATGACTTCTTGGCCTTAGCGGTGTGGGCCGCGACCCAGACGGCGACAGCGATCAGCGCACCCAGAGCGAAGATCCAGCCGAACAGACCCTCGGAGACGGGGCCGAGGCCACCGAGCTTCAGGCCGCCAGGGCTGACCGACTTGTCGCCGTTCACGTTCTGGAGGTACGCGATGATGTCCTTCTTCTGCTTCTCCGGCATCGTGCTGTCGGGGAAGGAGGGCATGTTCTGCGGGCCGGTGAGCATGGCCTCGTAAATGTGCTTGGGCGAGACGTCCGCCAGGTTGGGGGCGTACTTGCCGTGCGTCAGGGCGCCGCCCTCGCCGGTGAAGTTGTGGCACTGCGCGCAGTTGTTGCGGAACAGTTCGCCACCCTTGGCGATGTCGGCACCCGCCGGGTCGACCTGCTTCTGGGTGGGCACGGACGGGCCGGCCCCCAGGGAGGAGATGTACGCGGCCAGCTGGTCGATCTGGGCCTGCGTGTAGACCGGAGGCTTCGCCGGCACCTGCGCGCCGGGCTGCTGGGCCGGCATGCGGCCCGTGCTCACCTGGAAGTCGACGGCCGCGGAGCCGACGCCGACCAGGCTGGGGCCGTCAGTGGAACCCTGACCGCCGGTTCCGTGGCAGCTTGCGCAGCCCACGGCGTAGAGCTTCTTGCCCTCCTCGATGGCGAGGGACTGGGCGGTTTCATCGGCCTGCGCCTTACCCGCGGGGGCGAAGGCGGCGTAAAGCCCCCCAGTGGCCGCCAGCGCGAGGAGTAGAACGACGACCGCCGCCAGCGGATGGCGTCGTCGTGCGGAGAGCTTTTTCACGGATTACCCCGGTGTCAGGATCTTCTGCGTCGGTGTTTCTGGATGGATTGCCGGGCGTGCCCGGCGACGTGTTCGCTACTTGATCAGGTAGATCGTCGCGAAGAGGCCGATCCAGACGACATCGACGAAGTGCCAGTAGTAGGACACGACGATGGCCGACGTGGCCTGTTCGTGGGTGAACCTCTTGGCCGCGTACGTCCGACCGAGGACCAGCAGGAAGGCGATGAGACCGCCCGTCACGTGCAGACCGTGGAAGCCGGTGGTCAGGTAGAACACCGACCCGTACGGTCCGGACTTGAGGGACAGGCCCTCGTCCTTGACCAGCGAGGTGTACTCGAACACCTGGCCGCCAATGAAGATCGCACCCATGACGAACGTGATGATGAACCACGTCCTGAGCTTCTTCACGTCACCGCGCTCGGCGGCGAATACGCCGAGCTGGCAGGTGAGGGAGGAGAGCACCAGGATCGTGGTGTTCGTCGCCGAGAAGGGCAGATTCAAGGCCGAAGCCTGCTCTGTCCAGTACTCGGCGCCCGTCACGGATCGCAGGGTGAAGTACATCGCGAAGAGGGCCGCGAAGAACATCAGCTCGGAACTCAACCAGATGATGGTTCCGACGCTGACGAGGTTCGGCCGGCTGACCGTCGGGTGCGCGTGCCCGGTATCTACTGTCGTTGCTGTCGCCACGACCGACATTATGTCGGTCGCTTATCCCGCCCTCACCCCGGGGGGTGCCGTTCGGAGTGTCAGAGGGGTGTGCAAGGTCCGAACGGCCCATCAGATCGGCTTACCGGCGGGTGTCCGCGAGGCCGGCCGAACCGATGTTGACAACCGGTCGGACGGAGTAGCATCCCGCGCAACATCAACGTGATTCACGGGCACACGTGGAGGAACGAAATGCGGGCGACTGCGCGAGTTCTGGTCTACAGCGACGACGCGGGCACCCGGGAGCAGGTGCGGTTGGCCGCCGGGCGCAGGCCGGCGGCGGACCTGCCGCCGGTGGAGTTCCTGGAGTGCGCGACGCTGCCCGCGGTCCTCAAGGCCCTGGACGAGGGCGGTGCGGACGCGTGCGTGCTGGACGGCGAGGCCGTGCCGGCGGGCGGCATGGGCGTGTGCCGGCAGATCAAGGACGAGATCTTCCGTTGTCCCCCGGTGCTGCTGCTCATGGGGCGCCCGCAGGACGCCTGGTTGGCGACCTGGAGCCGCGCGGACGCGGCCGTCACCCTTCCGGTTGACCCGGTGGAGTTCCCGGAGACCCTGGCGCGTCTGCTGCGGGCCCGACTGTCCCTGGACGCGTAGCGGGGCACCGCTCAAGCGGAACCGGCCCGTCGGGAGCCTCTGGGGGCTCGCGGGGGGCCGGTTGGGGGCCGCTGGTGGCTCGTGGGGGCCGGTTGGAGGCCGCTGGTGGCTCGTGGGGGCCGGTTGGAGGCCGCTGGGCGGGTGTGCGCGGGCCTGTTCAGACCTGCGGGCGCAGTCGGGCCTGGTCGACCGCGTTGCGGCCTTCCTTGGTGCCGCCGACGAGTGCGCTGCCCTCGCGCCAGTCCTTCCAGTCCATGTTCCAGTCGCCGTAGCCGTTGCCGAAGGTGTCCATGTCCTCGCCGATGCTGTTGATCACCTTGACGATGTCGCCCTCGGTGATGTTCTCGTAGAACCAGGCGGCATTGCCGGTGCTCATTCCGGTGCAGCCGTGGCTGACGTTCTCGTAGCCCTGGGAGCCGACGGACCACGGCGCGGCGTGAACATATTCACCACTCCAGGTTACGCGCGTCGCGTAGTAGACGGGCAGGTTGTAGTACTCGCTGCCGCCGATGCCGACGGTGTCGCCGCGCATCTGGACGTAGTACTGCTTGCCCAGGACCACCTTGATGCCGTTGCGGGTGGAGAAGCCGGGCTTTCCGGTGGTCACCGGAATGGTGTTGATCACTTCTCCGTTGCGCTTGAACGTGAGGTAGTGCGACGCGGCGTCGGTGGTGACCTCGACGCGGTCGCCGATCTCCAGCGTCAGCGGCTTGCTGGCGGTGCCGTAGAGGTCGTCGGTGACCTTGACGCCCTCCAGGTTGCTCCGGACGGAGACGGTGGAGTGGGCGGGCCAGTAGTCCTTGGGGCGGAAGTGCAGCTTCTTGTCGTCCACCCAGTGCCAGGCGCCCTCGACACCGGACGGCACGTCCACGACCAGGCCGCGCTCCACGAGGGCGCGGGCCGCCTTGTCGTGGACCGGCTCGCTCAGTTCGGCCGTGAGGGGCTGTCCGACGCCGTATTTGCCCGCGTCCGGGCCGAATTCCACCTGGAGGACCTTCTTGGCCGGGGTGGTGTCGAACGTCAGCGTGCGCTGCCCGGGGGCGCCCCGCTCGTCCTCCGTGCTCACGGTGGCCGTGTAGCGCACACCGGCGGCCATCGGGGCGGTGCTGTGCCACCGGTCGCCCTTGGCGGAGAGTTCGCCCGCCAGGCGGCGGCCGTGGGTGTCCACGACGGTCACGTCGGTGATCCGGGCCCCGGTTCCCTTCGAGGTGACCTCCAGCGGCCGGTTGGGGTCGACGGGGCGCCCGCCGGCGGCCTGGTTGAAAGCGACGTGGTCGCCCGCGTCGTACGGGCGGGCGGACAGCGGGTTGTCGTCGGACCCCCCGCACGCGGTGGCGCCGGCCCCGAGGGACGCGACCAGCAGGGAGCAGCCGAGTACCGTCCAAAGACGCGGTGAGTGCTTCATGGAGCCAACGCTATGAAGATATGACAATTACGGCGCGCGGGGTGACTGCAAACGAGGGGCCCGGACTCCTCCGTTGGAGGTGTCCGGGCCCCGGGGTCGTGCTCAAGGGTCCTGCGAGGTGTCGCTACTGGTTCTGGTTCTCACCGCGGTAGTACTCGTACACCCAGCCCCACAGGCCGATCACGATGATCGGGGCCGAGAAGTACATGAGCCACCAGCCGAAGATGACGCCCATGAACGCGAGCGCGCCGCCGATGCCCAGCGAGAGCGGCTGCCAGCTGTGCGGGGAGAAGAACCCCAGCTCGCCCGCCTCGTCGGCGACGTCGGCCTCCAGGTTGTCCTGGGCCATCTCGTCCACGCGCTTGGCCGTGAAGGCCAGGTAGTAGCCGATCATGACGCTCAGGCCGAAGGCCAGGAAGAGCGCGGTGGTGCCTACGGGCTCCTTCGACCACACGCCGTACACGACGGCCATGATCAGGATGAAGAAGGAGAGCCAGAGGAACAGCTTGCCCTGGATCTTCACTTGCCGGCCTCCTTGTCGCCGGTGAGGGCCTTGGTGGCACCGGCGGTGTGGTCCTCAAGGTGGTCGAGGGCCGCGATCTCCGGGTGGTGCAGGTCGAACGCCGGGGACTCGGACCGGATCCGCGGCAGGGTGAGGAAGTTGTGCCGCGGCGGCGGGCAGGAGGTCGCCCACTCCAGCGAACGGCCGTAACCCCACGGGTCGTCGACCTCGACCTTCTTGCCGTACTTCGCCGTCTTCCAGACGTTGTACATGAAGGGCAGCATCGACAGGCCGAGCAGGAACGAGCTGATCGTGGAGATCGTGTTCAGCGCGGTGAAGCCGTCGGCGGCGAGGTAGTCCGCGTAACGACGCGGCATGCCCTCGGCACCGAGCCAGTGCTGCACCAGGAAGGTGCCGTGGAAGCCGATGAACAGCGTCCAGAAGGTGATCTTGCCCAGGCGCTCGTCCAGCATCTTGCCCGTGAACTTCGGCCACCAGAAGTGGAAGCCGGCGAACATCGCGAAGACCACGGTGCCGAAGACGACGTAGTGGAAGTGCGCGACGACGAAGTACGAGTCCGAGACGTGGAAGTCCATCGGCGGCGAGGCCAGGATGACGCCGGTCAGACCACCGAAGGTGAAGGTGACCAGGAAGCCGATCGTCCAGAGCATCGGGGTCTCGAAGGACAGCGAGCCCTTCCACATGGTGCCGATCCAGTTGAAGAACTTCACACCGGTCGGTACCGCGATCAGGAAGGTCATGAAGGAGAAGAACGGCAGCAGCACACCGCCGGTGACGTACATGTGGTGGGCCCACACGGTCACCGAGAGACCGGCGATCGCGATCGTCGCGGCGATCAGACCGATGTAACCGAACATCGGCTTACGGCTGAAGACCGGGATGATCTCGGAGACGATGCCGAAGAACGGTAGCGCGATGATGTACACCTCTGGATGGCCGAAGAACCAGAAGAGGTGTTGCCAGAGTAGGGCGCCTCCGTTCGAGGCGTCGAACACGTGCGCACCGAACTTCCGGTCGGCCTCCAGCGCGAAGAGCGCGGCGGCGAGCACCGGGAAGGCGAGCAGGACCAGGACACCGGTCAGCAGCACGTTCCAGGTGAAGATCGGCATGCGGAACATCGTCATGCCCGGAGCGCGCATGCAGATGATCGTGGTGATGAAGTTGACCGAGCCGAGGATCGTGCCGAAGCCCGAGAAGGCCAGACCCATGATCCACATGTCGGCGCCGATGCCCGGCGAGCGGACCGCGTCCGACAGCGGGGAGTAGGCGAACCAACCGAAGTCGGCGGCGCCGTTCGGCGTGACGAAGCCGGCCACCGCGATGGTCGAGCCGAAGAGGTACAGCCAGTACGCGAACATGTTCAGCCGCGGGAACGCCACGTCGGGCGCGCCGATCTGCAGCGGCATGATCCAGTTCGCGAAGCCCGCGAACAGCGGGGTGGCGAACATCAGCAGCATGATCGTGCCATGCATGGTGAACGCCTGGTTGAACTGCTCGTTCGACATGATCTGCGAGCCCGGACGGGCCAGCTCGGCGCGCATGAAGAGCGCCAGTACGCCGCCGATGAGGAAGAACACGAACGACGTGACCAGGTACATCGTGCCGATGGTCTTGTGGTCGGTCGTGGTCATCCACTTCACGACCACGTTGCCCGGCTGCTTGCGCCGTACCGGCAGCTCGTTCTCGTACGAGTCGGCTGCGGCGGCACCCTGAGGTTCGTTGAGGATGCTCACAGTTTGTTCGTCTCCGCGTTCCGGGCCGAGTCCGTCTGGTTGATGCCGGCCGGGAGGAAGCCGGTCTGCCCCTTCGCGGCCAGCTCCTTGAGGTGCGCCTGGTATTCGGCGGGCGAGACGATCTTCACGTTGAAGAGCATCCGGGAGTGGTCGACGCCGCAGAGCTCGGCGCACTTGCCCTTGTAGGTGCCGAACTGGTCCGGGGTGACCTCGAAGACGTTGGTGTGACCGGGGATCACGTCCTGCTTGAACAGGAAGGGCACCACCCAGAAGGAGTGGATGACGTCGTTCGACGACAGGATGAAGCGGACCTTCTCGCCCTTGGGCAGGTAGAGGGTCGGCCCAGGGTTGTTGGTCTGCGGGTTCCGCTCGCCGGGGACGCCCTTGTCGTAGACGCCTTCGGCGCCCGCGGGGAAGTCCTTGGTGAAGCGGTCCGGAATGTTGGCGAGGTTCTTGGGCACCTCGCCCGCCTTCGGGGTGGCCCCGTCGCCGTCGACGTTCTCGACGTAGTTGAAGCCCCAGCTCCACTGGTAGCCGATCACGTTGATCGTGTGGGCCGGCTTGGCGGAGAGGGAGAGCAGCTTCGACTCGTCACGCGCGGTGAAGTAGAAGAGCACCGAGACGATGATGAGCGGAACCACGGTGTACAGAGCCTCGATGGGCATGTTGTACCGGGTCTGCGGGGGGACCTCCACCTTCGTCCGGCTGCGCCGGTGGAAGATGACGCTCCACAGGATCAGGCCCCAGACCAGGATGCCCGTGACGAGGGCGGCTGCCCACGACCCCTGCCACAGGGACAGGATGCGAGGCGCCTCCTCCGTGACCGGGGTGGGCATTCCGAGGCGGGGGAAGTTGTGCCAGTTGTACGAGCAACCAGTGGCGGTCGCCAGGACCGCGCCCGCAGTCAGCGCCTGCAGCAGCTTCCGCCGCATCGGGCGCCGCGGCGAGCGGTCGGAGCCGTAGGGACTCACGTAGCGCCTTCCCGAGAGTCTCGGCCCGCGCGGCCGGCCGCGGCCGTGTTCGGGTCGGTCGCCGGCCCTGACGCAGGCAGGGGTTTGGATGTTTATGCGGACCAAACCCTACTGGACGCTATTTGGGGTCGCGCGGGGAGGGTGCCCAACGCGCCGCTACTGCCCCCGAAGGGATGGATCCGCCGTCCGGGGGACGGGCCATCCGGCCCCGAACGGCGGCCCGGACACCCCTTCTGACGGGCCCTGACCTCGGGTGGGGGCGAAGGGGCGGCTAGCGTGCCCGTATGCCGTACTTCGACTCCGCTTCCGCCGCCCCGCTGCACCCCGTGGCCAGGCAGGCGCTGCTGGCCGCCCTGGACGAGGGGTGGGCCGACCCCGTCCGGCTGTACCGCGAGGGGCGGCGCGCCCGGCTGTTGCTCGACGCGGCCCGGGAGGCGGCCGCGGAGGCGGTGGGGTGCCGGGCCGACGAGCTCGTGTTCACTCCTTCGGGGACGCACGCGGTTCACACGGGCGTCGCGGGGGCGCTCGCCGGCCGCCGGCGGGTCGGGAGCCGGCTGGTCGTGTCGGCGGTGGAGCACAGTTCGGTCCTCCACGCGGCCGAGGCGCACGCGGCGTCCGGCGGCTCGGTGACGGAGGTCCCGGTGGACCGGCTGGGGGCGGTGTCCCCCGACGGGTACGCGTCCGCCTTGGACCCGACCACCGCTCTGGCCTGCCTCCAGTCCGCCAACCACGAGGTGGGTACGGTCCAGCCGGTGGCGGAGGTCGCCGAGGTCTGCGGGGCCGTCGGCGTGCCGCTGCTGGTGGACGCGGCGCAGTCGCTGGGCTGGGGCCCGGTCGAGGGCGGGTGGTCGCTGCTGACCGCGAGCGCCCACAAGTGGGGCGGCCCGCCCGGGGTGGGGCTGCTCGCCGTCCGCAAAGGGGTCCGGTTCGCCCCCCAAGGGCCCCTGGACGAGCGGGAGTCGGGCCGCTCCCCCGGCTTCGGGAACCTGCCCGCCATCGTGGCGGCGGCGGCCTCCCTGCGGGCCGTACGGGCCGAGGCGGACGCGGAGGCGGCCCGGCTGCGGGTCCTGGTGGACCGGATCAGGCGGCGGGTCGCGCGGCTGGTCCCGGACGTGGAGGTGGTGGGCGACGCCGAGCGGCGACTGCCGCACCTGGTCACCTTCTCCTGCCTGTACGTCGACGGCGAGACCCTGCTGCACGAACTGGACCGGGCGGGCTACTCGGTGTCGTCGGGCTCGTCCTGCACCAGCTCGACCCTGACGCCGTCACACGTCCTCAAGGCGATGGGGGTGCTGTCGGAGGGGAACGTACGGGTGTCGCTGCCGCCGGGGACCACGGCCGAGGAGGTCAACGGCTTCCTGGAGGTGCTGCCGAGGGCGGTGTCCGGCATACGGGCACGGCTCGGGGTGCCGGAGGCTCAGGAGGCCGACCCGGTCGCGGAGTCGGTGGAGTTGGACGCGCTCGGCCTGCGCTGCCCGCAGCCGGTCATCGAACTGGCGCGGGCGATCGGGACGGTGCCCGTGGGCGGGACGGTGACGGTGGTGTCCGACGACGAGGTGGCCCGGCTCGACATCCCGGCGTGGTGCGCGATGCGCGGCCACGCGTACGTGGGCGAGGCCGCGCGGCCGGTGGGGGTCGCGTACACGGTCCGCCGCCTGCGGTGACGGCGACGCCCCCGGCCACCGGGCCGGGGGCGTCGACCGCGGACCCGGTTACGCCAGGTGGGTCCGGACCTCCGCGGCGGCGTCGTCGCCGTACGCCTTGGTGAGGCGCTCCATGAAGTGCGCGCGGGCCAGGGTGTACTCCTGGGTGCCCAGCGTCTCGATCACCAGGGTCGCCAGCATGCAGCCGACCTGCGCCGCCCGCTCCAGCCCGACGCCCCAGCCGAGACCGGTCAGGAAGCCGGCGCGGAACGCGTCACCGACGCCGGTCGGGTCGATCTTCGCGTTCTCCTCCGGGCAGCCGACGACGATCGGCTCCCGGCCCTCGCGCTCGATGCGCACGCCGTTGGAACCGAGGGTGGTCACGCGGGTGCCGACCTTGGAGAGGATCTGCGCGTCGGTCCAGCCGGACTTCGACTCGATGAGGCCCTTCTCGTACTCGTTCGAGAAGAGGTACGTCGCGCCCTCCATCAGGGTGCGGATGTTCTCGCCGTCCATCCGGGCGATCTGCTGCGAGAAGTCGGCCGCGAAGGGGATGCCGCGGGTGCGGCACTCCTCCGTGTGACGGAGCATCGCCTCGGGGTCGTCGGCGCCGATGAGGACGAGGTCCAGGCCGCCCACGCGGTCGGCGACGGCCTTCAGCTCGATGAGGCGGGCCTCGCTCATCGCGCCCGTGTAGAAGGAGCCGATCTGGTTGTGGTCGGCGTCCGTGGTGCACACGAAGCGCGCTGTGTGCAGCACCTCGGAGATCCGGACGGACTCGGTGTCGACGCCGTGCCGGTCCAGCCAGGCGCGGTACTCGTCGAAGTCGTAGCCGGCGGCGCCGACCAGGATCGGGCGGCTGCCGAGCTGCCCCATGCCGAAGCAGATGTTCGGGCCGACACCGCCCCGCCGGACGTCGAGGTTGTCGACGAGGAAGGAGAGGGAGACCGTGTGGAGCTGGTCGGCGACCAGCTGGTCCGCGAAGCGGCCCGGGAAGGTCATCAGGTGGTCGGTGGCGATGGAGCCGGTGACTGCGATACGCACGGCGTGGACGCTCCTGCGGGGGACGGCGAGGGGACGACGAGGGGACAGTCAAAACTACCCGGTCGACGGCGCGCGGCCGACCCGTCGAAACTACCCCGTAGTAGGGCTTTCTCCTCGGGCGGCCCGCGCCTAACGTGCCCTCCATGACCTACACCGATGGTTTCGGGTACGCCGAGCACACCGCCGGGACGCGCCCCGGATTCGCGCGGCTGCTGGGCGACTGCGCCCGTATGGCCCCGCACTGGGCGGTTCCGGTGGACCCCCGGCCCGCGCCGGTGGCGCCCTCGCAGATCCACGGCGTCCGCGTCCCGCCCGCCTCGGCGCGCCTCATCGCCTCCACCGCCGCCTACGGCGACTGAGCCGTCCTTTCGACGCGGGCCGGTCCGACGCGGGCCGGTCCGAGGGGAACCGGTTCGCGGTCCGCTCCGTCACACCCGCATCGAGACACGCGGGACAGGCGAAGGAGCGATCAGGTGACCACCGAACAACCCGACACATCACGCCCCACTCGACGGCGGCCGGGCTGGGCCGTCGGCTCGGTCGCGGCGGCCGTCCTCCTGGCGGGCGGGGGCACCGCCTACTGGGCGTCCACGGCCTACGGCGACGGCTCGGGCGGCCACCGTACGGGTGACAGCGCGGCCTCCGCCCCGCGCGTGGCGCCGACCCCGCCGGGCCCCGGCATCGCGCCCGGCGAACCGGACCCCTCGGGCGGCGGGGTGACCTACCGGGCCGACGTCAAGCTCCCCGACGCCCCCGCCACCGCCCCGACCTTCGCCGCGACCGGCGAGGTGACCTCCGAGGAGGTGGCCCGGCTCGCGGCGGCCCTGGGCATCCCCGGCACGCCCCGGCTCACCGGCGACCAGTGGCTGGTCGGGGAGGCGGCCGACGGCTCGGGACCCCGGCTGACGGTCACCCGTGCGGCCCCCGGCACCTGGAACTTCACCCGCTTCCGGCCGGGCGGCGACGGCAACGGCGCGGGCACCGGCTCCGGCTCCGGCTCCGGCTCCGGCGGCGACAACTGCAAGCGCGGCCAGGACACCTGCGGCCCGGCCACCCTCCCCCAGGGCGGGACCGACACGGCCAAGCCCGTCTCGGAGCAGGCGGCCAAGACGGCCGCCGCCCCGGTGCTCGCGGGCGCGGGCCAGGCCGACGCCGCGCTGGACGCCCGCCTCACCCAGGGCGCGGTCCGGGTGGTGACGGCGGACCCGGTGATCGGCGGGCTGCCGACCCAGGGCTGGTCCAGCAAGGTCGACGTCGGCCCGGACGGCACGGTGGTGGCGGGCAGCGGGGAGCTGAAGGCGCCGGTCCGCGCCGCCGAAGAGCCGGTGGTCTCGGCCACGGAGGCGCTGGCCCGGCTCAACGCCCGCAGCGGCGGGTCGAACGGCTCCGGCCCCGGCCCCAGCGGCTGCGCGACCTCCGTCCCGCTGACCCCGGACACCCCGACGGGCACGACGGACACCCTGCCCTGCAACCCGGAGCCGCGCCCGATGAAGCCGCCGCGGACGGAGACCGTGCGGGGGGCCGTACTGGGGCTCGCCGCGGGGACGCTCGACGACGGCGGGCGGGGTCTGGTGCCGGCCTGGCTCTTCCAGGCGGTGGCCAAGGAGGGCGCGCAGACGCACACGGTGGTCGAGCCGGCTTCGTCGCGCGAGACCGTCGCACCGAGCCCCGGGCCGCGTACCGTGCCCGGGTTCTCGTATGCCGAGGCCGACCGCACGCTGACCGTGAACTTCTGGGGCGGGGTGTGCAGCACCTACGCCGTGGAGGCGCGCGAGGAGGGGACCGACGTCCTGGTGAAGATCACCGACACCCCGACCAACCCGGGTCGGGCGTGCATCATGCTGGCGAAGGAGATGTCGCGGACGGTGACGCTCCAGAAGCCGCTGGGCGACCGCAAGGTGGTCGACGCGACGACGGGCAAGCCGCTCCCCCGCCAGTAACGCGCCGCCCGAGTACGACGAGGGCCCGGACAGCGAATGCTGTCCGGGCCCTCGTCGTCGGGCCTCGCGGAGGCCGCGGGTTTAGCTGAACGAGTCGCCGCAGGCGCAGGAGCCGGTGGCGTTCGGGTTGTCGATCGTGAAGCCCTGCTTCTCGATGGTGTCGACGAAGTCGATGGACGCGCCGTGCAGGTACGGGGAGCTCATGCGGTCGGTGACGACCTTGACCCCGTCGAAGTCCTTGACGACGTCACCGTCGAGGGAGCGCTCGTCGAAGAAGAGCTGGTAGCGCAGGCCGGAGCAGCCACCGGGCTGGACGGCGACGCGGAGCGCCAGGTCATCGCGGCCTTCCTGCTCCAGCAGGGTCCTGACCTTCTCGGCGGCGGCGTCGGACAGGAGGATGCCGTCGCTCACAGTGGTCTTTTCGTCCTGTACGGACATCTGCATTCACTCCCGAAGTGGGCGGCTCCCCGCCGGTGGCTGGGGATACGTCGGACTCTTGCCGTCGGTGGCAACCAGCGCGACCGCGGATTCATTCCGGGGTCCCGCACCTTGTTCCAGACATTCATGCTCGCACACCGGACCCGGGGGGCGGACATGACGGACGTGGGATGTGCGGAACGGGGCGAATTCGTCACATCGACACTATCGCCATCGTCAAACTGACGTGAAGCGGCTATGATAGATAGCGTCAAATAGACGAGAAGTCGCTCCGAACGGCTTCGGAAGTCCCTTGTCGCAGAACAGAAAGGGTGCGTGTCGTGACCACCGCCCAGCCTATGGACACCCGGCCCCTGGACGTCCAGCCGACGCCGCTCGCCCTGCTGCTGCTCGGCCGCGAGGCCGACCCCAAGAGCGAGCGCGGGGTGGAGTGCCCCGGCGACCTGCCCTCGCCGTCGGACCCGGACCTGGTGGCGCGCGCCCGCGCGGCCAAGGAGAAGCTCGGGGACAAGGTCTTCATCCTCGGCCACCACTACCAGCGCGACGAGGTCATCGAGTTCGCGGACGTGACCGGTGACTCCTTCAAGTTGGCCCGCGACGCGGCCGCCAAGCCGGAGGCCGAGTACATCGTCTTCTGCGGCGTGCACTTCATGGCCGAGTCGGCCGACATCCTGACGACGGACGACCAGATGGTCGTGCTGCCCGACCTCGCGGCGGGCTGCTCGATGGCCGACATGGCCACCGCCGAGCAGGTCGCGGAGTGCTGGGACGTGCTGACGGAGGCCGGGATCGCCGGCGCCACGGTGCCCGTGTCGTACATGAACTCCTCCGCCGACATCAAGGCGTTCACCGGCAAGCACGGCGGCACGATCTGCACCTCGTCCAACGCGAAGAAGGCCCTGGAGTGGGCCTTCGAGCAGGGCGAGAAGGTGCTGTTCCTGCCGGACCAGCACCTGGGCCGCAACACCGCCGTGCGCGACATGGGCATGTCCCTGGACGACTGCGTGCTCTACAACCCGCACAAGCCGAACGGCGGCCTGACCGTCGAGCAGCTGCGGGACGCCAAGATGATCCTGTGGCGCGGGCACTGTTCGGTGCACGGCCGGTTCTCGGTCGAGTCCGTCGACGACGTGCGCGCCCGCATCCCCGGCGTGAACGTGCTCGTGCACCCCGAGTGCAAGCACGAGGTCGTGGCGGCCGCCGACTACGTGGGCTCGACGGAGTACATCATCAAGACGCTGGAGGCCGCCCCGGCCGGCTCCAAGTGGGCCATCGGCACCGAGCTGAACCTGGTCCAGCGGCTGGCGAATCGATTCGCCGCCGAGGACAAGGAAGTCGTCTTCCTCGACAAGACGGTCTGCTTCTGCTCGACCATGAACCGCATCGACCTCCCCCACCTGGTGTGGGCGCTGGAGTCCCTGGCCGAGGGCACCCTCGTCAACCGCATCCAGGTCGACAAGGAGACAGAGAGCTTCGCGAAGCTGGCCCTGGAGCGGATGCTGGCGCTGCCGTAGCCCCCGCCCGCATGCCCGAAGGGGCGCCTCCCGGTGATCCGGGAGGCGCCCCTTCGGCGTACGCGGTCCCACGGTCACACCCGCGCCGGGGTCTCCCCCTCGCTCGGGGCCGGAACCACCGTCAGGCGGGCCCGCTTCTTGGCGCGGCGCCGCTCCTTGGAGAGCTCGACCATCGTGTAGAGGGTCGGCACCAGGAGCAGGGTCAGCAGGGTCGAGCTGATCAGGCCGCCGATGACCACGACCGCGAGCGGCTGCGAGATGAAGCCGCCCTCGCCGGTGACGCCGAGCGCCATCGGCAGCAGCGCGAAGATCGTCGCGAGAGCGGTCATCAGGATGGGCCGCAGGCGGTGCCGGCCGCCCTCTATGACGGCCTCGACGACGCCGAGGCCCTGACCCCGGTACTGGTTGACCAGGTCGATCAGGACGATCGCGTTGGTCACCACGATGCCGATGAGCATCAGCATGCCGATCATCGCCGGGACGCCCATGGGGGTGCCGGTGACGATCAACAGGCCGAGTGCGCCGGTCGCCGCGAAGGGCACGGAGACCAGCAGGATCAGCGGCTGGACCAGCGAGCGGAAGGTCGCGACCAGCAGCATGAAGACGATCGCGACGGCCGCGAGCATCGCCAGGCCCAGCGAGCCGAAGGCGTCGCTCTGGTCCTGGGAGACCCCGCCGATGGTCGCGGTCGCGCCCGCGGGCAGGTCCAGCGCCTTGATGCTGCTCTGCAGCGCGCTGCTGACGGCGCCGGTGTTGTCGCCGACCGGCCGGGCGGTGATGGTGGCGGCGCGGGCGCCGTCGATCCGGGTCATCGCGACGGGGCCGGGGACCATCTTCACGTCGGCCACGTCGCCGAGCTTGGCCGTCGGCCCGACCGGCAGCGCCTGGAGTTCGGCCAGGGTGCCTGCAGGCTTCGCGGCCGTGATGACGATGTCCCGCTCGGTGTCGTCCAGTACGGCCGTGCCGGCCGGGGTGCCGCGTACGGCCTGGGCGACGATCGCGCCGAGGGCGGCCTGGTCCAGGCCCGCTTCGGCGGTCTTGGGGGTGGCGGTGACCGAGATGCGGGGCACCGACTGCGAGAGGTCGCTCTGCACGTCGGTGACGTCCTTGAGCTTGGCCACCTCGGCCTGGACCTGACCTGCGGCCTTGGCGAGCACGCCGGCGTCGCCCGCCTTGACGACCACGCTCAGGTTGGAGCTGCCGAAGCCGCCGCCCGCGAGGATCCGCGTCTCGCCGACGCCGTCGAGTTTGCCCAGCTCGCTCTCGATGCGTCCCTTGACCTGATCGGCGTCGCCCGCGTTGTCCAAGGTGACCTGGTAGGAGGCTTGGTTGGTGCCCGTGCCGCCGCCGAACGCCGCCATGAAGCCGGAGGAACCGACGGTGACCTGGTAGTCCTTGACGCCGTCGACCGAGGCGAGGACCCGCTCGACCTTGTGGCTCGCCTCGTCGGCGGCGGCCAGCGAGGTGCCCGGGGCCAGGGTCTGCTTGACCGTCAGAGTGTCCTGCTCGCCCTGGTCGAAGAAGTTCGTCTTGAGCAGCGGGGTCATGGCGAAGGTGGCGACGAGGACCACCACCGCGATGGCGACACTGGTCAGCCTGCGGCGGGTGGCGAAGCCCAGGACGCGGACGTAGAACCGCTGGAGCCGGCCACGCGCCTCCTTCTCCTCCGCGTCGCGCCGGGCCTTCGCCGCGTCCTTGACGGCCTCCTCGGCCACGCCCTTCGGGGCGCGCAGGAACCAGTACGACAGGACGGGCACGACGGTCAGGGAGACGAGCAGCGACGCCAGCAGGGCGGCGGTGACGGTCAGCGAGAAGGAGCTGAAGAGCTGCCCGATCATGCCGCCGACGAGCCCGATCGGCAGGAAGACGGCGACGGTCGTGA
Source organism: Streptomyces sp. NPDC046557 (assembly GCF_040645975.1). NCBI lineage: Bacteria > Bacillati > Actinomycetota > Actinomycetes > Kitasatosporales > Streptomycetaceae > Streptomyces > Streptomyces sp. NPDC046557. The sequence goes on from NZ_JBEYZH010000014.1 coordinate 100,741, forward strand.
GGGTGGAGGAGGTGACCGCCCCGGCCACCTCCTTGACCGCGGTGATGATGGCGGTCTCGCGCTCCTCGCCGTAGCCGAGGTGGCGCTTGATGTTCTCCAAGACCACGATCGAGTCGTCGACGACCCGGCCGATGGCGATGGTGAGCGCGCCGAGCGTCAGCATGTTCAGCGACAGGTCCCGGGTCCACAGGACGATCAGCGCGAGGACGACGGACAGCGGGATGGAGACCGCGGTGACCAGCGTCGAGCGCAGCGAGGCGAGGAAGACCAGGATCACGAGCACCGCGAAGACCAGGCCGAGCGCTCCCTCGGTGGTCAGGCCGGAGATGGACTTGGCGACGGCCGGGCCCTGGTCCATGATCACGGCCAGGTCGGCGCCGGAGCCGAGGGTGGAGCGCAGCTCGGGCAGCTTGTCCTTGACCGCGTCGGAGATCGCGACGGCGCTGCCGTCCTTGTCCGTGGTCAGGGTGACGGAGAGGCTGGGCTTGCCGTTGGTGCGGGTGAGGGACGCGGCCTTGGCGGGCTCCTGCTTCACCGTGGCGACGTCACCGAGGCGCACGGCCGGCTTGCCGGTCCCCGGGCTCAGGCGCAGCTCCTCCAGTTGGTTGAGGGAGGTGTAGCCGGCGCCGACCCGGACGGTGCGGTTCTTGCCGTCCTCGTCGAAGGAGCCGGCGGGGACGGTGGCGCCGCCGGCCTGGAGGCCCTTGGCGAGGGAGGCGCCGTCGAGTCCGGCCGCAGCGAGCTTCGCCGGGTCCGGGGTGACGCTGACCTGGAGCTTGCGGACGCCGTCGACGGTGACCCGGCCGACACCGGGGATGTCGGAGAGGACGGGGACGACCGAGCTTTCCAGTTGATCGGCGAGGGCCTGCTGGTCCTTGTCGGAGGTGGCGGCGAGGACCACGGTCGGCATGTCGTCGGTGGAGCCGGCCACCACCTGTGGGTCGACGCCGGCGGGCATCCGGACCCGGGCCCGGTTGACGGCCTGCTGGACGTCGGCGACGAGCTGCTTGGTGCCGTCGTCGCCGTAGTCGAACTGCGCCGTGATCAGGGCGTTGCCCTCACTGGCGGTCGACGTGACGCCGGTGATGCCGTCGACGCCCTTGAGGGCGGCCTCGATCGGCTCGATGACCTGCTTCTCCACCACGTCGGGCGAGGCACCCTCGTACGGCGCGAGCACGGACACCATCGGCAGTTCGATGGAGGGCAGCAGTTGCTGCTTGAGCTGTGGGATGGCTATGGCGCCGAAGAAGAGCGCGACGATCGACACGAGGCCGATCAGCGCTCTCTGGGCCAGGCTGAAGCGGGACAGCCACGACATGGTTGGGGATCTCTCTGCAGGTTCAGACACGAGGGGCCCCTCAGCCTCCCCCGCGCCGCGGTGGCGCCGCGTCGCTCCCAGGTGCCGTCCTCGCGTCCCGCGTACCGCGCCCGCAGTACGCCGTCCTACTACGGGACCGGCCCGGCGCCGCTCAGTCCGCGCGGGGGCGGACCAGGCCGGATTCGTAGGCGATGACGACCAGTTGCGCCCGGTCGCGGGCGCCGAGCTTGGCCATGGCCCGGTTGACGTGCGTCTTGACCGTGAGCGGGCTGACCTCGAGGCGGCCGGCGATGCCGTCGTTGGAGAGGCCCGCCGCGACGAGGACGAGGACCTCGCGCTCGCGACCGGTCAGCGCGGCGAGCCGTTCGGCGTGCGCGGAGCCGGGGGCGGGGGGCTCGGCGTGGGCGCCCTGGGCGAGGAAGGTGGCGATGAGGCCCTTGGTGGCGGCCGGGGAGAGCAGCGCCTCGCCGGCGGCGGCGACGCGGATGGCGTTCAGCAGTTCCTCGGGCTCGGCGCCCTTGCCGAGGAAGCCGGAGGCGCCGGCCCGCAGCGCCTGCACCACGTACTCGTCGACCTCGAAGGTGGTCAGCATGACGACGCGGACCGCGGCGAGTTCCGGGTCGGCGGTGATCATGCGGGTGCCGGCGAGGCCGTCCGTGCCCGGCATGCGGATGTCCATGAGGACGACATCGGCCCGGTGCTCGCGGGCCAGGGCGTACGCCTGGGCACCGTCGGACGCCTCGCCCACGACGTGCATGTCGGGCTCGGAGTCGACGAGCACCTTGAACGCGCTGCGCAGCAGCGCCTGGTCGTCGGCGAGCAGCACCCTGATGGGCGTCGGCGTCTCTTCCACGCCCCGAGCGTACGGGGCCCGTCCCCTCAGCCCAGGGCGAGGGTCAGCAGCGCCACGGTGGCCGCGACCTCGGACAGGGCTCCGAAGACGTCCCCGGTGACTCCGTCGAAGCGGCGCACGCAGCGGCGCAGCAGGAGCTCGGCGGCGCCCAGGGCGAGGACGACCGCCCCGGCGTGCCGCGCCGCGGCGGGCAGCCCCAACGGGAGGACCGCGGCGGCGAGGGCCGCCACGGTCAGGGCGGTGACGGCGGCGGCCGAGCGGCGCGGGACCACGCCCGCGACCGCCGCGCCCAGGCCCCCGGGCCGGGCCGCGGGGACGCCGTCGCGCGAGGCGAGGGTCATGGCGAGTCGGGCCGCGACGGCGGCGGTGACGGCGGCCGGCGCGCCCCGTGCCCAGCCGTCCGCGTACGCGTCGGCCAAGGCGGCCACCTGGATCAGCAGGACGAACAGCAGGGTGATCACGCCGAAGGGGCCGATGTCGGACTGCTTCATGATCCGCAGCGCGTCCTCGGCCGGTTTCGCGCTGCCCAGCCCGTCGGCGGTGTCGGCCAGCCCGTCGAGGTGCAGGCCCCGGGTCAGCGCCGCCGGCACGGCGACGGTGACGGCCGCGGCCAGCAGCGGGCCGCCGCCGAGCAGCAGCAGGAGGGCTCCGGCCGCCGCCGCGCACACCCCGACGACGAGGCCGGCGAGCGGGGCGCACTCCATCCCGGTGCGGGCGGCAGGCCGGTCCCAGCGGTTGATGCGCGCGGGCAGCACGGTGAGCGTGCCGAACGCGAAACGGATGCCGTCGCCCAGCGGAGCGCGCTCCCCGGGCGGGGCGCCCGGCGGATCTTCGTACGAATCTGTCATCGGCGCGAACGCTACCTGCTCACGCCGGCCGGTAAATTGCCCCAAACCTGCTAAACCGGGAGGTGTCGGGGAAGGAGTCGGCGGTATGGGTCACTGGTGGTATCGGAACATCGTCGAACCGGGGAAGCTGCCGCTGCTGCTCGCCCTGCTCTCCTTCGTGTTGTCGTTCCTGGTCACCCGTGTGATCACCCGGCTGATCCGAGCGGGGAAAGGGCCGTTCCGCAACGTCTCCCCGGGCGGCCTGCACATCCACCACGTGGTGCCCGGGGTGGTCCTGGTGATCATCGGCGGGTTCGGGGCGGTCGCCAGCGGCCGGAGCGGCTTCGGCGCACTGGCCTCTGCCGTGCTCTTCGGACTGGGCGCGGGGCTGGTGCTGGACGAGTTCGCGCTGATCCTGCACCTCGACGACGTCTACTGGAGCGAGCAGGGCCGCAAGAGCGTGGAGGTCGTGGTCCTGACGGCCGCTCTGGTGGCGCTGGTGCTGGGCGGGTTCCTGCCGTTCGGGGTCAACGACCTCAGCGCCGGGGAACGCCAGAGTCGGGGCTTGGTCGCCTTGAACATGGCCGGGAACTTCTTCCTGGCGCTGATCGCCCTGTGGAAGGGCAAGCCGCGCACCGCCCTGTTCGGGACGGTCGTGCCCTTCGTGGCGCTGATCGGCGCGATCCGGCTGGCCCGGCCCGGTTCCCCGTACGCCAAGCGGTTCTACGCCCGGCGCCCGAGGGCCCGCGCCCGCGCCGGGCTGCGCGCCTTCCACCACGACCGGCGGTGGGCCGCGCCCCGACGCAGGTTCGAGAACTTCATCGGCGGCACCCCGGATCCGGAGCGGATCTCCATGAGGAAGGGCCCGCCGCGCTGAGCGGCGAGCCCTCCTCCCGTACGACTCCGCGTACGAACGACCTGGGTCTCAGCCCGGGATCAGGCCGTCGTCGCTGAGCATCTCCCGGACCTCGTCCAGCGTGGCGTCCGGGGCGGGCAGGATGAGTTCCGACGGCTCCAGCGCGTCGTCCGGCAGCGGCTCCCCCAGGCGCCGGACCGCGTCGAGCAACGCGCCGAGCGTGGTGCGGAAGCCCTGCTCGTCACCGGACTCCATCTCCGCGAGGAGGTCGTCGTCCAGCTTGGTGAGCTCGGCGAAGTGGCTGTCGGCCAGCTTCACCTGGCCTTCCCCCATGATGCGGACAATCATGACGGGCCCCGTCCTACTGCTTGTCGAACCGGTGCGGGCTCTGCGACGACTGGCCGGCGCCGGGGGCGCCGCCCTCGATGGCCTGCTGCTGGGCGGACGGGCCGCCCGCCAGCTCGGCCTTCATCCGCTGGAGCTCCAATTCCACGTCGGTCCCGCCGGAGAGGCGGTCGAGTTCGGCCTGGATGTCGTCCCTGGAGCCGAGGCCGCTCTGGTCGTCCAGGGCGCCGGAGGCCAGCAGCTCGTCGATCGCGCCGGCCCTGGCCTGGAGCTGGGCGGTCTTGTCCTCGGCCCGCTGGATGGCGAGACCGACATCGCTCATCTCCTCCGAGATGCCGGAGAAGGACTCGGCGATCCGGGTCTGCGCCTGGGCGGCGGTGTAGGTGGCCTTGATGGTCTCCTTCTTCGTCCGGAAGGCGTCCACCTTGGCCTGGAGGCGCTGGGCTGCGAGGGTCAGCTTCTCCTCCTCGCCCTGCAGGGTCTGGTGCTGCACCTCAAGGTCGCTGACCTGCTGCTGGAGGGAGGCACGCCGGGCCAGGGCCTCGCGGGCCAGGTCCTCGCGGCCCAGGGCGAGTGCCTTGCGGCCCTGGTCCTCCAGCTTGGCGGACTGGCCCTGGAGCTGGTTGAGCTGCAGTTCCAACCGCTTGCGGGAGGTCGCCACATCGGCGACGCCCCGGCGCACCTTCTGCAGCAGTTCCAGCTGCTTCTGGTAGGAGTAGTCGAGGGTCTCGCGCGGGTCCTCGGCCCGGTCAAGGGCCTTGTTCGCCTTCGCGCGGAAGATCATCCCCATACGCTTCATGACACCGCTCATGGGCTTCGCGCGCCCCCTTCTAGACGGACTTCGCTCCAGGTCACAGCCACGGCGGTGCCCGGTCTCCCGAGCCGGCCGCCGGCAGGACCCACAGTACGGGCCCTGCCTCTATTACCGCACTGTTCCGGTGCGGATGCGCTCCTCCTCCAGGACGACTGCCCCCCACGCCGTATCAGGCGTGAGGAGTAGGTGATCCCAGGAGACCCCGGGGGCCCTGGAGGTCCCGGGGCTTCCCGGGGGCTTCCCCGGACGTCCCGCGCGGGAGGTGCACCCGCCGTAAGAACCCTGCACAAGGAAGACGCCCGCCGTTGCCGGATCGTTCCCCTCGGAGGTGGGGCGGGGGCGTACGAGCACGTACGCTTGGGTTTTGTGTTTGGTAGCCGTTCCTCCAAGGAAGACAAGGACGCCGCCACCGAAAAGGTGGGCGCCGGCCTTTCGCAGCCCCGTGACCCCCAGGCCCCGAAGGGCCGCCCGACGCCGAAGCGTGCTGTGGCCCAGTCGCAGCGCAAGGCAGTGGTGGCCTCGACCGGCAACCGCAAGGAGGATGCCAAGCGTACCCGTGAGCGCCGCCGCGTAGAGCTGGCGAAGCAGCGCGAGGCACTCGCCAACGGCGACGAGCGCTACCTGCCCGCCCGTGACAAGGGCCCGGTCCGCAAGTTCGTCCGCGACTACGTGGACTCCCGCTACTCGGTCGCCGAGATGTTCCTGCCGCTCGCGGTGATCATCCTGGTGCTGAGCATGGTGCGGATCCCCTCGATCCAGAACATCGCGCTGCTGCTGTGGCTCGGTGTGATCGTCCTGATCCTCCTGGACTCCGTCGGCCTGTTCATCCGGCTGCGCAAGGCCGTGAACACGCGCTTCCCGGACGAGCCGAAGCGCGGCGCCGTCGCGTACGGCCTGATGCGCACCCTCCAGATGCGCCGCCTGCGTCTTCCGAAGCCGCAGGTCAAGCGCGGGGAACGGCCCTGAGCCGAGCGACGCCCCCCTCGGGGGCGTCGGGGGAGGGAAACCAGGGCTTCGCCGGGGGCGCCCGGCTGTGGCTGGAGGGACTGGGCGGACTGCGCAACGCCGTCCGCCAGGAACTCGTGGGCCGTCAGGTCGACGAGCAGATCGTGCATCGCTTCCCTGTCGGGCGGCGGCTGCGCGTGCTCGACGTCGGCATGGGCCAGGGCACCCAGGCGCTGCGCCTGGCCCGCGCCGGGCACATGGTCACCGGTCTGGAGCAGGACCCCGACATGCTCGCGGTCGCGCACGCCGCGCTGGCCGCCGAGCCGCCCGGGATTCGGGAGCGGGTCCGGCTGCTGGAGGGCGACGGCCGCGAGACGGGAGCCCACTTCGGCCCCGGCAGCTTCGACGTGGTGCTGTGCCACGGTGTGCTGATGTACGTGCCCGAGGCGGACGCGATGCTCGCCGGGCTGGCCCGCATGCTGGCTCCGGGCGGACTGCTGTCCCTGCTCGTGCGCAACGGCGACGCCCTCGCGATGCGACCGGGGTTGGCCGGGGACTGGAGCGCCGCTCTGGCCGCCTTCGACACCGTCGAGTACACGAACCGGCTCGGCCTGGAGGTACGGGCGGACCGGTTGGCCGATCTGACCGCGACCCTGTCCGGGATCGGCGCCCCGCTCCACGCCTGGTACGGCGTGCGCGTCTTCACCGACGGCACCGAGGCCGGCGAGAGCCTGCCGCGGGACGCGGAACTGGAGCGGCTGCTGGCCGCCGAGGACCGCGCCGGGCGGACCGACCCCTACCGCGGTGTGGCGGCGCTGCTGCACCTGTGCGGCGTACGGGGCTGACGCGCCCGGGCCGCCGCGAGCCGGCCGGTACCGCCGGGCCGGCGCCCGCGAGCGGTGTACGGGGTCGCCCCCGCACACCGCCGTTCCCCTCAGGCCCTCACGCGTCCAACGCCTCGCGCAGGCTCATCGTGTAGAGCTCGGCGCCGCCGTCGTCGGACAGCTTCACCCGCTCGACGCCGCCCTCCAAAAGGTCCTTCCAGTACTCCCCGATCCAGGACTCCGCGTCCCCCTGCGTGGTGAACTCCTCAGGCTCCACCGACGGGTTGGTCTCGCCGCCGTCGGCCGCCTCGAACCGCCACGTCCACGCCATGTCCGCCTCCGTTGCTCGTCCGCCGCTCGTCTGTCGCTCGCGCGCGTACTCCGCCTTGAGTCTGCCCGCAGAGTAGCCGGGCGCGCAGCAGTCCCGACGACGCGGGAGGATCATCCCGTGGAACTCACTCTCCTCGGTACCGGTACACCCGAAGGACTGCCCCGCCCCGGCTGTCCCTGCTCCGGCTGCGCCCTGGCCGTCGGCCCGGCGGCCCGCGCGGCGACCGCCGTCCTCGTGGACGGCGCGCTGCTGCTGGACCTGACCCCGGGGGCGGTGCTGGCCGGCGCCCGCGCGGGGCATTCGCTGTCGGGCGTACGGCAGGTCCTGCTCACCCACCCGCACGACGGCCCGGCCGTGGAGCTGCCGCCCGGACTGCCCGCCGCCGGCCGGGTGCCGGACGGCCGGGAGCTGGCCGTGATCAGCGGGCACCGGGTGCGGGCGGTGCCGATGGACGCGCCCGGGACGGGGTACGAGGTCGTCGGCCCGGACGGCGGCCGGCTGCTGTACCTGCCGCCGGGCGGTGCACCGGCGGGCCTGGGCCCCGCCGGGAGCGCGCAGGCCCCGTACGACGTGGTCCTCGCGGACGTGGTGGGCCGCCCGGAGGCGTTGGCGCGGCTGCGGGCGAACGGGGCGGTCGGCCCGGGCACCGATGTGATCGCCGTGCACCTGGACCACGACGTCCCGCCGGGCCGGGAGCTGGAACGCCGGTGCGCTGCGGTCGGGGCGCGGACGGTTCCCGACGGCACCACGGTGGTCACCGGCGAGTACCGCGCGCTGCCGGAGGTGCCGCGACGGACGCTGGTGCTGGGCGGGGCCCGGTCGGGGAAGTCGTTCGAGGCCGAGCGGCGGCTGGCGGCGTTCCCGGAGGTGGTCTACGTCGCCACGGGCGGCTCCCGGGACGGGGACGCGGAGTGGGCGCAGCGCGTGGGCCTGCACCGGGAGCGACGGCCGGCGGGCTGGCGGACGGTGGAGACGTGCGAGCTGGTGCCGCTGCTGGCCGAGGGTGACGGGCCGCCGCTGCTGGTGGACTGTCTGGCGCTGTGGCTGACGGACGCGATGGACCGGGTGGGGGCCTGGGACGACTCGGTGTGGGCGGCGGGCGGTATGACCGGCCTGCGCAAGCGGACCGGCGAGCTGGTGGAGGCCGTGCGGGCGACCCGTCGGCCGGTGGTGTTCGTCAGTAACGAGGTGGGCGCGGGCGTGGTCCCGGCGACGGCCTCCGGGCGGCGCTTCCGCGACGAGCTGGGCCGGTTGAACAACGCGGTGGCGGGCGAGTGCGAGCACGTCCTGCTGGTCGTGGCGGGCCAGGCGTTGATCTTGAAGCCCTGACGGGGGCGGGGAGGTCGCCGACATCCCTACGGGAACCCGGTGGTGGCCTGACGGAGAGGCCGGGGAGGGCCGTACCGCCTGTACGCTCTGGCAGATGACCACGCTGAACCTCGACGAGTTCTCCGATCTGATCGAACGCCCCGACGGGGGCGTCCGTCGTGATGCCGAGGATCGCCGCGAACGGCTGGCCGTGCCGCCCGGCGCGTTGGGTCGGCTCGACGAGCTGGGCGAGTGGCTGGCCGCCGCCCAGGGCCGCGTGCCGGTCCGGGCGATCGAGCGACCGCGCGTCGTGCTGTTCGCCGCCGACCACGGGATCGCCGCCGCCGGGGTCTCCGCCAGGCCCGCCGGCTCCGCCCACGAGCTGGTGCGCGCGGTGCTCGACGGGGCCAACCCGGTCTCGGTGCTGGCCGGCCGGTTCGGAGCCACGATCCGCGTCGTCGACGCCGGACTGGACTGCGACCCGGGGCTGCTTCCGGCGGACGTCACCCGGCACCGCGTCCGGCGCGGCAGCGGGCGCATCGACGTCGAGGACGCGCTGACGCCCGAGGAGGCCGAGGCCGCGCTCCGGCTCGGGATGCGCGTCGCCGACGAGGAGGCCGACGCCGGGACCGACCTGGTCGTGCTCGGCGACCTCAGCGTGGGCGGTACCACGGTGGCCGCGACGTTGATCGCGGCCCTGTGCGGCACCGACGCCTCCGTGGTCACGGGCCGTGGCGGGGTCCCCGTCGACGACCTGGCCTGGATGCGCAAGTGCGCTGCGATCCGCGACGCGCTGCGCCGGGCCCGCCCGGTCCTCGGCGACCAGGTGGCCCTGCTGGCGAAGGTCGGCGGCGCGGACGTCGCCGCCATCACGGGGTTCCTGCTCCAGTGCGCGGTGCGCCGTACGCCGGTGATCCTGGACGGTGTCGTGTCGGCGGCGTGTGGGCTGGTGGCCCAGCGGGCCGCGTTCCGCGCTCCGGACTGGTGGCTGGCCGGCCAGGCGAGCGGGGAGCCGGGTCAGGCGAAGGCCCTGGACCGGATGGCGCTCAACCCCGTGCTCGACCACGGCGTCACAGTGGGGGAAGGAACCGGGGCGTTGTTGGCCCTGCCCCTCGTCCAAGCGGCCGCCGCGCTAGCGGCGGACCTGCCCGCGCGGGCGGCGGGGGAACCGAAGGACTGAGTCGACGGGCGCCACGGGCCTGAGCAGTCCGGGGCGCTCGAACCGCCCGTGGACGGTGGCGCCCCATACCATCGCATTCCATGGGAGAGGTCCGCTTGACCAGCGTAGAAACCACGACGACAGCCAACGGCAGGAAAGAGCCGGGCGGTGACGGCGCCGACAAGGCGGCGAACCGCAGGGGGACGGGACGATCGCGGCGCGGGGCCGCCTTCGCCGTCTGGTACCTGAGAGCCGTCACCTTCGTGAACTTCCTCAGCGCGGTGTGGCTTTCGCTCGGGCAGGACCTGCGCCGGCACAACACCGCCGACTTCTACACCCCGTACCTGCTCACGGCCGGATTCGCGTCCGGGCTGTTCTCGCTGATCCTCGCGGTCACCATGGGCCGCCGCAAGCGGGCCGCCTGGATCCTCAACCTGGTGATCAGCGGGATGCTGCTGTTCGCCTTCGCCACCGCGGCCTTCGCCCCGTGCACCGGCGGCGGGTTCAACTTCTGCTACCCCGAGTTCCGCGACCACGCCCAGAACTGGGTGTCGTTGATGCTGACCGCCGCGTTCGTGGGCGCCCTGGTGCTGGGCCGCCACGAGTTCTACGCCAAGGGCGACCGGTCCAACCCCAAGCTGGCCACCGTCGTCGGCGCCGTGGGCCTGTTGCTGACCTCGCTCGTCGCGGCCCTGCTGGTCGGTGCCACCAACACCGACCCCGACCGCGCCCAGGCGACGTTCCTGGCCCGCTGGCGGTACGGCGTGATGCGGCTGGTCACACTGGAGCCGAACGACCGGGCCTACGACGGGATCGCCACGCCCTCCTGGGTGGACGTCTCCATCAACGTCATGTCGATGATGCTGCTGCTCGCCGTGCTGTACGCGGCGTTCCGCGCCCGCCGTGCCGTCGACCCGCTGACCCCGCAGGACGAGGAGCGGCTGCGGGCGCTGCTCGCCAAGCAGGGCGACCGCGACTCGCTCGGCTACTTCGCGCTGCGCCGGGAGAAGTCGGTCATCTGGTCCCCCACCGGAAAGGCCGCCGTCACCTACCGCGTCGTCGGCGGTGTGTCACTGGCCTCCGGCGACCCGATCGGCGACCCGGAGGCATGGCCGGGCGCCATCGAGCCCTGGCTGGTCGAGGCCCGCGAGCACGGCTGGATCCCGGCCGTGATGGGTGCCAGTGAGGAGGCCGGGCAGATCTACGCGCGCCATGGCCTGGACGCGCTGGAACTGGGTGACGAAGCGATCGTCGAGACGGACGAGTTCACCCTGGAGGGCCGCGCCATGCGGACCGTCCGGCAGGCGTTCAACCGGGTCAAGCGCGCCGGGTACACCGTCCGCATCCGCCGTCACGCCGACGTTCCGACGGAGGAGATGGACAACCTCCTCAAGCGGGCGGACGACTGGCGCGACGGCGCGACCGAGCGCGGTTTCTCCATGGCGCTGGGCCGACTGGGCGACCCGGACGACGGCCAGTGCGTGATGTTGGAGTGCTTCGACGGCCAGGGCGAGCTGCGCGCCCTGCTGTCCTTCGTGCCGTGGGGCCCCAAGGGGCTGTCGCTCGACCTGATGCGTCGTGACCGGGACTCCGAGAACGGCCTGATGGAGTTCATGGTCATCGAACTGCTGGAGCGCTCGAAGGAGATCGGCGTCACACAGGTCTCACTGAACTTCGCGATGTTCCGTTCCGTCTTCGAACGGGGGTCCAAGCTCGGCGCGGGTCCGGTGCTGCGCATGTGGCGCTCGCTGCTGAGCTTCTTCTCCCGTTGGTGGCAGATCGAGTCCCTCTACCGGGCCAACGCCAAATACCGGCCGATCTGGGAACCGCGGTTCATGCTCTTCGAGAAGAGTTCCGACCTGCTGCGGATCGGTATCGCGGCGGGCCGGGCCGAGGGCTTCCTGGAGGCACCCGGCCTGCCGAAGTGGCTGCACCGCAGACATCTGGAGACGCGTCGTTGACAGCGTGGTCGAAACCCTCACCGCGGCGGTTCGCCCGCCGCGAGTGGGGGCCACTGTTCCGGACGATCCGGGACGCGCTCGTCCACGACAAGTGGCGGGCGATCCCGATGACCATCGGCGCGGTCGCCCTGACCTCGCTGTTCCAGATCGTCCAGAACACCCCCTGGGGTTTCCAGCCGGTGCAGGACCTCGGCTCCGTCAAGGCCGCCGACCCGCTCTGGCTGGCGCTCCTGCGGACCCCGCTCTCCCTGTTCGTGCCGGCACTCGACCTGCCGGTGTGGGGGGCGCTCGCGCAGATCCTGCTGGTCTTCGGCATCTCCGAGATCTGCATCGGCTGGTGGCGCACGCTGGTGATCGGCTACGTGGCCACGCTCGCCGGGACCACGTACGCCCGGATCGGGCTCTCGCTGGGCCCCCACCACCCCTTCGGCCTGCCGGTGTCCGACCGCGTCGTCAACGACACCGGGCCGTCGGCGGCGGTGGTGGGGCTCGCCATCTACGTCTGCTGGCGCTACCGGGCGTACCTGACCGGCGGGTTGGTGATCGCCGTCATGATCGGTGAGGTACTGGTCAAGGACAACCTGGCGGGCAAGGAACACCTCGCGGCCATCGCCGCCGTTATGGCGGTGTGCGTGGTCCGCGCGAAGTGGGGGCCGGAGCGCTCCCGCACGCCGCTGGGCCGCCGGCCTCCGCCCGCGCCCTCACCGCCCGCGCCGCCCGCGCCCTCACCGCCCGCCCCGGGGGACTGACCCGGACCGCGGGGAAGGCCGTACCGTGGCTTCCCGTGACGACAGACCCCACCCGGCAGGGACGCTTCCGTGCGCTCCGGCGGTGGCTGCGGCTCCATCCGCCGGCCACCGACGGCATCCTCGCGGTCGGTGCGCTCGTCGCCATGGTTGTCGGCTCCTTCGCCAGCCCGCACGGCCCCCACGGGCCGACCTTCGGCACCCGTACCCCCGAGCCGTTCTCGCTGCTGCTGATGCTGTTGGGCTCGGCCGCCCTCGTGTTCCGTCGCCGCCGGCCACGCGCGGTGCTCGCCGCGACCATCGCCCTGTCGCTGCTGGAGCTGTCCACCGGGGAGCCCCGGGCGCCCGTCGCGATGTGCGCGGTGATCGCCCTCTACACGCTGGCGGCCCGCACCGACCGGCCCACCACCTGGAAGGTGGGCCTGCTCACCATGGCGGGGCTGACGGGCGTGGCCATGCTGGCCGGACCGTTGCCCTGGTACTCGCAGGAGAACATCGGCGTCTTCGCCTGGACCGGGATGGCCGCGGCCGCCGGGGACGCGGTGCGCAGCCGTCGGGCGTTCATCGACGCCATCCGGGAGCGGGCCGAGCGCGCCGAACGCACCCGGGAGGAGGAGGCGCGCCGCCGGGTCGCCGAGGAGCGGCTGCGGATCGCGCGGGACCTCCACGACGTGGTGGCCCACCACATCGCCCTGGTCAACGTGCAGGCGGGGGTGGCCGCGCATGTGATGGACAAGCGTCCCGACCAGGCCAAGGAGGCGCTGGCCCACGTGCGGGACGCCAGCCGCTCCGCGCTGAACGAGCTGCGTGCCACGGTGGGACTGCTGCGGCAGTCCGGTGACCCGGAGGCGCCGACGGAGCCCGCGCCGGGGCTGGGGGTGCTGGAGGAGCTGACGGACACCTTCCGCAACGCCGGGCTGCCGGTGAAGGTGATGGTCGAGCTGGGGCGGGAGGGGTCCCTTCCGGCGGCCGTGGACCTGGCCGCGTACCGGGTGATCCAGGAGGCGCTGACCAATGTGCGCAAGCACGCGGGGCCGGGCGCTACCGCCGAGGTCAGCGTGGTGCGGGTGGGTGCGTCGGTCGAGGTGACCGTGCTGGACGACGGGGGCACCTCGGCGGACTCCGCGCCCCGCCCGGCCGACCCGGGCGGCGGCCACGGCCTGCTGGGGATGCGCGAGCGCGCCGGGGCCCTGGGCGGATCGTGCTCGGCCGGCCCCCGCTACGGCGGCGGCTACCGCGTGCACGCGGTCCTGCCCGCGTAGTCCCCGGCGCCCGGAAGGCGCGGCACGTGCAAGGCGCGGCACGCGGAAGGCGCGGCCGGTCCACCGGGGCGAGACCCGGCGCGGCGCGGCCACACGGATGCCGGGCCTGAACCACCGGGGCTCCTCCCTGGCCGTGGACACCCGCACCGCCCTGCCCGGGGAGGCCTGCGCGCGGGCGACCGCGCTCCGGACGGGGCTCCCGGCGGCGTTCGCCTCTTCGACGCGTTCCGCGGACCGCACTGGACACTGCCGGTCGTCGGCAAGGAAGCGGAGGCCGACCTTCCGATGCTGCCCGACGTCCGCACCCTGCGCGTCCCGTCCTACGAGCCGTACGGCGACGGGGTGTTCCTCGTCCGGCCCGACGGCCACATCGGCTGGGCGGGCGACACGGGGGGGGTGGGGGCATCCGGCGGATCAGGGTCGGATAGGCCGGCCCGCCTGGTGCCGTGGATTTCAAGGCGGAGGAGGGAGCCACGGCGCCAAACGACCCGGGCCCGGCCATGATCCGCCGGACGCCCCCCTAGCCGCGGGGCGGGCACCAGCGGCGCCAGGCGTCCAGGTCGGTCTTCTTCTGGAGCGAGCTGAGCCCCTCCCGCTGCGAGACGGGGCACCACTCACGCAGCGAGCCCTCGTACTCGACGTGGAAGACGGCCTTCCCCGCCGCGACGAACGGCCGGTACCGTCCGCACTCCTCGAACTCCGCGCACTGCTCGTTGACCGCGAACTCGAACTCCCCGACCAACTGGGGGATCTGGTCCAGGTCGTTCTTGAGCCCGACCGACAGCCCCCGGTCGTGCGCCAGCTTGGCGATCAACCGGTTGTAGGCCAGTTGGTCGGCGGCGGTGAGCGGGAAGCCGGAGGAGTTGGCGTACCCGTCCATGTTGTCGGGCTCGATCGCGTCGAAGCCCTTCTCCTTGCACATGTCGAACCGCTTGGCCATCAGCGGTTCCAGCTCGGCCGAGCGCCGGATGTCCAGCCATCGCTCGCCCTCCCAGCCATTGCCCTCGCCCAGCAGCTCCTTCGGGAAGGCGGCGGCGTCGGGGCGGAAGTCCTCCCACGCGCCGGTGGAGAGGTAGCAGATGGTCTTGCGGCCCGCCTTCTTCAGGGCGGCCACCTGCCCCTTGGTGGTGTGGAAGCCGTCGACGTCGTACACCGCCGCCTTCACGGAGGTGTCGAGCGTGCCCGTGAGCTGCCACTGCCAGCTCACCCGCGGCGCGGGCTGCCAGCGCTGACCGGGCGCCGGGTCGGGTGACAGGTCGTCGGGCTCCGGCAGCTCGGGCGCCGACGTACAGGAGGCGAGGAGCAGGAGCGGGCCGACGAGCAGCCAGGCCAGTGCGCGGCGCCTCATGCTCCGGCCTCCAGGTCGTACGGGAGGGTCCCCCACGGGTGCGCGCCGGAGCCGGGGACCGCGCAGTGCACGGCGGCCCCCCGTTCCAGGGCGAGTTCGGCGGCCGGTGCGCCCGGCGGGACGGCGTACACGAGGTGGCAGAACCGCTGGGCGGGGTGGTCGGCGGTCCACCTCGGGGCGGCGCCCGCGTCGCGGTAGGCGTCCCAGGGGCCCTCGAAGGTGACGAGCAGGTCGGCGAGCGCCGCGTAGCCCGGGTGCGGGTGGACGCCGTGGTTCAGGACGAGGGTGCGGGCGCCCGCGGCCCGGGCGGCGACCACCAACCGCCCGTAGTGCGGCAGCAGTTCCGGGTCGGCGGAGGCCTGGTCGAGGAACGCGCCGTCGGTGGAGTACCAGTCGCGGTGGCGCAGCAGGTCCTGGACGACAGCGGCGTGCGAGCGCCGCCCGTAGTCGGTGTCGGCGTACCCCAGGACGGGCACCCCGGCGTCCCGCAGCCGCCCGGCGACGGCGGCGAACCGTTCGTCGGGGGCCTCGCCCGGCCCGCTGTCGGGGTTGAGCACCACCGAATGCAGCCGGCCGGCCGAGGCGATCAGCAGCTCCCACGCCTCGGGCCGGTCGGCGGGGTGCTCGTAGAGGGGCACCAACAGCATGAGGTCCTTCTTCTTGTGCGTCGTCTCGTACGGTGACACGTGCGCGGGGCCCTACGGGCCGGGCGCGCTCAGCGGTGGGCCGTGGCTCGGCCCAACAGCAGGCAGACCAGCGTCGCCAGGGCGGCCGCGGCCGTGGCCGCCACCACCGACTGGACCAGCCGCGGCTGCCCGAGCCCGGTCAGCACGGCCAGGCTCTGGGCGAACGCCGCGCAGGCGCAGACGATCGCGGCGGGTCGCACCGCCCCGAAGGACTGGAGCAGCAGCCCCGTCCACATGACGGCCCCGAGCAGCAGCAACGTCGCCACCCGGGCCCCCGTCAGGCCGGGTGCTTCGGGCCACAGCAGGGTCCCGCTCACGCCCAGCGCCAGCAGCACCGCCAGGTACCGGGCGAGGCAGCCGACCAGGGTGGCCAGCATCCGGCGGCGGAACGCCCGCGGGGACCGGGCCGCCCGCAGCCCGGCGAGGCTGCCGCTGCGGAAGCGGTGCAGCAGCCATTCGGCGGGCCCCATGCTGAGGGTGAGGGCCACCGCCGAGGGTGCCGCGACCGCCTCGGCGGGGCCCCCGGCGAGCACCTCCCCCAGGGCGGCGTACAGCACGAGCAGCCCGGTGCCCAGGCCGAAGACGCCGTACGGCACGGAGTCCGCGAGCCGGGGCCCGCGCGGCGTGTACTCCTCCTCGCCGCCGCGCAGCGTCCGCCACCGCACGGGGCCCCCGCCGGGGCGGGCCCGCATGCGGTCCCGGACCCGGCCCACGAGGGCCCGTACCCCCTCGACCAGCGGGAGTTCCCGGACGGCCAGGGCGCAGGCGGCCAGCAAGGAGACCGCCAGCAGGGTCACCCGCGCCGGCACCGGCAGGTCGACGAACAGGCTGAGCACCGCGCCGGCGGCCATCGGGCCGAGCGCGGCCAGCAGCAGCCGCTCCCGGCCGAGGACCAGCAGCACGGTGGCGGCGCCGACGTACAGCGCCTGCCCGGCGGCGAACACGTAGGAGAACGGCGGGCCGCCCGGCACCGCCAGGGCGGCGGCGGTGCCGAGCAGCGCCCCGGCGGGGGCCCCGGCGAGCAGGGTCCGCCCGGCGGCGGCCCGGTCGCCGAGGCCGAGCCAGGAGTAGGCCCGGTGGGACAGGGTCTGGTCCCACACCCAGCCGATCAGGGCGCCGGCGAGCAGGGTCAGCGTCCCGGCGGGCAGGCCGAGCCGGTCGGGCGGCCCTTCCAGCAGAGGGGCGCCCAGCAGGTACGCGAGCCCGGGCAGGGCGAAGATCACCCCGCGCAGCAGGCAGGCGGTGAGGGACACCTTCCAGGGGTCGGGGACGCTCCGGGGCTCGGGGAAGGAGCGGGGCACCCGGGCGTAGAGCTCCTCCGCGAGCGCGAAGGAGTCGTGGCGGCCGTAGGTGAGGCGGATGTATTCGTCGTTCATCCCGTCGGATTCGAGGATGGCGGCGATCTCGTCGGGGTGGACGGCGGCGGCGACGAACCCCTCGAAGCGTTCGACGAGTTCGTCCATGGGGTCGGCGGCCGGTCGGGCCGTCCGCCGGGGACGGGGGATGGCGGGCAGGGTGTTGCCGCCCGGGACCTTGAGCCACAGCGATCCGCTCACCACACACGTCCGTCGGCCGCGAGTTCGCGGTACCAGGGGTCGGCGAGGCGCTGGGTCCAGTCGTCGCCCGGGTGGACCGGCAGGACGGGCTGGCCGGCGAGTTCCCGGTAGATGTGCCGGAACCCGTCCACGGACTGGTGGAGGGTGAACTTCTCGACGACCCGCTTGCGGGACAGCCGGCCCAGTTCGGCGCGGCGTTCGTCGTCGCGGAGCAGGGCGAGGGTGGCGCGGGCCATGGTCTCCGGTTCGCGGGGCGGGACGACGAGCCCGGTGTCGCCGACGGCCTCGCGCACTCCGCCGACGTCGGTGGAGACGGTGGTGCGACCACAGGACATGGCCTCGATGATGCTGAAGGGGAAACCCTCGCTGATCGAGGAGAGCATCACGATCGAGCCGGCCGCGTAGGCGCGGGCGACCTCCGTGATGCGGCCCTCGAAGGTGACGCCGTCGGACACCCCGAGTTCGGCGGCGAGCTTCTCCAGGCGGAGCTTGTAGTCCTCGCAGCCGGCCGGGACCGGGCCGAAGAGGCGCAGCCGCAGGACGGGGACCTCCTCGCGCATGAAGGCGTAGGCGCGGATGAGGGTTTCGAGGTCCTTGATGGGGTCGACCCGACCGCACCAGCTGAGGGTGGGCACCTCGGGTTCGGGGCCGGCCTCGGGGAAGGCGTGCGGGTCGACTCCGTTGTAGACGGTACGGATGCGGTCGGAGGCGGCGCCTCCGCGCTCTTCCCAGCGGCGGTTGTACTGGTTGCAGGGGGTGATCAGGTCGGCCTGCCGGTAGCCCTCGGTGTTCAGCTCACGGTAGAAGCCGAGCATGAGGGCCTTGACGGGCCAGCGTTGTTCGGCGGTGCGGTAGCCGAGGTAGCGCTCGCGCAGGTAGATGCCGTGTTCCGTGAGCAGGAAGGGCACCTGGTCGAGGTGTTTCGCGGCGAGGGCCGGCAGGGTGGCGAGGCCGCTGCTGACGGCGTGGGAGACGCTGTCACGCGGGATGCGCACGCTGAGCGGTCGCAGGGCGTGTTCCAGCAGGTCGGTTGCGGTGAGCGCGTCGTGGATGGTGGGCGCGGCCTCGGCGGTGGGCATGCCCGGGCGGGTCCATAGGTCCATCAGCAGCCGTAGGACGGACTCGGAGCGCAGGGCCGGGGCGAGGCGGCCGGAGCGGGCCAGCAGGGCCAGTTCGCGCAGGGCGTCGGAGAATCCGCCGTGCACGGGGTCGAGCATCGACAGCAGGAAGGTTTCGTAGGTGTCG
Source organism: Streptomyces sp. NPDC046557 (assembly GCF_040645975.1). Classification (NCBI taxonomy): domain Bacteria; kingdom Bacillati; phylum Actinomycetota; class Actinomycetes; order Kitasatosporales; family Streptomycetaceae; genus Streptomyces; species Streptomyces sp. NPDC046557. Next base: position 119,125 of record NZ_JBEYZH010000014.1, read on the forward strand.
GTGAAGCGACGCCGGGTCCTGCCGCGCAGGGCGGAACGGAGCGTGCGGGGCGGCGGCGGGCCCCAGAGCGGCACGGCGGTGTGCCGGTAGACGTTGCGGGGCAGTTGCCAGGTGACCGGCTCGCGTCCGGAGCCGGTCAGGGCTATGACGTTGAAGTCGACTTCCGGCATTCCCCGGACGAGTTGGTCGCACCAGGTGCTGACGCCCCCGTGGACGTGCGGGTAGGTGCCTTCGGTGAGCATGGTGACATGGCGCCCATGGCTCATGCGGTGTGTCCCCCCAGGACGGAAAAGGGGCCGGCGCCCGTGGTTCGTGGAGCGCCGGCGCAAGGTGGTGCTGCGTGCGCGTGCGAATGGAACGGTTCCGGCCCGGCGGAGGGCCGGAGGGCGGTCAGGCCAGCTTGAGCGTGACCGCCGACTGGAGCAGTTCGGGAGCCGTCCACGCGGAGCGGGAGCCCGCGTACGCGGTGCCGAAGTCCGCGGTGCCGAGCAGGAGCTGCTTCTTGGTCCCGACGGGTGCCGTGACGGGTGCGACCACGCCCGAGGGCGCCTTGACGGTGACGTCCTTGCCGATGCGGTAGGCGGTGATCTTGTTGGCGGCGAGCGCGGCGTCCCAGGCGGCGCGGCGGCTGAGCTCGACGCCGGTGTCCTTCATGCTCTGGTTCACGATCGGGGCGCTGGGCGCGTACAGCGTCCGGTAGGTGTCGAGGACCTGGTTGAGGACCGGGTAGAGGGTGCGGTCCTCGGCGAGGTTGGACTGGTGGACGTAGTGCGGGCGGGGGTCGTTGGCCAGCACGTGCCGCAGCGCGGTGCGGGTCTCGGTCGGGACGATGTAGTCGAGGTAGCCGGTGGCGTTGTCGAGGGGGGCGGGCAGACAGGTGGAGGTCGCCGGGTTGTCCTCGCAGGCGCCGCTGCCGCCCTGGGCGCGGCTGGTGTAGATCCAGTTGTACTCGTCGGCCATCTCGGCGTTGGTGCCCGTGTTGTAGTACACGTTCATCGGGTAGCGGGGGACGGTCAGGGCGGCGCCGACGGCGCGCTGCCCGGGCTCGCGGGAGCTGTCGCTGCCGGCCCACTTGACCCCGTTGTCGGCGAGGGCGCCCGCCAGGTTCGGGTTGTCGGTGGGCTGCTGCGGGAGGGTCTTGAGGCCGGAGTGCTCGCCGGTGACCAGCTCGGAGCGGTCGGTGGTGATGCCCTTGGAGGCGGCCCAGTTGTTGTTGTCGCGGATCTGGGCGGAGATGTCGGCGCGGCTCATCCAGTTGATCGCGCCCGTGGCGTTCTTCGTGCAGGTCCAGGGCACGGTGCTGACGTCCTGGACACAGCCGAGGAAAAGGTGGGTGTAGGTGTGGTTCATCCAGCGGTACTGGGCCCGGTCCGCGACGAGCTGGGCGGTCAGGGCGTCGGTGCCGCCGTTCTCTGTCTTCCACTCCTCCCCGGCGCCCGCGTTGAAGAGCAGGTCCAGCTTGAAGCCCTTGGACTTCTGCCACTGCGCCGCGTACTGGGCGTCGGCGGCGGTCATCCGGATGGTGCTCTCCTTGCCCGCGCCGCCCGCGCAGGCGTAGTCGCCGGGCGTGCAGTTGAGGGTCTGGTCCCAGCGGGCGTCGGGGGCGAGGACGTCGTCGACGTGGACGGCGAAGTAGTTGCGCTCCTGGCCGAGGTGGACGCCCTGGGTCAGCCAGTCGACGATGCCCCGGGCGAGCAGCCGGAACTGCTGCTGGTACTGGTTGTAGCCGAAGGTGACGACCAGTTCGCTGCGCCCGTCGTGGGCGTACTCGCCGACCAGCGAGGCCCGTCCGGAGCCGACGGGGGCGTCGAGGTAGCTGGTGTAGCCGGTGCGGGGCTTGGCGATGAACCCGTAGCTCTCCGGGATCAGCGGCGAGTTGTCCTCGAAGGTGACCTGGCCCCCGAGGTAGCCGAACGGGCCCGCCTTGCCGGCGGCGGTGACGGCGGCCTGAGTGCCGTCAAGGGTGCCGCTGTAGCCGCCGTTGTCGGTGTATTCCAGGCCGACTTCGGGGTGCGCCCAGGTGTAGGCGTCGACCTGGCGGATGCCGTACGTCGTCTCGTAGGCGCTCAGCGCGGCCGATTCGGCGGAGCCTTCGCCGAAGGGGTTCTCGTTGGGCAGGACGACGCCCTGGAACTTGGCGCGCGGCCGGCCGTCGACGGTGTCGCTCAGGAAGGCCGCGTCGATGACCGGGCGGCTGCCGCTGCCGAGGTCGACGCGGGTGTAGGGCACTCCGGTGTCCCGGAGTTCGGCGGTGATCGCCGCGACCGAACTGCCGCCGTCGTCGACGACCAGCACCCTCAGGTCGATGCGCGGTACGACGGTGGCCGCCTGGGCGGTCGCCGCCGGCACGGCCACGGACATCAGGGCGGTCGCGGCCATCGCCGCGGCGACCCTGTTCATCCGGTTCTTGTTCTTGCGGACCATTTCGGCCTTGCTGACCATTTCGGCCTTCCCCCCGCAGGCTCCCTCGGCGCCGGCCATGGCGGACAGCCGACCCGGGGAGGCTCTGTGGAAATCATGCAAAGGGACCCCACGCCCCCTTGCGAGAGTGGCTCGAGTCTCTCGGACCTCGTCAGGTCTAAAGGGCAAACCTGGAACAGAGACCACAGATGGGTGAACCTGTCAGTGGTTCCGTCGAACAACTTGCCAAACCTTCGAGTGACGTACGGACGGGGGCGTACGCGTAGGCTCCTTTCCGGGTGCCGCCGCGCCCGAATACGATCGCTGCGGAGCGGCCGGCGACCCCGACGCGACCGCAGCGCACACATACACAAACGGAAGCGAGACTTCACCACCGTGACTGCTCTGACTCTCAGCACTGCCGGCGCGGCGACGCTCCGCGCCGACGCCCTCGTGGTCGGCGTGGCGAAGGGCCCGAAGGGGCCCGTCGTCGCCGCGGGCGCCGAGGCCGTGGACAAGGCGTTCGACGGAAAGCTCGCCGCCGTGCTCGACGCCATGGGCGCCTCGGGCGCCGAAGGCGAGGTCACCAAGCTGCCCGCACCCGCCGGTCTGAAGGTCCCGGTCGTGCTGGCCGTCGGGCTCGGCTCCGTCCCGGAGCAGGACGAGTCGTACGACGAGGAGGCCCTGCGCCGCGCCGCCGGCTCCGCCGCCCGCGCCCTGCACGGCTCGAAGAAGGCCGCGTTCGCCCTTCCCCTGGACGACGCCTCCGCCGTCACCGCCGTCGCCGAGGGCGCACTGCTCGGCGCGTACGCCTTCACCGCCTACCAGGGTGGCGCCGACAAGGTCGCCAAGAACGGTGAGAAGAACGGCGGCCCGAAGCAGCCGCTCGCCGAGGTCGCCCTGCTCGGCGCCAAGCCGCGCGACAAGGAGCACAAGGCTGCCGCCGAGCGCGCCGTCGTCCTCGCGACCGAGGTCAACGTCGCTCGTGACCTGGTCAACACCCCGCCCAACGACCTGACCCCCGAGGCGTTCGCCGCGGTCGCCACCGCGACCGCGAAGGAGAACGGCGTCAAGGTCCAGGTTCTGGACGAGAAGGCGCTGATCAAGGGCGGCTTCGGCGGCATCATGGGCGTCGGCAAGGGCTCCGAGAACCCGCCGCGCCTGGTGAAGCTGTCCTACACCCACGCCAAGGCGGAGAAGACCCTGGCCTTCGTCGGCAAGGGCATCACCTACGACTCGGGCGGCATCTCCCTCAAGCCGGCCGGTCACAACGAGACGATGAAGTGCGACATGGCCGGCGCCGCCGCCGTGTTCGCCGCCGTCGTCGCGGCCGCCAAGCTCGGCCTCCAGGTCAACGTGACCGGCTGGCTCGCGCTCGCCGAGAACATGCCGTCCGGTTCCGCCACCAAGCCCGGTGACGTCCTGCGCATGTACAGCGGCAAGACCGTCGAGGTCCTCAACACCGACGCCGAGGGCCGCCTGGTCCTGGGCGACGCGCTGACCCGCGCCTCCGAGGAGAACCCGGACGCGATCGTCGACGTCGCCACCCTGACCGGCGCCATGGTGCTGGCCCTGGGCGACCGGACCTTCGGGATCATGGCCAACGACGACGCCTTCCGCACCTCGATCCACGAGATCGCGGAGGAGGTCGGCGAGTCCTCCTGGCCGATGCCGCTCCCCGAGGAGCTGCGCAAGACCATGGACTCCCCCACCGCCGACATCGCCAACATGGGTGTCCGGATGGGCGGCGGCCTGGTGGCCGGCCTCTTCCTCCAGGAGTTCGTCGGCGAGGGCATCACCTGGGCCCACCTCGACATCGCGGGCCCCGCCTTCCACGAGGGCGCCCCGTACGGCTACACCCCCAAGGGCGGCACCGGCTCCGCCGTGCGCACCCTGGTGCGACTGGCCGAGCGGACCGCCACGGGCGACCTCGGCTGACGCCCGACCTGCTCGCGAGCACGCGCCCCGGGACCCCGACGAGGATCCCGGGGCGCGTTCGCTCTGGACGAAATCTCGACGATCAGTAGTTTTCTACGCACTGGTAACACGCATTCCGGCGGAACGGCCGTCGCCGGCCGGGGCCCGGCGTCCCGTGTTCCCCCGACAAATGCGAAGATGGGTTCTCGGCAGGACAGGGCCCCCACCACAGGGCCGAAGAAACAAGCGGCCGAATACCAGCCGCCGCCCGGTCACTGAGGACCGGTGCCCGGCGCACATGCATGGAGGACGTGACGTGGCGAACGACGCCAGCACCGTTTTCGACCTAGTGATCCTCGGCGGTGGCAGTGGCGGTTACGCCGCGGCGCTGCGCGCCTCCCAGCTGGGTCTCGACGTTGCGCTGATCGAGAAGAACAAGCTCGGTGGCACCTGCCTGCACAACGGCTGCATCCCCACGAAGGCTCTGCTGCACGCCGGTGAGATCGCGGACCAGGCGCGCGAAGCCGCTCAGTTCGGTGTCAAGGCCACTTTCGAGGGCATCGACATCGCGGGTGTGCACAAGTACAAGGACGACGTCATCTCGGGCCTCTACAAGGGCCTCCAGGGTCTGGTCGCCTCCCGCAAGGTGACGTACATCGAGGGTGAGGGCCGGCTTTCCTCCCCGACCTCCGTCGACGTGAACGGGCAGCGCGTCCAGGGCCGCCACGTCCTGCTGGCGACCGGCTCCGTGCCGAAGTCGCTCCCGGGCCTGAACATCGACGGCAACCGCATCATCTCCTCGGACCACGCGCTGGTCCTGGACCGCGTGCCCGAGTCCGCGATCATCCTGGGCGGCGGCGTGATCGGCGTCGAGTTCGCCTCGGCGTGGAAGTCCTTCGGTACCGACGTCACCGTCATCGAGGGCCTCAAGCACCTGGTCCCGGTCGAGGACGAGAACAGCTCCAAGCTCCTGGAGCGCGCGTTCCGCAAGCGCGGCATCAAGTTCAACCTGGGCACCTTCTTCGACAAGGCCGAGTACACCGAGAACGGCGTACGGGTCACCCTGGCCGACGGCAAGACCTTCGAGGCGGAGGTCCTGCTGGTCGCCATCGGTCGCGGCCCGGTCTCGCAGGGTCTGGGTTACGAGGAGCAGGGCGTCGCGATGGACCGCGGCTACGTCCTGGTCGACGAGTACATGCAGACCAACGTGCCGACCATCTCGGCCGTCGGTGACCTCGTCCCGACCCTCCAGCTCGCGCACGTCGGCTTCGCCGAGGGCATCCTGGTGGCCGAGCGTCTGGCCGGTCTGAAGACCGTCCCGATCGACTACGACGGTGTTCCCCGCGTCACGTACTGCCACCCCGAGGTCGCCTCCGTCGGCATCACCGAGGCCAAGGCCAAGGAGATCTACGGCGCGGACAAGGTCGTGGCGCTGAAGTACAACCTGGCCGGCAACGGCAAGAGCAAGATCCTCAAGACCGCGGGCGAGATCAAGCTCGTCCAGGTCAAGGACGGTGCCGTGGTCGGCGTCCACATGGTCGGCGACCGGATGGGCGAGCAGGTCGGCGAGGCCCAGTTGATCTACAACTGGGAGGCTCTGCCGGCCGAGGTCGCGCAGCTCATCCACGCGCACCCGACCCAGAATGAAGCGCTCGGCGAGGCCCACCTGGCCTTGGCCGGCAAGCCGCTTCACTCCCACGACTAATCCACAGTCACGGGCGCGACGACCACTTCCGCACTTTCGTTAGGAGCAACTGAAACCATGTCGGTTTCCGTAACCCTTCCGGCGCTCGGTGAGAGCGTCACCGAGGGCACCGTCACCCGCTGGCTGAAGGCCGAGGGCGAGCGCGTCGAGGCCGACGAGCCGCTGCTCGAGGTCTCGACCGACAAGGTCGACACCGAGATCCCGTCGCCCGTCGCCGGCATCCTGGCCTCCATCAAGGTCGCCGAGGACGAGACCGTCGAGGTCGGCGCCGAGCTGGCCGTCATCGACGACGGCTCGGGCGCGCCGGCCCAGGCCGCCGCTCCGGCCGCCGAGACCGCCGCCGCCCCCGCGCCGGAGGCCCCCCAGGCCACCCCGTCGACCGAGGTCGAGACCCCGGCTCCCGCTCCGACGGCCGAGGCGGCCGCCGGTGGCGGTTCGGCCGAGGGCACCGATGTCGTGCTGCCCGCGCTGGGCGAGTCCGTCACCGAGGGCACCGTCACCCGTTGGCTCAAGCAGGTCGGCGAGTCGGTCGAGGCCGACGAGCCGCTGCTGGAGGTCTCCACCGACAAGGTCGACACCGAGATCCCCGCGCCGGTCGCCGGCACGCTGCTGGAGATCCTCGTCGGCGAGGACGAGACCGCTGAGGTCGGCGCGCGTCTGGCCGTCATCGGCGTCGCCGGTGCCGCCCCGGCCGCGGCCCCGGCTCCGGCCGCCGCCCCGGCCGCTCCGGCCCCGGCCGCTCCGGCTCCGGCTCCGGCTCCGGCTCCGGCTCCGGCTCCGGTCCAGGCTCCCGCTCCGGTCGCCGCCCCGGCTCCGGTTCAGGCCGCCGCCCCGGCGCCTGTCGCCGCGCCCGCCCCCGCCGCCCCGGCCCCGGCCGGTGACGAGGGCGCGTACGTGACCCCGCTGGTGCGCAAGCTCGCCTCGGAGTCCGGCGTCAACCTGTCCACGGTCTCGGGCACCGGTGTCGGTGGCCGCATCCGCAAGCAGGACGTCCTGGCCGCCGCCGAGGCCGCCAAGGCCGCCGCCCCGGCGCCGGTCGCCGCCGCCGCCCCGGCCGCCGCCAAGGCTGCGGCCGAGGTGTCGGAGCTGCGGGGTCAGACGGTCAAGATGACCCGCATGCGCAAGGTCATCGGCGACAACATGATGAAGGCCCTGCACACGCAGGCGCAGCTCAGCTCCGTGGTCGAGGTGGACATCACCAAGATCATGAAGCTGCGCGAGAAGGCCAAGGCGTCCTTCCTGGCCCGGGAGGGCGTCAAGCTCTCGCCGATGCCGTTCTTCGTCAAGGCCGCCGCCCAGGCGCTGAAGGCCCACGCGGTCGTCAACGCCCGGATCAACGACGACGAGGGCACCATCACCTACTTCGACTCGGAGAACATCGGCATCGCCGTGGACTCCGAGAAGGGCCTGATGACCCCGGTCATCAAGGGTGCCGGTGACCTCAACCTGGCGGGCATCTCCAAGGCGACCGCCGACCTGGCCGCCAAGGTCCGCGGAAACAAGATCACGCCGGACGAGCTGTCGGGCGCGACCTTCACCATCAGCAACACCGGCTCGCGCGGTGCGCTGTTCGACACCGTGATCGTGCCGCCGAACCAGGTCGCCATCCTGGGCATCGGTGCCACCGTCAAGCGTCCGATGGTCATCGAGACGCCCGAGGGCACCGTCATCGGCGTCCGCGACATGACGTACCTGACCCTGTCCTACGACCACCGCCTGGTGGACGGCGCGGACGCGGCCCGGTACCTCTCGGCCGTCAAGGCCATCCTCGAAGCCGGCGAGTTCGAGGTCGAGCTCGGCCTGTAGGGAACCAGCCGCGGCGGTAGCCGCACAGCTGTCGCGTACGGCGCCCCCGTCCGGAACCTTCCGGGCGGGGGCGCCGTCGTCACCCCCGGCCCGTCCGCGGTCTTGTAACGAGCCTCACCCCGGGTCCCTGACCAGGAACGCATCGCGTCGGCCGACACCGCCGTATTGTCTACGCATCAGCCCCGCGCGCCCCCAGGAGATGAAGCGCCGATGATCACCCCACCCGTCGTGCACTCGCTGCGCGAGCAGATCCGCGAGCACATCGTGGAGGGGATCGTCAGCGGCCGCTGGAAGCCCGGTGAGCGGATCGTCGAGCGGCGGATCGCCGTCGAGCTGGAGGTCAGCCAGACGCCGGTCCGCGAGGCACTGCGGGAGCTGGAGACGCTGCGCCTGATCGAGTCGGCGCCGAACAAGGGGGTCCGCGTAAGGAACCTCTCCGCCGCCGACCTGGAGGAGATCTACCCGGTCCGGGCCGGTCTGGAGCAGATCGCGGCCGAACTGGCGGCGCCTCGCCTGGCCGCCGACTGCACGGCGCTAGAGCCGCACGTGGCGGCCCTGTGGGAGGCGGACCGGACCGAGGACGGGACGGCGCAGGTGCGCCACACGGTGGGCTTCCACCGCGAGCTGGTGCGGGCCGCCGGCAACAGCGTGCTGCTGCACACCTGGGAGAGCCTGGGCATCGAGGTGTTCACGGCCCTGTCCATCCGCTGGCTCGGGACGGTGCAGAAGTCGTACGCGGAAGAGCACGCGGCCCTCGTCGAGGCGTTCCGCCACCAGGATCCGGACATCGGCGTGCTGGTGAAGCGGCACGTCCTGGGATGCGCACCCCGAGCGTGACCGGGTGGCTTGCCCGGTTTTGCCCGGCACCGGGTGCCCGATTTCATGGCACCCGGTGCCGACTTTCGCCGGATCGACATTTCTTCGCCACTTTCGTTTGATCGATCATCGATCAGCGATTTACAGTCGTCGCGGACCCCTACCCGGGTCTGCCGGCCCTGTCCTGCCCGTCAGGGTTCTTCTTCACCACCTCTCCTTTGTCCGGAAGGCGGCGCACACCGATGTCCGACCCCGTAGGAAAGCTTCCGAGCGAGCTCGACCAGCTCCCGGACCGCGACACCGAGGAGACCGCCGAATGGGCGGCCTCCCTCGACGCCGTCGCCAAGGCCGCCGGTACGCGCCGCGCCGAATACCTGCTCCGTCGCACCCTCCAGCACGCCGAAGCCGCCGGCCTCGCCCTGCCGAAGCTGCTGGAGACGGACTACGTCAACACCATCCCCACCTCCGCCGAGCCCGAGTTCCCGGGTGACATGGAGATGGAAGCCAAGATCACCGCCTGGAACCGCTGGAACGCGGCCGCCATGGTGACCCGCGGCTCCAAGTACGGCGTGGGCGGCCACATCGCCACCTTCGCCTCGGCGGCCTGGCTCTACGAGACCGGCTTCCAGCACTTCTTCCGCGGGAAGGAGGCCGACGGATCGGGCGACCAGCTCTACATCCAGGGCCACGCCTCCCCCGGCATCTACGCCCGCGCCTTCCTCGACGGCCGGATCTCCGAGCAGCAGCTCGACCACTTCCGCCAGGAGTCCGGCGGCAACGGCCTGCCGTCCTACCCGCACCCGCGGCGCCTGCCCTGGCTGTGGGAGTTCCCGACCGTGTCCATGGGCCTCGGCCCGCTCTCCGCGATCTACCAGGCGCGCTTCAACCGCTACCTGCAGAACCGGAACATCAAGGACACCGCCAACTCGCACGTCTGGGCCTTCCTCGGCGACGGCGAGATGGACGAGCCCGAGTCGACCGCCGCCCTGGCCCTCGCCTCCCGCGAGCGGCTCGACAACCTGACCTTCGTCATCAACTGCAACCTGCAGCGCCTCGACGGTCCGGTCCGCGCCAACTTCCGCGTCGTCCAGGAGCTGGAGGCCCAGTTCCGCGGCGCCGGCTGGAACGTCATCAAGTCGCTGTGGGGCTCCGCCTGGGACGAGCTGTTCCAGCTGGACACCACCGGCGCCCTGGTACGCCGGCTGCGCGAGGTACCCGACGCGCAGTTCCAGACGTACGCGACCCGCGACGTGGCCTACATCCGCGAGCACTTCTTCGGCGCCAACGCCGAGCTCAAGCAGCTCGCCGCGGTCCTCGCCGACGCGAAGATCGCCGAGTGCTTCCACAGCTCCCGCGGCGGCCACGAGCCCCGCAAGGTGTACGCCGCGTACAAGGCCGCCCTGGAGCACAAGGGCGCGCCGACCGTCATCCTCGCGCAGACGGTCAAGGGCTACACGCTGGGCGCCGGGTTCGAGTCGAAGAACGCGAACCACCAGATGAAGAAGCTGACGATCGACGAGTTCAAGGACATGCGCGACCTCCTTGGCCTCCCGATCCCCGACAGTGCCTTCGCCGACGGCCAGGTCCCGTACGGACACCCCGGCGCCGACAGCCCCGAGGTCCGCTACCTGAACGAGCGCCGCGCGGCCCTCGGCGGCCCGGCCCCCGCCCGCAAGGTCCACCACGTGGCCCTGCCGGCCCCGGCCGAGCGTTCCTTCGCCCCGCTGCTCAAGGGCTCCGGCAAGCAGGAGATGGCCACCACCATGGCCTTCGTCCGGCTCGTCAAGGACCTCATGCGGGACAAGGAGACCGGCAAGCGCTGGGTCCCGATCGTCCCCGACGAGGCCCGCACGTTCGGCATGGAGTCCCTCTTCCCGTCGGCCGGCATCTATTCGCCGCTGGGACAGACGTACGAGCCGGTCGACCGCGACCAGCTGATGTACTACAAGGAAGCCAAGGACGGCCAGATCCTCAACGAGGGGATCACCGAGGCCGGCGCCATGGCCGACTTCATCGCCGCCTGTACGTCGTACGCGACGCACGGCGAGCCGATGATCCCGTTCTACATCTTCTACTCGATGTTCGGCTGGCAGCGCACCGCCGACCAGATGTGGCAGCTCGCCGACCAGCTCGGCAAGGGCTTCATCGTCGGCGCCACCGCGGGACGCACCACGCTGACCGGTGAGGGCCTCCAGCACGCGGACGGCCACTCGCACCTGATCGCGTCCACGAACCCGGCGTCGCTCAACTACGACCCGGCCTTCGCGTACGAGATCGCGGTGATCGTCAAGGACGGTCTGCGCCGCATGTACGGCGAGAAGCCGGAAGACGTCTTCTACTACCTGACGGTCTACAACGAGCCGAAGGTGCAGCCCGCGATGCCCGAGGGCGTCGAGGAAGGCATCCTCAAGGGTCTGTACCGCTTCAACACGGCGGTGGACCTGGCGGAGCAGGCTCCGGCCGCCGACGCCCCGAAGATCCAGCTCATGGCTTCCGGTACGGCGATCCACTGGGTCCTGGAGGCGCAGAGGCTGCTCGCCGCCGACTGGAACGTGGCCGCCGACGTCTGGTCCGCCACCTCCTGGGGCGAGCTGCGGCGCGACGCGCTGGAGTGCGACGAGGCGCTGCTGCGCGGCGAGACGCGCACCCCGTACGTCACGCGCGCGCTGGAGGGCGTCACCAGCCCGGTGCTCGCCGTCTCCGACTGGATGCGCCAGGTCCCGGACCAGATCAGCCAGTGGGTGGAGCAGGACTACACCTCGCTGGGCACGGACGGCTTCGGTCTGTCCGACACCCGCGAGGGCGCCCGCCGCCACTTCGGCGTCGACGCGCAGTCGATCGTGGTGGCCGCGCTGGCCCAGCTCGCCCGCCGCGGCGAGGTCCCGGCCTCGGCCATCAAGGAGGCCCGGGAGCGCTACGGCCTGTAGGCCCTGACGCCGAAGCAGGACCGGTGAGGCGGTCCGCCCCGTGGGGGGCGGACCGCCTCGTCCGTTTTTCCCCGGCGCTTTTGCGGCCACGCGGGGGGCGTTCACCGGCCTTTGGCCGTATGAGCGGTGGCGGCGCGGGGGTGGACCCGTGATGCTTGAGCCGTGATGGACGAGACGGAGTTCTGGGAGATCGTCGACCGTACCCGCGAGGCCGCCGAGGGCGACCCCGAGGAGCACGCCGAGTTGCTCGTCGAGCGGCTGGCACAGCTCGACCCGGACTCCGTGCTCGACTTCGCCCGGCACTTCGAGTCCCGGTACAACCGGGCGTACACGTGGGACCTGTGGGGTGCCGCGTGGGTGCTGCTGGACGGGGCGAGCGACGACGCGTTCGACTACTTCCGGTGCTGGCTGATCGGCCAGGGGCGGGAGGTCTTCGAGGGCGCGGTGCACGATCCCGACGCGCTCGCGGAGCTGCTGACCGAATTCGACGAGGAGATCGACGGGGACGGCGAGGAGCTGGGGTACGCGGCCGACGAGGCCTACGAGCAGCTGACGGGCTCGGTGGCGCCGGACCTGGGCATCGCGCTGCAGCCGGCCGAGCCGGAGGGCGCGCCGCTGGACTTCGAGAACGAAGCCGTCCTGGCGGAGCGCTTCCCCCGGCTGTGGGACCGGTTCAGGGGCTGAGGGGTGTCCGGCGGACGCCCCGACGCTCAGTAGTGCGTGCCGCCGTCGATGCGGATCTCCGTACCGGTGATGAACGCGCCGTCGTCGGAGCCCAGCATCGCGACGACGCCGGCCACCGTCTCCGGGCCCGCGAAGCCCTGGCCGAGGGCCGGGGCGAGCTTGGTGAACAGGCTCCAGTCGGTGTCCTCGGGCAGGCCGGGGCCGTTGCCGGTGGTCATGCCGCTCTCGATGGAGCCGGGCGCGACGGAGACGAAGCGCAGGCCCTGCTTGCTGTACTCGGCGGCCAGGGCGTGGGTCATCGACTGGATGCCGCCCTTGCTGGCCGCGTAGGCGGACATGTAGGGGTGCGCGAAGGACGCCGAGGTCGAGCTGAAGTTGACGACGACCGGCCGGTCGCCTTCGAGCAGCGCCGGGAGGGACTCGCGGATCATCAGGAAGGTGCCGGTCAGGTTGACCCCGATGACCTTGTTCCAGAAGTCGAGGGTGGTCTGGTGCGTGTGCGCGGAGCGCAGGATGCCCGCGGCGTTGACCAGCACGTCCAGGCCGCCGAGGGCGAAGACGGCGGCCGCGACCCCCGAGGTCACCGACTGCTCGTCGGATATGTCGAGCACGGCGGTGCTCAGGCCGTCCGCCTTCCCGTCGGCGGCGGCCTGCTCGGCCGTGGCCTTCAGGCCGGCCTCGTCGACGTCCACGGTGTGGACCCGGCCGCCCTCGGCGAGGATGCGGTGGACGGTGGCGCGGCCGATGCCGGAGCCGCCGCCGGTGATGAGGACGCGACGTCCTTCGTAACGGTTCATGGGGCGAGCCTACTCGGACGGTGACACGTTTTGCCACCCTGTCAAAACATGTAATACCCTGATGTCAGGACGGTAGGCTTCCCCCGTGAGATCCCCTCGTCCGTACTCCCCCCAGGCCGGCCCCGGAGCCCAGTCGCTGACCGAGCGCCGCAAGGCGGCCACGCAGCTGGACATCGCCCGCGCGGCCTGTGAACTCTTCGCCGAGCACGGCCCGGACGGCACCACCGCCGAGGACATCGCCCACCGGGCCGGTGTGGCGCTGCGCACCTTCTACCGCTACTTCCGCAACAAGCAGGAGGCCGTGGCCCCGCTGCTGGCGAGCGGCGGCGACGCCTGGCGCGCCCTCCTCGCCGAGGAGGACCCCGGCACTCCACTCGCGGAGGCGCTGGACCGTGCCGTGTCCCGCTCGCTCAGCGACCTGCAGTCCATCGAGGAGGGCCTGGAGGTCACCCGCGGCCTGCTCCGCGCGGCGGCGACCGACGAGGCTCTGCGCGGGGTCTGGTACCGGGTCAACCAGGACTCCGAGGAGCGGCTGGTGCCGGTCATCGCCCGGCTCGCCGGCCCGGACGCCGATCCCGTCCACATCCGCCTGCTGGCCGCGGCCGCGACCGACGCGATCCGGATCGCCCTGGAACTCTGGTCGACCACCGACGCCCCCGCCTCCGGCCCCGGCTCCCCGGCCGAACTCGCACTACGCTGCCTGCGCGAGCTGACGCGCGGGATGACGGTCGTGTCGGGGGGCTGAACCGCACCGTCGCCGCCGCGAGGAGCCGTCACGCCGAGACCGGCACTCCCGTCTTGAGGAACCACAGACCGGCGATGCTCCCGTCCTCGTGGAAGCTCACGCGGAACTCACCGGGCCGGTGTTCCATGCTCAACGGCACGTTGACGACGGTGAACGCGCCGGATGCGACGTCCGCGGGCTGCCCGTGCGACCGGTAGCTTCCGAACGCCGCCTGGTACGCCGTCCACGCCTGTGCGAGGGCGGCGGGCGGCAGCAGTCCGCGCGTCGTCGGATCGAAGTGGGCCGTGGCCGCGGCGAACCTGCCGTTCACGATGTCGTCGAGCGTCTGGACGGCGATCCGGTCGTACCGCGTCTCGGCCGGGGCGGCCACGGCGGCCGTGCCCGCCACCGCCGTGGCGTGGCTCCCCGCCGCGGCGGAGGCGAGACCGCCGGCCGGCAGCAGCACGCAGGCGGCCAGCGTGAGCGTCACCGCCGCCCGGACCGCGTGCCGCCTGCTGATGAGCGTTGCGTCCTTGTCGGGCATCGGCACCACGACTTCTCCACCTGGGGGTCGGGACACGTCCATCGTGCTCCCCGCGCCCCGCCCCCGCATGCCGGGGCAGGCGCGGGACACCGCGCGAAAAGGCCGACGGCCGCGCCCTCCCACCGGGGGAAGGACGCGGCCGACGGCCTACTGACGACCCGAGGGACGCCCGCTCTGACGTGCGACTTCTTACAGGTCGAAGTAGAGCTCGAACTCGTGCGGGTGCGGACGCTGGGCGATCGGGGCGATCTCGTGCGTGCGCTTGTAGTCGATCCAGGTCTCGATCAGGTCGGGGGTGAAGACACCGCCGGCCAGGAGGTACTCGTGGTCCTCCTCCAGGGCCTTGAGGACGTCCTCGAGGCTGGTCGGGACCTGCGGGACGCTCGCGTGCTCGTCGGGCGAGAGCTCGTAGAGGTCCTTGTCGATCGGCTCCATCGGCTCGATCTTGTTCTTGACGCCGTCGAGGCCGGCCAGCAGCAGGGCCGCGAACGCCAGGTACGGGTTCGAGGACGGGTCCGGCGCGCGGAACTCGACGCGCTTGGCCTTCGGGTTCGATCCGGTGATCGGGATGCGCATGGCCGCGGAGCGGTTGCGCTGCGAGTACACCATGTTGACCGGGGCCTCGAAGCCGGGCACCAGGCGGTGGTAGGAGTTCACCGTCGGGTTGGTGAACGCCAGCAGCGACGGGGCGTGCTTGAGGATGCCGCCGATGTAGTAGCGGGCGGTGTCCGACAGGCCCGCGTAGCCGGCCTCGTCGTAGAACAGCGGCTCGCCGCCGGCCCACAGGGACTGGTGGACGTGCATGCCCGAGCCGTTGTCACCGAAGATCGGCTTCGGCATGAAGGTCGCGGTCTTGCCGTTGCGCCAGGCGACGTTCTTCACGATGTACTTGAAGAGCATCAGGTCGTCGGCCGCGGCCAGCAGCGTGTTGAACTTGTAGTTGATCTCGGCCTGGCCGCCGGTGCCGACCTCGTGGTGCTGGCGCTCGACCTGGAGGCCCTGGGCGTCGAGCTCCAGGGAGATCTCGGCACGCAGGTCGGCGAAGTGGTCGACCGGGGCGACCGGGAAGTAACCGCCCTTGTAGCGGACCTTGTAGCCGCGGTTGTTCTCCTCGGAACCGGTGTTCCAGGCGCCGGCCTCGGAGTCGATGTGGTAGAAGCCCTCGTTCGCGGTGGTCGCGAAGCGCACGCTGTCGAAGATGTAGAACTCGGCCTCGGGCCCGAAGTACGCGGTGTCGGCGATGCCGGTGGAGGCGAGGTACGCCTCGGCCTTCTTCGCGATGTTGCGCGGGTCGCGGCTGTACGCCTCGCCCGTGATCGGGTCGTGGATGAAGAAGTTGATGTTCAGCGTCTTGTCGCGGCGGAACGGGTCGAGACGCGCGGTGGTGATGTCGGCACGCAGAGCCATGTCGGACTCGTGGATGGCCTGGAACCCACGGATCGAGGAGCCGTCGAAGGCGAGCTCCTCGGCCGGGTCGAACGCCCGAGCCGGGATGGTGAAGTGCTGCATCACACCAGGCAGGTCGCAGAAACGGACGTCGACGAACTTGACGTCGTTCTCCTCGATGTACTGCTTCACTTCGTCGGCGTTCTGGAACATCCAACTCCTCCTACTCCCGACCCCGGGGCAGGGACGGGCTGTATAGCTCGTGGTGCGTCAGTGCGGTGCCGCACGCTGACCCGACCATAAGCAGACGGGATTTCTCAAGCATGACCCATTTGTTTCGCACAAGTTAACCAGGGGTCCGTCCAGGTCGCATGGAGCGCCACCGGTACCGTGGTCGAGTGGACAACAGGCAAGCAATCGGATCCTGGCTCTCCGGCCCCCGCGCGGCCGCCGAGGAGATGGGCGTCGACTTCGGCTACCGCGGCGAGCGCCTCGGGCTGCCCCCGTCGGGGCCCGGTTCGGTGGCCCGGTTCGGGCGGCGGCTCGGCGCCGTCGCCATCGACTGGGTCGGCTGCCAGCTCATCGCCTACGGGCTGATCGCGCACGGCGACCTGGGCGCCACGGGCAACTGGACGCTGGCCGTCTTCGTCGCCCTGTCCGTCCTGACGGTCGCCACCGTGGGATTCACCCCCGGCAAGCGGATTCTCGGCCTCCGGGTGGTCGCGGAGGACGGCGGTCGCCTCGGCGTCCCGCGTGTGCTGCTGCGCACGGTCCTGCTGGCCCTCGTCATCCCGGCGCTGGTCTGGGACCGGGACGGCCGCGGCCTGCACGACCGACTGGCGCGCGCGGTCCAGGTGCGCATGTAACGGCGGATCGCATACGCCACGGCGACCTGCTTGGTGCCCGGCTTCCGCGGGCCCTGCCCCAGCTTGATCGCGTCGACGCGCGGCCCGGAGTCCTGGAGCGTCAGGCCCTGG